>JBGQLP010000036.1:0-31628 GCA_041500125.1 Gemmatimonadota bacterium
GGCCATCCAGCGCTCCAGGTGACCAGCGGCCAGGTCCTCTTCCAAGGCCGTGACCTCCTGGACATGCAGCCTGAGGAGCGCGCCCAGGCGGGACTCTTCCTCGCGTTTCAGTATCCGGTCGAGATCCCCGGCGTGAGTAATGCCTACTTCCTTCGTGCGGCCTACAATGAAATGCGGAAGGCAAGGGGTGAGGAAGAAGTAGACCCGATGGACTTCCTGGACCTCTTGGAGCAGAAACTGAAGGTGGTAGACTGGGGTCCTGAGATCATGCAGCGCGCCGTCAATTCCGGGTTTTCCGGGGGAGAGAAGAAGCGTAACGAGATCCTGCAGTTAGCCGTGCTCGAGCCCAAGCTCGCCATCCTGGATGAGACCGACTCCGGGCTGGACATCGATGCGCTCCGAACCGTGGCAGCTGGGGTCAACCAGCTTCGAAGGCCCGATAACGCGTTCATCGTCATTACCCACTACCAGCGGCTCCTCAACTACATCGTGCCCGACTTCGTACACGTGCTCTCCAACGGCAAGGTGGTCATGTCGGGGGGCAAGGATCTGGCGCTCGAGCTCGAGGCCAGGGGCTACGAATGGGTGGATGCCCAGGCGGAGGCGTTGGCCCAGTGAGTGGAGCCTACCTCAAGGAATTCGAAAACTTCGCCGGCGCAGCCACGGTGGAGGGCCCCGAATGGCTGGAGCCGATCCGCCGCTCTGCCATGGATCGATTTGCCCACACCGGGTTTCCCACCGCTCGGGAAGAGGAGTGGCGGTTCACCCCGGTAACCGCAATAGCGCAGACGTCTTGGCGCCCCTCCACCGGCGTGAGCGAAGAGATCGCCCGGGAACAGCTCGCGCCCTTCATTTTCGGTCATGAGGAATGGTGTACCCTGGTCTTCGTTAACGGGGAGTACGCCCCGGCTCTTTCCTCTCCCGGCAACCTGCCGGCTGGCGTGGTTGCCACCAACATCGCCGAGGCGCTCCGCAATGGTGGGGAGGTTCTGCAGCGGCACTTCGCTAAGTATGCCCGGATCGAAGAGAATCCCTTCACAGCCCTGAACACCGCCTTGTTCCGCGACGGCGGATTCGTCCATGTCTCAGCCGGCGTGGATCTGTCCCTGGCGATCAACCTGGTGTTCGTCAGCACCGCAGATGCGACGGGCACGGTCACCCATCCCCGCAACCTGATCGTGGTCGAGCGCAACGCGCGGGCGTCGGTGGTCGAGAGCTACGTGACCCTCGCTCCCGGAGCCCGATACTGGACCAACTCCGTCACCGAAGTGTGGACCGGGCCAAATAGCTGGGTGGAGCACACTCGGATTCAACGGGAGAGCGAGGCCGCCTATCATGTGGCCACCACCCAGGCCGAGGTCTCCCGGGACAGCCATTACCGTTCCTTCTCCCTGGCCATGGGAGCGGCTCTGGCCCGCCACAACTTGAACGCCCGGCTGGCCGACCAGTACGCCGAGGCTCTGCTGTACGGTCTCTACCTGACCCACGGCGACCAGCTGGTCGACAACCATACGGTCCTCTACCACGACCATCCCCACGGCCACAGCTGGGAAGTTTACAAGGGGATACTCGACGACCGCTCGCGCGGGGTGTTCAATGGCAAGGTCATGGTCCAGCGGGAGGCCCAGAAGACCGATGCCAAGCAGACCAACAGGAACCTGATTCTCTCCGACTTCGCCAAGGTCGATACCAAGCCGCAGCTGGAGATTTTCGCGGACGACGTGAAATGCACCCACGGGGCGACGGTCGGACAGCTCGATGAGGTCTCCCTGTTCTACGCCCAGAGCCGTGGATTCCCGTTAGCCGAGGCACGGCGGATGCTTACCTACGCCTTTGCCGCCGAGGTCATCGAGGAGGTTACCTTGGAGCCCGTCCGCGCTGAGCTGAACCGGCTCCTGCTCGAGCGATTGAACGAGGGACGATGACACGCGGGGCGGCGGGGCGGCAAAGGTACATCGCGACATGACTTTTCCGGTCGTGGCTCTCCCGCTGCCTCCACCCGCTTCGCGGGTACCCGGCCCCGCTGCCCCGCTTGACGTCCAGCGCATCCGCGAGGACTTCCCCATCCTCCACCAGCGGATCCGCGGCAAGCGGCTCGTTTATCTGGATAACGCGGCAACCAGCCAGAAGCCTCAGACGGTCATCGACGCTATTACTCGCTTCTACACGGTCGAGAACGCCAATATCCACCGCGGCGTCCACTACCTCAGCGAGCAGGCCACTGCCGCCTATGACCAGGCCCGGGAGAAGATCGCGCGCTTCCTCAATGCCCGTTCCTCCGCCGAGATCATCTTCACCCGGGGCACCACGGATGGCATCAACCTCGTCGCCCAGAGTTATGCCCGGACCTTTCTCAAGACCGGTGACGAGATCCTCATTACCGGGATGGAGCACCACTCCAACATCGTGCCCTGGCAGCTGGTATGCGAGCAGACGGGAGCGGTGTTGCGCGCCGCGCCCATCACCGATGCCGGCGAGTTGGACATCGAGGCCTTCGAACGGCTCCTGACCGACCGAACCCGCTTCGTAGCTGTGGTGCACCTCTCCAACGCGCTCGGCACGATCAATCCTGTCAAGCGCCTCATCGAGCTCGCCCATGCCCGCGGCATTCCAGTGCTGGTCGATGGGGCCCAGTCGGCTCCCCATCTCCAAGTGGACGTGCAAGAGCTCGATTGCGACTTCTTCGCCTTCTCCGGTCACAAGCTCTATGGTCCGACCGGCGTTGGGGTACTCTACGGCAGACAGTCGCTGCTGGAACGGATGCCCCCGTACCAGGGGGGCGGCGACATGATCATGACAGTGACGCTAGAGCGCTCAACTTGGGCGCCGCTGCCCGCCAAGTTCGAGGCGGGCACACCAATGATCGCACAGGTACTGGGACTGGGAGCGGCTCTGGATTACGTCAGCAGCATTGGCCTCGAGCGGATCGCAGCATGGGAGCATCAACTGCTCACCTTCGCGACAGAACGCGTAGTCGGTATAGACGGTATTCAGGTAATCGGCACCGCGCGGAACAAGGCGAGCGTTTTGTCGTTCGTGATGGAGGGAGTACATCCTCACGATGTCGGAACGATTCTCGACGATGAAGGCGTGGCGATTCGTGCAGGCCACCACTGCGCCCAGCCCGTCATGCAGCGCTTCGGTGTCCCTGCGACGGCCAGAGCCTCGTTCGCCTTCTATAATACGCTCGAAGAGATCGACAGCCTGGTGAATGGTCTGCTACGTGTCAAGAAGATGTTGGCTTAATGGCGACTCTCAATGCGCTCTACCAGGAGCTGATTCTCGATCATAACCGAGCTCCTCGAAACTATCGCTCCATGGATAATGCCAACCGACGGGTCGAGGGGCACAACCCTCTATGCGGCGACCGGCTTACTGTCTGGCTGCGGATGGAAGGCGATCTGATCGAAGACGTGGCTTTTCAGGGCTCAGGCTGTGCAATATCGAGGGCCTCCGCGTCACTGATGACGACGGCGGTTAAGGGAAAGGCTCGGCCTGACGTGGAAGCGCTCGTGGACCGTTTTCATCGCTTGGTGACCGGCTCACTCGATCCCGCCGAAACCGAGTTGCTGGGCAAGCTCGCGGTTTTTTCAGGCATCTCCCAGTTCCCGGTCCGGGTCAAATGCGCCAGCCTCTCATGGCACGCGCTTAAAGCCGCCCTGGAACGGCCCGACGCGGTGGTCTCAACGGAGTAGGTGGGAACAGGAGCTTTAGGCTCGAGAAGGTTCAACATTCAAACGCAACGAAACCGAGGAACATCAACGATGCCGTACAATCCCGCGCTGGTCGCCCCGATGCGAGCTGAAGTCACCTGCCTGGGCGCGAAAGAGCTCACCACAGCATCGGAGGTCGATGCTGCTCTGGGCGACCAGAGAGGGTCCATGCTTGTGTTCGTCAACTCAGTCTGCGGTTGCGCGGCCGGAAATGCTCGGCCGGCGCTCGCCCTGGCGCTCAAACATTCGGTGGTGCCGCAACAGGTCGTCACCGTGTTTGCCGGGCAGGACTTGGAGGCCGCGGCCCGGGCACGCCAATACTTCGGAGAATATCAGCCCAGTAGCCCATCGATGGCGTTACTCCGGGATGGGGACGTCGTCCACTTCGTTCATCGGCATCAGATCGAAGGACGCACGCCCCAGTCGATCGCCGCTGACTTGACGGCGGCTTTCGAGAAGTTCTGCGGCGCTGCGGTCTAAAGGGGTGACAATGTCGGGGCACGTGTTTCATCCAGGCCATGCGGAGCTCCACGGGATTACCGTGGTGGTCGAGACGCGTGGATCAAGGACGTACGTCGGACGCTACGACAGTGCGGATGCGAGCGGCGTGCATCTGCTGGACGTGGGGGTTCACGATGACGGTCCCGAGCTGTCCCGGGAAGACTATATAAGGAAGAGTGCCAGGTTCGGGGTTCGCAGCGAGCATAAGCATCTAGTGGTCCCAGTCAGCGACGTTGCCCGCATAACCCGATTAGGCGAACGCGTCGGGACCTAACTCGTTCTTTCGCAGTGCTGTACCAGTCGTGATCGCATAGTGCCATGATGCTGGCACTCCATTCCCGCGTTCCAGCAACTCGATGGATTGCACTCCCATGCAACGCTACGACGTGATCGTCATCGGCGGAGGTCACGCTGGGGCGGAAGCTGCCGCCCTCGCTGCTCGTCGTGGTGCTAGAACCCTCCTGCTGACTCAGAATCTCGAGACGATCGGACAGATGTCGTGCAATCCCGCTATTGGCGGAATTGCCAAGGGGACCGTCGTTCGGGAAGTCGACGCGCTCGGCGGCGTGATGGGCAGAGCCACCGATCTCGCGTGCATTCAATTCCGGATGCTGAACCGCTCGAAGGGACCTGCCGTTTGGTCGCCCCGCGCTCAATGCGATCGCGGGCTTTACCGGCGGGCGGTCCGGGGCCTCTTGGAGCGGCACGCAGGAGTCGAGTTTGCCCAGGGAACCGTTGCCAGCCTGTTGCTGTCAGGTGGCAGAGTGGATGGTGTCGGGACACTGGATGGAATGAATTACCGGGCTCCAGCTGTGGTGCTTACTGCAGGGACCTTTCTGAGGGGCCTGATTCACCAGGGGCTGGATACCAAGATCCCAGCCGGAAGAGCCGGCGACGCCCCGGCGCCGGATATAGCTCGCCATCTCGAAGAACTTGGGTTGCAGGTGCAGCGCTTCAAGACTGGAACTCCCCCAAGAATCGACGGTCGGAGCGTCAACCTGGCCCAGCTCCAGCGCCAGGACGGCGATGCGGATCCCTTTTGGTTTTCCTTTTATCAGAAGGCCGGGCGCCCGGAGCAGAGACCCTGCTTTCTGACCTACACTGGGGAGGCCTTACGCCAGATCGTGCAGCGCCACCTTCAGGACTCTGCCTTGTACGGCGGAGCGATCAGCGGACGAGGTCCCCGGTACTGCCCATCGATAGAAGACAAGATCATCAAGTTCCCCGACGCTGAACGCCACCAGGTGTTCCTCGAACCCGAGGGCCTGGACACGTCGGAGATGTACGTAAATGGGCTTTCGACGTCGCTACCTCCGCAGGTGCAGCTGGAGTTCCTCCGTGCTGTGCCGGGTCTGGAAGCGGTGCAGATGACTCGGGCAGGATATGCGATCGAGTACGACTACTACCCGCCGACCCAGCTCAAACCCACCCTGGAATCGAAGATTGTGCAGGGGCTCTTCCTGGCTGGTCAGGTGAACGGGACCACCGGCTACGAGGAGGCAGCGGGTCAGGGCGCGGTGGCTGGACTCAATGCAGCCGCCTATGCAACGGGCCTGGAGAGCGTGGTGCTGGGCCGCGACCAGGCATTCATTGGGGTGCTCACGGATGATCTCGTCAGCCGAGGGGTGGACGAGCCGTACAGACTCTTCACTTCGCGATCCGAGTACCGACTCCTGGTGCGACAGGACAATGCTCTCCGTCGTCTGTATCCGCTGGCCCGGAGACTCGGTTTGCTCAGCGCAGCGGAGGAGCGGATAGCAGAGGGGCGACTGCGAGCAGAAGAAGGGGTACGCTCGATCGCGGAATCCACGACGATCAGCCCCGCCATCGCCAATCCTATTCTTCAGCGGTTGGGCTCCTCCCAGCTGACCGCAGCCGTCCGCATGGCGGAATTGGCCCGCCGGCCTGAGGTACCGCTTTCGGAGCTGCTTCTGAGCGTCGGGCGTGATTCCACCGATGACTCGGGCGATTGGGCGGACATCGAGTTCAAGTATGCTGGATACCTGGTCCGGGAGCAGACAGCGGCAGAGCGCCTAGCACGGATGAATGATTTTCTAATCCCGGATCATCTCGATTATCGAACTCTCACGAGCCTCTCCTATGAGGCCCGGGAGAAACTCCAGACCATCCGCCCTCGTTCATTGGGCCAGGCTGGACGCGTTCCTGGAGTATCGCCCAGCGACCTTCAGTCGCTCGTTTTTGAGATCCTAAAGCTCCGAAATCCAGCGCGCGCAGTTTCACGTGAAACTGTGAATCCCTAGTCCGATCTAGTTTCACGCGAAACAACCACAGGTTTTCCCTACCCACATCATCCTTCTACCAACAACTGCGAACAGCGTGTCGTCAGACTGGTGACACTCAGTTCTTCTTGCCTGGTTGATGCCGCCTCTCTGCCTCGGCATCGCGTTAAGCAGGCTTCTATGGGCGCAGGAGATTGCACGCAGCTAGCAAGGGCCTATATTCGGGTGGCCGCTGAACGGCTCTCGTCTCCCCCCTACGCGAGTTTGGTGGCAAAAACACACCCAAGTGGCTGCCGCCTAATATCTTGAGGCAAACTACGCCTATGGCTCATGTCATAGCGATTGCAAACCAGAAGGGTGGCGTGGGTAAGACCACGACCGCCGTGAACCTTGCGGCATCGCTGGCGATCGCCGAGCGGCGGACGCTTCTTCTCGACGCCGACCCTCAGGGGAATGCGACAAGCGGAGTAGGAATCGCCAAGGAGACCGTCGAGCTCTCCCTGTACGAGTCGCTGGTTGAGGGCCGGCCGCCGGGAGACTCGATTCTCGGAATCTCCGCATTGCCCTTCCTGTCAGTGCTTCCGGCTACCCAGGACCTGGTTGGCGCCGAGCTCCAATTGGTCGACCGCACCAACCGGGAGGCGCAGCTTCGCCAAGTTCTTGCGGGGCTTCAGGAGTCTTACGATTACATCGTGGTGGATTGCCCCCCCTCCCTGGGACTCCTGACGCTAAATGTGCTCGCCGCGGCTAACGCCGTGCTCATTCCGATCCAATGCGAGTACTACGGCTTGGAGGGGATCTCGCAGCTTCTCAACACCGTCAGGCTAGTTCAGCAGAACTTCAACCCTGGACTTGCCATCAACGGAGTCCTGCTGACGATGTACGATTCTCGCCTGAACCTCTGTCGGCAGGTGGCGGAGGATGCCAAGGAATATTTCGGCGCCAAGGTTTTTCTCACTCCTATTCCGAGGAACGTGCGCTTGGCTGAGGCGCCCAGCTTCGGCAAACCGATTCTTCTATATGATGTGCAGTCGGTGGGCGCCAAGAGCTACCTGGCAGTAGCCCAGGAGCTGATGCGCAGGGTTGAGAATCCAGCCGCTGTCATAGAGGAGCCGCCGTCGCTTGTTTCCGCGCACGACACTACCCCTCTCGCCGATACAGACCCCAACCCCGATCCCGACCCCGACCCCCTCCCCGAGGTGACCGCCAATGAGTGAGACCAAGCGACTGGGACGAGGCCTCGAGGCTCTTCTTGGCTCCGTGTCCCGGGAGCAGGCCCAGGCCTCGGGAGCCCTTCGCGAGCTGCCGGTCGGCAACGTACTACCCAACCCCTTTCAGCCTCGCACCCACATCGATGAAGACGAACTCGGCGAGCTTACGGCATCGATCGAGGCATCGGGTCTCCTGCAGCCCGTCATCGTTCGCCCGCGAAATGGCAAGTATGAGTTGATTGCTGGTGAGCGCCGCTTGCGGGCGGTGCAGAGTTTGGGGTGGCCCAAGATCCCTGCCGTGGTCAGAGATGTGGATGATCAGACCCTTCTAACCCTGGCATTGATCGAAAACCTCCAGCGGAACGATTTGACAGCCATGGACGAGGCAGCCGGCTATCACCGTCTGGGCGAAGAGTTCAAGCTGCCGCAGGCGGAGATCGCCCGTCTAGTCGGGCGCAATCGATCCACCGTCGCCAACCTGGTTCGACTCCTCAAGCTGCCGGACGAGGTCAAGAGCCTGATCCAGGAGAGAAGCCTGTCGGAGGGTCACGCCCGTGCGTTGCTGGCGATGTCAGACGAGGCAGAAATGATTCGACTTGCTAAGGAGGCCGTGGAGAAGGGCTGGTCGGTCCGCGAAATCGAGGCGCGTGCGCGAGGTGATGCGCCTGAGCCAGTCGCCAATGCGACTACTGACAGTGTAGCGCCAGCGCCGACACAGCGTGCGCGTCCTCAGCCCAAAATGGCAAGCGGGGAGGTCCGCAGAGTAGAGGATGCACTACGCAAGCGACTGGGGACGGACGTGCGGGTGACGTCGCGCCGGCGTGGCCGCGGGTTCATCAGCATCAGTTACTACTCCAACGACGATCTCGCGCGCGTGCTCGAGCTGATCCTGGGTGAGCCGTACGCAGGATGAGGAAGCGGAAGCGGGGCCGCGCGGTCACCGTCGTCATCCAGCGTGATGGAACCACGAAGACCCGGAACCTTCGGATTCCGATTTGGGCGCTCCGGCTAGGCACGTGGACTGGCGCGATCGCCGCAGTGATTGTGCTTTTGGTCCTCGCCCTATACGGCCCTCTCCTTCGCGCAGCCGCCCGCGTCCCCGGTATGGAGCGTGAGCTGGCGAGGCTTCGAGCGGAGAACACTAGAGTAAGGGAGCTCTCGGCCGCTCTGGACAGCGCCGAATCGCGGTACACGCAGGTCCGCCAGATGATGGGGGGCGAGATCATCCGGGACCCGGTCGCGATGTCGTCCTCTCTCCCCGTAGCTCCTCCCATTCGGGCTCGCCTGGCATCGGTAGTCGACCAAACCACTGGCGTGAGTCTGCCGAGACACTGGCCGTTGGATGAGCCTGGGTACATAACGCGGGGTCAGGTCAAGGCTGGCGGTCGAGATGAGGCCCACCCGGGGATAGACATTGCGGTGCCGGTTGGCAATCTGGTCCGAGCATCGGGAGGGGCGACGGTGCGGCAGGCCGGTGAGGACCCGGAGTACGGCTTCTTTGTGTTGCTCGACCACTCCGACGAATACCAGACCATGTACGGTCACCTATCGCGCATCTTGGTGACACCGGAAACGACAGTATCAGCCGGCGAGGTTATTGGGCTCAGCGGCAACAGCGGAAGATCGACGGCTCCCCATCTCCATTTCGAGATCCGTCTGCGGGGGCTGTCTCTGGATCCTTTGACAATGGTGAAGGAGGGGCGTTAATGGGCATCTTCTCCAGCCCGGCGCGGGACGACCAAGGAAACGAGCTGAAGCGACGGCGTACCGATCAGATCCCCTTCTCTATAATAGCCAGCGATATGACAGTGACTGGAGACTTGGAGACAGAAGGTGTGGTCCGGGTCGAAGGTCGGGTCAGGGGTACGGTGCGGGTGGGATCCCAGGTTCTCGTAGCTGAAGGGGCGGTCATCGAAGGGGACCTCCACACTCAGGAGGCGGTGATAGCCGGCCAGGTGAGCGGAGCGATCCATGCCCGAGAACGGGTGGAGCTCCAGGCGACCGCACTGGTAACTGGCGACATTTTGACGCCAAGAATATCGATCGTGGAGGGGGCTCGAGTCACTGGGGAGGTGAAAATGGACCAATCAGGCAAGGGGGATCCGGTAGCGACTTCCCACAATAGTTGATAATCGGCTTAAGTCTGTGGAAAATAAAACTTTGACGCGCACCATTTGGCTCTGACCGGTGCAAATTTCCGCAGTTGTCTCAAGTAGAAACCCTATGCTTCTTGTGCGGCGCCATGCTGTCCTCATACTGGCGCTTGTTTCGTGCTCCCCAGCTCGGCCAACAGGAATGCGGGTCGGTCTGGTAACTCCAGGGTCCGTGGCCGATGCCGCCTGGAACTCCGGCGCCTATCAGGGATTGTTACGGATCCGCGACTCACTCGGCCTACAGATCAGCCATGTGGAAGCGCGAACCCCCGCCGATCAGAGCGAGGCCCTCCGGACCTACGCCGCCCAAGGCTACCGCTTGGTCTTTGCCCATGGCTTCGAGTTCCAAGATGCCGCTGAGGCGGTGTCGGCAGACTACCCTAAGACTGTCTTCATTGTGACATCAGGACGAAGATCCAGGGAGAACGTCTCGCCGATCATCTTCCGACTCGAGGAGGCCAGTTACCTTGCCGGTATGGTTGCCGGTCAGCTGACCAGGAGTAATATCCTCGGCTTCGTAGGCGGTATTGAGCTCCCCCCGATCAAGGCGGCGTACGAGGGATGGGTCAACGGGGCGAAGGCGGTAAACCCCAGGATTCGGAGCCGGGAGATCTACCTCAATAGCTTCGATGATGCGGCCGCCGGCCGGGAGGCCGCGCTGGCCTTGATCGGGGCAGGCGTCGACGTGTTCCATCACAACGCGGATGCCGCCGCGCTTGGGGTCTTCCAGGCGGCAAAGCAGCACCCTGGCATATACGTGTTCGGCGCAAATGCCGACCAGTCCAGCCTGGCTCCAGGCCATGTTCCCGGCAGCGCGGTCATCGACCTGCCGCACGCCTTCCTGTTGGTGGCCTCTGCCGTAAAGTCAGGCAGCTTCGTGCCGCATATCCAGACCTTCGGGTTGGAGAGTGGGGTGGTGAAGTACGTGGCCAACCCCAGCCTGGACAGTCTGGTGCCTTCGTCGTTGAAGACGCGAATGAGTGCAGCGGCCGACTCGATGGCCAAGGGCACCCTGGTGGCAGCCCCTCGGCCCAGGACCATGGAGGCAAGCGCGGTGCGGGTCCGACCGTGACTCCCGGAGCTCCCCTGGCGGAGGTGGTCGGCTACCTGGATGAGTACCTCCGGATCCGGGAGGTCCCGGACGAGACCAATGCGGTCAACGGCCTTCAGGTCGAGAATAGCGGCCGGGTCGGTAGCATCGTCGCTGCAGTCGACGCCTCACAGGCTACCATCGACGGCGTCATCGCCACCCTGGAGCCCGGGCAACCTCCCCCGTTGCTGCTCGTCCATCACGGGCTTCTCTGGGACGGGAATGTGCCTTTCACCGGACGGAGGTACCGCCGGGTGGAGGCGCTGCTCAACCACGACATTCCGCTCTACGCTGCCCATATCCCGCTCGACGTGCATCCCGAGGTAGGGAACAACGCCGTCCTGGCGGAACGGCTGGGGATCCAGGTCGAGGGTTGGTTCGGCCACTATCGGGGGATTCTCATGGGGGTGTGGGGACATACGCCGCACAGTCTCCTGACGCGGGAGGCGCTCGCGTGGGAGCTTGACCGAGTACTTCACACCCTGAAGGGGAGCGCGACCCTCATCGCCGGAGGGCCCGAAAAGCCGGGGCGGATTGGAATCATCACGGGCGGCGCCGGCGGCATGATCGCGGCGGCGCGCGACGCTGGTCTCGACACCTATATCACCGGAGAGGGTCCGCACCACACCTACTTCGATGCCATGGAGTGGGGTCTCAACGTGGTCTATGCCGGCCACTACGCTACCGAGACGCTTGGCGTCCAGGCCATGGCGTCACACCTGGCGGAGCGCTTTGAGCTGGAGTGGGATTTCCACGACCATCCCACCGGACTCTGAGCAGAGTGACCCCGGTCCTTGAGCTGGCCGGCATAGACAAGCGATTCGGCTCCGTGCAAGCCCTGCGCGGAGCCGATTTCGTGCTTTCCGAGGGTGAGCTGCAGGCTCTGCTCGGGGAGAACGGGGCGGGCAAGTCCACCTTGATGCATGTGGCCTACGGCCTGGTTCGACGAGACGCGGGAGAGGTTCGCGTCGATGGCCTGGCTCGCTCCATCGGATCACCCAGGGAGGCACGTCGCGCCGGCATCGGCATGGTGCATCAGCACTTCACCGTGATCCCGGCGCTGACCGTGGCGGAAAACGTGGCTTTGGTGGCCGGCTGGAGCGTTCGGCCCCGGGAACTGCGTTCTCGAACCCGGGCGCTGAGTGAGCGGGTCGGTCTTCCGCTCGACCCAGACCAGCGAGCTGGACGTCTGTCGGTGGCGCTCAAGCAGCGGCTCGAGATCCTGAAGGCCCTTGCAAGCGATGCGCGGATTCTACTCCTCGACGAGCCCACGGCGGTCCTCGCCCCAGCCGAAGCCGAGGAGCTGCTTCGAGTGATCAGGACCTTCACCCTTTCGGGCCGCTCGGCGGTGCTGATCACTCACAAGCTGGACGAGGCTCTGAGGATGGCAGACCGGGTCACCGTACTGCGGCAGGGCCAGGTCACATATACCGGAGCCGTTGCTGGGCAGACGATAGAGTCCCTGGCCCACGCCATGATCGGACCGAGCCCCGATCTCGCCTTCCTATCCGAGCCCGCATCGGGGCGCCGCGCCCGACCTCCAACCGGACGGGAGCTGATCCGGTTTGAAGCCCTCGAAGTTTCGCGGGAGAGCGGCTACGGCATCGCCGTTCGACGCGGATCCCTGGCTATTCGGGAAGGTGAGATCGTGGGCATAGCGGCGGTGGAGGGAAACGGCCAACGCGAGCTCCTGCGGACGGTGGCTGGACGGATCATGCCCCTCAGAGGCAGGCTCGAGGTGGCTCGCCCCATTGGGTTCATTCCCGAGGATCGTACATCCGAGGGGCTCATCCCGGAGCTCAGCCTCACCGAGAACGTCGTCCTGGGGCTGGGCCGCGAGGCTCCATGGGTCCGGGCTGGGAGGATCGGGTGGCGGCAGGCTCGAGGTCGCACGGCAGAGCTCCTGAATGAGTTCGGAATCGTGGCCGCCGGACCAGACGCGCGGGCCGGGTCGCTCAGCGGAGGGAATCAGCAGAAGCTGATTGTGGCGCGTGAGCTCGCGCGCCAACCGGCGGTGATTGTAGCGGAAAATCCTACCCGGGGGCTCGACGTCGCAGCGGCAGCGGCCGTACACGCCCGGCTACGGTCGGCGGCGGCCGGGGGAGCGGCTGTTCTCTTTCACTCCAGCGATCTCGATGAGGTTCTCCATCTGGCCGAACGGGTGGTCGTGGTGGCCCGGGGAACAATCACTGAGGTGCCCTTCACCGCCTCCAGGACGGAAATCGGGAACCTGATGCTGGGGACCGAGGGGCAGAGATGAGGCGCCTGGCTTGGGCAGCGGCTGCGGTGGTTCTGGGACTTACCATCCTCATGGCGGGCCTGGAGGCAGCAGGATACGACGCGCAGCCGGCGCTGGCGGCGCTCTGGTCCGGCGCCTTCGGCTCCTGGTACGCCTTCACATCGGCTACCCTGGTCCGCGCGGTGCCCCTGATCTTGATCGGATTGGGAATCGCCATCGCCTTTCGCGCCGGTGTCTTCAACATAGGAGCTGAAGGGCAGTTCTACGCCGGAGCGATCGCGGCTACCTGGGTAGGGCTCCATGTGGCCAGCGGTTCCGCACCGCTGGGCATCGCAGCTTTGCTGCTCGCGTCCGCCCTTGCGGGGGCCGCCTGGGTGGCAATACCGGTCTGGCTGAAGCTCCGGTTCGGCGTCATCGAGGTGATCAGTACCCTGCTGCTCAATTTTGTGGCCGACTCGCTGGTGAGCCTCATGGTCCAGGGACCGCTCCAGGAGCGAAGCCATATCTATCCTCAGAGTGATCCCATCGCGGCCTCGGCGCGGCTTCCCCTGCTGTTCGGGACCCGTCTGCACGCGGGTTTCCTGATCGCGCTGCTCGCCGCGGGGGTCCTCTGGTTTGTGTTCGCCCGAACGCTGTGGGGCTTCCGGCTCCGGGCGGTCGGAGTCGGTCCCCGGGCGGCGGAGGTGAGTGGGGGAGTAGACAGCCAGAAGATGGGTGCCATGGCGCTCTTCCTTTCGGCGGCGATGGCCGGACTGGCCGGCGGAGTCGAGGTCAGCGGCGTATCCGGCGCCTTGTTCCAAAACCTGTCGCCCGGCTACGGCTTCACTGGTATCGCCGTGGCTCTGCTTGGCGGGCTCCATCCGATCGGCGTCGTCTTTGCCGGAATTCTGTTTGGAGCCCTGGAGGCCGGAGCGGGCGCCATGCAGCGCGAGGCCGGCGTACCTGCCGTAGCGGTGTACGTGGTGGAAGCGGTGATCATCATCGTCGCCCTGCTTGCCACCGCTCCCAAAGGCGGTTGGAGCGGCGTTCGCATCATCCGAAGGATCCGGCCTGCTGCCAGCCGGACCACCGGATGACCGAGGTCCTGACGCTTGCGGCCGCCTTCCTTGCGGCGGCCGTGCGGGTAGCAACGCCGTTGCTCTTTGCCGCCACCGGCGAGACGGTCGCTGAGCGTTCCGGCGTGATCAATCTTGGAATCGAGGGCACCATGTTGGCCGGGGCTCTCGCCGCGGCCATTGGGGCCGTGGCGGGAGGACCCTGGGCTGGAATGGTCTGCGCCGCCTTGGCGGGAATGGCTCTGGCCGCCGTTTTCGCGCTGCTGACCATCGGGGCCCGAGCCGATCAGATCATCACCGGCACGGCAATCACGCTCGCCGCCATCGGCCTCACCGGAACGATTTACCGGCAAGCGTTCGGAGCCGGCGGTGCGGGTCTCACGATACCGACGTTCGGAACGGTAGGTATTCCAGGTCTCTCCCGGATCCCCGTGCTGGGGTCGGCGCTCTTCGACCAACCCGCGCCAACTTATCTCGCCATTGCCGCCCTCCCTCTGGTCTGGTGGGTACTCTTCCGTACCCGCCTCGGGCTGGCCCTGCGTGCAACTGGTGAAGCAGCCGCGATGGCGCGCGCCGCAGGAGTCAGAACCGGCCTGATCCGGACCGGAGCAACCATTGTTGGAGGAGGATTCGCAGGGTTAGGCGGCGCCACCCTGGTGCTGGCTCAGGTGGGCACGTTTGCCGAGCGAATGACAGCGGGACGGGGCTTTCTGGCGATTGCGATCGTGGTCCTGGGTCGCTGGCACCCGGCCGGCGTGGCGCTCGCGGCGCTGCTGTTCGGACTGGCCACCGCGCTCCAGTATCTGCTGCAAGCACTCGGCGTGAATGCTCCCTATCAACTGTTCCTCATGCTGCCCTACCTGCTGACCTTGCTGGCGCTGGCCGGCGCGGTGGGACGGGTGCGCGCACCGGGCGATTTGGGTAGGTGACTGTACTTCACCCTCGCGCGGCGGCGAGCGTATCCCGGGTTCGGATAATCAGGTCCCGGACCTTCGCCTTGAGCGCGGGCACGTCATCCAACGTCAGCCCGCTGGTTTCCAACGGCTCGAGGACGCGGACTTCCGCCGCCGAACGGCCGAATCGCCAGCCATGCTTGGGCAGCGCCGTCCGGGTGCCGGAGACCGCGAGGGGAAGAATGGGGACGCCCGCCTCGATGGCCAGACGGAATGCGCCGTCCTTGAACGGCAGCAGCTCGGCGGTCTTGGACCGGGTGCCCTCGGGGAAAATCATCACCGAGACCCGGTTTCGCAGTACCTGGCGACATCGCTCCATGGCCTCGACCGCACTGGGACCGAACCCACGCTTCACCGGAATGTCGCCCGCCAACCACATCATCCAGCCCATGACCGGTATCCGAAACAGCTCGGCCTTGGAAAGCCATTTCATTTCCCAGGGGAGATGACTGATGAGCAAAATGTCGGCAAAGGATTCGTGATTGGAGACCACGACGAACGGCTTTCTGGGGTCATCCGGCATTTTTCCGGAGTAGCCGAAACGCCAGAGCGGGTTGAGGGTGGCCATTGCCGGGCCGATGCGCCGGAAGAGATATCCGGTGACGTAGTTGCCACGATCGAACGGCGCGGTGAACAGCCGCACGACGAGGAGCAGGGGGAACCAGATCAGAATGCAGAGGACGAGGACCAGCCAGGCCCACAGCGAGAGGATTGATTGCCAGAGGCGTGACATACTACTCTATTCCGGGCTGAAGGAACGCCGGCGCACAGACCTCGGTGCCTGGCCGGCTAACCTTACTGCCGGCCCGGACGAAGGGACAGGGGCCCCTAGCCTTGGAGGAATAGCGTGTCGATGGGTACCGACTCGAGTGCGGGTGAGCCTGTCGAACACCCCGACCTCCGCAAGACCGAGGAAGCGCTCGTCAACCGGGTCGAGATCCGGTCGCTCGCCATCACGGGCCTCTTCATACTGGCTCTGTTCTACACGCTCTACTTTGCCCAGGCATTCTTCCTGCCTATCGTGCTGGCCATTCTCCTCAATCTCCTGCTCAACCCGTTCATCCGGGCACTCAAACGAGGCGGCATTCCCGAGCCGCTCGGGGCGGCGCTGGTTCTCCTGGCACTCCTGGGCGCCGCGGGCGGATCGGTTTACGGGCTTGCCGGCCCGGCCAAGGAGTGGGTCGCCAAGCTGCCCGGGAGTGTGCAGGAGGCGCGAAGCCGATTGGCTAAGCTGCGCAAACCGGTGGAGCAGGTGAGTAAGACCGCCGAGCAGGTAGAGCAGGCCACCAAAGTGACTGACTCCAAGGCCCCGGAAGTGGTGGTGAAGGGGCCGAGCCTGAGCGAGCGGTTCTTCGGCACGACGCAAACCGTGATCACCGGCCTCCTCGAGGTCATCATCCTGCTCTACTTCCTGCTCGCCGCCGGAGATCTGTTCCTCCAGAAGCTGATCAAAGTGCTGCCCCAACTGGGCGACAAGAAGAAAGCGGTGGCAATCGCCCGGGAGACCGAGTCCTCGATCTCCACCTACCTGGTCACGGTGACGCTGGTCAATCTCGGACTGGGGCTGGCTGTGGCCGGGGTGATGTTTCTCTTGAAGATGCCGAACCCGCTACTGTGGGGTGCACTCGCGGCGCTGGCGGAGTTCGTTCCCTACCTGGGAGCAACCGCATTAGTGGCGGTACTGGGGCTGGCCGGACTGGTGACCTTCCAGCCGGTAGGGCATGCCTTGCTGGTTCCCGCCAGCTATCTGACCGTAAACCTTCTGCAGTCCCAGTTGATCACTCCGCTGGTTCTGGGCCGCCGGCTCACGCTCAATCCGGTAGCGATCTTCATCGGCCTGGTGTTCTGGTGGTGGATCTGGGGTGTGCCCGGAGCCTTCGTCGCGGTACCGCTCATCGCCACCTTCAAGATCTTCTGCGATCACATCGAGGCGCTGGCACCAATTGGAGAGTTTCTTGGGACATAGCCTGACCTCCCACGAACATGCCGCGCTGGGAAACCTCGCGGCTGCGGTGGATTGCCGGCGAGTGCGCCTCTATCGCAGTGGCACTCCCGGTGCCGCAAGCCTGCTCCGCCACATGGTTCTCTGGCTCAGCCGCAATCGAGCCGTTGCGCTCGGCAACCACGTGTTTCTCCCCCAGGGTTGTGACCGCGACCTGCCGGTGCTGGCCCATGAGCTGACTCACTGCGCCCAGTATCAGTCTTGGGGAGCCCTGGCCTACTTCGGCAAAGGCGTCGCCGCGCAAGCGCGGGAGCTGCTCCACCGCAAGGCGGGGATCGGGCGCAGCCCGTATCGCTACACCGCCGCTCCGGGCAAGCCGTTCACCGCATATGGAATGGAACAGCAGGGGCAGATTGTGGAGGATTGTTTTCGGGGTCATCCGCCCGCGCGAGCAATCTCACCGTTCCAACCGGGCCAGGCTCCGGAGAATCACGCGGTGCCGTCGGCCTGATCCACGGGACGGTGGTCCTCCGCCTCTGGCACCTTGTCTTCCCAGAGCGCGAGCATGTTTCCATCCGGGTCGGCAACCATCGCCATGATGCCCCAGGATTGCTGAGTCGGCTCGGTGATGAAGCGAACCCCGCGATCGTGCAGCACTCCGCAGACGTGGAGCAAATCGGGGACAAATAGCGTGATGCCGGTGTGCCGGCCCACGAGGGACTTCGCCTCGGGATGGATGGCCGGATGCACCCCGACGTGGGTCTCTCCCTCCAGAAACTCGGCCCCGAAAGAACCCTGTTTGGTCAGAGGCAGACCGAGGGTATCCCGGTAAAATTCGATGGCCCGCCCGATGTCGTTGACGAAGATCGCGACGCTGTACAGGGAAGGGCTGATGACCTCGGCTTTCATTTCACCGACTCCAGAAGGAAGTGCCCCAACACGACTCCGAGTGCGATGACGCCGGCCAAGAGTATCAGCAAGCCGAGCCCCAGGAGAAAGAGCAGCCGCCGGCTGGCGGCTTTGGCAGTCACCGGCCGTTGGAGGTGCTGTTCCAGCAGCGCGATGTTCCGGGTGTTGGACTTCCACCCGAAATCAAACAGATCGCCGAGGAGCGGAATCTCACCGACCAGTGTATCCACCCCGACGTTGGCCAGCATGCGGACCAGGGTAGAGCGGGGAGCGCCCAGCCGAGCCGCCTGATAGATGATGAACGTTGAAAAGATTGCCCCGATGACGTCACCGATGCCGGGCACCAACCCAATGATAGGGTCCAGCCCGAAACGGAACCGGGTTCCGGGGAGCTGGACGGCGCTGTCGAGCACGCGGGCCAGGCGCCTGAGACGCTCCAACTGTGGGGTTCCGTGAGTACCCACCACCGGGCCTGGTCCACGGCGCAGTGCCTGATCGGTCATGGCTGAATAGTGACTAGAACAGGCGGTTGATGAGATACATGATGAGGCTCAGCACTACCGAAACCAGGAACATCGAAACGAGGGGGATGTAAACCCGCACCGTGTCCCGCTCGATCCGAATATCTCCGGGGAGTCGCCCGAACCAGTTGAGGCCGCCGGACCAGACCAGGAGTCCGATCAGGGCAATCCCCAGTCCGACGACTATCAACAGGGGCCCCGCTGACGGCGAAGTCATTTGACCAGGCCCTGCCGCACCGCGTGGATGTAGTCCGTGTACGCCGGTGTCTGCCCCGCGCCCCGGACATCGGCGGCGATCTGCCCGCGGTGGTAGGCCGAGTGGATGACGAGGTGGGTCAGGATCTCCTCGACCGTACTGGTCCAGCTCTCTCCCTTGGAGTTGGTGTACGATATCGGCTCGGTAAGCCGTTCGGAGCTCGCCCTGACCAGGCCATCCAGGAGTTGGTGGGACACCTCTCCCAGACGTTTGCCGCAGTCCTTGAGTGACAGATCCGGCCACACCGGCAGCTCACTCGTCTGACCCTCCAGCCGGGCCAGCCACAAGCACTCGGCTCCGATGATGTGGCCCATCCACTTCAGACTCCGCGGCGGCGGAATCGCCTGCCCCAGGGATTTCAGCGTCTCTGTGTTGGCCCAGAGGTCATAATGGAGAAGACGCTCGAGGGGCGAGGTCATCCGGGACTCACCACGGGAGACGAGGCGAACGCGGCGCGAAAGTTTCTCCGCATGCCTTCCAGTCCCGGGCGCTCCAGCGGCGTTTCGCCGAAGCGGCCGGCGAATTCCTCCTCCGTCATATTCTCGAAGAAGTCGGCATCCCCGGCGCCGGGCCGTGGTCGCGGCCGAAATTCGGGGACGCTAGTGGTCCGGGCAAAGCGCTGGTTCCAGGGGCACACGTCATTGCAGATGTCGCAGCCAAAGGCGTAGCCCTCGAACCGCGCCGCCAGCTCCTCCGGGATAGGGCCGCGCTGCTCGATGGTGAGATAGGAGATGCACCGGGTAGCGTCCAGCTCGCGCGGCTCCACCAACGCCTCGGTGGGACAGGCCTCCAGGCAACGGGTGCAGCTGCCGCAGCGGTCGAGATCGAACGGCGAGTCGATATCGAGCTCGAGATCGGTGAAGACCGAACCGATGAAGAAGAATGACCCGGCCTCCGGACTGATGAGCATGGTGTTCTTGCCGATCCATCCCAGGCCCGCCCGCTGAGCCAGCTCGCGCTCGGGCACGGGACCGGCATCGGCATAGGTACGGCTCAAACGGGCGCCGTGGGCCCGGAGAAAATCCGCCAGCTCGGCGAGGCGCCGCTGCGTCACCCGGTGGTAGTCCTCTCCTCGGGCATACTTCGCGATTCGAGGTGGCCGCAGGTCGGACTCTGCATCCGGGGTGTAGTAGTTGTCGAGCACCACCACCACCGCGCGGGCCTCGGGAGCGATCAGCGCGGGATTCTTCCGCCGCTTGGCCTGGCGGTGGAGGTATCGCATGGTGCCGGCGTAGCCGCGGGCGAGCCACCGGTCGAGCCGGTCGGCGTGCGCAGTCGGGCCCGGGTGGGTGATGCCACAGGCGATGAAGCCCAGCTCGCCGGCCCGAGCCTTGATGGCCGAGGAGAGGCTCATGGCGACGGCATGCACGGCGTCTCGCTGGTGATGAGCCGGGCTCCGCGGCCGTAGGTCAGGTATGACCAGGCCCACTGGATCATGACCATGATCCGGTTGCGGAATCCGATGAGAAAGAAGATGTGGACGAAGGTCCAGACGAGCCACGCCAGCAGCCCGCCGAAGTGCAGCTTCCAGATGTCGGCGACTGCCCGGCCCCGGCCGATCACGGCGAGCTGTCCCTTGTCCCAGTAGCGAAACGCCCGCCGCGGCTCGCCGGCAAGGTCTCCCTGGATGGTGCGCGCGGTGTACTCACCCATCTGAATGGCCACGGGGCTGACGCCGGGCAGGGGGCCGCCCTCCTGATGGGTGAACAAAGCCGCGTCGCCCAACACGAATACCTCTGGGTGATGAGGAATCGTGCAATCCGGCTCGACGATGGCGCGGCCCGCATTATCGAGGGGCGTGTCGAGTGATCGCAGAATCGGGCTGGCCACGTTGCCTGCCGCCCAGACGACCGTCTGGGTGGGAATGGTCCAGCCGGCGGCGATCACCAGGCCGGGGCGAATGTCGGTGACCATGGTCTCGGTGCGCACTTCCACGCCGAGCCGGCGCAGGTCGAGCTTGGCCTTGTCGCTCAGACTCGGGGGATAGGAGGGGAGCAGCCGGGGACCGCCCTCCAGCAGCATGACGGTGGCCTCACCCGGATCGATGTGGCGGAAGTCCCGCCGCAGCGCGAAGCGGCGGAGCTCCGCCACCGCGCCCGCCATTTCTACTCCGGTAGGTCCGCCGCCCACCACCACGAAGGTCAGATATGCGTGCCGGCGCACCGGGTCCGGCTCCCGCTCCGCGAGCTCGAAGGCCAGCAGCACCCGCTGCCGAATCTCGACCGCATCTTCGAGACTCTTGAGTCCCGGCGCCAGCGGCTCCCAGTTGTCGTGGCCGAAATAGGAGTGCCTGGCCCCAGTGGCGACGACCAGGTAGTCGTAGGTCATGCCCGACCCGTCGGTAAAGGCCACCCGGCGGTTTTTAGTATCGATGGCGGACACCTCTGCCAGCAGCACCTCGGTGTTCGATTGCTTCCGAAGCACGGACCGGAGCGGTGCGGCAATGTCGCTGGGATTGAGCGCGGCAGTGGCGACCTGATACAGCATGGGCTGGAAGAGATGGTGGTTCCGGCGGTCCACCAGGGTGACACGCACCGGCGCTCGCCGGAGGCCGCGCGCGGCATAGAGCCCGCCGAACCCACCACCAACGATCACGACCCTCGGAGGAATCCCGCCCTGCGACCCATTTTTCACCGGATACTCTCACAGACCCATGGTCTGACGGCGCCAGCGGGCAAACCGGACTACGTCTTCAACCGGCGGGACGGCGTTCTCGTCCGCGTACGCGGTATACATCCGCCACCGGAGATAAGGCCGATCCGGGAGCGGAAGATACGGAGCCTGGGCCCACCAGCGTCTCCGCCGGAAGGCCCAGGCGGTGCGCAGCAGATCGAGTCCGAGCCGTGGGTTGAGCAGCCCCCGCCATGCAAGCCTGCCGGTCAGCGCCATCCAGGAGCGGGACATTGGCGAATTATAATTGGTATATTGCGCTCCCTATGAGCAACAGTCCCTACCGCTCGATGGACGACAACAAGCGTCCCACCGAGGACGAGACCCTCCTTGAAGGTCCCCAGCCGCGGGAGCGGCACGACAAGGAGCAGATTCTCGTTTCCGATCCCTGGCGCGTGCTCCGCATCATGGGAGAGTTCGTTTGGGGGTTCGACAACCTGTCGGATGTGCGGGACGGCGTCTCGGTCTTCGGCTCGGCCCGCACGCTTCCGACCGATCCCCATTACCAGGCGGCGGTCGAGACCGCGCGACTTCTGGCCCGCGCGGGGATTCCGGTCATTACCGGCGGGGGTCCCGGGATCATGGAGGCCGCCAATAAGGGGGCTCAAGAAGGAAAGGGACTGTCGATCGGGTGCAATATCGAGCTGCCCTTCGAGCAAGGCGCCAATCGATTTCTCAGCCGGAGCCTGAACTTCAAGTTCTTCTTCGTCCGCAAGACGATGTTCGTGAAATACGCCACCGCGTTCATCGTCTTCCCCGGCGGCTACGGCACCATGGACGAGCTGTTCGAGGCGCTCACCTTGATCCAGACGGGGAAGGTCAAGGACTTTCCAGTCATTCTGTTCGGTAAGGAGTACTGGTCCGGCATGGTGGACTGGCTCACCAAGACGGTCGCGGGCGAGCGGAAGATCGATGCCAAGGACCTCAAGCTGTTTCGGGTTACGGACGACCCCGCCGAGGCCACTCGCATCGTGATCGAAGCCAGAGACGAGAAACCCTGATGACCCGGCCGTCAGCTCCATACCTGCGGGGCCAGCGGATCGATCCCAAGGCCACCACCGGGAAAGAGTCGGTAGCCGAGCTGATCGACAACGCATTCCTGGCCTACAACGCGGGCCGTCTGCGCGAGGGATGCCAGCTGTTCACCCAGCGGATGCTGGAGCCCGACGTCACGGTGGGTATGACCCTGACCGGGGCGATGACGCCCGCCGGCCTGGGCATGAGCTGTCTCATCCCGCTGATGGAGGCGGGGTTTGTCGACTGGGTGATCTCGACCGGGGCCAATCTGTATCATGACGCCCACTTTGCGCTGGGCCTGGCCATGCACCGGGGCACGCCGAACGCCGACGACGTGGAGCTGCGGGACAAGGGTGTCGTCCGCATCTACGATATCTTCTTCGATTACAACGTCCTGCTCTCGACCGATGCGTTCATTCGCGAAGTCTCGGCTCGAGAGGAATTCCAGCGGCCGATGAGCACCGCGGAATACCACTACCTGCTCGGCGGATACGTCGGCGAGCGGGAGCGGGCGCTGGGGCTGTCCCGCCGCTCGGTGCTCGCGGCCGCCCACGAGCTGGAGGTGCCGATCTATACCAGCTCTCCGGGAGACAGCTCGATCGGGATGAACGTCGCCGAACAGGCGCTGGCGGGCAGCCAGCTCCGTTTCGACGTGAGCGCCGACGTGAACGAGACGGCAAGCATCGTTCTCGAGGCCAAACGCAAGGGCGGGAAGAGCGGGGTGCTGATCGTAGGCGGAGGGAGCCCGAAGAACTTCATGCTCCAGACCGAGCCCCAGATCCAGGAGGTGCTCGGAATCGACGAACGGGGACACGACTACTTCCTCCAGATGACCGATGCGCGCCCCGATACCGGAGGCCTCTCCGGCGCCACGCCGGCGGAGGCGGTGAGCTGGGGCAAGATCGATCCCGACCAGCTGCCGGGAACCGTGGTGGTCTACAGCGACAGCTCGATTGCCCTTCCCCTGCTCACGGCGTACGCCAAGGAACGGCGGCCCTCCCGGCCGTTGAAGCGACTGTACTCCCGGCGCGCGGCCATGATGGACCGTCTGGTGCAGGAGTACCGGTCGGCCCTCCAGGCTCGCGACCAGCGGGCCGAGGAGTCGCTGGCCCGCAGGTGAGCGTTCTTCCTCCCGCTCCAGTCGCACCACCACCAGCGCCGGACGCCCCTTCGGGGGCGCAATGGCTTCGCCGCTACAGCCTCTATGCGCTGGGGCTGCTCGCGGTCACCAACCTGCTCAGTTTCGTCAATCGCAACGTCGTCTTCGCGCTGTTCGAGCCGATCAAGCGGGACCTCGCGATCAGCGACGCGCAGCTCGGCTGGCTGGCCTCGGCTTACGTGCTGGTGTTCTCGCTGTCCGCCCTCCCCTTCGGCATTCTCAGCGACCTGAGGTCGCGCCGGGCGGTCATTACCACCGGCGTGGTGCTCTGGAGCGCGTTTACTCTGGCGAGCGGATTCGCCACCAGCTTCAGCCAGCTGCTGCTCTGCCGCGCGATGGTGGGCATGGGTGCCGCGGCATTCAGCGGCGCGGCGCAGTCGCTCACGGCGGACTACTTCCCGTTCCGGGGGCGCGCCGTCGCGCTGGGAATCCTCGCGGCGGGCATCACCCTGGGCGGCGTCATCGGGATCTGGCTGGGGGGACGGCTGGAAGCGGCCTACGACTGGCGCACCGCCTTCATTGCGGTGAGCCTGCCCGGGTTCGTGCTCGCCGTATTTACTGCCCGACTCCGCGATCCCCAGCGCAGCGGGGGCTCACTCTCCCTGCTGGCAGGGTTGAAGGAGATGGGCCTCGGCATCAACGCCCTGGCCAAGCAGTTTCTTCCGCTGCTCACCAGCGTCGGTGTGGGCGGCCTGCTCGCCTTGTATCTGGACCGGGCCTACGGCGCCGATTCCAAGCTCGACGTGGCGGCGTTCGCCGCGACGGTGGCAGTGGGACTCAGCCTCAACATCCGCACCTGGGTCAGAGAGGTCGCCCACGCGCCGGCCAGTGGATTCGGCGCCCTGGTGCGAGTCTTCGGGGAGCGGGCGGTCTCGCTCGCGGTGGTGCTCCGCACCCCTACCCTGGTGTACATCTTCCTAGGCGGGGCGTTGATCTCCTTCGGCATGAACGGTCTGGTGGGCTGGGCCCCGACCTTTGTGTCGCGGGAGCTGAATCTCAGCGTGGCCCGGGCGGCCACCCTCCTGGGCAGCTGGGGATTGTTATCGGGAATCGCCGGATCGCTGGTCGGCGGGATCGTGGCCGACTGGCTCCGACGCTATACCATCACCGGCCGGGTGTTGACGATCTGTCTGGGCCTGCTGATCGGGGGGCCATTGGCGGTCTGGCTGCTCACCCTCCGGGACCTGAGGCTGTTCGTGCCGGTGTTCTCCGCGGCCTTCTTCTTTCTATCCTGGTTCAACGGACCCATCGCGGCGGTGATCTTCGACGTGGTCCCGGCAAGAATCAGCGCGACCGTCGCGGGGGCTTACCTGCTTTTCATTCACCTAGTGGGCGACGCGGTGGCGTTCCCGCTGATCGGCGCTCTGTCTGACCGGTTCGGGCTGCATCGGGCGGTGCTGGTGCTTCCGTCGGTCTCCATCATCGGTGGCCTGGTGATCCTGGGGGCGGCCCGGACGGTGGGACGCGATATCGCGAGGGCGGTTGAGGTCACCTAGCATTCTTGTACATGAGCTCCATCAGCTCGGCGTACATCGCGTCGGCCTGCTCCGGATCCTGGGTGCGAATCGCTTCGGTCACGCAGTACTTCAGGTGATTGTGCAACAACCCCCGCCCCACCCCTCGGAGCGCCTCCTGCACCGATGAGAGCTGGATCAGCACGTCGGCACAGTAGCGTTCTTCCTCCACCATCTTCTGGAGTCCGCGTACCTGGCCCTCGATCCGCCGGAGGCGAGTGCTGATCGAGTGCTTGACCTCGGGGTCGACCGCGGTCGGGGGAGCTCCGTCACCGGGGCGGGCGCCGCAGGCGCAGGGGGAGCTACTTGCCGTTGCCATGTAATGCTCCGTTTGTGTGGGTGAGAGGTGAGAAGTGAGAGGGAATGTCGGAGTGATCGCCCTCTTACTTCTCACCTCTTACCTCTCACCTCTTTGAAGTTTCGTAGCCGCAGACTGTTCGACACCACACTCACCGAGCTCGCCGCCATGGCCGCCGCGGCGATGGCCGGTGTGAGTAGTATGCCGAGCCCGGGATACAGCACCCCGGCCGCTATCGGAATGCCGATCACGTTGTAGACGAAGGCCCAGAACAGATTCTGCTTGATGATCCGCATGCTCCGGCGCGACAGAGCGATGCCGTCTACCACTCCGAGAAGGTCGCTGCGCAGCAGGGTGATCGCGCCTGCCTCCAAGGCTACGTCGGTTCCGGTGCCCATCGCGATTCCCACGTCCGCCTGGGCCAGGGCCGGCGCGTCGTTCAAGCCGTCACCCACCATGGCGACGATCCTCCCCTCGTCCTGCATTCGCCGGATCTCTTCCAGCTTCCTGCCCGGTGAAAGCTCGGCCAGAACCCGATCGATCCCCACTGTCCTCGCCACCGACTCGGCGGTGCGGCGGTCGTCGCCGGTGAGCATTACCAGCTCGAATCCGAGCCGGTGGAGCCGCGCCATCGCGTCCTGACTGGTGGGCTTGATCGGGTCGCCAATGGCCAGCAGCGCGGCGACCCGGCCATCCAGCGCCACATATACCGGCGTCTTCCCCTCGGCTCCGGCCTGGTCGGCCGCCGCGCGGAGCGGCGTCGGATCGAGCCCGAGCTCGCGCATGAAGGAAAGATTTCCCACCGCCACCGGATGACCCTCCACCCTGCCGGCCACGCCTTTCCCGGTCCGCGACTCGAACTCCTTCGCCGGAAGCACTGGAACGCCTGCCCGCTCGGCCGCGAGCACGATCGCCTCGGCGAGAGGATGCTCGCTCAGCCGCTCCACCGATGCCGCCATCTGCAGCAGTCGGCGCTGATCGAGATCGTCCGCCGCGAGGCGGACCGATTCCACCGCCGGCCGCCCCTCCGTCACCGTTCCGGTCTTGTCGAACACCACGACGTCGGTCTGGCCGGCCCGCTCGAGCGCCTCGCCGCCCTTGATGAGCACGCCGAGCTCGGCGCCTCTCCCGGTGGCCACCATGACCGCGGTGGGCACCGCCAGGCCCATGGCGCAGGGACAGGCGATGATCAAGACGGTGACCGCCGCAACCAGGCCGTGGAGATACGCCGGCTGAGGCCCGAGATCGAACCAGAGCACGAAGGTCGCGATCGCGAGCGAGAGGACCACCGGAACGAACACCGCCGCAATTCGGTCGGCGAGTCGCTGGATGGCCGGCTTGGATCCCTGCGCCTGCTGCACCAGACGGATGATGTGGGAGAGCACCGTGTCCGGCCCCACCCGAGTCACCCGAAAGCGAAGCGTCCCATTTCGGTTGAGCGTAGCACCGGTGACCGGAGTGCCGGGTCCTTTGAAAACCGGAACCGGCTCGCCGGTGAGCATCGACTCGTCCACGTGACTGGTGCCGTCTACCACCACGCCGTCCGCGGCGATGGTTTCACCCGGCCGTACGATGACCTCGTCGCCGACCCGGAGCTGCTCGAGGGGTACCTCGTCCTCCCGCCCGCGCCGTACCACCCGAGCGGTCGCAGGCCGGAGGGCGATCAGCCGGCGGAGCGCTTCCCAGGTGCGAGCCTTGGCTCGAGCCTCCAGCAGGTTGCCGAGCAGGATCAGGGCGATGATCCAGACCACCGCCTCGTAGTACACCTGGGGGGCAACGCCGTGAGCGAGGAACCAATCGTCCGCGAGGGTGACCGTGAGGCTGAAGAGAAAAGCCGCGCCGGTCCCCACCGCGATCAACGTGTTCATGTCGGCGCTATGGTGGCGGAAGGCGACCCAGGCCCGGCGATAGAAATGCCGGCCGGCCCAGCCCACCACCGGTAGCGTCAGGCCGAGCAGCACGTAACGCCAGCCGTGGGCGGAGACTCCCCTGAACCAGGGCACGGCGTGCTGAAATTTCGGCATGCCGAACAGCATGACCAGCAGCGACGCGACCAGGCTGAACCCGACCTTACGCCGCAGATCGGCGATGTCGGCGGAGTGCGCCTCGTCCCGAGCGTCCAGCATCTGCTCGGCCGACTCGGTCTCGCGGGGAAGCTCCGCACCGTAGCCGGTTTCGCGAATGGCCTCGACCAGCAATTCCGGCGTCGTGGTGAGCGGGTCGTAGTCGACCGTGGCCGAGCCGGTCATGAGGTTCACGTTGGCGGCGGCGACACCGGGGGCATGCTCGAGCGTGCTCTGCACCCGGGCACTACAGCCGGCGCAGGTCATACCCGAGACGGGAATGGTGAGGGTTTCGATCGTCGAGCTAGTGTTCACGCGGCCGTCTTGCCCAGAAGAAGTACCAATTGACCCACACAATGGCCCCGATCCCCAGCAGAGTCACAATGACTTCTGCCGACGTCATGGATCGTTACCGGGCTGGCGCGTCACGTTCTTTTCGCTCCGAGGAGGGTGTTCCTGGATTGAATCTAATAGGGGCTGGGGGTATGTCAAACTACGGAGTCTCTTAGGCATAGGAGGCAGCGACCTGCAAGAGACGCGGCAGGACGCCACCCATATAAGGAAAGGGCTTCCGCGGAAAACCCCGAGCTCGGTCCCCAAGCCGTACTGTCACAGCCACTTGCGACAGCTTCCCGATCGGCATACGTCCTGCCTGTCAGCGAGGCATGAGCTCCGAGCTGCACGACGAGCTGGCTGACGATCCACTCCTTTCGGCGGGGAGCGAGCCGCTCGTTCCCATTCTCCGAGCGGATGACGGGCAGGTGGATCCGGTGGCGCTCGCCACCTGGCATGAGGCGTTGTCGAACACTCTGGCGGTGGAGGTCCCCCACGATCTCATGGGACTCTGGCTCTACCCCGCCCAGGGTGGCGCGGTTCTGCTGGGTCCGGCCGAGCTGGCCGAAGATGAGCTGGTGGTGCCTATCCCCTCACCATACCTGAAGCCGGAGCAGCTCTCGCTGGTCGAGGAGATCGTGCGCGACGCCGGCTATGGCTCGGTCACCTGTCTCCCCATTCGTTTCGGCAAGCGGGATGTGGCGCTGCTCCTGGTGGCGAATCTCGAGCGCGACCGGTACGGCGCGGTGGAGCGAGTGGTGCTGCAGTGCGTGGCGCAACGGGTGGGGCCCATGCTGGGGAGAATCGCCCGGCAGTGGAAGCCGGCGGAGGGAACGGCCTCCCGGCAGCAGGAACGGATCGCCGGATTGTTGGAGACGGTGTCGCGGGCCAATCGCGATGCGGCCGGACCGCAGCGGTTCGTGGCCGCCATCGCCCGCGGCCTGGCGCCACTTCTGCCCCACGATCACGTCGAGCTGCTGGTCCCCGATGCATCCGGCAAGCAGTTCTTCCGTCTCGGCGAGCATCCCGGCGGTGCCCTGTGGAATGATCCCTCGCTGGTGATCAGTGCAGAGCATCTCGATATCGGCGGCATCTTCGGCTCCCGCAGCCGGCTGCTGGTGGCCGATACCTACGAGGACGCCAGATGGCCGCGAGGATTTCTCACCGCTGGTGAGTCCGGCGGCGCTGACCTGAGGTCGGTGGTCGGCGCTCGTATCAGCCTTCGAGGCAACTCAGCGGCATACCTGCTGGTGGGGAGCATCGGGCCGGAGCTCTACAGCGAGGAGGACGTCGAGCTCCTGGTGCTGCTGGCCGGGCTGATCACGCCGCAGATCGGCGGGTTCCTTCGCACCGACGAGCCGCCCGCGCCTGCGCCCGCTCCCGCGCCGGTGCTCCGGCCGGCGGAGCGCGATCCCAACGCCGACCTCCTGTTCCGCATTGCCGGCCTGTTGGCGACGACCTCGGACCCGGCGGTGGCCACTCAGCTCATTGCCACCGAAGCCAAGACGGTGCTGCCCTTCGACAAGCTGACGTTTGCGTTGCGGGTGACGCAGAACGACCGGGTGGTTCTGCTGGAGCCGGGGGAACGTCGCCCGCTGCCGAGTCTGCCTCTCGTATCCGTGGCGGGAACCGCTCTGGCGCGAGTGCTCCACGGCGAGCTGCCCTGCGCCATGGGGCAGAGCAACGGCCAGTTCAAGCTGGTCGTGCCGCTCAGAGTGGCGGGCCGGGTGCACGGCGCATTGCTCTTTAGCGCCGCGGTGCCTTCCGGGCTCACCGAGCTTCATGTGCTCCAGGCCCAGCATTTGGCGGACATTGTCGCCGCGCATCTGGAGCTGCTCCGTCGGGTCTCCATGCAGCCACACCCCTCGGTACCGCATGTACGGGGGGAGGGAGGTAGGCCGCCCGAGTCATTCCGAACGAAGTGAGGAATCGGCCCGGTAAACGTCGGAGCATTGGAGCTCCTCGAGCCGATGCAAACCCACCCGATTTCTTGCTACGCTCGAAATGACGCTGGAGGCCAGGCCCTACCGCCTTACCGCCCCAGTATCTACCGCCGCTGTACCTACCGCCGCCTCACCTACCGCCACAGTTCGCATCCCCATCAATCGCCGCAGCAGATACGCTCCCAGCAGCACCAGACCAAACATGCAAACCACGACCGGGCCGGTCGGAAGATCGTAATGGAACGAGACCCACAGCCCGGCGGCCGAGGCCAGCGCTCCTGACAGCCAGGAGATGACGGCCAGCGCGCCCTGGCGGCGGGTGAATTGAAACGCGATGGCCGCCGGGACCACCAGGAACGAGAACACCAGCAGCACGCCGGCGATGGGAACCGAGAACGTGATCACGATCCCGAAGGAGAGATAGAACAGGAAGTCCCACCACCGGATGCGCCAGCCCCGCGCGAGCGCGGTGGACGGATCGAACGAGATGGTGAGAAACCGCCGCCGGAGAATCCAGTGGAACAGTCCGATGGCCGCGTAGACTGCGGCGAGCCGGATGATCGTGGGCCAGGTGACCCAGAGCAGGCTTCCGACCAGGATGTCCTTGATTGCCTCGCCTCCCCGCGGCGTGCGGTCGGCGACCAGAATCGCGGCCGCGGACGCCATCACGTACACGATTCCGATGATGGCCTCCTGTGGGACCGGCCCCTTTTCCTCGGTCCGGGTGAGCGCAAATACCGCGGCGCCGAGCGTAGTGAAGCCCAGCGCATAGAGAAAAGCGCTCGACGAATCCGGCTGGCTGCCGGCGAGGATTGCCACCGCCGAGCCGAGCGCCGCCATCTGGGCCAGGGAAAGGTCGACGAAGATTACCTCCCGGGCAATGACGTGCAGACCCAGGTAGGAATGGATGGCCACGATGACCAGGCAGGCCACCAGCGGCGGAAGAAACAGGCTCAGGTCCATCACCGGGCTCCAGTGTTGAGCGCGACATCGTGGAACGCAGTCGCCAGACTCCCCACCCACGTGTTGACGAGATCAAAGTAGGTGTTCACCCCGGGGGCGCCCTGGGTGTTCTCCGGGACGATGACTGCCTTGGCTCCGGTCCGCTGGGCCACCTGCTCGATCTGCTTGCGATCGAAATAGTTGGAGGCGAAGAGCACCGGGATCTTCCGCTCCTTCATGAGCTGGATGACTTCCTGCACGTGCCCCGGCGTCGGAGGAATCCCGGGCTTGGCCTCGATGTAGGTGATGCAGTCGATCTTGAAGCGCCGGCTGAAGTAGGCCCACTCCTTGTGATAGCAGGCCATTTCTTTCCCCCGCAGCACCTCGCCCTGTTTGAGCCAGCCACCAAGCTGGTCGAGCAGCGGCTTGCCCTGATACTTCTGCTGGCCGAGAAAGTCGTAGAGCTTGTCGGTGCGAAGCAGGTCATACGCGGTGCCGGGCGTAAGAACCGTCACCAGGGTCGGCCCCATGGTGGCCTCGAGCACGCGCTTCTCGAAATCCTGCTCCCGGCCGGCAAAGTAGGTCGAGTTGTCGGGCGAGACCCGCTGGAGGCCGGCCAGGATGTTCCGGGCGATGATGATGCCGTTCAGCGGATCGGTATGGATGTGGGGGTTGCCGTCCACGTGGATGTCGCCCCCCGCTCGGCTCAGCGAGGTAGGCACCTCCAGCAGATCGATGCCGCGAAAGGCCGGCACGTAGCCCGGAGAGCCCTCGATGATTTTCCGGTTGCCGGCCCGGTCGAGCAGCGCCGGCACCCAGAGCTCGAGGTCCATACCGGTGGTGACGAAGAGATCGGCATCGCGCAGGACGGCTACGAAGCTGGGCTTCGGTTGCACGAAGTGGGGA
>JBGQLP010000037.1:0-30789 GCA_041500125.1 Gemmatimonadota bacterium
GAGAATTTCGCCCTGCACGTCCACCGTGATCTTCTTGTTAAGCTCGCCTCGGGCCACGGCAGTGGTGACTTCCGCGATGTTCCGGACCTGGGCGGTGAGGTTGCCCGCCATGCTGTTGACGTTGTCGGTGAGGTCCTTCCAGGTCCCACCCACGCCCTTCACCTGCGCCTGCCCGCCGAGCTTGCCCTCGGTGCCGACCTCGCGGGCCACGCGGGTCACTTCGGAGGCAAACGAGTTGAGCTGGTCCACCATCGTGTTGATAGTGTTCTTGAGCTCCAGGATCTCGCCCTTCACGTCCACGGTGATCTTCTTCGAGAGGTCGCCGTTGGCGACGGCAGTGGTCACGTCGGCGATGTTACGGACCTGGCCAGTCAGGTTCCCGGCCATCGAGTTCACGCTATCGGTCAGGTCCTTCCAGGTGCCACCGACGCCTTTCACCTGCGCTTGCCCGCCCAGCTTCCCTTCGGTACCGACTTCTCGGGCCACCCGGGTGACTTCGGAAGCGAAGGAATTGAGCTGGTCCACCATGGTGTTGATGGTGTTCTTGAGCTCCAGGATCTCGCCCTTCACGTCCACGGTGATCTTCTTGGAGAGGTCGCCGTTGGCGACGGCGGTCGTGACCTGTGCAATGTTGCGGACCTGCGCGGTGAGGTTGCCCGCCATGCTGTTGACGTTGTCGGTGAGATCCTTCCAGGTGCCGCCGACGCCTTTCACCCGGGCCTGACCGCCGAGCTTCCCTTCGGTGCCGACCTCGCGGGCCACCCGGGTGACTTCCGAGGCAAACGAGCTCAGCTGGTCCACCATCGAGTTCACCGTCTTGCCGATGCGGAGGAACTCACCCATGAGCGGACGGCCTTCGATGTCGAGCGACATCGACTGTGACAGGTCTCCCTTGGCCACCGCGCCGATCACGCGGGCCACCTCGCTGGTGGGCTGCACCAGGTCGCCGATCAGGGTGTTGACCGAGTTGACCGACGCAGCCCACGCGCCCGCGGCGCCATGGAGATGGGCTCGCTGGGTGATCTTGCCTTCTTTGCCGACGGCCTGACTCACCCGCTCGAATTCGCGAGCGGTCTCTCGGTTGAGATCGATGATGTCGTTGAGGGCATCAGAGATTTTTCCGGCGACACCGACCTGCGACATCGGCATCTTGACCGAGAAATCGCCCTTCCGAACGGCGGTGAGCACCGCCAGCAGTTGGTCGGTATCGAGCGTATCCGAGGAGGCGATCGCAATACGACCGCCGCTCCGACGCTTGGACTTGCGACCATTGCTGGTCGACTGTTCAGTCGGCATGAGAACTCCCGAGGTGCCAGCTTGCTCTGAGACGGAGACGTGTCAAAATGGATTTTGCCCGGTGATGAGGGCTGTGAGGCATGTCACAGGCCGCGGAGGAACCACGCACCTGCCGAAAGGTGCTTGACTTACGACCCACATCGGCGACACTTCATCTCTACCTTCAAGTATAGGCATCTGGAGGGGTGAACGGCAGTGTCCGGCCCCCCAGTGACCTGGGACTGGTGAATGACCCAAGACGCGCTGCGGATCCTCATTTTAGAGGATGTGCCAATGGACGCCGAGCTGGTGGAATACGAGCTCGGGCGGGCCCGCATTCCGTTCTTGGCCCGGCGGGTGGACAGCCGCGATGCCTTCCTCCGCGAGCTGGAGGAGTTCCACCCCGATCTGATTCTCTCCGACTACACCCTCCCCCGATTTGACGGCATGACCGCGCTCTCCCTGGCCCGGGAGCGAGTCCCCAGCATCCCCTTCCTGATCGTCACCGGGTCGGTGAATGAGGAGACTGCAGTCGGTTGCATGAAGGCGGGCGCTACCGACTACCTGCTCAAGAGCAATCTGGCCCGGATCGGGCCGGCAATCGAGGCGGCGCTGGAACGGGAGCGGGCTCACGCCGAGAAGGTCCGGGCGGAATCGGCGCTGGCCGCGAGCGAGCGCCGGTTTCGTTCGCTGGTGCAGAACTCCTCCGACCTCGTCACCATCGTCGCGCCAGACGGCACCATTCTCTACGCCAGCGACTCCGCCGAGCGGATCGTGGGGTACTCGCCCCCGGCGCTGGTGGGCACCAGCCTGCTGGAATATCTCGACCAGGAGGACGTCGGCCGGGTGCGAGGGTTGCTCCAAGACGGCAACGGCAGGCCCAGTGTGGCCGGGCCGGTCGAGTTTACCCTGCGACGGGCCGACGGATCTCCGGTCTGGCTCGAGGCCGTGGGCACCAACCTGCTCAACGACGCCACCATCCGGGGGATCGTGCTCAACGCCCGGGATGTCAGTGAGCGGAAACGGGCCGACCGCGAGCTCCGGGAAAGCGAGGAGCGCTACCGCGACCTGTTCGACAATGCCAGCGACCTGGTGTGCATGGCAGCCCCGGATGGCTCGCTCCTCTACGTCAATCAGGCCTGGCAGCACGGCACCGGTTACGGGGAGGATGAGATCGGCGACATGAAACTCCTCGACATCGTGCACCCGGAAAGTCGGGAGCACTACATCAAGGTGCTGGAGCGGGTTCTGCTGGGCGAGCGCCTGGATCACGTCGAGCTGATCTTTGTCCCCAAAGCCGGCACGCCGATCACCGTCGAAGGCAACCTGAGCTGCACCTTCAAGGACGGGCAGCCGTCGGTGGTCCGCGGCATTTACCGGGACATCACGGAGCGGAAGCGGGTGGAGGAGCACCTTCGCCGGGCAGAGCGCATGCAGGCGGCCGGGAAGCTGGCCGGAGGCGTCGCCCACGAAGTCAACAACATGATGACCGGGGTGATCGGCTTCAGCGAATTTCTGCTCCGGAGCTTCGACCCCGACGACCCCCGCCGCGCCGACGTGGAGGAAGTGATCAAGGCCGGTACCCGCGCCGCCGACGTGACCCGACAGCTCCTGGCGTTCACCCGCCAGCAGTTCCTCCGTCCCCAGGTGGTGCAGGTCAACACCGCCATCACCGAAATGGAAAAGATGCTGCGCCGCTCGCTCGGCGAGGACAAGCTGCTCGAGCTGAGGCTGGCTCCTGACGCGGGGCCGCTGCGGGCCGATCGGGGCCAGCTGGAACAGGTGCTGATCAACCTGGTCCTCAACGCGCGCGACGCCATGACTAGCCAAGGACGGGTCACCATCGAGACCGCCAACGCCGTCTGGGATACCAGCTACGCCCAACGGCACGAGGGAGTCGACATTCCGCTCGGCCGCTACGTCATGCTCGCCGTGAGCGACACCGGCTCCGGCATGGACCGTGATGTCCTGGCCCGGATCTTCGAGCCGTTCTTTACCACCAAGCCGGTCGGCCAAGGCACCGGGCTGGGCCTCTCAACCGTCTATGGCATCGTCAAGCAGAGCGGCGGATTCGTGTGGGTCTACAGCGAGCCGGGCGAGGGGAGCGTCTTTAAGGTCTACCTGCCCGAGGCCAGAGGACCCCAGGAGTCGGAGCCACCGGCCCAGTCGATCGCAGCGCCGGCGGGCGGCTCCGAGACCATTCTGGTCATCGAGGATGAGGACGTCGTGCGGAATCTGGCGTGCCGGGGACTGAGGGACCACGGGTATACCGTGGTGGAAGCCCGTAACGGCACCGAGGGACTCCGCTACATCCAGCAACACCCGGGCACGGTCCACCTGGCGATCTCCGATGTGGTAATGCCCGAAATGGGTGGGCGGGAGCTGGCCCAGAGTCTGGTGCAGTCCGACCCAGGTCTGCCCATTCTCTTCATGTCGGGGTATACCGGCGAAGACGTGGTGCAGCGAGGCCTGCTCGATCCCGGGGCCCCATTCCAGCAGAAGCCTTTCACTCCGATAACCCTGGCCGCCAAGGTCCGGGCGATGCTGGATCAACACCCCCGATTACACGCAACGGCTGCTTCGACCTAAGCTGGCTGGGTCTTTGCCTCGGCCCCCGCAGAGCGGAACTCCAGGTGCTCGGCCCGCAGGGTTACGAAGCCGCGAGGCGTCGATAACCGGGCCAGCCGCTCGCCGGCCATGTTTACCATCCGCTGAGTTACCCCAGGAAAAATCGGGACCACTTGATACCAGGCGGTCGGGTCGAGATCGAGGTACCGCCGCTTGTGCTCCGCCCGCAGACGCGCCTGCACACCAGGCATCCGCTCTCCTCGCCGATGCAGTCGGCTTCTCGCAGCAGCGTTAGGGGAGAAGGAAGAAGTCGTGCTGAAGCGATTAAAGTAAAGATGGCGAGCTACAGAAGTCTAGGCAGGCGCCCTACCGTCCTCGGTCTTCTCCGCCCGGTCTAATACGCCGGCGGATCGCTGGCCGGGAATGACTCTTTCGAGCCTTCCTCCACCTTGCCCGCGTTGGTTGGCTTGGTGGGCGGCGGGGGCGGAGTCGCGAGTCCGCCTCCAATGGCGCGCGCCTTCCGCCGGCCCCCCAGCAGTTGCCGCAACACGAACTGGAGAATTCCGCCGTGCTGGTAATAGAACAGCTCCTGCGGGGTGTCGATCCGCACGCTCGCTCTGAAGGTGACCCGGGTGCCGTCCTCCCTGCGGGCATGGACCGTGAGCTCGCGGCCGGCCGCAAATCCGGTCTTCACGGCCGCGGAAAGCCCCTCGAAGTCGAAGCACTCGCGTCCCGTGAGTCCGAGCGTGTCAGCCGATTCGCCGGACGCAAACTGCAGCGGCAAAATTCCCATGCCCACCAGATTGGAGCGGTGGATCCGTTCGTAGCTCTGGGCGATGACCGCGCGGACTCCTTGAAGCGCCGGCCCCTTGGCCGCCCAGTCCCGGCTGGAGCCCGAGCCATACTCCTTGCCTGCGAGCACCAGCAACGGGGTTCCCTCCGCCAGATAACGCATGGCCGCGTCGTAGATCGACAGCACCTCGCCGCTCGGGAAGTGCGTCGTGTAGCCTCCTTCGGTGCCGGGTGCGAGACGATTGCGGATACGGGTATTGGCGAAGGTGCCGCGCACCAGCACTTCGTGGTTCCCCCGGCGCGATCCGTAGGAGTTGAAGTCCGTCAACGCGACGCCCTGAGCAGTGAGGTAGCGTCCCGCCGGCGAATCTTTCTTGATGCTGCCGGCCGGCGAGATGTGGTCGGTGGTGACGCTATCGCCGAGGAGAGCGATCACCCGAGCCCCCCGGATTTCCTCGACTGCCGCGGGAGCCTCTTTCGACATCCCGTCGAAGTAGGGCGGTCGCCGGACGTAGGTCGAGCTTGGTGACCACTCGAACCGGTCTCCGCCGGGCACCTCCAGACCATTCCATCGCTCGTCCCCGGCGAAGACCGCCCCGTAGCTCCTGCGGTACATGTCGGATTTGATCGATCGGGTGAGGGTTTCCTCCACCTCAGCCGAGCTGGGCCAGATATCGCGTAGGTAGACCGGCACCCCCTGGGGGTCGTGCCCGAGAGGCTCCTGAAGCAGGTCGATGTCGATCCGACCGGCGAGAGCGAAGGCCACGACCAGAGGTGGAGACATCAGGTAGTTGGCCCGAACGTCCGAGTTGATCCGCCCCTCGAAGTTGCGGTTGCCCGAGAGAACCGAACACGCGACCAGGCGGCGACGCTGGATCGCATCCGAGATCTCCATCGGGAGAGGACCCGAATTACCGATGCAGGTGGTGCAGCCGTACCCCACGAGATTGAAGCCGAGCCGATCGAGATAGGGCGTGAGCCCGGCTCGCTCGTAGTAATCGGAGACGACCTTGGAGCCGGGTGCGAGCGAGGTCTTTACCCACGGCTTGCGCTCCAGACCCCGCTCCACTGCCTTCTTGGCCAGGAGGCCGGCGGCGAGCATGACGGACGGGTTGGAGGTATTAGTGCAGCTGGTGATCGCGGCAATCACCACCGAGCCGTGATCCAGTACGTCGGCCGCGTCCTCCAGCATGACGGCATGGGCAGCCGGCGATTCCGGCGAGCCCTCCCCCCAGACTCCGATTGCAGCCGGTCCCTCACTGGGCCCCTTGGCCGCCTCTTTTCCTTGCGGTCCTGCGCCGGCCGGAAGCAGGCTGGGCAAGGCTTCGCGGAATGACCGTTTAGCGTCGAAAAGGCGGATGCGATCCTGCGGCCGCCGGGGGCCGGCGATGCTGGGCTCGACGCTGGAAAGATCGAGCGAGAGGGTGTCGCTGAAGATGGGATCGGGCGAGCTCGCCGAGTGGAAGAGGCCCTGCTCTTTCATGTACGACTCCACCAGCGCGACCCGCTCCTCGGGGCGTCCGGTGAATCGGAGATACTGGAGGGTCACCTCGTCCACCGGGAAGATGGCGCAGGTGGCGCCGTACTCAGGTGACATGTTGCCGATAGTGGCTCGGTCGGCCAGCGCCAGGCTGCTGAGGCCGGGACCGTAGAACTCGACGAACTTTCCGACCACGCCCTTGCGGCGGAGCAGCTCGGTGACCGTGAGAACCAGATCCGTGGCGGTCGCACCCTCGGGCAGCCGCCCGGCCAGCCGGAATCCGATCACTTCGGGAATCAGCATCGACACCGGCTGGCCCAGCATAGCGGCTTCAGCCTCGATTCCTCCTACCCCCCAGCCGAGCACCCCGAGGCCGTTGATCATGGGAGTGTGGGAGTCGGTGCCGACGAGCGTGTCGGGATAGGCCTGGGGCAGATCCCCGGTGCGAGCCTGCGGGTTCTCATCCGAGGTGAACACCACACGCGCGAGATATTCCAGATTGACCTGGTGCACGATGCCGGTGTTGGGCGGCACCACCCGGAAGTTCTCGAACGCACGCTGTCCCCAGCGCAGAAACTGGTAGCGTTCCCGGTTCCGCTGGTAGTCGAGCTCGACGTTGGTCTGGAATGCCAGAGGGGTGCCGAAGGCGTCGACTTGCACCGAATGGTCCACCACCAGCTCGACCGGCTGAAGCGGATTGATTCGACCCGGATCGCCCCCCAGCTCGGCCATGGCGTCTCGCATAGCCGCCAGATCCACGACGGCGGGCACGCCGGTGAAATCCTGCAACAGCACCCGCGCCGGAGTGAACGCAATCTCCCGGTTCGGCGGATTCTTCGGTGACCAGCGCGCCAGGGCCTCGATGTCGTCTCGGGTAACGGTGACGCCATCCTCGGTGCGGAGGAGGCCTTCCAGCAGGATGCGGAGGGAATAGGGAAGCCGGCTGATGTCGATTCCGGCCGCCCTCAGGGCGTCCAACCGGAAGATCTCGAACGCTCGGCCGCCGACTTTGAGGGTGGATCGCGCGCCGAAAGTGTTGGCCATGGCATAAAAGTAAGCGCTTTGGCCCATTGCGACACGTCCGCACGCTGGTGCCACAATGCTGCCGAGAGGCCCGACAGTGGACAATTAAGCCCAATGCTTTTACAGTGATGGTCCGATTGGATGTTCGTGGCATCCATCATCCCACCATACGGTCTTAGCCGCAATGCCACACGCCGAGGTAGCGAAGCCGGTCGTGGCCGGCAGCGCCAACTGTCTCATTGTTGATGACGAACCGAGTGTTCGTCGATCCTTATCCCGAATGCTGCAGGCGCAAGGCTTCCATTGCCTGGAGGCCTGCACCGGGCGTGAGGGACTCCAGGTCCTCGATCAGACGGGTGAGATTCCGCTGATCATCTCCGACATGCGGATGCCCGAGCTCGATGGGATGGGCTTCCTCGAGGCGGTGCGCCAGCGCTTTCCGGACAGCTCGGTCATCATGCTCAGCGGCATCAGCGAGACCACCACCGCGGTGGACTGTCTCCATCTCGGCGCCGCCGACTTTCTGCTCAAGCCGATCTCGCTGGGGGAGCTGCAGGCCCGGGTCACTCGGGCGTTGGAGAAGCGCGCGCTGGTGCTGCAGAACCGATTTTATCAGCAGCACCTCGAGCGCCAGGTGCAGGAGCAGGCCACCCGAATCCAGGAGCTCTTCCTCCAAGGGGTGCAGATGCTCGCCCGGGCGCTGGAGGCCAAGGACGCGTATACCCGGGGCCATTCAATTCGAGTCAGCCAGTATGCAGTGGCCACGGCCGCGCGCCTCGGCTTTGCCGGCCCGGGCCTTGAAGGGATCCGGCTCGGCGGCGAGCTGCACGACATCGGGAAGATCGGCACCCGGGAGGCGGTACTGCACAAGCCCACCTCACTGACGGCCGATGAGTTCCGCCAGATCACCGAGCACCCCGCTCTGGGCGAGCGGATGCTGTCTCCGCTGGCGCACGAATCTCCCGACGTGTTGCGGATTGTGCGTTCCCATCACGAGCGGCTGGACGGAAGGGGCTTTCCGGATGGTCTGCGGGGCGAGAAGATCCCTATCGAGGCCCGGATCGTTGCGGTGGCCGACTCGTTCGACGCCATGACGACCCGGCGGCCGTACCGTGAGGCCCGGCCGCCGGACGACGCCATGCGGGAGCTACGCCGGGTGGCGGGCACCCAGCTCGATCCTCAGGCGGTCGAGGCCTTCGTAGCCGCCTTCCCCGATCCCCGAGAGCTGCCGGTCTCGGCTTGATCGTCTTCGTCCTCTGAATCGTCCGGCCGGCTCCCCAGCTTGGCGCGAGCCCGCTCGGCCAGCCGAGTGTAGTGTGCCTTCATCTTCTGTAGCTCCTCGTCACTCATGTCCTCCAAATTCACCAGCTCGTTATGAGCGCCCTGGAGAGCCCGGATCAGCTCGTCCAGCTTGATCTGCATAGCGGCACCATCCCGGTTCTGGGTGTTCTGAATGAGGAAGACCATCAGAAAGGTGACGATGGTTGTGCCGGTGTTGATAAAGAGCTGCCAGGTGTCGCTGTAATGAAAGACCGGCCCGGTAACCGCCCAGAGCAGGATGATGAGGATGGCGGTGGCGAACGTGGCCGGATGGCCAGCGGCGCGGCAGGTCCATTTGGAGATCCGAGTGAAGGCGTTCGCGATGCTCATCGTTGATCCTCGCTAGAGCGATGATACAGGGACCCGAAGATATCCCAACAATAACGCCACCCCGAGCCGGAAGGTGTGATTGGTCTGACTCTAAATGGGTGGCGGCTGACCTAGATTTCCCGCAGCATGGTCCGCATGCGGATGGCCAGCGCCTCAATCTCGCGCAGGCTGGTTACTGTTCCGGGATCGATCTGGGACTCGTTCAACAGGAGGAGCTGGGTTTCGGCGAGGAGGGCTGACAAGGGGTTCGACAGATCGTGACGCAGCCTGCTCAGCCGCTCGGAGTCGTTCATAGAGGCCTATGCCGCTGAGTTCACGGAGCGGTCGGAGAAGATGGTAGCCTCGACCTGGGTGCCGGTTTCGGTAAACATTGTACCGCTGTAGGGGTTATGCAATCCCTCACCGGCTCTTGACTTGGCTGACCTCAGCACCTAATATAGAGAGCTTCTTGGTCCGGAATCTCCCCGTCCCCACTTCGTCTTGTTAGCTTCGGCGCCCTCTGGGCCCACCACTTATACAGTCCAACCTCGTTGGGTTTTGCACTCTTACAATCCTCTATTCCCCGCGCGCCATTTGGCGAGCCAGTCTGCCCTGGAGTTCCTCCCGTGGATATCGCAGAGCTAAAGCAGAAGTCCGTCGCTGAGCTGCACACGCTCGCAGAACAGTTGAACATCACCAACTATTCTGGCCTCCGGAAACAGGACCTGATCTTCCGGATCGAGCAGTCCCTGCTCGACTCTGATACGGTCATCCGGGGTGAAGGTGTGTTGGAGATCCTGCCCGAAGGGTACGGATTCCTGCGCAGCCAGGACTGGAACTACCTGTACGGCCCCGATGACATCTACGTCTCGCCCAGCCAGATCAAGCGCTTCGATCTGCGGACCGGTGACACGGTCATGGGGCAGGTGCGGCCGCCGAAGGAGGGCGAGCGGTACCTGGCCCTGCTCAAGGTCGAGCAGGTCAACTTCGAGGAGCCGGAGAAGACCAAGCATCGGATCGCCTTCGACAATCTCCGGCCCCGCTATCCCGACGCACGGATCCGGCTGGAGCGCAAGAACGGCGATCTGTCGATGCGAGTAGTGGATCTGCTCAGCCCTATCGGCAAGGGGCAACGCGCGCTCATCGTGGCGCCGCCCAAGGCCGGCAAGACCATCCTGATGCAGAAGCTGGCCAACGCCATCAGCGAAAATCACCCCGAGATCGTGCTCATCGTGTTGCTGATCGACGAGCGGCCGGAGGAAGTCACCGACATGGAGGAAAACGTCAAGGCGGAGGTCATCTCCTCTACCTTCGACGAGCCAGCCGACCGCCATGTGCAAGTGGCCGACATGGTCATCGAGAAATCCAAGCGGCTGGTGGAACATGGCCGCGATGTGGTGATCCTGCTGGATTCCATCACCCGGCTGGCGCGGGCGCACAACGTGGTGGTGCCCCACTCAGGCAAGATCCTCTCCGGCGGCGTGGACGCCAATGCGCTGCAGAAGCCCAAGCGGTTCTTCGGCGCAGCCCGAAACATCGACAAGGGTGGGAGCCTCAGCATCATCGCCACGGCCCTGATCGATACCGGCAGCCGGATGGACGAGGTGATCTTCGAGGAGTTCAAGGGCACCGGCAACTCAGAACTGGTGCTGGACCGGCGCCTGGCCGACCGGCGGATCTACCCCGCCATCGACATCCAGCGCACCTCCACCCGCAAAGAAGAGCTGCTGATGGACAAGGACGAGCTGAACCGGGTCTACCTGCTGCGCAATTTCCTCGCCGACATGCCTCCGGTCGAGGCGCTCGAGTTTCTCCTGGAACGAATGAAGCGTACCAAGAACAACAAGGAATTCTTCGCCACCATGGCGCAGTAGCTACTTCTTACATTCCGGCATGATTCCCGACGCCGGCCGTATTCTCGGAGTCGACTGGGGCGAGGTCCGCATCGGCCTGGCCCTCAGCGACGAGTCTCAGACCCTGGCCACTCCGCTGGACACCCTCGTGCGACGTGCCGGAAAGCGCTTTCCCGTCGCGCGGCTGCTCGATCTCATCTCCCTCCATAGTCCTGTCGGCGTCGTCGTCGGTCTTCCCCTCTCACCTGAAGGAACCGAAGAAGAGAGCGCGATTGCCGCCCGCGCGATGGCCGACACGATCGCCCGCCATACCAGCCTGCCGCTCGAGTTCTGGGACGAGCGCATGAGTACCGCCCGGGCGCTGGCCGCCGTATGGGAGCAAGGCGGCTCCACGCGGGGACGCAAGAAGGATGTCGACGCCCTCGCTGCGGCTGTGCTGCTGCAACATTTCCTCGATGCGCGGAGGAATGAGACGGAGAGGACGGAGAAGGCGGAGAGGACGGACCGGTGAAATTTCGTCGGCGGACCTTGTCGCTCTTTTCCGTCTTCTCCGTCCTGTCCACCGCTTGTGGCACCTCGCAGAAGACCGCCCGGGTCATCCTCCCACCTGGCGCCTCGTTCGGCGCCGTGACCGATAGTCTGGCGGCGCACGGTGTCATCGCCAACAAACGCTGGTTCAAGGTACTGGCCCGGGTCCGCGGGGTGGATCGTTCGGTCCACGCGGGCGTCTACGAGTTCCCGGCGGGGACATCGGAGTGGAAGGCCTTGGGCATGCTGGCCCACGGGAAGAAGGCCGCGCTCCGCTTCACCGTACCGGAAGGACTGACCATTCTGGAGGTGGCATCGCTCGCGGCCGAGCGCCTGGGCATCCCGGAAGACTCCTTCGTCACCGCCGCCCGGGACGGCAAGACCGCCACGGCGCTTCTCGGCTTCCCCGTCACCTCGTTCGAGGGTTTTCTTCGCCCGGAGACGTACATCCTGCCTGCGGACGTCAATGCCGACGAGCTGGTCCGCATCATGGCGGAGGGCTTCAAGTCAGCCTGGCAACCGGCCTGGGACGCCCGGCTGGACTCACTCAAGATGAGCCGCGTGGCGCTGGTGACGCTGGCGTCGATCGTGGAAGGTGAGGCTCGGGCGGACGATGAGCGGGAAACGATAGCGGGGGTTTACCGAAATCGCCTGCGCATCGGCATGGCTCTCCAGGCCGATCCCACGGTGCAGTACGCCATCAGCCTGAAGCGGGGCAAGCGAAAGTCGCGGCTCTTCGAGAAGGATTACCAGTTCAAGTCGCCTTACAACACCTACCTCAGTCCCGGTCTTCCCCCCGGACCGGTGAACTCGCCTAGTCGTCGCAGCCTGGAGGCTGCGCTCTACCCGGCGCAGGTGCACTATCTCTATTTCGTGGCCGGCCCGGATGGACGGCACATTTTTTCTCGGACGTACAGCGAGCATCTGCGCGCGGTGCGAAAGGTCCGGCGGATGCAGCAAACGGAGGTGGGAGGGAAGTAACCTAAAGCACCGCCTGTCGGTACCCTCGCGCCGCCGCTTCGACGTCCTTCGCTCCCAGTATCCCCGACACGACCGCCACGCCGCTCCCACCAGCGGCCAGTATCAGGGGCACATCCTCCGGGCGGACCCCACCGATCGCCACGCAGGGCCGCCCAGCGGCGAGCTTCACCAGCGCACGGAACCCGTCAGCCCCCAAGCCGACTCCCGCGTCTCCTTTCGTTCCAGTGGGCCGCCAGGGACCGACGCCCCAATAATCGGCATCCTGGGCCGCACCCGCCTCGGCGGCGCTACCCACCGACGCGCCCACGAGGAAGCCCGCTGGTGCGATGCGCCGGGTGAGACCGACCGGAACATCGTCCGGACCGAGATGAACGCCGGCAGCGCCTCCTGCCAGTGCGACGTCGGGCCGGTCGTTGACCAGAACTGGGACCGTCAGGGCCTGCACCAAGACCCGCACCAGCTCCACCAGGTCTCGCGCCGGGCGCTGCTTCAGCCGTAGCTGCACCGAGCTGATTCCGCCCCGTTCGGCCGCGAGCGCCAACTGAACTAGGTCACGGCCCTGCACCAGGGCATCGTCCGTCACCAGCATGAGTCGGAGGAGTTCGGCTACATTATCTCGCATGACGCCCCCAGTCCGACTCCAGGGAATCCGGGGAGCCACTACGGTGGCTCGCAATGATGCCCAGGAGATCCTCGCCGCGACCGACGAGCTGCTCCGGGCGCTGATCGAGGCCAACGGCCTCCAGCCGGATGACATCGTAAGTGCGCTGTTCACGGTCACCCGCGATCTGGACGCGGCCTTCCCCGCCCGGGCGGCCGAGGAGTTCGGGTGGAACATCGTGGCGCTGCTCCACGCAACCGAGATCCCCGTACCGGGATCGCTGCCCAAGTGTATCCGGCTTCTGATTCATGCGTACACCAGCCGGAGTCGGGCCGAAATCAAGCACTGCTATCTGCGCGAGGCCACGGTGCTGCGGCCCGACCGCGCGTGACCGCCGTTCGGGTCACTCCTCGAGGGGCGGAACGTTGGGTTCGAGGTCATCCCTGGATTTACCGAAGCGAAGTGCTGAACGGCCCGGCCGAGCCGGGCTTGGTAGCAGTGAAGGACGCCCGCGGACGTTTCATCGGCCAGGCCCTCTATTCCCCCAAATCGGAGATCCGGCTCCGGCTGCTGGAGCGGACCGAGCGTGCGGTCGATCCCGGGTGGTGGCGGGAGCGTTTCACCGCGAGCGCCGCTCGGCGACGCGATCTCAGGGCCACCGCCTACCGCATAGTCCATGGCGAAGGCGACGCCCTGCCCTCGCTCGTGGTCGACCGCTACGATCGCTGGCTGGTGCTGCAGATCCTGTCGGCCGGGCTGGAGACGCTGCGGGACCCAATCGTGCAGGCCCTGGTCGAGACCTTCGCTCCGGAGGGGATTCTCCTGCGCAACGATGCGCCGGTGCGAAGACGAGAGGCGCTTTCACTGGAGACGGTCCAAGCGTACGGAACGGTTCCCCAGGAGATCGAGGTGCGGGAGGGACCGGTCCGCTACCTCGCGGCTCCGTGGTCGGGGCAGAAGACCGGCGCGTTCCTCGATCAGCGTCCCAACCGGCTTCTCGCGGGCGACCTGATGCCGCCGGGGGGTCGCGCTCTCGACTGCTTTGCCTACCACGGTTCCTTTGCCATCCATCTGGCGCAGCGCGCCGGCAAGGTGATAGCGCTCGACTCCAGCCGCGAAGCGCTCGAGCGCGGCGCCGCCAACGCTGCGCTCAACCACCTGGCCAACATCGAATGGCGGGAGGCCGACGCGTTCGACGCGCTGCGACAGCTCGAGCGGGCTCGAGAGCGGTTCGAGGCCATCGTGCTCGACCCGCCGGCGTTTGCCAAGTCTCGGGCCTCGGTGCCGGCCGCTCTCCGGGGATATCGGGAGATCAACTTGCGGGCAATGCGCCTTCTCGGACCCGGAGGTGTCCTGCTCACCGCGTCTTGCTCCTTTCACGTGCGCCTCCCGCAGTTCCTCGGCATGCTGGAGGAGGCCGCGGGTGACAGCGGGCGCCAGCTGGTGCTCGAGCGAGTGCTCGGGCAGGGGGGAGACCATCCTGAAGTGTTGACCATTCCGGAGACGGGGTATCTGAAAGGTGCCGTCTTGCGGGCGGTCTAAGCCAAGCGGGTCTGGAGTCTAGAGCCCAGAGTCGAGACTAAAACGGGGGAGACTCTAGACTTTCGACTCTCGACTTCCCAACTTCCACCATGCCCAGCGTCGTAGACTCTCGGGAGAAATCGTCCGGGGTGCGCCGGGTCCTGGGCGGCATCCTCGTCGCCAACATCATCGTCGTAATCGTGAAGTTCAGCGTTGGGATCGAGACTAACTCGCTTGCCGTTTTCGGCGATGCCCTCCAGTCGTCGGTCGACGCGGTGAACAATCTCTTCGCAATTTTCGTGGTCCGGGTCGCGTACAAGGCCCCCGATGAGGATCACCCCTATGGACACGCCAAGTTCGAGACCCTTGGTGCCCTTCTCATTGCCTTGTTGCTAGCGCTCTCGATTTTCGAGTTGGTCCGGGGAGCTCTCGTCCGCCTCATTTCGGGTGCCCCCCCTCTGAACGTCTCCAGCGTGGCACTCGGATTCCTGGTCCTCACCCTGGCAATGAATGTGGCTGTGGTATGGTTCGAGACTCGGGCCGGCCGCCGGCTTAACAGCGACCTCCTTCTGGCCGACGCCCTGCACACCCGTACGGATGTCTTCATCACCCTGGGGGTGCTCGGCGGCCTGGCACTCGCGCGGGCGGGCTTGGCTTGGGCAGACCCGCTTCTCGCCCTCATGGTGGCCATACTGGTAGGCCGTGCCGGATACCAGATCCTCCGCCGCTCCATCCCCAGCCTGGTGGACGAACGGGCCTTCGATTGGGCCACCATCCAGCGCGAGGCGGAGGGCGTAGAGGGTGTCGTGTCGGCCTACGCCATCCGATCCCGCCGGGCCGGCGATCGACACTTCGCCGAGCTGACCATCGCGGTCGACGGGCGCTCTGACGTCACCAGCGCCCACCACATCGCTGATCAGGTGGAGGATCGGCTGCGCGATAGTCTCCAGCTCGACGAAGTGACGGTACACGTCGAGCCATGCTGAGCGCCGCGGAGGTCCGTCCTACCCAGCGACGGCGACGATCGCCCTACTCCGACAAGCAGCACTACCAGGAGTACATCCTGCAGCGCATCGAGGGCTACAAGAACTCGATCGGACGGGACGAGCTGCTCCGATTGGGCGACGAGGCCGCCTCTGAGCTGCAAGCCACCTCGGAAGGGCAGTTCGTGCTCACTGAAGTGTTGATGCTGGAGTCAGTGGACCGTCTCATCATGAAGCGCCTCTCCCTCCGGCCTTACCGCCGCTGGCGGCAACAGTTTCTCCGCCTGCGCGCCGCTCAGCGCACCCCGACTCACTGGGGGCTGGAGCCTCACTGCCCGCTCAGTCCCCTTCTGCCGCGCATCGAGCCCGAGGACACCGCGCTCGTGGTCGGAACCGGCGCGGCGCCCACCACGTACCTGCTGGCGGCCCACGATGCGGCGGTCACGTTTATCGCGGGCGATCTCGGCTGCGTGGAGCGGGTCGAGTCGCGGATGGCGGCGGAGGCGCTCTCCAGCCTGTTCGAGAGTTACGTCACTCACTTCGAGGGAACGCTGCCGGATTTTCTGGGCTTCCTCGAGGGTTTCGACATCGTGGTGATCGATCCGAGCATGCTCCTCGATCTCCGGGCCGCCGATCGCGCGGCTCTGGTCCATGACCTCCAGCGGCGCAGCCGGCCGGGCGGGGTGCACGTGATTCTTCCCAGCTGCACCGCGCTGGCACCGGAGAAGCTCCGGCAGTGGTACCAGGGATGGAACAAGGAGGATGAGCTTAAGCGGCGCCGCCGGCCCGATAAGCGACACGTCGAGGGGCTGATCCTCTCTAAACCGACGTGTCCCCCAGACACGCCTTAAATCCCGCCTGCCTGAGTCCAAGCGACACGCAGGTTCCGCACGACTCACCTAACCCACTGACAATTGGCTAGTTGCGGCGGAGTGTTGGGCGGCATGAAGGGTGCTTCTCCCGCAGGAAACGCAAGCTGTTTCCCGAACGTGAGGAGCGCCTGTGACCAGTCTTCCCCTCGCCGCCCCAGTTGAACCGCTAGGAATCGTCATCAAGAGCGGCGCCCCAAAGCCCAAGCCGGTCCGGTTCTGGGCTTACATGTGGGCGGCCGATGACGACAGTGCGGTGGAGCAGCACTGGCATCAGCGGGTCCCCGCCGAGCACGCCGCCTAGTAGACCTTCAGGCACCGCCCCGGCTGCGCCGGCTGGTATAGCGGCGGAAACGCCCCCGGACTTCGGTTCGGGGGTGTTTGTACTTCCACGAGTCGCGTGGAATCCCTTGCACCGCAGCAATTTCCCGTCTAGACTCGAATTACTCGTCCCTCACCCACTGGTTTCCATGCCGAGCCTCACCCTGAACGGCAAATCTGTCTCCTTTGAGCCCGGCGCGACGATCCTCGAGGCCGCGCGCACGGTCGGTGTCGACATTCCGACCCTGTGCTGGTACCCGAAGCTGCCGATCGTCGGCAACTGCAGGATCTGCCTGGTCTCGGTTCAGGGTCAAAACAAGCTGCTTCCCGCCTGCGCCACGCCCGCGGCCGACGGCATGGTGGTCGAGTCCGAGTCGGCCCCGGCGGTCGACAACCGGCGCGGCGTGCTCGACTTTCTGCTGGAGCGCTATCCCGGAGCGCACCTGGCAAATGGCGGCCGGGCCCATCCGCACAACGAGTTCGAGCGGTACGTCGTCCAGTACGATGTCCCGGTTCGCACCCACCATGACTTGCCGCTCCGCACCGGCGACGAGCGTCCCGGCGACGTGATGATCCAGCACGACATGAGCACCTGCATCCTGTGTACGCGGTGCGTGCGCGCCTGCGAAGATATCCAGGAGGTGGGAGTGCTGGATGTGGGCCTTCGGGGCGAGCACGCCCAGATCATCGTGGGAGGTGACGGCGACCCGGATCACGCGGGATGTACCTGGTGTGGCGAGTGCGTCCGGGTCTGCCCCACCGGCGCCATCTTCGAGTTCATCCCCAAGCAGCGGTTCGGCGCGGAAGCTCTGCGTACACCCGACAAGGTCGCCCGATCGGTCTGTCCCTATTGCGCGGTCGGTTGCCAGCTGGACCTTCACGTGAAGGACGACAAGCTCATGCGGGTGACGTCGCCCTGGATCGAGGAGGCCACTCCCAACCAGGGGTCCACCTGCGTGAAGGGGCGCTTCGGGTACGATTTCCCCCAGCATCGCGACCGTCTCACCATGCCGCTGATCCGCAAGGGGTGGGTGTGCAACGATGGCCAATGGACCTGGACCGGTGAGTGGCCCCGACATCGCGAGGGCCCCTGGCTCACCATCGAGGAGATGGGTGGCCGGAAGAAGCCGCGACCACCGTTGCGGCAGATAGGAAAGCCACCGCTCACCGGCTTGCACCTGCTCGACGAGGATGACGTCCGCGATCGGGTGGCGACTCCGGCCGGCTGGTACAGCGCCTTTCGCGAGGCCACTTGGGAGGAGGCGATGAGCCTGACGGCTCAGGAGATCCTCCGCATCCGCGATCAGCATGGCCCCCGGGCCCTCGGGGCCCTCTCCTCGGCCAAGTGCACCAACGAGGACAACTACGCCTTCATGCGAATGGTCCGTGCCGGATTCCGGACCAATAGTGTCGACCACTGCACCCGGCTCTGTCACTCGACCTCGGTTTCGGCCATGAATCGGGCCCTGAACACCGCGGCGGCTTCAGGGTCGATGCGGGAGATCGAGGAAGCCTGCGACGTGATCTTTATCGCCGGCGCCAATACCACCGAGTCGCATCCGGTATTCGGAGCCCTGATCAAGCGGGCGGTGTCCCGTGGAGCCAAGCTCATCGTGGCGGACGTGCGGAAGGTCGAGCTGGCCGAGCTGGCGGACATCCATCTTCAGATGCTGCCGGGCAGCGACGTGGCGCTGTTCAACACCATGATCCGTCACATCATCGACGCCGGTCTCACCGATCCCGCCTTCATCGCCGGGCGCACCCACGATTTCGAGAAGGTGAAAGCCGCGGTGCAACCCTACACGCTCCAGGTGGGCGAGAAGATCACCGGTATTCCCCGCGACCTGATTCGCCGGGCCGCGGAGATGTACGCTAAGGGTCCCCGCACGTCGACTCTTTGGGCCATGGGGCTGACCCAGCACGCCACCGGCACCGACATCGTTGCCAGTCTGCTCAACCTGTTGCTCGCCTGCGGCATGATCGGCAAGTGGGGCGCGCAAATGATGCCGATCCGGGGCCAGAATAACGTGCAGGGTGCCAGCGACATGGGCGCCATTCCCTTTGCCTACACCGACTACCGGCCGGTGACCCAGCCGGCCACTCGGGCCGAATATGCCCGGGCCTGGGGCGTGCCCGAGGAATCGCTCTCCCTCCAGGACGGCATGATGGTCACCGAGATGACCCGGGATGACAGCCCCATCCGTGGCCTCTACATCATGGGTGAGAACCCGGTCATCTCGGATCCCAACATCGCGCACGCAGAGGAGTGGGTGCGGGGACTCGAATTTCTGGCGGTGCAGGACCTCTTTCTCACCGAGACCGCCCGCTGGGCGGATGTGGTGCTCCCCGGTTCTTCCTTTGCGGAGAAGAGCGGCACCTATGTGAACACCGAGCGGCGGATTCAGCTCACCGAAAATGCGCTCGAACCTCCGGGCGATGCGCGCCGCGATCTCGACATCCTGACCGACCTGAGCAACCGGCTGGGGCTCAGGACCAGTTGGAGGAAGCCGGAGGAGGTGATGCGGGAGATCGCCTTGGTCACCCCATCATGGCGTGGAGTGACCTACGCCGGCCTCAAAGGCGCGGGCCTCCAGTATCCGGTCTTGACCCCGGAGTCGAAGGGAACCGCTTTCCTCTTTGCCGATGCGTTTCCCACCGCGGACGGGAAAGCCATCTTCATTCCGGTCGAGTACGTGGCGCCCGAAGAGCTGCCCGACGACCAGTATCCCTTCGTGATGAACACCGGCCGCCAGATGTATCACTGGCACACCGGCACCATGACTCGGCGGTCGGAGGGACTGGATTCGCGGGAGCCGGTTCCGGTGGTGGATATCAACCCGATCGACGCGCTGGAGCTCTGCGTCGCCGAGGGAGACACCGTCCGGGTCACCTCCCGGCGCGGCTCAATGCTGATCGGCGCCCGGATCTCGGAGCGTCAAGCGCGAGGACAGATCTTCATTCCCTTCCACTTCCGCGAAGCCGCGGCCAACCTCCTCACCAATCCTCGGCTGGATCCTTACGCCAAGATCGCCGAGTTCAAGATCAGCGCGGTGAGGGTCGAGCCGGTGCGGGAGGCGCTGTTTGCGGATTAGGACGGGAAGGACGGGAAGGGTCACTGCGGATGGGGCGCGGTGACCTTTCGCGCATGCAGTGATTTGTAAAGCAGCCAGGTCTTTCCCGTCTTTCCCATCTTATATTCCCCCCGACCTTTCCCCCGAGCCGTCATGCGCGCGCTGGTCAAGGAGTCCGCGGGTCCCGGCATTGTCCTCCGCGAGGTGCCGGTTCCCCGCTGCGGCCCCAGCGAAGTGCTCATCCGGGTGCATCACGCCGGCGTCTGCGGAACCGACCTGCACATCTGGGAGTGGGACACCTGGGCGAGTAGCCGGCTCAAGCCGCCGGTAATCGTGGGCCACGAATTTGCCGGGGAGATCACCCAGCTGGGCCAGGAGGCCGCGGCCGCCGGGCTGCTCGCGGTGGGAGATCTGGTGACCGCGGAAGGGCACGTCGTCTGCGGGCACTGTCTCCAGTGCCGGCTGGGCGACGCCCACCTCTGCCTCCGCACCCAAATCATCGGCGTTGACCGCGACGGCGCTTTCGCCGACTACATCGTGATGCCCGCCTCCAACGTGATGAAGCTCGACGGGATCCCGACCGAGATCGGCGCCATCATGGATCCGATGGGCAACGCGGTGCACACGGTGCTCGAGGCGGAGGTGCCCGGGAGCACGGTTTTGGTGCTGGGCTGTGGACCGATCGGGTGCTTCGCGGTGGGGGTGGCACGCGCAGCCGGTGCCTCCCTGGTCATCGCCAGTGACTACAACCCCAAGCGCTTGGAACTGGCCCGGGCCATGGGAGCCCATGTGGTGCTGAACCCGGGCAGCGATGACGTCGTCGCCCGGGTGCGCGCACTCACCCACGGTGACGGGGTGGATCTCGTCTGTGAGATGAGCGGACATCCCAGCGGGCATGCGCAGGCGTTCGCCGCCGCCCGCATCGGGGGGAGGGTCAACCTGCTCGGCACCCCGAACCGCACTACCGAGGTAGACTTTGCCCGCGATATCATCTTCAAGGGTTTGACCCTTTACGGGGTGACCGGCCGGAAGATGTATCGCACCTGGCATCAGATGCAGCGTTTCCTGCGGGCGGGCCAGCTGGACCCCCGGCCCGTGATTACCCATCGATTTCCTCTGGAATCCATCGGCGAGGCGATTCAGGTGATCAAGGACGGCCAGGCCGGAAAGGTGATCCTGGAGGTCGGAGCGTGACCAACCCCTTGGAGCAAAGGATCGAGCCGGAGCTGGAGCGGTTCATCCACGAGGGCACCTACAAGCGACTCAATTTTCTCGACAGCCCCCAAGCTGCCCGGGTGACGATGGAGGGACGCGGCGAAGTCATCATTCTCTCCTCCAACAATTATCTGGGACTGTCCAACGAGCCTGCGGTCGTGGCTGCCGGGAAGCAGGCGCTGGACCGCTACGGAGCCGGCACCGCGTCGGTCCGGTTCATCTGCGGAACCTTCACCATTCATCGCGCGCTGGAGGAAGCCTGTGCCCGCCTGGTCGGCACGGCGGCCTCGCTCAGTTTCGTCAGTGCCTGGAACGCCAATGAAGCCATCCCCGCCACCGTCCTGACCGAGAACGATCTCGTCATCAGCGATCAGCTCAACCACGCATCGATCATCGACGCGATTCGTCTGGCCAAATCCATTACCAAGTGCCAGAGCGCTGTCTACCAGCACGGGGACCTGGCCGACCTCGACTCCAAGCTGTCGGCCGCCCGGGACCGGAAGGTGAAGCTGGTCATCACCGATGGCATCTTCTCGATGGAAGGCGCCATTGCGAAGCTGCCGGATCTGATCGAGCTCTGCCGCAAGCACCAAGCGGTACTGATGGTGGACGACTCTCATGCGACGGGCGTGTTGGGACCCCACGGGAGGGGGACGGCGGAGCACTTCGGGGTGCTGGGTGAGGTCGACATCATCACCTCGACCTTGGGCAAGGCGTTGGGCGGCGCCGCCGGGGGTTTCGTCGCGGGATCGGCGGCGCTCTGCGACTATCTCACCCAGCGGGCCCGGCCGCAGCTCTTCTCCAACGCCCTACCTCCCACCGTTGCCGCGAGCGCGCTCGCCAGCATCGAGTATCTCGAGAGCCATCCGGAACGGGTCACGACGTTGCGAGAGAACGCGCAATACTTTCGGGACCAGCTGCTCGGACTGGGCTTTCGTCCTCTTCCGGGGGAGACTCCCATTATCCCCGTTATTCTCGGCGAAACCGCTGCAGCAATCCGAATGAGCGACCTGCTTCTGAAGGAAGGGGTCTTCGTCACCGGGTTCGGCTATCCTGTGGTGCCCCAGGGTCAGGCTCGGGTACGTTGCCAGATCTCCGCCGCCCACACCCGGAGCGATCTGGACGAGGCGTTGGCCGCGTTCCGAAAGGTCGGCCGTCAGCTGGGGCTGATTTGACGGGCCCACTCTTTGCACTTCCACCCTTCCCGACGGGTATGGGAGGGTCGGCTTAGAAGGCGTAAGGCAATGCCGCCCAACAGATTAGGGCCGAGCATGTGGCTCGGCTTTCCCTCCCCTCCCGCGCTATCCCGCTTCCCGCATTTTGACGTACCGTGCGAGGTAGTGCCCGGTAAGCACCAGGAGAGCCTGGTGCGGACACCTTACGGAGGTAGTCTGATGCGCGTGGTCACCCTAGTCCCGGTCGCGGCGCTAGCCCTCTGCCTGGGCACAGCCCAACTCACGGCTCAGCAGCCGGGAAACGGCGCCTTCCAATGGTACGTCGGCGGCCATGGCGGCATCATCAACTTCAACACGCCGGCAGCGGGCCACCAGACCGAGCCCCTGGGCGGAGCTCATCTGCTGATCACGGCTCGGCGGACCGGGCTGATGCTCTCGGTCGAGCAGAGCTTCGGATCGGCTCGGGCGGCAGGTTACACGATGCAGGTGTTCGATAGCAGCGGGGCGTTCGTCAGCCAGCAGGATATTCCGGTAACCTTCAAGTATCTCCGCAAGTATTCCGCGATGCTGATGGCCTTCCCCATTAAGGGGCCCATGACACCGTTCTTCGGCATCGGCGTCGGGATCATGCACACTGGTGGACATAACCCGGATGATGCGGTGGCGAACGAGATCGGGAGCTCCGGGTTCGGCTCGTTGATTGGGGGACTGAACTTCCGGGTGAGTCGCCTCAGCGCCTTTGGCCAGTATCAAATCACCACCGGTCCCCGGCAACAGAGCGTCAGCTCCACGGACTCCGACGGCTTCACCTTCGTCAGCTTCGGTAACTTCTACACCGGACCGACCCACACCTTCACGGCGGGGCTCCGCTTCGGTCTGGGCAATGCGCGGGAGCGGACGGCCGGCGGCGGCTACTGATCCTCTGACTCAAATCTTCCACGGGCGGGGGGCCACGATGACCTCCCGCCCGTTTTCTTTGCGGGAGGTCCAGGGCGAGCCGGCCAGATGAAAGCGGAGCGGCCAATCGACTGCCTTGGTGATTCCGATGCGGGGGCTGACTGCGATCCGGCCCTCTTCGCTCACCGTGGGGCGGCGGACGACTACCAGACCTCGCCCCATTCTCGCGCCGTCCAGCTCCCGGCTGATCCCCAGCGCCCGGCAGAGCTTCCCCGGCCCAGAGCAGAGTTCCCGGTCAGGTACTGCCCCCCGCCGCCGCCGCATGGTCTCCAGCCCCGCCACGGGCTCCAGCGCGCGGAGGAGCACCGCGCTGGCCAGACCGGATCGCTGGCAGACCAGGTTGGCGCACCAGTGCATCCCGTACGACAGGTAGACGTACCACGAGCCGGCGGGGCCGAACAGCGCCATGTTTCGGGCGTTGCGGCGATGGAGGTATCCGTGGGAGGCGGGGTCATCGTAGCCGAGGTATGCCTCGGTCTCCACAATGCGGCCCTGGGTGATCATTCCTCCCACCGAAGACACCACCACCATACCGACGAGATCAGCCGCCACCATTTCAGCCGGACGCCTGAAAAAAGCGACGGGCAGCGTGGCTGCCCGTCTCAGTTGCGTCATTCCGGCTTCTTCCGGTTGCGGGCTCGAGGTCGTTTGGGCGGGGACGCCTGAGCAGCCGACTCGTCTGCCGTTGGGGCCACGGCGGGATCCACGGCTCGTTTGGGCGCGGGTCGCCTGGGACGGGGCCGCGGCCGGCGTGGCGCTTCCACGGTTTCGGCGATCTCCGCGCTGGGCTCGCTCACTGCGGCTTCCGCTGGCTCAGGGCTGGGCTCGATCTGCACCACACCAATCAGGGGAATTTCCCCACCCCGCGCCGGACCGCGGGAGCCGCGGCGGAACCGGAGGCCAAGCCGCTGCCCGTTCTCCCGCGCTGCGCTCGCCGCCGGCTCGGGGCCAGCTTCCGCCCCGGCCGGGGGGCCAGCCGGCGACTCCTCGGCCAAGGGCGCCGGCGGCAACGCAAGCCGGGCTGCCTGTCGCTGAGCGGAGATCTCGTAGTCGTCATCTCCGACCTTCCGCACGTCCGCCACCTCGGCGTCGTTGGCCTGACGGAGCAGGCGGGGGAAACGGCCGGCGTCGAGGAGCGGATCTTCTCTCCCATGCATGGCCACCATCCGGAGTCGCAGGGCCTCCTGGCCGACGGGAGAGCGGAATTCGGAGAGTGCTTGGGCCATCAGCTGGAAGGCGCGAGCCAGCGTCAGCACCGCGTCAGCTCGTTCGTCCCGGCCAGGGCCGCGCTGAGCTGTAGCTTCCCGCGGGGTGCCGTTCCGATCCCGGTGTGGCGCGCCATCCCGCCCGCTGGAGCGATCCCGTCCGCCCCTCCCGCGGCGGCTACGGCCCCTGCGGGCCCCCTCCTCCCGGCTTCTCGCTCCAGTCGGGGCAGCCTCCTCTCGTCCCGATTCTGAGGGGATACGAGGGCGCTGGGCCGGTGTGACAGCCGCGGCCTTGGCGGCGGGTCCGGGAGCCACCTCATATTGGCCGTTGTCCAGCTTGGTCAGCAGCACGACACCCTTCTGGCCGGCCTCGATGACGAACTTGCTGAACCGGTTGAAGCCGGCGTTGCGCTCGTCGAAGTTGGGATCGATCTGCTGCATGACCTGCTTGAGCCGGTCGGAGCGCATCACGTCTCCATTGCGAATCATCTGCAACACCGCCTCGCCGGCCAGCTCCCAGGGATCTCGCTGGGTCGATGGCGTGTCGACCTCCTTGGTCAGCCCGGCCAGGTCGCTGTACGAGTAGTACTCGTCGCAGTTTTGGATCAGCAAGTCGCTGGCCGACTCCCGGATGCCGACGCCGATGACGTACTTGCCGTACTCCTTCAGCTTGATCACCATGGTCGAGAAGTCACTGTCGCCCGACAGAAGGATGAACAAGCCGATCTCCGGCCGGGTGAACACCAGCTCGATGGCGTCGATGGCAAGACGGATATCGGTCGCATTCTTCTTGCTCGACCCGAAGGCCGGCGCGAAGATCAGATCGATGGACGATTCCGAGAGCGGAACGATGTATTGCGGGTAGCGGCGCCAATCGGCATAGGCCCGTTGGACGGCCACCTTGCCTTTGATGATGTCGCTGTTGAGGAGCGTGCGGAGCTCCTTGGTCAGATCCTTCTGAATGCCGAGGGTAACATTGTCGAAGTCGATCAGAAGGGCAGCGTGGGGTGCATGGGGAGCATGCGCCGGTTGGGCATGCGCCTGGGGCTGACTGATGTGTCGGCCCGGCCGAATCAGCGGTCGATTCACGTAGCGCTCAGTTTCGGATCCTCCTCCTCTGCGTGCCCCCCTCGCGGCGCCTGGCCGGACCCGGTGATCGGCAGGACATCGAGGGAGCACACGAGGTCGGGGACCTGTGTGGGGCGCACGGCGCGGCAGCTCTATTCACCGCGAACGGGCGCCGGGTCAGGCCCACTCCCGTGCAGCGCGACCTAGCGACGCAGCTGTCGGACGAGAGCGAGCCGGGATATGCCAGCCGTTCCGGAGGTGCCGAGCGCCGGAAAGTTTGTTCGAGGAGCACCCCGCCGGCCGGGTCGCCGACGGGCCATCACTCACCGCGGAACCGGCGCGGCTCAGGCTGACTGCCTGAGCCAGGTCCCCACGGATAACGGCTGGCCAGAAGAATTTACCGGGTCCGGCGGAGGAGATCAACCGAACTGGGGCTCTCCCGCGGGCGGGAGATCGAGGACAAAGTAGAAGCGGGTGCCGTAGCCGGGCGCTGTCTCCACCTGCAGCACGGAGCCCATCGCCTCGACCAGCTTGCGGCAAATGGATAGGCCCAAGCCGGATCCCGAGAAGGCGTATTCGCCCGGCTTCTGCCGGCGGCGGAACGGCTCGAACAGGGTCGCCATGGACTGGGGCGGAATACCGCGTCCGGTATCGCGCACCGAGAACTCGATGCACCGAGGGTTCCGGGACACCGCGGTCACCTCGACCACCCCTTCGGCGGTGAACTTGAGGGCGTTGGTGGTCAGGTTGAGCAGTACCCGGCTCAGCGCCACCGGATGGCCGATCCGAAAATCGGCCTCGGGAGAAGTGACCCGCACCGCGAGATTCTTCTCCTCGGCTATTGGCTGAACGATGTCGCGGACCGACTCCAGGATGTCGGTGACGGAAAACGGGATCGGATCCAGGTCGACCAGCCGGTCGCCGCCGCGGGCGAGCTCGATGACATCGCTCGCGACGGAGCTGAGCCCAAATGCGGCGCTGTAGATGAGGCCGAGCTGCCGCTCCTGCACCGGATTGACCGGTCCGCTGCGGCCACGCTGGAGGGTCTCGGCCAGGAAGAGAATCGAGGTGAGTGGGGAGCGCAGGTCGTGCGCCACCTCGACCACCAGCTCCAGGCCATCAGGAGCGGAGAGGCGGTCGGTGAAGTGCTGGGACCAGTCGGCTTCAAGGTGCTGGCCCACCACTTCAATGGCGTGAAGAATTCGCAGGAGCTGGCCCGGGTCTGGGGCCGGAAGGGCGCGAACTCGATCCACGAATGCGGTGCGAATCAGCCCCAGGAGGCGGTGGGAGAGGGCGTTTCGGGGCACAGCACTGGTGTCGGAGGCGGTGCCGGCGGCCTCTTGCCGGATGGCGGCACTGAGCTGGGCCAAATGGGCGGTCGCCTCGTCCGCACCGGCCGCGTGCTCCACCACCCGCTCCCATTCCGCTTCGGCCCAGAGCACCGATTCCCGCAACGCCTCCCACAGTACCGGGGCCACCGAGCCGGCCGTAGGGCCGTTCGGATCCCAGGCTCGGACCGTCCCCCGGGCTTCCTGCGCGGCCCGGCGCCGCTCCCCGCTCGATGAGGCGGGCAGAAGCGTCTCCGGTGTCACGCCACCGGTCCCGGGCTGTCGTCGCGCTGGAATTCGTGCTTGTCCATCAACCGGTACAGGGTGGTCCGGTCGATGCTCGCGAGACGCGCGGCCTTCGACATGTTCCCCCCCGCTCGGCTGATCAGGCGAGTCAGATACTCCTTCTCAAACTGGACCACGACTCGATCCTTGGCAGGATGATACGCTTCGTCCATCACCCCGGGGAGCGCCACATTTTCCGCCGGCCACTCCGAGCTGTCGTCGTAGACCGGGATGTCGTTCGGCTGAATGTTCTGATCGGGCTCGGCCAAAACGGCCACGTGCTCAATCACGTTCTGTAACTCTCGAACGTTGCCCCGCCAGGGTCGCGAGCGCAAGAAGGCTATACTCGCCTCGCTCAGATGCGGCGCCCGGTCTCCCATTTGCCGGTGGCGCTGCCAGTAGTAGGTGAGAAAGTGATTGGCGAGAAGCGGGATGTCTTCCGGCCGTTTCCGCAGTGGCGGTAGCTTGATGGGCACCACCCGCAAGCGGTAGAACAGGTCTCCCCGTAAGACCCCTTCATCGACCGCTTCCTGCGGCTCCCGGTTGGTGGCGGAAATGAACCGGACATCGACCACGGCGTCTTGCTGTTCGCTTCCCACCCGCCGCACCACTCCATCCTGGATGACCCGCAACAGCTTGGCCTGGAGCGGCATGGTCATCTCGGTCAACTCGTCCAGGAAGAGCGTTCCGCCGTTGGCCATCTCCAGCAGCCCCGGCTTGTCCCGGTCCGCCCCGGTAAAGGCGCCCTTGCGATGCCCGAACATTTCCGATTCGAGCAATGGCTCGGGGAGTGCCGCACAGTTGATCGGCACCAGGGCCCGGCTGGCGCGCCGGCTGTTCTGGTGAATGAACTGGGCGATGACCTCCTTGCCGGTACCACTCTCCCCGCTGATGAACACCGACGCGTCGGTGGCAGCCACCTTGCGCGCAAGGTCCACGGCCTTCCGGAATAGAGGGGAGATTCCAATCAGAGCGATCTTGTCGCTGTGCCCCACCTGCTTCATCAACTGCACCCGCAGATCCTGCGCTTCCCGCGACATCATGACCGCGTGGGACGCTCGCCCGATCAGCACCTGAAGGTGGGTAGCCGAGAACGGCTTGGGCAGGTAATCCCAGGCGCCCGCTCTGAGCGCCTCGATGCTGCTGGTGACGCTGGGATTTCCCGTCATCACCACCACGATCGTGTCCTTATATGCCTCCAGGGTCGCCTGCAGGATCTCCAGCCCGGAGACCTGAGACATATACAGGTCCACCAGGATGATATCGAACTTGCGCCGCCGGACGGTCTCCAGGGCCTCTTCCCCGCGGCCGATCAGGGTGACGTTGTACCCATCCATCTGCAGCACGCTCGCGCAGCTCTCGCGGAGGGTACGCTCGTCGTCGACCACGAGCACCCGAATGCTGGCTTTGATTTCGCTTGGAATGGAGAGAGGATCACGAGCACTGCTCTCAGAGACGGAAGGAATCTTCCGCTCTGTTTGGGCGAGGGGACTGGCCATCCTGCAAACTCCCGGGGGAGACCGCGCGGAGCGGTCGGTTTAACTCAGATCCGGCTCGGGTTGCGAACCGGAAAACTGGGCCACAGCATTCAGCGTCGGGGAGACACCCAACTGCTCCCCCGAGGGACAGCAGTAGTAACGTTTTTACCACAGATTGACGCAGAAGTCAAGCAGGTGAGGACTCCGGACCACAGGTCAAAACCCTAAGTTCGCTCCGGATCGCAGTTTCCCCTCTACAGCTGTGGCAGGAACTGGTCAGGTAGGGTAGGACATCGGGGCCGCGTCAAAGGCGCGGACCGGCTCGGTGTCACTGTCTCGCTTGAGGTCTCGCAGTGCGGTCGTTGCCCTGAGGAGGAGCTCCACGGCATCCACCGGGGACTCGGCGAAGTCCGGGACCGCGCAATAGCCCGCCCGTACTCGCAGATGCCGCTCTCCACCGCGCACTGGAATCGGAGAGGACTCGATGCTCCCGCCCAGCCGCTGAATGAGACGCAACGCGCCCTCGCTGGAAGTGGCCGGGGCGATCACGGCAAACTCGGAGTGACCCAGTCTGCCGATGGCATCTGAGGCGCGACCCGCCCGCTTGAAAAGCTGACCGACCTGTTCGGCGATCCGCTGGGTTTCCTCGTCGGGTGACTCGCCGGCAGTGCCGCCTTCAGGCTCGGGGGAGAACACCACGCAGGCGAGGGGGTCCCGGCGACGAAATGCGTCGGCGCCGATCTCGTGGGCCCGGTGGGACAGACCACGCATGTTATAGAGCCGGGTGCCCGGATCCAGCAGGCTCTCATCCCGCAAGCTGTCCACCTCCAGCTTGCACTGGAGGAAGGTCGCCAGTTTCAGCAGCAGCGCTTCACCATCGAGCGGTTGGCCCAGGAATTCCCAGGCGCCGGCCCGATAGGCTTCGAGCCGCTGAGTTCGTCCGGATGGTCCTGAGGTGGTGATGATGATGGGAGTGGTGGCACTGAAGCGGGGGTCGCTGCGGAGCAGGCGACAGACCTCGAACCCGTGCACGTCAGGCATCTGGGCATCGAGGATGATGAGATCGGGCTGGGCGGTACGCGCCCGTTCCAACGCTTGCTGCCCGGTGTAAGCCCGCACGACCGAATACCCGCTTGGGCCCAGGATGCTCTCCAGCGAGCGGGCTGACCATTCCTGATCATTGGCGATGAGCACGAGAGGCGCGGAGCGAGCCTTTTCGGGATTTGCCATGCGTCTTAGCCAGAGAGTGAGAAGTTGCTACCGGGAGTGCCTCGCTGGGTAGCAGAACTCGTGCGCTTTCGGCTGAAACAGATAAGACTCTATACTACAGAGTCTTGTCCATCGCCACTCGGCTCGAGCGCGCCCCGGATCGCTGGAACCGCGCCACACTTTGGATGCTGAGATGCCACGCCGCTTGACACCGTGCAGATTGTGGCAATCTCGACGGCATCGCTGTGGTTTCGCAGCAACGCCTGCTCCGGCGGCCAATGCCCTACCCGAGCCGGTGGCTTTTACGTAAATCAATACGCCATAGGCGCATGAACCCATCATCGGCAGCCCGAAGCGAGGCCGGCCTGCGGCCGAAATTTACGGCTCCATCCTTGAAACAGAGTAGGGCAACTCCCGAAGCTCAGCCGAACTCCTTTCGGAAGCTCTACGACGGATGCCCAGCGAACCGCTGCCTGACGTCCCTCCTCCCGAGGAGGGCGAAGTGAAACCCTCGGACGTGGCGGAGCTCCCGATCGAGCTCTCCGAATTCAGTCAGCGGCTGGCGAGCTTCGGCCTGGGTGAAGCTCCGGATCCTCTTCTGACGGAAGCCCGCCCCCCCTCGAAACGTCGGTCTCGTACCTGACCGTCCGTGACCCCCTGCTGGGCGTGAGTGGCATCACAGGTATCCCAACAGGCGGATGTTAAGGTACATTCGTCCAACCCGTGCGTTTTCTCGTCCCGCCCGCACCCGCCCGACGAGAAAAGGTTCTCTTTGTGGCTTGCGAATGTTTCATTCGTCTCTCGATCAGCGTTGAGCCCGACCATGGGAATTGCGATGTCCGGCGTTCGTAGCAGCAATCCCTCGATTCCGGCAGTAACTGGGTACGAGACCCCGCTGGTGCGTCCGCGCTACCGGGATTGGAGTAGCGCAACGCAGCACGGCGCCTCACCCGGCTCCGAGTGGCTCAGGCGCGGCGTGAATCTCGTCCTGGCGCTGGTCGCACTCGTCGTCATGCTGCCGGTCATGTTTCTCGTCGGGATGCTGGTGCGGCTGACCTCTCGCGGCCCGGTGCTCTACACCCAGGTCCGGGTCGGGCTCGACCGCCGGGAGCAAGCGGCGAATCTTCACAATCATCGCCGGCAGCGCGACCTGGGGGGGCAGCCCTTCACCATCTATAAGTTCCGCACCATGCGGGTGGATGCCGAGCACCACAGCGGGGCGGTCTGGGCCCAGCAGCGCGATCCCCGGGTCACGCCCATCGGCCGGCTGCTGCGCCAGTACCGGCTGGATGAGCTGCCCCAGCTGCTCAACGTGCTCAAGGGCGAGATGAACATCGTGGGGCCCCGGCCGGAGCGGCCCACCATCTTTGCCGA
>JBGQLP010000038.1:0-30775 GCA_041500125.1 Gemmatimonadota bacterium
CGCATGGCAACCAGCCCGCTTCCATTGGGTGTGGTCGAGCTTCCGCTCATCAAGCGACTGCTCGATCAGGGCACCCTGGTCATCGCGGCGGGTGGGGGCGGACCTCCGGTCTACCAGGATCCCATCCTCGGTCTGGAGGGGCTCGACGCCGTGGTGGACAAGGATCGCGTCTCCGCCATTCTCGGGAGCCAGCTCGGCGCCGAGGTGCTGATGATTCTGACCAACGTGGAGGCGGTCTTCGAGGGCTGGGGAACGCCCCAAGCGCGTCCCATCCGGCGCATGACGGTGGAGCAGGCCGAAGGCATGATTGCAAGCGGCGCGCTCGACGCCGGAGGAATGAAACCCAAGATCGAGGCCGCCGCTGGATTCGTTCGGCAGAGCGGGGGACGGGCGATCATCGCCCGCCTCTCAGAGGGACCCGCGGCACTCCGCGGGGAGACCGGAACCACCATCGTGAGGGCGCCGTGAATCTCCATGAGTACCAGGCCCGGGCACTGCTCAAGACTGCCGGCGTTCCCATGTTCGACGGCGACGTGGCCTCCACGCCGACGGAAGCCGAGTCGATTGCCCGCCGGCTCGGCGGCAAGGTGGTGATCAAGGCCCAGGTTCACGCCGGTGGCCGGGGAAAGGCCGGGGGCGTCAAGCTGGCCAACAACCCCAGTGAGGTGCTGGACCACGCTGCCGAAATCCTGGGGATGAAGATCAAGGGACTCGAGGTCCACAAGGTGCTTGTCGTCCCGGCGGCCGACATTGCCACCGAGAGCTATGTCGGGCTCATCATGGACCGGGAGACTCAGCGGCCTGTGTTCATGGTCAGCTCAGCGGGTGGAGTCGACATCGAGGAGGTGGCCGCCACGACTCCGGAAAAGATTCTCCGGTTGCCGGTGGACCCCACCTACGGTCTTCTGCCGCACCAAGCGCTGGCTCTCGCCTTTGCGCTGTATAGCGACTTCAGTCAGGTCAAGGCAGCGGCCCGGATCATGGAGCAGCTCTACGCCGTGTTCACCGGCAACGGATGCTCGCTCGCCGAGATCAACCCGTTGGTGACCACGCCGTCGGGTCAGGTACTCGCGCTCGACGCCAAGATCGTCATCGACGACAACGAGCTGTTTTGGCGGCCGGATCTCGGCCTGATGCGCGACGACACGGCCGAGGAGCCGAGTGAGGCGGCCGCGCGGAGAGCCAACCTCTCGTTCATCAAGCTGGAGGGCAATGTCGGCTGTGTGGTCAACGGGGCGGGCCTGGCCATGGCGACAATGGATCTGGTGAAATACTATGGCGGCGAGCCGGCCAACTTCCTGGACATAGGCGGCAGCTCGAGCCCCGAGAAAGTCATCAACGCGCTCAAGATCATCACCGCCGACCGGCAGGTGAAGGCCATCCTCTTCAACATTTTTGGCGGCATCACCCGCACCGACGACGTGGCCAACGGGATCGTGGCGGCCACCCGGCAGTTCAAGGTCAACGTGCCGATCGTCATCCGCCTCACCGGGACCAACGAGGCGGAGGCAATCAAGATCCTCGAGGGCGTCGGCATGACGGCGCTCAGTGATATGGACGAGGCGGTCCAGCGGGTCGTAAAGCTGGCTCGGAAGGCCGCATGAGCATCTTCGTCGACCAGAAAACCCGACTGCTGGTACAGGGGATCACCGGACGCGAAGGCGCGTTCCACACCCGGCAGATGCTCGAATACGGAACCAGCGTGGTCGCCGGCGTAACCCCGGGAAAGGGTGGCCAGAAGTTTGAGGACCGAGTTCCGGTGTTCAACACCGTCGCCGACGCGGTGAGGAGCACCGGAGCGAACTGCTCGGTCATCTACGTGCCCCCCATGGCCGCGGCGGGCGCAATCTTCGAGGCGGTTGACGCCGGCCTTCCCCTCGTCGTGTGCATCACTGAGGGGATCCCGGTCATGCACATGAGCCGGGTGATGCCCTTCGTGCGCTCGCGAGGCGCCCGCCTGATCGGCCCCAACTGCCCGGGGCTCATTACCCCAGGGCAGAGTAAGGTTGGAATCATCCCTGGGAATATTTGCCTGCCCGGCCGGGTCGGGTTGGTCTCCCGCAGCGGCACTCTGACCTATGAGGTGGTGAATCAGTTGACCCGCAACGGGATCGGGCAGAGCACCTGCGTCGGCATCGGTGGAGATCCGATCATCGGCACCGACTTTATCGACTGCCTCCAGGCATTCCAGAACGATCCCGACACCGATGCGATCGTCATGATCGGCGAGATCGGTGGCACCGACGAGCAGCGGGCGGCGGAATTCGTACGCGAGCAGGTGACCAAGCCGGTGGTCGGGTTCATCGCCGGCCAGACCGCCCCCAAGGGGCGCCGCATGGGTCACGCCGGGGCGATCATCTCGGGCTCGTCCGGCACCGCCGAGGAGAAACTCGCGGCCCTCGAGAAAGCCGGCATCGGGGTAATGCGGCGGCCGGTCGACGTGGTGCCGCTGCTCCGGCAGCGACTCGAGTCTTCAATACCAGGAGGGAAGAAGCGTGGCAGTGTCTCTGACCCTGGGCATCGTAAAGCCCGACGCGGTGGGCCGCGGTAAGACTGGCGAGATCATAACCCATCTTCAGCGAACCGGCTTCCTCCTTCGGGCGGCTCGGCTGGTGCGTCTGACTCCTGCCGAAGCGGGCGCCTTCTATGCCGTACATCGAGGCCGCCCGTTCTACGCCGATCTGGTTGCCTTCATGACCAGCGGACCGTGTCTGCCCATGGCGCTGGAGCGGGAGGACGCCGTCATGCATCTCCGAACGGTCATCGGTGCGACCGATCCAGCCGAAGCGGCGCCGGGCACGATCCGGAAACTCTTTGCCGAGTCCAAGGGCAAGAATGCCATCCACGCCTCCGATAGCGCGGAGAACGCCAGTCGGGAGGTCGGGTTCTTCTTCCCGGAAAGCGAGTTGGCGCAGCTGTGGGGCAAAGAAAGTGCGTGAGCGGGGAAGGAACAGCGTAGCCGGTTCCCCGCATACCTAGGGGAATTCCCGAGGCCGTCCGGTAGGTCCCCCTCCCCGCTCACGCTCGTACTTGTCCCGCTTACGTTTTTTGTTGCCTTGACCCAAGTTGTTGTCGCTACTACTTTAAGCGGCTATGCTGCGAGTTGACATACGGGACCTCCAGCGGGGCCCGGTTCGTACCGTCGGGGAGCTCAGGCCCGACGATCCGGCGTTTGCAGGGCTCGATTTGAATCTGGTCGGTCCGGTGTCGGTCACCGGGCAGTTACAGGAAACGGGCGAGGGCGAGTATCTCTGGCGGGGCAGGGTGCACGGCGTCATGGAGGGTGAGTGCCGACGCTGCCTGTCCGAGGTGCAGACCCAAGTGGACATCGAGGTCGACGCCGCGGTTTTCAGCGGCGATCCGGAAGCGGCTGACCATCCCGACTTCTATCCGCTGCTGGAACGGGCCTCGCACATCGACATCCGTGATGTGGTGCGGGAGGAGCTGGCCCTTGCCGCTCCCACCCGTCTCTTGCTCTGCCGGGACGATTGCGCCGGCCTCTGTCTCACCTGTGGAGCCGATCTGAACGCGGGACCCTGCGGTTGTTCCGCGCCCGCCGAACCTGTTTGAGGAAACCATGGCAGTCCCCAAGCGTCGGACGTCGAAATCCCGGAAGCGCCTGCGGCGCGGCCATCACAGCGCGGCGGGCCCCCGAACCCAGGCGTGCCCGCGGTGCGGCTCTCCCAAACTCTCGCATCGCGTCTGCGATTCGTGCGGCTATTACCGGGGCAAGAAGCAGGTAGAGGTCGAGGACGTCTGAGCGTGATTCGCGTGGCGGTAGACGCTATGGGGGGCGACAGCGCCCCGCAGGCGGAGATCGCCGGCGTGATCCAAGCCCTGGCCGCCTTCCCCAATAAGTTTGTCATCCAGCTGGTCGGCCGACCCGATGTGATCGAGGCCGAGCTGGCCAAGTACCCTGCCGCCGACCGCAAGCAGCTCGAGATCCACGAGGCGCCCGAGGTCATCGGCATGGGGGAGAAGCCGCTCGCTGCGGTTCGCAGCAAGCGGAAGTCCAGTATCGTCGTCGGTCTCGGCATGCAGAAGGCGGGCAAGTCGGACGCCTTCGTCTCCGCCGGCAATACCGGCGCCATTCTGGCCGCATCCACCATCCTGCTCGGCCTCCACGATGGCGTGGAGCGCGCCACCGTTGCCACCCTGTTCCCCACCTCCAGCCAGCCGGTCCTCGTGCTCGACGGCGGCGCCAACGTCGACTGCTCGCCCCGTGAGCTCGTAGGCTTTGCCTACCTCGGCACCGTCTACATGCGCGATGTCCTGGACCGCCCCAGTCCGACGGTCGGATTGCTCAACGTGGGCGAGGAGGATGAGAAGGGCAACGCGATCACCCGGGAAGCGCACGCACTTCTCAAACGCAGTCCCCGGCTTCACTTTATCGGCAACATGGAAGGGCGAGACATCATTGCAGGCCACCACAAGTATGGGGTGGTGGACGTGGTGGTGTGCGACGGCTTCGTGGGGAATGTGATCCTCAAGTTCTATGAATCGGTGGGACATTTCTTCGTCAACCTGGTCAAGGAACGGACACCAGACGTGTTGGGGCGTCCCGAGATCAAGGAGCTGTTCCGGTTTCTCGACTACTCGGAGTACGGCGGGGCTCCGCTCCTGGGGGTGAAGGGAATCTCGATCATCTGTCATGGCTCCTCTACTTCGAACGCCATCAAGAACGCCATCCGGGTGGCGGTGCAGTCGGTGGAGGTCGATCTGGACGGGCACATAGGGGCGGAATTCGCCGAGCGCCAGGAAGAAGCTCCCGCGTGACCCGCCGCCCTATTGCCGAGATGGCCAGCGTGGGGGTGGCGGTTCCCCCGGGGGTTCTGACCAACGCCGATCTCACCCGTACGCTCGACACCTCGGACCAGTGGATCGTCGAGCGCACCGGCATCCGGGAGCGACACATCGCGCGGCCGGATCAGTCGGTCGCCATGCTGAGCTGCGAGGCCAGCGTGAAGGCGCTGGATCAGGCCGGTCTTACGGCGAAGGACCTGGACGCGATCGTGCTCGCCACCGCCACCCCAGACCGGCTTCTCCCCTCCACCGCATGCGATCTCCAAGCGCTGCTGGGTGCGGACAACGCGGCAGCCTTCGACATCTCGGCCGCCTGTCCCGGATTCATCTTCGCCACCACCGTAGCGGAAGGGTTGATCGCCTCGGGCCAGAGCAAGGTGGTGCTGGTGGTCGGCGCGGAGAAACTCTCCACCATCACCGACTTCACGGACCGTTCGACGGCCATCCTTTTCGGAGACGGCGCCGGTGCGGCGGTGGTACGCCGCGCGTCCGGCAACGATGGCCGCGGCATCCTCTCCACCTTTCTCCGGTCCGATGGAAAGCTGGCGCCCCTGCTGTACATCCCGGGCGGCGGCGCGGCCGATCCGATCAGCGAGAAGGTGGTTTGCGAGCGATCGCACTACATGAAGATGGCGGGCCGGGAGGTCTTCAAGGCTGCGGTGCTGACCATGGCGGAAGCCTGCGATGAGGCACTGCGGCGCGCCGGCGTCACCGCGGAGGAGGTGGATCTCCTCATTCCCCACCAGGCCAATGTGCGGATCATCGAGGCCACCGCCAAACACGCCGGCATGCCGATGGACAAGGTGATGGTCAACGTGGACCGCTATGGCAACACCTCGTCGGCCTCGATCCCTCTCGCCCTGGACCAGGCGATCACCGAGGGGCGGGTGCAGCCCGGCTCTCTCCTGCTACTGGTCGCCTTCGGTGCCGGCTTTACCTGGGGCAGCGCCGTCATCCGGTGGTGACCGTGCTGATGTGCCCCGGCCAGGGTGCACAACGGGTCGGCATGGGGAAGGACCTCGCCGAGCGATTTCCTGAGGCCCGGGATGTGTTCGAGGCGGTCGACGATGCGCTCGACACCCGGCTTTCCCGGCTGATGTGGGAAGGGCCGGAGGACGAGCTCACCCTCACCCACAACGCCCAACCTGCCATCCTCGCCCATTCCGTTGCGGTTCTCGCCGTGGTTCGCCAACGGCTCGAATCCATCAGCGCGGCTGCAGGCCATAGTCTGGGTGAGTACAGCGCTCATGTGGCTGCCGGCACCTTGAGCACCGTGGATGCCGCCCGGCTGGTGCGCCGACGCGGCGAGCTGATGCTGGCTGCTGGGAAGCAGCGTCCCGGAGCGATGGCGGCCGTGCTCGGCCTGGCGACAGCGGAGGTCCAGAGTGCCTGCGATGAGGCTTCCGGTCCTGATGGACTCGCGGTCCCCGCTAACCTGAATGCCCCGGACCAAACCGTCATCTCCGGCGATCCGGAAGGAGTCAACCGGGCCGGCGAGCGCTGCAAGGCCCGGGGTGCAAAGCGGGTGATTCCGCTCAAGGTGAGCGGCGCTTTTCATTCGCCCCTCATGGCTCCCGCGGTTGACGGCCTGCGCGAGGCGCTCGCCGAGGCCACCTTTAACGATCCAGCATTTCCCGTCATCGCCAATGCCAGCGGTGAGGCGGTGCGGACCGGAGTGGACGCCAAACGTCTGCTCGCCGACCAGCTGACGGCGCCGGTGCGCTGGGTGGCATGCATGCAGGCCGCCGCGGAGATAGTGCCTGACGCGACCTTCGTCGAGATCGGGCCCGGGAACGTGTTGGCTGGCCTGCTGAAGCGCATCGTGCCCGGGGCACGGGCGCTCAGCCTGGGGACCGCCGATGAAGTGGAGAAATTCCTCAGGGTGGCAACCGTAGATCACGGATGACTGCCATAGACCTCTCGGGGAAGACCGCGTTCGTCACCGGAAGCACCCGCGGCATCGGCCTCGCAATCGCACAAGCTCTCTATGGGGCCGGGGCCAAGGTGGCCGTCGTCGGGCGGGATCTCGAGCGCGCACGGGCGGTTGCCGCTGGCCTCGGCCCCCGGGCCGCCGGAGTCGCTTGTGATGTGGCTCAGTTGGGCCAGGTCGAGGCCGCCATTGATGCTGCGGAAGCGGCGCTGGGACCGATCGATATCCTGGTCAACAACGCGGGGCTCACCCGCGACAACATCCTGCTGCGGCTGACCGACGACGATTGGGATACGGTGCTCGACGCCAATTTGAAGGGTGCCTTTCACACCACCAAGGCAACGATCAAGGGAATGATGAAGCGGCGGGCCGGCCGCATCATCAATATCACCAGCATCGTCGGCCTGACGGGCAACAAAGGTCAGGCTAACTACGCCGCGAGCAAGGCGGGCCTCATCGGGTTCACCAAGTCGGTGGCGAAGGAGTACGCCAGCCGGAATATTTTGGCCAATTGCATCGCCCCAGGTTTCATCGAGACCGATATGACGGCCTCCTTGCCCGACGCAGCGCGAGCCACATTATTAGAGGAGATCGCGCTGTGCCGTCTGGGTCGGCCCGAGGACGTCGCAGGGACCGTCCTGTTTCTGGCTTCCGACCTGGCGGGATACATTACCGGCCAGGTGTTGGTAGTTGACGGTGGAATGGTGATCTGAGACGGACCGCAATCTTCAATCGAGGACGACATGAGCAACGTGGAAGAGAAGGTCAAGGATATCATTGTCGAAGAGCTCGGGGTCGAGCGTGAGAAGCTGACCAGTGATGCCAGCTTCATGGAGGACCTCGGCGCCGACAGCCTCGATACCGTCGAGCTGGTCATGGCATTCGAGAAGGAGTTCGACATCGATATCCCCGACGAGGAGGCGGAGAAGCTCCGCACCGTCGGCGATGCCATGTCCTATCTCCATGAGAAGATCGGGAAATAGGTTGACCCACCGTGTCGTCGTCACCGGCCTGGGGCTGGTGACACCCGTCGGAACCGACGTCGAATCGACCTGGCAGGGGCTGCTCGCCGGCCGCTCCGGCGCAGCCCCGATCACCAAGTTCGACGCCTCCAACCAGCAGGTCCGCTTTGCCTGCGAGGTGAAGGGGTTCGATCCCCTGCAGTACATCGACAAGAAGGAAGCCCGCCGGTACGATCTGTTCGCCCAGCTGGCCATCGCCGCCGCGCACCAGGCCATCACCCAGGCGGGCCTGGAGGGACAATTCCCCTCACCGGAACGCACCGGCGTCGTCATCGGCAGCGGCATTGGCGGCATGCAGACCTACGAAGACAACTGCACGCTCTATATCACCAAGGGGCCAGACCGAGTCTCACCCTTCTTCGTCCCGATGTTCATCCCCGACATCGCGGCCGGCCTGGTCTCCATCCGGTACGGACTGAAGGGCCCCAACTTCGCCACGGTGTCGGCCTGTGCGTCCTCGGCCCATGCCATCGGCGAATCGTTCAACATGATCCGCCACGGGGCCGCGGATGCGATGGTGACCGGCGGCTAGGAGGGCGCAATTACCGGGCTCACGGTCGCGGCGTTTGCCAACATGAAGGCGCTGTCCACCCGCAATGATTCGCCGCAGACGGCCAGCCGGCCCTTCGACCAGGACCGCGATGGGTTCGTGCTGGGAGACGGCGGCGCCATGGTGGTGCTGGAGAGTCTGGAGCACGCGGAACGGCGGGGCGCGCGGATTCTGGGTGAAGTGCTGGGCTATGGGCTCAGCGGGGATGCGTATCACATCACGTCGCCGGCCGAAGACGGTGAAGGGGCCCAGCGCGCCATTCGCAGCTGCCTCGAGGACGGCCAGATCGATCTCACGGACGTGGGCTACATCAACGCCCACGGGACTTCTACTCCGCAAGGCGATATCGCGGAGACCAGAGCGGTCAAGGCGGTCTTCGGCGAGCAAGCGCGTAAGCTGGTCTTCGGATCGACCAAGTCCATGACCGGCCACCTCCTTGGTGGGGCCGGCGCGCTCGAATTCATCGTGTCTCTACTTACCTCCACCTGCGGTGTCATCCCACCCACTATCAATCAGTTCACTCCCGATCCCCAGTGCGACCTCGACTCCGCGCCCAACCGCAAAGTGGAGCGCCGGGTGGATGTCGCGCTCTCCAACTCCTTCGGCTTCGGCGGCCACAACGTGACTCTCGCCGTCCGGCGCTGGGAAGCGTAAGCTCCTCCGAAAAACATCTGGGTCGGCGCTCCACCTGAAGCTGGTCCCACCACGGTGGGGCGGAGCGACGGAGCAGCGGAGCCTGAAAGGGTTCCGCTGCCCTCGGAGCGCTGGGTGGTGGGGTAGCTGGAACCATTATAAGTTTCTTCCAGTAAGGATCTGTTACTTTCTGCAGTCCAAGGAGATACGATGGCGGGTGGACTCGATCTGGCACGCCTCCGGGACCCGCTCCTGCGCCCGATTGCCGAAAAGGTGACGGCGGGCGAGCGCCTGAGTCCGGAAGACGGCCTGGCACTCTACGAGACCTCTGACCTCCTGGGGCTCGGCAGCCTGGCCGAGTTCGCCAACCAGCGCCGCAATGGCGACCGAGTCTTCTTTTCTGCCAATCAGCACATTAACCCCACCAACGTCTGCATTCTCCGGAATACCTGTACCTTCTGCTCCTTTGCCCGGATGCCCAGGGAGGAGGGAGCCTACACCCGCTCGTTGGAAGAGGTCTTTCACGAGGCGGAGCAGGCCACCGGCATGCCGACCAGCGAGTTTCACATCGTGGGTGGGCTCCATCCCAAGCTCCGCCTGAGCTACTACACCGACATGATCCGGGGACTCAAGCAACGCCACCCACAGGTGCACGTGAAAGCCCTCACCGCCGTGGAGATCGCGCACCTGGCTCGCATCGAGAAGCTCTCCGAGCGCGAGGTGCTCACCGCTATGAAAGAGGCGGGGCTCACCAGTCTTCCCGGTGGCGGAGCCGAGGTGTTCAGCACCGCGGTGCGGGCCACTATTGCGGAGCGGAAGCTCACCGGTGAGGAGTGGCTGCGGGTCCATCGCACAGCGCACGAGCTGGGGATCCCCACGAACTGCACCATGCTCTACGGCCATGTAGAGACGGCAACGGATCGGATCGAGCACCTGCACATGTTGCGGACGCTCCAGGATGAGACCGGTGGCTTCCTGACCTACATCCCGCTGGCCTATCACCCCGACCATAACGAGCTGGGCGAGGAGCTGGGCCGCGTCGGCACCGCGACGACGGGATATGAGGACCTCAAGAACATCGCGGTCGGCCGCCTGTACCTCGATAATATCCCCCACGTGAAAACCCACTGGCCCATGGTGACGCCGTTCCTCTCCCAGATTGCCCTCAGCTTTGGATGCGACGATGTCGAGGGAACGGTCGTCTATGAGCGGATCTACCACGAGGCCGGCGCCCACACGGCGATGCACATGCCCTACCTCGATCTGGTCCGCCTGATTCGTGGAGCAGGGAAGCGCGCGGTGGAGCGGAACAGTCTCTACCAAGCGGTGCGGGAAACCTTCGACGAGCCGCCCCCAGAACCCTCCTTCAGGCGCGGAGCGACGCTGCCGGTGGTGCACGCCGCATGAGGCTTGGACGGATTCCCTGGATCAACTGCTACCCGGTCTACGGCGCCATCGACCGGGGACTGGTGAATCTGCCGGCTGAGCTGGTCTCGGGCACTGCGTCGGAGCTCAATGACTTGCTCGCCGCGGGAGCATTGCAGGTCAGCGCCGTCTCCGCCGTGGAGTACGCTCGCAATGCCGCCATGTACCACCTGTTGCCCGACCTCGCGATCACCTGCGATGGTCCGGTGCACAGTGTGGCTCTCTTCTCCAAGCGGCCGGTGGAGGATCTCACCGGTTGTACCGTGTTGCTCAGTGCCTCATCCCGCACGTCGGTGCTGCTGCTGGAGCTGTTTTGCCGTCACCGTTGGGGTATCCACCCCCAGTTCGCGACCGCCCGCGCGGAGGCGCCTGACCTCACTTCGCTGGCTGGGCTTCCCCATGAGGCGGTGTTGGTCATCGGAGACGCGGCCCTGCACCTCTCGACCCAGTCGGTATATCCAGTCCGGATCGACCTTGGCGCGGAATGGAAGGATTGGACCGGGCTCCCCTTTGTCTTCGCCGTGTGGGCCGCCCGGCGGGATGCCCCGGCACCAGGGGTGAGAGCGGTACACCGCCGGCTGCTCGAATCGCGTGCCTGGGGTCTTAGCCATCTGGACGAGCTATCGGCCGCGGCGGCGCTCAACACCGGCGTCGCGGAGACTGTTTGCCGGGCTTATCTGGGCGATCTCGACTACGCCCTTTCCTACCGCCATCTGGCCGGCCTCACCGATTTCTTCCGCCGGCTGGCGCAGGAAGGGATGGTGCCCGATGGGTCGTTGTCGTTCATCTCAGCGGCATGACGTACCTCGTCCGCAGGCTCGGATGAGGAACAAGGTAAATCGGGTAACTGGGTGATGTCATGAGGGTTGTAGATCGCACCTCAAGCGAATTCAAGGACTATCTCCAGCTCTACGAGCGGGCCAGTCTCCTGGAGCTGGGCCAGCTCGCCGACGCTGAGCGGTGGCGGCAGCATCCGGAAAACGTGGTCACCTACATCATCGACCGGAACATCAACTACACCAATGTCTGCGTCGCCGATTGCAAGTTCTGCGCGTTCTATCGGCGGCCCAAGCACGCCGAAGGCTACGTGCTCAGCTTCGAGCAGATCGGCGCCAAGATCGACGAGTGCAAGGCTATTGGCGGGGTACAGATCCTCCTTCAGGGCGGCCATAACCCCTACATTCCGTTCGAGTGGTACCTGGAGCTGATGCGCTACATCAAGCAGCATCATCCCATCCACATCCATGGGTTCTCCCCCTCCGAGGTGGTCTTCTTCAGCGAGCGCTTCGGCCTGTCGGTAGCGGAGGTGGTGCGGGAGCTCCGCTCGGCGGGTCTGGACAGCATTCCCGGCGGCGGCGGCGAGATCCTGGTGGATGAGATCCGCCAGCGGGTGGCCAAGAAGAAGGCCCAAACCGAGGAGTGGCTCGGAGTCCAGGAAGAGGCCCACCGACAGGGGATGAAGACCTCGGTGACCATGATGTACGGCCTGGGTGAGACCAATGCCGACCGGATCGAACATCTCTTTCGGGTCCGCGAGCTCCAGGGCCGCACCGGGGGGTTCACCGCGTTCATCTGCTGGCCGCTCCAGCCAGAGGGAACCGATATGGCGGATCAGGTGAAGACCGACGCCGTCGCCTACCTCCGTACTTTGGCCATGGGTCGCATCATCTGCGACAACGTCCCCAACCTCCAGTCGTCCTGGGTCACCATGGGGCTGAAGGTCGGGCAGGTCGCCTTGCGGTTCGGCGCCAATGATTTCGGCAGCCTGATGATGGAGGAGAACGTCGTCTCTTCGGCCGGAACCACTCACCGGGCCACGATCGAGGAGATGGAGCGCTGCATCCGCGACGCCGGCTATGAGGTGAGGCGGCGGCGGCAGGACTATTCCATCATCGGCGAGCCCACGACCGTGGCTGCATGATTCGAGTCGGCATCGGCTACGACTCACACCGCTTCGTCGATGGTCGTCCATTGGTTTTGGGTGGGGTAAAGATTCCGCATGCGCGAGGCCTGGCCGGCCATTCTGACGCCGATGCGGTGGCTCACGCGCTCACCGACGCGATCCTTGGAGCCGCGGCCGCGGGAGACATCGGTCAGCTCTTTCCCGACACTGACCCCCGGTGGAAGGACGCCGATTCCATGGAGCTCCTCCGAACTGCGCACGAATTGGTGCGAGGGCAGGGATACGCCCTGGCTCAGGCAGATCTCACCATCATCACCGAACAACCCAAGCTGAGCCCTCACCTCGGTGCAATAGCCGCCAGGCTGGCCGAGAAGCTGGGAGCCCGCCCGGGATCCGTGAGCCTCAAGGCCAAGACCAACGAGGGAATGGGATTCATCGGCCGGGGAGAAGGCATCGCGGTCATCGCGGTTGCCACCCTGGAGGCCCGCTGATTGAGAGCCTCCTGGGGTGGGTGTCGCAGCTCCCCCCCATCGCGATCTACAGCGTCCTCGCCCTGCTGGCGGCGGTAGAGAACGTCATTCCTCCGGTGCCTTCCGACGCCGCGGTGGCGCTGGGAGCCTTCCTCTCCAATCGTGGCGTCACCACCCCCGTCGGCGTCTTTGCCGTTACCTGGGTGGCCAATCTCGCCGGCGCTGCCGCCGTCTACTTCGTGGCCCGTCGCTATGGGCGCAGGCTGTTTGCCACCTCGATTGGGCGCCGGCTGCTGGCTCCTCGCTCGCTGGCGGTCATCGAACGGGAATATCTCCGCTTCGGGATCGCCGGCATCTTCGTGAGTCGATTCCTTCCCGGCATTCGCGCCGTGGTGCCTCCGTTCGCTGGGCTGGTAAACCTGAGCCCGTTACGTACGCTGGTACCGACGGGGATCGCCTCCGCCATCTGGTACGGCGGCATCACCATTCTCGGGACGGTGATCGGAGCCGAATGGGGGCGGATCAACCGGATCATGCTGGGAGTGAATCGGACCCTCGGCATCATCACGTTGGTGCTGATCCTCGCCGCCCTGGTGTGGTACTTGATCAAGCGGAACCGACGTCAGCGGGAGCGAGTGTGGCATGCTACCCGCGATGCGCTCGTCCCCAATACACCCTCCTTTCTCGAGGGGTCCGAAATAGCGGAGGGATCGGCCCGCCAAGCGGCAGCGCTGTTGGTCTTGGAGCTCGCCTATGCCGATACGGCGCTCACCGAGGCCGACCGGGATTTGGTGGTCTCTCACTTGCGCGATCGCTGGGGACTTAATCCTCAGGGCCCGCCGACTCCCGAGCCGGAGTACGACCGCCGGACCCGATTTGCCGTGTATGCCGGCCAGCTCAGAGACCGGTTCGGCCGGGGGCAGCGGTTGGCACTGGTCGAGCGGATGTGGACTGTCGCGTTCAGCGATGGGGCGATCGGCCATCATGAGGAGCGTCTCATGCATCTGGCCGGGGAGTTGCTGGGGCTGAGGAAGACCGATGTGCTCGAGGTCCGCGCCCGGCTCCAGACCAGGCCGGAACCATGAGCTCAGCCGCGGTTCGGGCCCAGATCGATCGGGATTTCTGGCTGGAGGGGTTTCGCGATTTCCTGGCGCTGGAGTCCGGGCACAGCGCCAACACCGTAGAGGCGTATCTGCGTGACCTCCGGCGGCTGGGCGAGTTTGCGAGCTCGCGCGGGGTACGCGAGCCCAACCGGCTGACCCGGCCGCTGCTGCGTGACTTCGTCTACCTGCTCAAGGATCTGGGATTGAGCGCCGCATCGATCCGCCGAGGCGTCTCGGCCATCCGCACCTATTACGGTTTCCTCCTGGGGGAGGGGAGGGTCACCGACGATCCCAGCGACCGGCTGGAGAGCCCGCGGCGCGGACGAGTGCTGCCCGAGACGCTGAGCGTCAAGGAGGTGGAGGCTCTCATTGCCGCACCTGGCGTGGAGCTTCCCCTCGCCTGGCGGGATCGGGCCCTGCTGGAGCTCGCCTATGGCGCCGGGCTTCGAGTCTCGGAGCTCTGTGCGCTCGGGCTCACCGACCTCCTCCTGTCAGAGAACCTGGTGCGGGTGTTTGGCAAAGGCGGCAAGGAACGGCTGGTGCCGATCGGGCGCAGCGTGATCGGCGCGGTCTCGGTCTATCTCCACACCATGCGGCCGGAGCTCGACCGGGGAAAGAGCCGCGGTCGGGTGCTGCTGAACGCCCGAGGACAGCCGCTCTCGCGAGTGGGCGCCTGGGGCGTGGTAAAGCGCTCAGCCGAGCGTGCCGGCATCACCAAGCGGGTCACGCCGCACACCTTGCGGCACAGCTTTGCGACTCACCTCCTCGAGGGCGGCGCCGATCTTCGCGCCGTTCAGGAGATGCTGGGACACGCCGATCTCTCCACCACTCAGATCTACACCCACGTCGATCGGGAATACCTCCGGTCCATCCATAAGCAGTTCCATCCCCGAGGCTGAGCTGTTTAGAACGAAAGCCCGGCCGCCGTCGGATCCGTACGCTCGAAAATTCGCCCTAGCCACTCGACCATCAGGGCCGCCTCGAACGCCATCGCCCCCAGCGCCAGGGCAGTCGCGGGGAGAGCAGCCCAGCCGTCGAGTGCGGGTCGGAGCAGCAGAAAGCCCCCACTTGAGATCGCCGCCGGGACCACCAGCGCGACCGCGAGCAGGGCCACGAAGGCAATCGTCATCAGGAGGTTCTGGCCCAAGGCTTCGACCCCACCCGGCCGCCCTGAGCCCAATCGCACCCAGTCGGGATAGAGCAACGCCGCCCCGTTCTGAATCAGCATCCCCAGCAGGTTGATCCCCGGAAGAAAGACGATCGCCGCGAGCAGCAACAGCGTGCGCTCCTCCAAGTCCGGCACCATGGTTTCATTCCCCAGGAAGGCCAGGTAGGCAAGACCGAGCAGGCTGAGCTGGACTGCGGTGAGCATCAGCGTTGATGCACCGGCCTCGGCAATGACCACGGACCAGCCTCGGAGGGGGTAACTCCGAAGCAGGTCGAGCTTCAGCAGGTCTCCCCGGAGATCGTTACGCACGTACTGGGATCCGGTCAGGATCGTCAGCCCTGCCCAGAACAGCGTGAGCCAACCCGCGATCGCGGACAGCGTACCCCCGGGTTGGAACGACAGAACTCCCACCACGGCTGCGGCGAGGGCGAGCGTCAGTCCAGCGTTGCGCACTCGGCGAGTGCGGGTGACGGCCACGAGGTTCTTCCAGAGAATCGCGCCGGCGGGCCAACCTACTGGAGCCAGCCGGAACAGTGGAGCCGTCGTCCTCGGTAGGCGTGACCTGCCGGTAGAGCCCGCGCGGCACTCCGACAGCGCCTTTGCCCGCCGGAGGGACGTCTCGACCGCCGCCTCCTCGAACGCCGTGTCGGCCCGGACTACCCAGACATAGTGGAGAACCATGAGCACAAGTGCGGGCCAGAGCGCAGCCAGCCATTGGGACACGCTATCCGCCGCCAGAGGCCGTACCATCACTCGGAACGGATAGGTCAGGGCGGTGGGGAGGGGACGCTGTGCCGCTTCCGCTGCCGCCGAGAGAAAGCTGCGCGGTCCCCCGGCTGCTGCCGCCGCGACCTCCGGAAGCGCGTCCAGGATGCTCCAGACCAGCGCCACCAGTACCGTTGCGAGCACGACTAAGGAGACGATGCGGTGCCGGACCGCCAGCCGTCCATGTTCCGAGAGACTGGTGCGGACGAAGGAGGCACCCAGGCGGTGGAACGACAGGGTAGTCAACAGGACCCAGATCGAGATCGCTCGAAGCCAGGGGGAGACGCCGAAGCGTTCCCGCGACAGAATCAAGGTCCAGAGCAGCGCGTTGAAAAGAATCAACAGCTGGCTGTGCAACAGCTTGAATTGAATCAGTCCGCGGCGGGACACCGGGCCGGGAAACAGGAACGTCACCTCCGCCGGAGTGAAGGCGAGCACTCGTCTCTCGACCCCGAACACCCAGCCCCAAGCCACGGCCCCAAGCAGTGCCAGTGCTCCCACCAACTCCAGAACGCGGGGGTCAGGTAGCTCGCCGGCCGCCGGACCACTCCGCTGGCCCACGATCATGAACCAGATATAGGCCGTTCCCAGCAACAAGGCGGCCAGGTAGCGGGGACTTCGGAGATGCCGCAGCTGCCGTCTGATCCGATTGTAGGCTGAGCGCCAGACCAGGTAGCCGAACACCCGAATCATTGCCCGGTGCTCTCCTGTTCACCGATGAGGGCGAGAAACACCTCCTCCAGGCTCTTTCGAGTCTGGAGATCGGGCCGCCCGGCGACAATCTCCGGAATGGTGCCGAAGGCCACCACCCGCCCCCGCTGCATCACCAGGACCCGGGTACAGATCTCCTCCACCAGATGCAGGAGGTGGGAGCTGAGGATGACGGCCGCACCTCCCGCAGCCCGCTGCATGATGGTTGCTTTCATCCGCCGGATCCCTACCGGGTCCAAGCCAGTCAGCGGCTCGTCCAGCAGCAACGCCTTGGGCTCGTGAAGCAGGCCGCAGGCAATGGCCAACTTCTGTTTCATGCCTCGCGACAGTTCTCCGGGAAGGGCGCCCCGCTTGTCCGAGAGGTCGAGCTCATCCAGCAGTCCCGGAATCCGAGGCCCCACCTCACCCAGGCGGTACAGCCGCGCGACAAAGCGCAGATGCTCCTCGACCGTGAGATACTCGAAGAGATGGGGCTCATCGGGAATGAAGGCGAGCGCGGATTTGGCGGCGACCGGGTCGGCGGAGAGGTCATGCCCGGCGATCCGAATCCGGCCCTTCGTGGGAATGATGATCCCGGCGATGCTCCGGATGGTGGTCGTCTTGCCGGCGCCGTTGGGGCCGACGAGGCCCAGAACCTCCCCCGGCGCCACCTCGAAGGAGAGGTCTTGAACTGCTGGAAAATCGCCGTAAAGCTTTTGCAGGCCTTCCACTTGGATCACGGGCAATCCCCGGACTTCCGGTGAAACTTTCCCTACGGGGCCTACGTCACATATCGAAACATGTTACCCAGTATCCGGGCAGGCGGAATCTATGCGAAACTATTGGCTGCGAATCGTGCTGGGGGCGGTGGCGATCTTCACGGTCGGAATGATCGGGATCAGTCTTGCCAGGCAGGGAGTCGGCCGGGTGCGCGGCGTCGTGGAGGGGAGTGGACCGGTCGCGATTCCCCTGGCCTTCGTACCGTTCAACCTGGACGGCAGCAAGCTGGGCACGGTCGACAAACTAATCTTGTTCCGCGACGCGCCCAAACGAATCTCTGCGGTCGAAATCCACATCAAGCTGAGGGATTCACTGTTGGCTGGTGGGCTGGAGGGATGCCGTCTCGCGGCCAACCTCGATAAGGACTCCAGTGGGCAGGGACTGCAGATTCGGACCGGTCAGTTCTCCCGGGGCGTATTCTCCTGCTTGACCGGCCACGATTCCTCTGCGGCCTTCCGGGAGTTCGGTCGGGCCTTCTTCCAGCCTGGCGGTGTGAGCGTGCCCCTGCTCCTGCCTGCCGATATCGTGGACGACCTCAAGAAGGGTGATTTCAACTCGCCCGCGGAAGATTCCGCCGCAATGGCTCAGGAGCGGGGCGACTCGATCCAGCAGGCCATGGAGGCGAAGGCCGACTCCATGGCAGCGGCCGCTGAGCAACACGCCGACTCGATAATGGCGCGCACCGACCGTCTGGTGGATTCTCTCCGAAAGGAAGGGAAGCGCCGGGCCGATTCCACGCGGCGGGTCCATACCCGAATGGCGGACTCGCTCGCACGCCACTAGAGTAAACCATGCTCCTCGTCCTCGACAACTACGACAGCTTTACCTATAACCTGGTCCAGTACGCCGGTGAGCTGGGCGCCGATCCGGTGGTCTATCGTAACGACGCCCTGACGGCAGAAGAGGCGCTGGCGTTGCAACCGGCCGGCATCGTGATCTCTCCCGGTCCGTGCACCCCACGCGAGGCCGGCATCTCGGTACCGCTCGTACGGGCGGCTGCGGGTCGAGTTCCCCTCCTCGGCGTGTGCCTGGGCCACCAGGCAATTGGTGAAGCGTTCGGGGGCAAGGTCGTCCGGGCCGACCGTCTCATGCACGGTAAGACCACAATGGTCGTGCATACCGGGCACCCGCTCTTCGAGGGCATTTCATCGCCCGTAGAGGTGATGCGGTATCACTCGCTGGTGGTTTCGCCGGAGCAACTTCCGGCCGAGCTCGAGACCGTTGCCTGGTCGAGCGACCGTCCTCGCGGTCAGGAGATCATGGCTCTCGCTCACCGAAGTCTTCCGATCTATGGAGTCCAATTCCACCCCGAATCGGTTGCGACTCTGCAGGGCAAGCGTCTCCTTTCCAACTTTTTCTCGCTGGCTGGAATCGACCTCTCGGCTGCCCAGCCGCTAACTGTCTAACTCTTTGACGGACAATCTCCTAGCGCTCAGCACCTGACTGTCAAGTCGCACGGCACAACTTTTGACTCAGGACCCCCTCCTTATTAGCTTCCGTGATGCGCGCCCTGGGTATCATTCCGGCTCGTCTCGGCTCCACCCGCCTCCCCAATAAACCGCTTCAGCTTCTGGCAGGTGAGCCACTCATCACCCGGGTCATCGAGCGTGTGCTGGACCATGGCCTGATGACGGAGCTGGTGGTTGCCACCGATTCGGCCCGGGTAGCGGAGGTTGTGGAGCGGTCATCGGTTCGCGCGGTGCTGACCGGAGAATCGCACCAGACCGGCACCGAACGGGTGGCCGAGGTGGCGGGTCGCGCGGAGTTCAGCGCCTTCGACGTGATCGTGAATATTCAGGGCGACGAGCCGTTCATCTCGCGCGACGCGGTTGTTGGCGCGTTGGCTCGAGTGGAGCAAGGGGATGACGTCGGGACCGCGGCCGCTCCGCTCCAGCCGGCGTTGGCCTCGGATCCCAGCCGGGTCAAGGTTGTGGCCGATGCCGGCGGCCGGGCGCTCTACTTCTCCCGCGCCGTCATCCCGTATCGCCGAGACTCGAGCGACTCGAGCGATGGTTTGTACTGGCAGCACGTGGGCATCTATGCCTACACGCCGGCCGCGCTCAAGCGATGGGTCAGCCTTCCGCCCTGCGCGGCTGAGCAGGCCGAACGACTGGAGCAGCTCCGGGCACTGTACCATGGATTGACCATCGGCGTCGCGCGGCTGGAAGAGCCGGCGCTTCCCGGTGTGGACACAGCGGACGATCTCCGACGGGCCGAAGCCCGCTGGCACGCCTTTCAAGGACAGGTCTAATGACGACGGGTCCCAACGCGACCAAATACATCTTCGTCACCGGCGGCGTCGTGTCCTCTCTGGGGAAGGGCATCGCCGCCGCATCGTTAGGCCGGCTGCTGGTCGAGCGTGGCCTTAGCGTGACGATGCAGAAGTTCGATCCGTACATCAACGTCGATCCCGGAACCATGTCGCCGTTTCAACACGGCGAGGTGTTCGTCACCGACGATGGCGCAGAGACCGATCTCGACCTCGGCCACTATGAGCGGTTCATCGACCGTTCCCTGTCTCGCCAGAACAACATTACCACCGGCTGGATCTATCAGACGGTCATCAATAAGGAGCGCCGCGGCGAGTACCTCGGCTCCACCGTGCAGGTGATTCCGCACATCACCGACGAGATCAAGAACGCCATCCGCCGGACCGCCCCGGGACACGACGTGGTGATCACCGAGATCGGCGGCACCGTGGGCGACATCGAGTCGCTGCCGTTTCTCGAGGCCATCCGGCAGTTCCGCCAGGAAGTCGGCCGGGACAACGCCCTCTTCATCCACCTCACCCTGGTGCCGTATATCGCGGCCGCGGGAGAGCTCAAGACCAAGCCCACTCAGCACTCGGTGCGTGATCTCATGGAGATCGGAATTCAGCCCGACATTCTGATCTGCCGGAGCGAGCAGCCCCTGGCCGTCGAGATCAAGCGCAAGATTGCCCTCTTCTGTAACGTCGACTTCGGCTGCGTCATCGAGAGCCCCGACGTGAAGTCCATCTACGAGATTCCGGTCCGCTTCTTCGAGCAGGGGCTGGATCGGGAGGTGTGCCAGCGACTGCGGCTCGACACCAAGGAGCCCGATCTGCAGGGCTGGAAGAGCATGACCGAGCGCATCCTCCACCCGACCAAACAGGTCCGCATCGCGGTCGTGGGCAAATACACCGACCTGCGCGACGCCTACAAGTCGGTGCAGGAGGCGCTCACTCACGGCGGCATTCCCAACGATGCGAAAATCCAGATCGAGTGGATCGCAAGCGATCAGTTCACTGATCAGGCAGCCGCGGGCCGCCTGCTCGGCGGATACGACGGGCTGCTGATCCCCGGAGGCTTCGGTGAGCGGGGAATCGGTGGCATGGTGGAGGCCATTCGCTGGGCCCGCGAAAACGATCTGCCGTTCTTCGGCATCTGTCTCGGCCTCCAGGTCGCCATCATCGAGTTCGCCCGCAACGTCTGCCGTCTCCCCGACACCAATAGCACCGAGTTCGAGCCCAACTGCCAGAGCCCCGTCATCTCGCTGATGCGCTCGCAGCGCGATGTGTCCGACCTCGGCGGGACCATGCGGCTCGGCGCCTATACCGCCCGGCTCCGGCCCGGCTCGCGAGCCGCCCAAGCCTACGGGTCGACTGAGATCAGTGAGCGCCACCGCCACCGCTGGGAGGTCAGCAACGCCTACCGGGATGTGCTGGCGGAGTATGGTCTCCGTCTTTCCGGCCAGTCGCCCGACGGCGGGCTGGTCGAGGTGATCGAGCTGCCCGATCACGCCTGGTTCATCGGCTGCCAGTTCCATCCGGAGCTGAAATCGCGGCCCACCCGGCCGCACCCGCTCTTTGCCGGATTCATCGCGGCGGCCCTCCGCCGCCGGGACGCCGCTCCGGCGCGCGCCGCAGCCGAGGAGCTGGCCCGGAGCACGCGCTGATGGCCTGGTCCTTCGGGCGGGCGCCGTTTCTCATCGCCGGGCCTTGCGTGATCGAGCCCGGCGACGTGCTGCTGACCGTAGCCGAGGCGCTCGCGCGCATCGAGCGCGATCTCGGCATTCCCGTCTGCCTCAAGGCCAGCTTCGATAAGGCCAACCGCTCACGGCTAGGCGCGAATCGAGGCCCCGGTATGGACGAGGGGCTCCGGGCCCTCGAACGAGCTCGTGCCGCCAGCGGGCTTCCGGTGCTCACGGACATCCACGACGCCGGTCAGGCAGCGCCTGTCGCTCAGGTCGCCGATGCCCTCCAGATTCCGGCTTTTCTCTGCCGCCAAACCGATCTGCTGATAGCCGCCGGACGCACCGGCAAACCGGTCAACGTCAAGAAGGGGCAGTGGCTGCAGGCAGAGGCCATGCGGGGGGCAGTCGAGAAGGTGCGGAGCGCCGGCGCCTCTGAGGTGGCGGTGACCGAGCGAGGCACCTTCTTCGGCTACGGCGATCTGGTTGTCGATATGCGGAACTTCGCGCGTCTGCGCCAAGCTACCGGGGCGCCGGTGATTTTCGACGCCACTCATGCGGTACAGCAGCCCGGCCAGGGCGACGCAGGCTCCAGCGGAGGCCGGCGGGAGTTCATTCCTCCGCTCCTCGCTGCTGCCGCCGCCGCGGGAGCCGATGGGTTCTTTCTCGAGACCCATCCCGATCCGGCGCGGGCCTTGAGTGACGCCGCAACCCAGTGGCCCTTGGAGCGGTTGTCGGAGCTGGTCGGCCAGACCCTCGATGTCTGGGGCAGGGCGAGGGTATGACGCTCGACCTGGCCGCCGCCGCTCGAGTTCGGCTCCTGGGCCTGGACGTCGACGGGGTCCTGACCGACAACGGTGTCTTCATCGGGCCAGTCGCCGGCGCCCGGATCGAGCTCAAGCGTTTCGACATTCAGGATGGGCTGGGTCTGATTCTGCTCAAGACCGTGGGATTCCCGGTAGTGTGGATCAGTGGACGGAGCTCCGAAGCCACCACGCTTCGCGCCAATGAGCTGCGGGTGGACGAACTGCTGCAGGTGCCAGGCCCGAGGAAAGCCGCTGCCTTTGGGGAGCTCCTGGCCCGGCGCGGCATCGGCTGGGACGAGGTCGCCTTTGTGGGCGATGATCTCGCGGACCTGCCGATACTCCGGCGGGTCGGCCTTCCGATCGCGGTGGCCAATGCGGTTCCCGAGGTCAAGGAGCTCGCGGTCTACGTCACCCGTGCCAGTGGCGGACATGGTGCAGTTCGGGAAGTGATCGAGGCTCTCTTTCGGGCGCGCGGCGAGTGGCCGGACCTGCTCGAGCGCTATTTTGCGGAGCACGCCGCCGGTGCCGCGTGACGATCAGGATTTGCTCGAGCTGGGCCGCCGGGTGCTGCACCTCGAGGCGGCGGCGGTTTCGGCCGTCGCCGAGCGCCTGGATCAGGACTTCGCGCGAGCGGTACGGCTGCTGGCCCAGGCGCGTGGGCGAGTCATCGTTTCGGGAGTGGGCAAGTCGGGACTCATCGCCCGCAAGCTCGCGGCGACATTGACGTCCACCGGCACGGCCGCGTCCTACCTTCACCCGGTGGATTCGCTGCACGGCGATCTCGGGATCGTCGGCAAGGACGATGTCGCCATCGTGCTCAGCAAGAGCGGCGAATCGGAGGATCTCTTTGGTCTGGTAGGCTCGTTGCAGCGGCTGGCCGTCCCGATCATCGCGATAACGGGCAACCCCAGCTCGGCGCTGGCCCGGGTGGCCACCGTGAGTCTCGACGGATCGGTGACCGAGGAGGCCTGTCCCCACGACCTGGCACCTACCGCAAGCACCACGGTCGCGCTGGCGCTGGGAGATGCTCTGGCCGTGGCGCTGCTCGAAGTGAAAGGGTTTCGCCGGGAAGACTTCGCCGCCCTGCACCCAGGGGGAAGCCTCGGCCGCCGGCTGCTGTTGCGGGTCCGCGATGTGATGCTTCCGGCGGGACGAGTGCTCCGGCCCGACGCCACCATGAGGGATGCGGTGGTGAGCCTGGCGCACGATCGAGGTCTCGCGATGGTTTCGGAAGACGGACACCTGGCCGGGGTGCTTACGACGGGTGATCTCACCCGCCTGGCCGAGCGCGACCCAAAATTTTACGAGCGCCGGGTGGCCGACGTAATGACCCGAACTCCCAGGACGACTTCGCCGGACGATCTGGCGGGTGCGGCGGTAGGGGTCATGCAGGACCGCGGCATCATGGTGCTCCCGGTGGTGGATGACGGCGGCGCGATCGTGGGTGTGGTGCACTTGCACGACTTAATGAGAGCCGGGGCGGTATGAGGCGAGCCATCCTTTCCGCCCTCTCCGTCTTCTCCGTCCTTGCATGTGAGGACACCGGCGTCCGGCCGACCACCACCGTGCAGGCCGCCGATAGTGCCGACCAGGTGCTCGAAGGTTTCTCGCACTACGTCACCAACGATGGGGTCCTGCGCAGCCGGGTAGAGGCTGATACCGCCTTCTTCTACGAGCCGACTCAGGTCACCGAGCTGCACAAGGTGAAGATCGTATTCTTCGATGTGAAAGGGGCGGAGAGCTCTACCTTGACCGCCCAAAGGGGGATCTACCGGTGGCAGGACGGATCCATGCAAGCCTCGGGCAACGTGGTGGTCGTCGCCCCCGACGGCCGGCGCCTCGCCACCGACGTGCTGCGATATGAGAATGGAACCAATCTGATCGTGACCGACAAGCATTTCACCTTCGACCGTGGCGAAGAGCATCTGGAAGGGAACAGCTTCCGCTCGGACCCTGACTTTCGCAACGTCGTCACCGACCGACCCCGGGGCGTGAGCGGTAACGGCATGTTGCTCCCGGGACAGCAATGAGGTGGGGCATCGGGGCAGTGCTCGCATTCCTGGGCTCGCTGCCGGCCTCGGCGGCGGCCCAGAGTGACAAGTGCGTCTTCCAGATCACCAACGTGGATCGCCAGGGAAGCGTGATCGAGACCCCCCAAGGCACCAACTACTTTGCCGGCGGCAACGTTCGACTGGGTTGCAAAGGGCAGTCCGTCACGATGCAGGCGGACAGCGTGGCCGCATATGGGGGCAACGTGGTCCACTTCATCGGCAACGTGAAGTACCGCGACTCCACGCTCACCATGGACGCCGACAACGGGACCTACTACAAGAACGGCGAGAAGTGGGAGGCCCGGGGGCGGGTGGTCACCAACAATCTGCGGACCGGGTCCAAGCTGACCGGTCCGGCGTTGGACTACTACCGGGTGGTCAAGGGTGTGCGCGACACGATCGAGATGTATTCGACCGGGCGGCCGCGCATCGAGTACGCCAGCGACGAGCCGGGTGCCAAGCCGGCCGAGCCTTACATCATCGTGGCCGACCGAGTTCGCCTCAAGGGAAGTGACCGTCTGTGGGCCGGTGGCAAGGTCACCATCGACCGGAGCGATTTTGCAGCTCGAGGCGATTCGCTGCGGCTCGATTCCGGGAAGGGAAGCGATGGCACACTGGTCGGCGGGAGCCCGGTCATGCGAGGGTTGGGTCGGGACAGCTTCAACCTGACGGGGCGGCGGCTCGACCTCAAGCTCAACCGGCGGGAGCTCACCAACGTGGTGGCCAAAGGCAACGGACACGCGGTGAGCAAGGAGTGGGACCTGGTTGCCGATACTATTGGTCTCGACGTGCGGAACCGGAAGCTGGAGCAAACCCTGGCCTGGGGGGACTCGATTCGGCCTTACGCCACCTCACCCTCCTACGCCATGCGGGCCGATTCGCTGGCACTGGATACACCCGGTCAGCAACTCAAAGAGGTGCGGGGGTTTGGCACCGCGTGGCTGGGGGGGACGATTGACGCCAAAACCAGCCAGCGCGACTGGATGCGCGGTGACACGGTCGTCGCGCAATTCGTCCAGCGCGATTCGGCCGGAACCCGCAGCAGCGCATTGAGCCGCATCATCGCGCGGAAGGGCGCCCAGTCCTATCATCTCGATGCCGATCAGAAGCATCCCGAACGGCCCGCCATCAACTACGCCCGGGGCGACGTGATCGTCATGACGATGAAGCAGGGCGTCAAGACCGGAGTGGACCGGGTAGACATCCGGGGACAGGTGGATGGTATTCAGCTGGAAGCGTCCGATGCCACTCCCGCCGCTGACTCGGCCAGAGCCCGGGCCGATTCCATGCCCCGGGTGCGGAGACCGCGGTGACCGCGCCGGAGTGGGTAGCCGCACTCGGCGACCGGGACCCGTCGGTTCCGATCGGCCTGGCCGCCATCGTCCGCGCCGCCGGTCCGACCGACAGCATCGCGTTCAGCGACCTGGTGCACGGGTACCGGGAAGCCTACCTGGCCTGCTACCAACCTCTGGGCGATGCCGACCAGGAGGTCTCGGGCGATGAGGTGCGCCACCACCTGAATGATTCGGTTCTGCCCCGGCTGGCTACGGAGGGATGGATCCTCGACACCGCGCCGGGCTACTGGCAGACGGTGCGTCCCCGCGTCGCCTGGTGGGGACCGACGCCGGAGGAGCGACAGGCGGTGTACGATGCGTTGCTGGGATCGGCCAGGCGGGCCGTCCAGCGGGCCAGGTCGTACACCAAGAAGCGCACCAAGGCCAGCCTGCTCGAAGGACTGGACCTCTGCAAGAGCTTCAAGGGTCGGCCGGTAGTGAACCAGGTCAGCGTCCGGGTAGAACAAGGAGAGATCGTGGGACTCCTCGGCCCCAATGGCGCGGGAAAGACCACAACCTTCTACCTTATTACTGGGCTGATTCTCCCCGACGAAGGCCGTGTCCTGCTGGATGGGGTCGAGCTCACCGATGCGCCGATGTATCAACGGGCGCGAGCCGGAATCGGCTACCTGGCCCAGGAGCCTTCCGTCTTTCGGAAGATGACCGTCGAGGAGAACATTCTGGCCATCCTGGAAACCCGGTCGTTGGGACGCGACGAGCGCCACCGCCAACTCGACCGAATGCTGGACGAGCTCTCGATCAAGCATCTACGGAAGAGCAAGGCTTATTCCCTGAGCGGTGGCGAGCGACGCCGGCTCGAGATCACTCGTGCGCTGGTATCGGATCCGAAGTTCATGCTGCTGGACGAGCCCTTCGCGGGGGTGGACCCCATCGCCGTTCACGACATCCAGACCATTGTCGCCGGCCTGCGTCATCGCGGCATCGGCGTTCTGATCACGGATCACAACGTGGAGCAAACCCTCGACATCGTGGACCGGGCTTACATCATGTTCGAAGGCAAAGTGCAGGCCTCCGGCAGCGTCCGCGAGCTGGTGTACGACGACCGGGTCGCGCAGCTCTACCTTGGCCCCACCCTCACTGCGCGCCTCCGCGCCCGCCTTGAGGCCGTGGCATGAGAACCGGCCTCTCTCAACACACCAGCCTCCGGCAGGAGCTGCGGGTCAACCCCCGGCTCTACCAGGCCATGGACATGTTGTACATGCCCATGATGGACCTGCAGCAGCACCTCAAGCAGGAGCTGTTGGCCAATCCCTTCCTCGAGCTGCTCGAGCCCGAGGACGAAGCCGCCGAACAGCCCGCGGCCGAAGAAAAAAAGGAGCAGAAGGAGAAGGAAGAGGAAGTGGATTGGGAGGAGATCCTGCTCAATGGATTCGAGGTCGGCGGCACCCGGGAGCAATACGAGCAGCTGGAGTATACCGAGCCGATTACCGTCGAAACCCGCAACCTGATCGACCACCTGCGGGAACAGCTGCAGATGCTGACGCTCAGCCCGCGGCAACTGCTTCTGGGCGAGGAGTTCCTGGGAAACATCAACGAGGAAGGCTACCTGGCCGCCTCCCTGGAAGAGATCCTCGGCTCGGTGAACCAACTGATGGCCGGGCATGTTGGACAGGGTGAGGAAGGCGGAGAGGAAGATGGGAGCGGGGAGGATACCGACTTCGACATGTCGGATTCCGCCCCGGCTCGCTCTGCCGTTGCAACTCCGTCCTCTCCGCCATCCCCATCCTCTCCGCCGTTCTATACCATGCAAGAGGCCGAGGAGATGCTCGCCGTCATTCAGCGGCTGGATCCCTCGGGAACCGGCGCTCGGGACCTGCGTGAGTGTCTGCTGATTCAGCTGGTCGAGCTGGCCGATACCGACTCGCTGACGTATCGGCTGGTGTACGAGGCTTTTCCCGACCTCATCGCTCACCGGTGGAACGATCTGGCCAAGCGATTTGGAGTCGAGCCCGCAGCGGTCCAGTCTGCGGCGGACCAGCTCTCCCGACTCGATCCCAAGCCGGGGCTCAAGTACTCGGAGCAGAGCGACGGCTACATCATCCCCGACCTGATCGTGGAAAAGATCGGCGGCCGGTACCAGGTGTTTCTCAATGACACCGGCATGCCCCGCCTCCGGTTGAGCCGCTCCTATCAGGAAATTGCCCGCGACAAGAAGAAGATGACCCCGGAGAACCGCGAGTTCATTGCCTCCAAGATGAACAGCGCCAACTGGATGATTCAGGCGATCGAGCAGCGCCGGCAGACCATGCTCAAGGTGATGAACTTCATCGTCGATCGCCAACGCGATTTCTTCGAGAAGGGGATCGAGTATCTCAAGCCGCTGACCCTTCGCGAGGTGGCGGAGGTGATCAACATGCACGAGTCGACGGTGAGCCGGGTGACCAACGAGAAGTACGTGCAAACCCCCCGCGGTGTGCTCCCGCTCAAGTTCTTCTTTTCCAGCGCTCTCTCCACCGCCTCCGGCGAGGATGCCAGTGCGCGCTCGATTCGCGCCAAGCTGGAGAAGATGGTTAGCGAGGAGAACAGCGCCAAGCCGCTTACCGATCAGCAGATCGTCCACCTCTTCCAGGAGCAGGGGATCCAGATCGCCCGTCGCACGGTCGCAAAGTATCGCGACCAGCTCGGCATCCTTCCGGCCCGAATGCGGAAACGGGTATGACCGCTGCTCCGGTCGAGGCGCTGGATGTGAGCGTGCTCGTCCCGGCCAAGGACGAGGCGGACAACCTGCCCGAGTTCATCCAGCGCTGCGCCCAGGCGCTCGGCCCCGCCGGCTTCTCCTTCGAAGTGATCGTGGTGAACGATGGCTCGCGCGACGGCTCCGACCGGGTGCTCCGCGACCTCAGCCGCCAGTATTCGTTTCTCGAGGTGATCACGCACCGGCGGCAGCGGGGGATTGCCGACTCGCTCCGCTCGGCGGGAGACGTCGCCAGGGGCGATGTCTTCGTCTTCTACCCCGCGGATCTCCAATATCTCCCGGAAGACATCCCGGCTCTGGTGGCGCCCATCCTGGAGGGCAGGGCCGACATCGTCACCGGCACCAAGCAGGGCAAGTACGAAAAGGCGTTCGTCTCCAACATCTATAATGGACTCTGCCGCTGGCTCTTCGGCGTCCGGGTCACCGATCTCAACTCGGTCAAGGCCTATCGCCGTGAGGTCATGTTGGGCGTGCCGCTGCGGCCCGACTGGCATCGCTACATGGTGGTGATCGCGGCCGCCGACGGATTCCGGCTGACCTCGCTCCCCGTCCCCCTCTATCCCCGCCGTGCCGGCATCTCGAAGTTCAATTGGCGGCGAATTCCGATCGGATTGTTCGATCTCATCTCGGTCTGGTTCCAGCTCCGCTTCGGCCGCAAACCGATGTTGTTCTTCGGGCTCGTGGGCGCCGTGCTGTTCATCATCGGTTTTCTGGCTGGAGTCGCCGCGCTGGTGCTCCGCTTCGGTTACGGCATCGGCCTCCGCCCGCTCCTCAACCTGGTGGAAATGATGGTGATCAGCGGCTTCGTCCTGTTCGGCTTCGGCTTTCTGGGAGAGATGATCGCCGGCATGCGCGAGGAAACCCGGGAGATCGCCCGCGGTCTTGCCCCGCTGGAGAAGCCCGACGTCAGGGATTGAGCCGTGCGGGTCGTCTTCCTGACCCCCAGCTATCCTCGTTGGCCAGGCGACTTCTCCGGTGCAGCCCTCGGCTCTCTCGCGCGGGCCCTGCTCCGGCGAGGGGTCTCCGTTCGGGTCGTCGCTCCGAGCGACGGCGCGGGGGGTCAGACCGAGCTGGACGGTGTGCCGGTGCGCCGGGTGCGTTTCGTTGGCTCGCCCGCCGGCACCAGGTCGGACCACGATGGCTTCTCCGGCGGGCTGAGAAGCCCGGCCGGCTGGAGCGCAATGCTGCGGTTGTGGGGGGCACTCCGAGCGGCGGCCCGGCGGGAAATAGCTGCGGGAACTGACCTGGTGCATGCCCACCGCTGGCTGCCGGCTGGACTCGCCACGCCAGCCAAGGTTCCCTTGGTGCTCACCATCGACGGCGGGGATGCGTCCATGCTACGCCGCTCGCGGATTGCTCGTTCCCTCGCGCGGCGGGTGTTTCAGCGCGCCGCCGTGGTGACGGCGGTCTCCCGTGAAGTAGGGGAGTGGGTCCAGAACTTCGCCGGCCGCTCCGTTTCTGCATCGCATATCCATCCCATGCCGATGGAAACGAGGGGACACCCCTGGACCCGGGGTGGAGGCGGGGCCGTGGTGCTCGCCCCTCTCGTCGGCGCCGCCCGCGTGGAGCTTGCCATCGAAACGGTGGCGGTCCTGGCCTCCTGCGGCCATGACCTGCCGCTCACCATTGTGGGAGAAGGCCCCGACCGCGGGACGCTGGAGCAGAAAGCCGAGCGGCTCGGCGTGTCCTCGCTGGTCCGTTTCGTGGGTGACCTGCCTCCCGATCAGGCTCACGCACAGCTGGGACGAGCCGACCTCCTGCTGTTCACCGCTCAAGGAGATGGCACGGCACTCGCGGCCCTCGAAGCCCTGATTGCAGGCGTTCCCGTCGTTGCTTGCTGGGACAGCGGGGCCGCCGTCGATATCGTGCCCGAATCCGGAGCCGGCCGGCTCACGCTGCCTTCGGCTGAAGCGCTCGCCGACAGTGTGCTCGAGCTACAGGCGGATGGAGACCGTCTCGCGATGAGCCGCCTCGTGGGCGAGGCATGGCGCGCCCGGCTGGCTCCCGACAACGTTGCCGAACTGTGCGAGGGATGGTACCGCGATGCCCTCGCCCGGTAGATCGCTGCGAATCCTGACGATCACCCACAACTACCCTCGTTTTCCCGGCGATCCCGCCGGCGCCTTCGTCCAGCGGATCGCCGCCGGTGCCGCCGCTCACGGTCACCAAGTAGAAGTGGTCGCCCCGCACGCGCCGGGTACAGCTCTCGTGGAAGACACGGCCGGCGTCCGTTTGCACCGCTTTCGCTATGGGCCCGAGCCGCTTGAGCGCGTGGCTTACACCGGCGGCCTGCACCAGGGAGCGCTCCTCTCGCCGCTGGTTGCCCTCGGCTTTCCCGGCTTCCTGTGGGCGTTCGCGCGCGCAGTGCGCGGCGCGGTTCGGCGTCTCAGCCCGGATCTGGTTCATGCTCACTGGTGGTTTCCCGCCGGCTGGTTTGCCAGCCGGGAGCAGGTTCCCTACCTCCTCACTTGCCACGGCTCAGATGTGAGACTGCTCGACCGAGGTAGTCTGGTCCGCAGGGCAGGGCGGGGCGTGTTCCAGAAGGCGGCGCGGACCACGGCGGTCTCCAACTTTCTGGCCAACGATCTGGCTCGGCTGCTCCCGGGAATAATTCCCCATCCAGCTGTGACCCCGATGCCGGTTGATGTCGCCAGATTTCTCGAGGGGATGCTCAACCCTAAGGTCGATCCCCCCCG
>JBGQLP010000039.1:0-30657 GCA_041500125.1 Gemmatimonadota bacterium
CGATGGCCCCGCCGGGCCGCGTTGGACACCTCGTAGTGCTCGAACCCGTGCGCCGCGAGCGCGTGGTCTGCCGCCAGAAACTCTGCGGCATAGGTCTCCTCATCCACCGGCGTGACCTCACCTCTCCCGGTCCATCGCCCCAGCGGGGTGTGTGCCTCGACCGTGAGACCGTACAGCGAGACGTGTTCCGGCTTGAGGGCAAAAACCTGTTCGAGATCCCGGGGCCAGTCTCGCTCGAGCGCCGAAGGCAGGCCAAAGATCAGGTCGACCGAAAGGTCCTCAATCCCGGCGCAGCGAAGCGCCTCCACCGCGCGGGGCACCTGCTCGGCGGTGTGAGTGCGGTGCATCCACTGCAGCACGCCGGGATGGAACGACTGAACTCCCAGCGAAACCCGGTTGACACCCGCCTCTCGCCACGCCCGCGCCCCGACCAACGTGACGTCGTCCGGATTGGCCTCCAGGGTGACCTCGGCGCCTGATCCAACCGCACGATCGGCGGCAATCTGGTCGAGCAACCGGGCGATGGCGCCTGGAGTCACTCGCGAGGGGGTCCCGCCGCCGAAATAGATCGTGTCCACTTGAGGCGAAGCGTCCCAGACCGGGTCGGTCTGCCACAGCGCCCACTCGCGCAGGACCGCCGCGACGTAGGCATCCGAGGGGACCTGCTTCCGCACCGCGATGGCGAAATCGCAGTAGCTGCAGCGGCGGGCGCAGAAGGGGACGTGGAGATAGAGGTGCACGGCTGGAATCTAGACGGGGAGGGACCCCGCCCCGCGCTCCCCGGGAGCAGGTCACCCTTTCGGGCGCTGCAGTGCGCTTCGTCAGAAATAGATGTGGCAGAGCATAAAGGCGCACTGACGCACCCTGCAGGGTGACCGCTCCCGGTCGCTCCGCCCCCATCAACTAATACCGCTGGAACTCATGGTGTCAGCCCACCTACATCACCACAACGGCGGGGAGCGGCGAAGGAGCAGCTACCCTGTGAGGGCGCGTCAGTGCGCGTCCGCCCTCTGCCACATCCTCTCCTGGCGCAGCTCACTGCAGCGCCCGAACTGGGTGGCTGCTCCTTCGCACGCGACCGACGACTTGGCTGCCTACACCCGCCGAAATACTCTCCCCGGTCTCTGCTCGACAACCCCAGCAATCTCCAGCCCACTGAGCAAGCCAAGCACCTCGCCGATCGGCCGCTGGAATCGGTCGGCGAGCTGATCGGGGTGAATCGTCTCGCTGCCCAGCAGCTCCGCCAGCAGGCGTTCGTCTACCGAGAGCGCTTCCGGCAGTGGCCGGGCTGAAGCGGCCATGACCGGTTTGGCTAGGTTCCGGCCCGCCAGCTCGGGAAAATGCTGCAGCAGATCTCCGGCCTCGAGCAGCGGGGCCGCACCGTCGCGGATGAGCTCGTTCGTGCCCACCGAGACCGGGCTCGTGATGTTGCCCGGCACCGCCATCACTTCCCTGCCCTGATCCAACGCCGTCCCCGCCGTGATGAGCGCACCGGAGCCACGCGCTGCTTCGACCACAACGGTGACTCGGGCGAGTCCGCTGATGAGCCGGTTCCGCCGGGGAAAGCTGCCGGCATGGGGCCGCTCGCCGGGTGGAAATTCGGTGAGGAGGAGCCCGTCCTTGACCACCCGCTCGTACAGTGCCCGATTGGCCGCCGGATAGGTGACGCCAAGCCCGTTGCCCAGCACGCCGATCGTGGTGCCGCCGCAGTCGAGCGCGGCGGTCTGGGCGATGGCGTCGAGCCCTCGGGCCATGCCGCTCACGATGACCACTCCCGCCGCGGCCGCGGCGCCGGAGATGCTGCGGCAGACGTCGGCGCCGTAGAAAGAGTGGTCCCGGCTGCCTACTATGGCGGCGGCCGGCCGACCCAGTAGGCTCTGGTTTCCCAAGGCGAACAGCACCGGCGGGGGATCCGGAATCAACCGCAGCAGCGCCGGATACTCCACGTCCTCCGGCACCAGTACCTTGGCGCCCAACCGGGCGGCGTGCTCGACCGTGGCCCTGCCGGTCTCCAGCGGCGTGGCCTTGAGGGCCGTGGCGAGGGCGCGGGAAAACCCGGGCACCCTGCATAAAAACGCGAACGGCGCCGAGTGGGCGCCGAGTGCGGTGGGACAAACGGTCAGAAGACTTTTCAATCGGACACTGCCCATGCCGGGCACCTGGGTCAGCGTCAGGTAAGCGATCCGTTCATCGTTCACTCAGAGCTCCTCCCCCGCCCACGGGGCGCTGGGCTCGGTGGCCTCGGTGACCTTGGCCTGTTCCACCTGCTTCCAAAGATACTGCTTCAGCTCCTCGATGCCCTGCCCGGCGGCACTGGAAACGGCCACCACCGCTGCCGCTTCGGGCGCATCGATCCGAGGCACCGCGGCGGCGGGGGGCAAGAGATCTCGCTTGGTCAGGATGACCACGTGCTCCTTTTCCGCCAGCGTCTCGCTGTACTGCCGGACCTCGTGACGGAGCCGGTTATAGGCGGTCTGCGGGTCCTCGCTGTCGAGCGGAATCAGAAACGCCAGCACCCGGGTGCGCTCCACGTGCTGGAGGAAGCGGAAGCCGAGTCCCTTGCCCTCGTGCGCGCCTTCGATGATCCCGGGAATGTCGGCCATCACGAACGTGCGATGCCCCGAGAGCGCCACGACTCCCAGGTTCGGCTCCAAGGTCGTGAAGGGATAGTCGGCGATCTTGGGTCGGGCCGCGGACACCACCGAGAGGAGCGTACTCTTCCCGGCGTTGGGCTCTCCCACCAGACCCACGTCGGCTATGAGCTTCAGTACCAGCTCGATCTGCCGGTCTTCTCCCTCTTCGCCCCGCTCCCACTCCCGCGGGGCCTGATGGGTGGAGGTGGCGAATCGGGCGTTGCCCCGCCCACCTCGGCCGCCGCGGGCCACCCGCAGCGTGTCGCCCGCCTCGAGCACCTCGCCGATCAAATTGCCGGTGCCGGCATCGCGAACTACCGTGCCGGGCGGAATCGGGAGATAGATGTCCGAGGCCGACCCGCCGGTCTGGGTCTTCCCTTTCCCGTGCTCTCCGCGGTCCGCCTGCCACAGTGTGCGGTAACGATAGTCGAGCAGAGTCGAGAGGTTGGGATCGGCTTTGACGTAGACGCTGCCGCCGTGCCCGCCGTCTCCTCCGTCGGGGCCGCCCTTGGGCTTGTACTTGAAGCGCGCGAAGGAGCTGGCACCCGACCCGCCGGTGCCGCCGACCACCCGTACCACCGCGCGATCGATCAGCATCACTGTCCCTGCGACCAGCCCTGCTGCACCGTGCGCCAGAGCTGCTTGACCTTTTTCCACTGATCGAATGACAGCAGCGGGTTCACGATGGACAGCGCCCCTTCGATTTGGCCCAGCGTGGCACCCGCATTGATGGCGCCGCGCAGGTGGGAGTGCAGCTGCCGGGGGGCCTCGAGCACGGCGGTCTGGGCCACGGTGCAGAACTCTCGCCGCCGGAGGTCCAGCCCGGGACGGGCCAGGGTGCGACCATACCCCTCGGTGATCATCCAGCTCTCGACCGCCGGGTGCAGCGCCCGGACGCTCTCTCGCAGCTTGGGGTAATTCTCGCCGTACACGACTTCGCAAAGCTCCTTGCCCCGCCGGGTCCACTCGGCCGCTCGGCCATAGTCCTCGTCGGGATCTGCGCCTGGTGCGGGACCCCCGCCCAGCTTCCGCCATACCCCGAATGCAACGAGCGCGCGCGGGTATCCCACCATCAATACGCTCTGGAGCAGCAGCTCTTCCACCCACTCCGCCGGCACCTGGGAGGAGCGCAGCCTTGCCACCCGCTCGCGCAGCTCCGGCTCGTACCCCTGGGCGATGGCGGCGGCGAAGCGCACCAGGTCGCGGGTTTGAGGATCGAGTCGGTCCTGTTTCGACATCATCTTATCCCCTCGAAGGCCGAATCGCGGATCAAACCGGCGCAGCGGAGCACCGGGACGCGCGAGCGAACAAGATAGTAATTAGGTTTCGGCCCGATGCCGGCATCAATTCGCGTTCTCCTTGTCGCGACGGCCCTGGCCGGCGTTCTGTCTCCCACACCGGCCCGCGCTCAGGCCTCCCCCTACATCCCGTTGGACGATCCTCGTCTCCCGCTGCTCGAGCATCTCATCGCCCGGGGAGAGGTGGAGGATCCGTCGCCCATGGTGCGTCCCTTTCGGCGATCGGATGCCGTGCGCGTGCTCGCCGCGGCGGACACATCGGCCTCAACACCCGACGCCGGTCTGATTCGGCGACTGCGTCGTGAATTCGACGATCCGCCCGGCAATTCCTGGCGGCTGGAGGGTCGCGCCGGGGCCCAGGCGTATACCCATGGCCGCCGCGACCTGCTGCATCCGGCCGGCGCCCGGCGGATTCGCCCCTTTGCCGAGCTGGGTGGATCGGCCGTCTTCGCCAATGTGGTGCTTGCCACCCGACCTATGGCTGAGCCCGGTTTGCTCGATGACCCCGATTGGGGCGGCCGCACCGATCTCAAGTTCACCGGCCGAGTGGCAGACGCGTATATCAGCGCACAGTTCAAGTACGGGAGCCTGTTCTACGGCCAGATGGACCGGAATTGGGGTCCGGTGGGTCTCCCGGGGATACCGCTGAGCAACTACGGCTACGAGCATCAGGGACTGGCCGTCGAAATCGGCAACCAGGATATCCGGCTGTCAGCCTTCGCGACCGACCTTCGGGATGAAATCGACAGCCTGGGACGGACGGTACATCGGTACTACTTCGTGCATCGCCTCCACGCCCGGCCTTCGGGGCGGCTCACCCTGGGCCTCTGGGAGGGGGTGGTGCTGGCCGGCGCCGATCGCAACTTTGAGACTCGCTACCGCAATCCCCTCTCGATCAGCTATCTGGCCAACACCATCGGCCTGGGCGACCGGGGCAACGTCATTCTCGGCGCCGATATCCATTGGCGGGCATTGCGCCGGGCCACATTCCAGGCGCAGCTCGCGATCGACGACTTCTCCTATCAAAACCGAAGCGGGCCGAACCGCGCGCCCGACCGGTGGGGGCTCACCCTGGCGGCGTTCGGTCCCCTCGGCTCCACGCTGGCCTGGCGGGCCTTCTATACTCAGGCATCCAGTCTCGCCTTTCGCACCTTCAATCCCTTCGAGAACTTCACCGATCACGGAGTCGGGTTGGGGCGGAACTTTGCGGATATGGACCAGCTCACGGTGAGTCTGTCTATGCCCCTTGCCGCCAGATGGCTGGTTAGTCCGGACCTGACCGTGCTTCGTCAGGGAGAGGGAGCCATCGATGCCCCCTATCCGGAGGTGGGAACGGGCGAGCTGGCGCAGACCCCGCAGATCTTCATCGGCGTGGTCGAAAAGACCTTCCGTCTGGGACTCGGCATCCGCGGCCGTCAGGGTCCGCTGGATCTCGCGGCGGACGCCGGCCTGCATCACATCACCAACTGGCAGCATGTACCGGGACAAACCGCCGACCGCTTCGAAGGGCGGGTTCAGGTGACCCTGGGTCTCAGCCGGGAAGGAACGCTCCGATGAAACAGCCGCCCCAGCCGCTCACCCGGGACCGGGTGATCCAGCTGATTCAGAAGATGAGGAGCAGCCGGGTCGCGGTGGTAGGCGACATCATGCTGGATCGCTATCTCATCGGTGAGACCGAGCGGCTCTCGCCCGAGGCGCCGGTCCCCGTTGTCACCCTGCGGGAACGCCACGCCGCCCTCGGCGGTGCGGCCAACGTCGCCGCCAACGTCGCGGCCATGGGGGCAAGCTGTCTGCTCGTCGGCGCGGTGGGCGACGACGCTGACGGCGCCGCCATCCGGCAGGAGCTGGCGGTGGCCCGGCTGGAAGACCGCTTCGTCCTCACCATCGCCGGACGGCCCACCACCTCCAAGACCCGCATCATCGCCCGAGGGCAGCAGATCGTCCGGATCGATGACGAGGTGGATTCCCTGCTGGACGGGCCCGACCTGGCGCGACTCGTGGCTGCGGCGCGCGAGGCTCTCGCCGACGCGGACGCGCTCCTGCTGGAGGACTACAACAAGGGGGCCCTCTCGCCCGAGCTGATCGTCGCGGTCATGGAGATCGCCCGCCGGCGCGGGATCCCCATCGTGGTGGACCCGAAGTACCGCCAGTTCTTCGAGTACGCCGGTGCCACCGTCTTCAAGCCCAACCGGCGAGAGCTGGAGTCGGCCCTCGGCGCGGCGGTGGACCTCAAGAACGGGAATGCGCTGCCCGAAGTTCTCGCCCGCCTCAAGGTGGATAATCTGCTGGTGACGCTGGGCGCGGAGGGGATGGTGCTGGTCACTAAGGATGGGAACCTGACCCAGATCCCCAGCATGGCACGGGAGATCTACGACGTCTCCGGTGCCGGCGACACCGTCACCGCGTGGCTCGGCACCGCCCTGGCGGCGGGTGCCTCGCTCAGGGAAGCGGCACAGCTGGCCAACTATGCAGCAGGAGTGGAGGTCGGAAAGCCCGGCGTCGCGACGGTGTCACCGGAGGAAGTGCTGGCGGTACACGAAGAGCGGTTCGATCAGATCGGGAAGCTGAGGCGCGGCGGGTTGATCTAGGCGCCCATTCCGGTCCCAAACCCCAACCACACCCGCCAGGTCTCCTTCACATCGTCGATGTAAAGCACCAGCCGGTGGGCCGCCTCGGCGTGGGCCGGCGCCAGCTCCACCGCGCCGGACTCCTCCATGCGAGAGCGCACCGCCGCGGCGCAGTCGGTCATCGCCACCTCGGCCAGCCGCTCCTTGCTCCAGGACTTCGGCGCCCGCACGCCGGCCTCCGCCAGGAAGCCGAGCAGCTGGCGGCGGGTCCAGCCGTGGAGCCAGCTGCCGGTGTCGGTGGCCGGGGCCACCAGGCCGTTCTCCAGAATCAGGCGGGAGGATTCGCCGACTTCGAGACCCGACCGTCTGGTCTCGTAGCGGCAGAGACTCCCCAGCGAGCGCGGGGCGCAGGGGTCGGCGCTTATGTGTCGCAGCGCATCCACCGCGTGGGCCCGGGAGCCGAGCGGGAGCTTGACGAGGGAGCCGAGGAGGGCTTGAAAGTTGGTGTCGTGCGGTGGAATGGGGGAACGAAGAGCATCGGGTGAGAGCGAGGTCCAGCAGGCCCAGTAGTCCATCTCCCGGCCCGTCTCGAGGACGAACGAGTTTCGGGCCTGCAGCAGCTCGCCCGCATGCGCGAGCGAGAGGCTGTAGGGCGCCATGACGGCGGCAACGAAGTCGGCCGATTCGCCCGCCATGATGAACCCGGAGAAGGTCTCGTGCGCGGCCAGCATGACCAGCGCCACCCGGAGGTCGAGGTAGGCCTCGTCGGTGCCGAGCTCCAGGTGCCGGCTCAGCGGCGCGGCGAGCAGCGCCTGCGCCAGGTCGGTGTACTTCCGGAGCACCTGCTCGTGGTTCCCGCCGCTCACGGGGTTCGCTCGGCGGACGCGCCAGAGATACTCGGCCACGCCGTCGCTGTCGCCCGTGCGCACCCGTTCCCTGATCCAGGGTGAGAAGTCCATGCAGGGGACACTATTGGACGGATTGTGCGCGCGGGACAGGCAGGGAAACTCGCGGTGCCCTCTGCCGGCCACGTAGGTCAACAGGTCGCTGCTGGGGTCGTCGCCGGTGAGGACAGCGGACGCGCTGCGAAGTGCTTCGAACGTCAAGCCATGGATCTCCGGGTTAAAAGGCAAGTAGGGAATGTTTCGCCGGATCGGCGAGTCTGCAAGGGTGTACCGGTGCTGGCGGGATAGTGGGACAAATTGGCCTAAGGAAGGGCCGGGGAGTCGCCCCGGCCCTTTTTGCTGCTTGAGGTTGTGCCTCCTTAGCGTGCGTCCACCTTAAACAGCAGATAGTGCGCAGGACCTCGATCGATGATCACGAAATAGAAGGAATCACCACCGCCATTGGGCTCCGTCTTGGCAATCCGTCCACCTGGATAAGCGGCGACGAAGGCGGCCCAATTGGGATACGTCACTCCGAGATACGTCCAGGGGCAGTTTTCCTGATCTTCGCCATTTAGTGTTCCGACATTGGCATCACCATCGTTGCAGGTGACGGCGTCGGCGAACGCATACTGTTCCCTGACCCCATCAGTGGTGCAAGGCGTCACTTCCACCACGCCGACGTATTCGGGACTCTGCACGCAGTCAATTGGGATGCTCCACCGAGGTGATCCACCTTGCGGGTTGCCGCCGGCGTAGGAGAAGTCGAGCTCCCTCACCGAGGTCAGCAGTTTTCCTCTCAGCTTCTGATCGGCCGGATAGATTCCGGCATAAGAGCACGAGCCCTCCGGGCTGGTGTCGTCGGTCCTCACCTCAGCACCATCCTGGCTCCTGAACCGCTTGGCTTCCCCGGTGCAGCCACTTCCAGGCGCATCAGTCGGCCCGGCGAAGGTACGGATCTTCGCGCCCTTGATGTGCGGGTCGTGCCAGAAGGACCCGAACCCTACGGTGGTGAAGCTTGGCGTATCGATGTTGTCTGTTGGTTGACCAACGGCGGGTTCGGTCGGCGTCTTACTGTCGTCACAACTTGCCAGTGGTAGCAGCAGCGCTGGAATCACAAGGACACTGCTGAGCAGGAGATGCTTGACCTTCATACCGGTCCTCCTTCTGCCGCGGGGAGCGGCCAACCTACAAGGGTGGGCAGGACCTAAGTACTGCGGATGTAATGGAAAAGGTAGCTTCCATATGGAAACGCGGTAGGGGATTTGGCCAATTTGGCACACCAACCTGGCCCCGCGCCTGGGCAGAATTGGCCAGGTTTCGCCCTTCCCCGGCCTCCTGTCTCAGTGCAAAGGCACAACTCCAAGGTGTGGACCTCTCCCGTTCGGCACGCTACGCTTGGAGCCGTGCCCGTTCACCGAGGAGGAAGCACCATGGCGACACAAGGCAAGTCTCAGAAAAGCGGTAGCCGCGCCACTCATCCCCAGCGCCGGCAGCCCGAGTCACTCCGGCTCCGCTCCATCATGCCCAGCTACACCGTCAACGACATCCAGCGCAGCGTGGCCTGGTACCAGGACGGGCTCGGCTTCTTCGTGGCCGAACGGTGGGAGGATGGCGGCGAGCTCAAGGGCGTGATGCTGAAGGCGGGCAGCTGTCAGCTCGGCCTGGCGCAGGACGACTTCAAGAAGGGGCGCGACCGCAAGAAGGGCGAAGGGTTCCGCATTTGGTGCGACACCGCGCAGAACGTGGACGCCATTGCGGCCCGGCTCCGCGCCTTCGGCGGCAGCATCGTGGAAGAGCCGGGGAACCGGTGGGACGCCTACAGCTTCACCGCTCAGGACCCGGACGGCTTCAAGATCACCATCAGCCAGGCGACGGCTGAGAAATAAGAAAGAGCCCCGCACGGGATGCGGGGCTCCGGGTAGCAGCTCCTGGGCACGCGTCCGGGGCTCCTGGTAGCGTCAGGCGCGGCGGGTCCGGCTGCGACGGGTGGTCCCTGTTTCCGTAAACTTGTCCCGTCGGCGATATGCCATTATCGCGATGCCGATGCAGATGAGCAACGCGGGAAGCACCATGATCACCATGCCGCTCAGCATGGCCTGGACCGACCCAGGCATGTTGGTCATTGGTGCAGCATTCGGAGGCGGTGCGCATCCGACCAGAACTGGTTCATCATGATGAACACGAAGATGAGAGCCGGTATGAGACTCCAGAAGAGCGTCCGGCGCTCATACCTCAGATGCATGAAATACATCACCCCCAGTCCTGCTTCCACCAGCGCCAGAGCAAGCAGTGCCGCCAGCAGGGTCCCCGCCGGCAGACCCGCGTAGGTGAGCGCCACCTCGGCGCCCAGGATCAGCAGTAGCCCGAGCCAGACGGCCACATAGAACCGCATTCCCGGGCCGGCGCTCGATCCCATCGTTGCCATATCCTCGCCTTTCACCGTGGACGCCTCATCGGGCGTTCATCAGGTACACGAGGGGGAAGACGAACATCCACACCAGGTCAACGAAGTGCCAGTAGAGGCCGGTGGTCTCCACGTGCCCGGCGTCCAGCCGTCCCCGCTTGAAGGCCAATGCGACGACCAGGATGGCCACCACCCCACAGAGCACGTGCAGCAGGTGGAGGCCGGTGATGCCGAAGAAGGTCCCGCCGAAGAGAACCGGCCCGCCGGTCGGGTTGGTGGACGGACTCCAACCTTCGGCGAACAGGTTGAACCACTCCCGCAGGTGAAGCGCCGCGAACACCACACCGAGCATCGCCGTCACGCCGAGCCATCGCACGGCGGTCCTGCGCCGGCCGGCCTGGGCGGCGCCTACCGCGGCCAACATCGTCAGACTGCTGGTCAGGAGGACCACGGTCATGACCATCCCGTTGAGAATGGTTGGAATGAACGCGAACGGCCTGATCCAGGTTGGGCTTCCAACCCTTAAGTAGCCGTAGCCGAACAGGAGCGCGCCGAAGGTCGCGGCATCGGCGACGATGAACAGCCACATCACCAGCTTCTTGGAGTCGATGCCGAACGGCGATTCTTCCAGCACAGCGTTGTGGCCCAGGGCCACGGACATCTCGGATTCGCTCACCTCACCTCCGGCTGGCTAGAACCACAGAGCGAGGACCCCCAGGAGATAGAGCCACAGAACGTCCATGAAGTGCCAATAGAGCGAGGTCGCGTCGAGCGCACTCAGCGGTGGCGAGGCGACTGACCCATAGAGCCGCACAAGGACGTATCCCAGTGCCGTGACCCCGCCGAGCAAGTGTAACGCGTGCAGTGCGGTGAAGACGTAGAAGAAGGCGCTGCTGGGGTTGGTATTGAGGAACAAGCCCTGGGCAGCAAGATCCCGCCACGCGACCACCTGTCCCGCAATGAACAGCAGCCCCAGGACCAGTGTCAGAAGCAGCCAAGCGGGTCCCCGCGACGCCGAGGCGGTGCGCCAGGGGGCCTCCTTCAGCATCAGCCTGCGCCCCCGTTCGAGCGTCCCGCTGCTGGCCAGGAGCAGCACGGTATTCAGGTAGAGAATCGGCGGGAGCTTGAAGTGCTGCCAGTCCGGCGTGGCACCCTGCCGTACAATCAGGGCGCTGGTGTACGCCGCGAACGACATCGTGATGGCGGCGATGCCGATCCACACACCAGTGCGCGCCAGTGACGGGGGCCGGTTCAGCTGGAGGGTTGCCACGTCAGATCGTCGCCGGCTGTGGTGAAGCTTGCATCACGTAATCGCCGGCCGGTCCAGCCGTCCCGTACTCGTTGGGACCGTGGGTCACCACCGGCTGGCGCCCCCCGAAGTTGTCAAATGGAGGCGGCGAGCTGGTTGACCACTCGAGCGACGTCGCCTGCCAGGGGTTGTCGGGAGCCTTAGCCCCGCGCAGCCTGCTCCGGATCAGATTGTAGAAAAAGATCAGCTGCACTGCACCGGTAAACAGGGCGGCAACGGTGATGAAGCGGTGCAGGGGCAGCGAGCCTTTCATGTAGTCGTCGGTGAAGGTGGAGTACCGGCGCACGTTGCCGGCGAGACCCAGATAGTGCATCGGCATGAAGATGCAGTAGACGCCGATGAGTGTGAGCGTAAAATGCAGCTTCCCCAGGGTCTCGTTCAGCATCCGGCCGTACATCTTGGGGAACCAGAAGTAGGTCCCGGCGAAGATGCCGAACATGGCGGCGACACCCATCACAAAGTGGAAATGCCCCACCACGAAGTACGTGCCATGAAGGTAGGTATCGATGGAGGGCTGGGCCAGGAAGAAGCCGCTGATCCCTCCGGTCACGAACACCGAGATGAATCCGAGACAGAACAGCGCCGCGGTGGTGAAGCGCAGCCGCGCCCCGTAGAGAGTCCCGATCCACAGGAGGGTCACGATCGTCGCCGGGATGGTGATGATCAGCGTGGGCACCGAGAAGAGAGTTGCCGAGAGCGGATTCATGCCGCTGAGGAACATGTGGTGGCCCCAGACGGTATAACTCAGAAAGCCGATCGCGATCAGGCAGCCGAGAAAGACCTTGGGCCCGAGCAACGGCTTCCGGGCGAACACGGGGAGGATGTGGGAGACGATCCCAAATCCCGGCAGGATCGCGATGTAGACTTCGGGGTGCCCGAAGAACCAGAACAAATGCTGCCACAAGAGGGGAGACCCCCCCGCGTGAGGCTGCAGCTTGTCGCTCACCACCAGCCCGCCCGGGATGAAGAAGCTGGTTCCCGCCAGCCGGTCGAGGAGGAGCAGAACACACGCCGGCAGCAGCACCGAGAACGCGATGAGGCCGATCACCGAGGTGATGAACCAGGCCCAGGTGGAGAAGGGCATGCGGGAGAGCGTCATGCCCTTGGTGCGGAGGTCGAGCGTGGTCGCGATGAAGTTGAGCGCGCCCAAGAGCTGGCCGACGCAGAACAGGGCAATGGAGACCGCCCAGAGCGTCTGGCCGGTGCCCTGCCCCGGGCCGGCATCCTTGCCGAGGGCACTGAGCGGAGCGTACGCGGTCCAGCCCGAGAGCGGTGGCCCCTCGTGGACGAAGAATGCCGAGATCAGAACCACAAATGCCAGGAATGTCACCCAGAAGGACATCATGTTGAACCGGGGGAACGCCATGTCTTCCGCGCCCACCTGCAGGGGCAGCACAAAGTTGCCGAAGCCGGCAAACGGGGCGGTGGTCAGCACGAAGAAGACCATCAGGGTGCCGTGCATGGTCATCAACGAGAGATACAGCTCCGGGGTCATGACCCCGCCTGCCGCCGCATTCGGCGCCAGCTTCCCCAGCCCCGGGACGGCAGCATCGGGAAAGGCGAGATGGAAACGCATGAGCCAGGAGAGCACCATCCCGATCACGACCGCGGCCAGCGCCAGATCCAGGTACTGCTTCCCGATCACCTTGTGATCCAGGCTGAAGACATACTTTCGGAGAAAGCTGCGGGGCGCTACATGCTTGAGCTCGGCCACCTGGCCGGGGGGCTCCCCGCTGGGAACTAGTGGTGCGGCCGACAAATCGGGCATGGGCCTGACCTCTCAGAGCGAGACCTACTGCTGTGCCGCCTGATCCACCATCCACTGCTCGAACTGATTTTCTGGCATCACTTCCATATACGCCCGCATGTTATAGTGCCCCAGTCCGCAGAGCTGGGTACACACGATCTCTTTCTTGACCACCTTGGTCGCGGTGAAGTGAATGGGAATGACCATGCCGGGAATGAAGTCCTGCTGGAGCCGCAGCTCGGGGACATAGAAGGCGTGACCCACGTCCTTGGCATGCAGGGTCAGGAGGACGGGATGGTTGACCGGTAGGACGAGTGAGGCGGAAATGATGTCATCCCGCGCCGTCGTATCGTTGGCCGGATCGAGACCGAAGAAGTTGTTGTTGCCATCGTCAATCAGCTCCGGATGCATGGTGCCGAACTTGCCGTCCCGCCCCGGATATCGGAAGTAGAAGGCGAATTGTTCCGCCTGCACATCGATCCGCAGTGCCTTTGGATCGGGCTGGGATAGGAAGATCCCGGCCCAGACCTTGGTCCCCACCAGCGACAGCACCACGATCTCCGCACCCACCAGCAGGGTGGCGATCACCACCATCGGAACCGCCCCACCGGGGAAAATCTTGATGGGCCGGCGGTCGCCTTTGTCGGCGTATTGCCAGACAAACAGGGCCAGCACCAGGTGGGAGGTCACGAACAGCACGCCCGCGGCGATCATCGTCTCCGACATTTGACGATCGATGCCGACACCGAGCACCGAAATGTCGGCGGGCAGCCACCAGATGCGGGCGATAAAAACGGCGGATGAGATGACCGTGACCACGACCAGGATCACGGCGAAGATCTTGCCCATCAGTAGGGTGTCGCCTTCATGACGAAATCCGCCGTAGCGGGCTTGCCACCGCCCACCGTCACTTCCTGGCTCTGGGTGCCGAAGCGCTCATGCCATGCCGTGACGGTGTACTTGCCCGGCGGCAACCCCTCGAGGGTGAATGCCCCGTCCTGGCCGGTCAGGGCGTGGTGGGGCGTCGTGAGCACCGCGAAGTTGCCGTGCATCCAGGGGTGGACGTTGCACTTGACCGCGATAAACTCGGGCTTGTCATAGGTCGCCTTGATCGGCGGGGCACCCGGCGGCTGGGACTTGTTCCACTCCGAGTTCACCTTGGCCAGCGGATGAATGTTGTGGGAGGTCTGATCGTCGTTGTAGATCTCCAATGGCTGGCCCACTTGCAGGACGGCAACGTGGGGCACGTATTCGCACCCCTTTTGGTCGTACCGGACCGCTTCGGCGGCCGGCCCGCCTGATTGATCCCCGGCCGAGATGTATACCACCACGTTCCCCAGGGCGTTGTTGGGACCGCTGACTACGCTCTCGGTCATGATGGGAGTCGCGTGCTGCTTGGCGCAGGACGGTTCTTTCGCCATATCGATCGGCTTCATCTTCGGCGGCGTACCGGTAAAGGTGACGTGGCCGCTGATGGCTCCGGCGTTCTTCGTCGGGTGCCCCAGCGCAAGGGTAGCAGACGTGCCTACCGCCAAGAGGGCAAGGGAGGAAACCAGCTTCCTGGACATAGGTGCACCGTTTCTCAGAGTGTGATCGGGTGAATCATTGCCCCTCAACCGGGCCGAGCGGCTTGAGCTGGCCGGCATGCGCCGGAAGCCAGGCCTGCCAGACCGCGGCCTCGGGCGTGGGGAGGGGCTGCATGGTGCGGAGAAAGTGCACCAGATCCCACGCGTCGGCCGGCCGGATCTGATCGGCGAAGGACGGCATCGGGGTGCCGTCCAGACCGGTCATGAAGATGCGGTAGAGATCCTGGTTGGTCTCCCCGCACTTGAAGCGCGAACCACTGGCGAAATTGTAGGGTCGGATCGGGTTGTCCTTGCTGTCGGTAAGGGTCGAGGCGGACGGCCCGTCGCCGTGACCGGCCGGCCCGTGGCACTTCCAGCACTCCATCTTCTGGAAGAGCTGACGCCCGTGGAGAATGCTCTCCGGCGTAGGGGGCGTTTCCGCTGGAATCGTGATCGGGGTGCCAGGTCCCTGGGCCCACTTCGGAGAGAAGGTCTTGATGTAGGCCACCAGATCCACTCGAGTCTGCCGCGTCAGCGGCTCCCAGGACGGCATATTGGTGGTCACGAAGCCGCGCGAAACGGAGTGGTACAGATCTTCGTCCGTAGGCAGGGTTCCAGTGGGCGTTGATCGGCACTTGAACACCGCGGCGGTGAAATCCCGGGGCTTGGGGTCGATCCATTGCGCGTTCTCCCCACCGCCGTCGCCTTCGGGGCCGTGACAGCCCATACAGTACCGGCGGTAGTCCTTTTTGCCGGCCGCTGCGTTGCCGGTGACGTTCCCCACATGGGTTGCGGCCTGGCCTTGGGCGGCACCGACCCCGACGCCCGACAACAGCAGGCCGAGTCCGGCGGCCCGGGCCCCCAACAGAATGCGACTCATTCGAGGCCTCCTGATCAGAAGTCGAAGTCGAGCGCGAGGAGCAGGCTGGTGCTCCTCACCGGGGTGTCGGGCGAGAGGGGTGGGAGCCCCACTCCAGCCCCGCTCAGTGGTGCGGTACCGATCGTCTTAGTGAAGGACAGCTCGCCGAGAACGGCCAGGCCGGCCCGGCTGAACATGATGGGATACCAGCGGGAGCCGAAGGTGAAGGCGTCGATGTTGCCCAGGTTCTTCGGCGTGGCCGGCAGCGCCTGCCGGGACATCCGAATGATCTCGCTGCGCTGGGTCAGGATCAGCTGCGGACTGATGTAGTAGTGCAGCTCGAGCAGCCCACTGTTCCACGCCGGGTCCTGGGTTCCACCGGCGAGATCCTTGTCGTCCGAGCCATGCATGAACAGCGGCAGCAGCTCGAAATTCCCGATGAAGAAGTCCCCCACCGCGCCGAGGCGGTAGAAGGTTCGGTTCTCGGTGCCGGTGCCGGGGACCGGTTCTCCGCCGACGGTCTCGAATACGGTCGGGCGCCGCCCGGTGTAGCCGTACAGGCCCACCCGCTGCAGCCCGAGCTTGCCGACATCGAAGGCCTGGCTCAGGGTCACCGCTCCATCATAGCTCTTGCCGTTGGGAAGGCCCGGCGCGCCATCCACACCGCCCAGAACGGCCATGCTAAAACGAGTGTAACTGTTCGGTGAATGGCCCAGCCACTCGGCACCGATCTGGTTATCCCCCAACCCGAAATCGGTTGCGTCCCCCACCGGCACGAAGTGGTAGCTCTGGTAGAAGGTGCCGTTGGTGGACAGCATGATCGACCGCTTCTCGGACAGCAGGTTGTCCAGCTCGAACTTGCCGAACTTGAGGTTGGCCCAGGTCGAGCGGAACAAGTTGTCGAACCGGACAAAGGCTGCCTCGATGCCGACTCCTTCTCCGTCGGCCACCGTGGGCACGAACCCGAAGGTGATGTTCTTGTAGAGGGTGCCCAACATCAGGATGTCGGCTCCCGAGATGTCGAAGCCCGACTGGGTGATAGTTCGCTCCACGGTCCCGCTGGCGGGATCTCCCGGTACGGCGTCCACCGGCTGGTGGGTATTGCGCTCCAGCCGCCACTGCGGCGTGGTTCGGATTCCGAGGGGGATGTAGGCAGGATTCAACCAGATGGGCGAGTCACGATCGTTGCCCAGTTGGTAGCCGTTGTCCTTGAATCGCTGGCCGAACGCGTTGAGCTCGGGCCATGCGGTGTGACAGGCCGAACAAGGGAGGCCGTACTTTCTGGCAAAAGGAGGGATCGCGGCAGCTGCGGGGATAGCCAGAGCGTGGTGTGCCAGCCCGGACAGCACTCCTCCTCGCGCTACGACGTAGGCTTCGTAATCAGGGTGGTCCCGATCTCCAGGAGCAGAGACCGCGGCTGTAGCGCTCGAGACTGGTCCCGCCCACAGACATCCGCAGAGCATGAGCGCGCCGCGTCGAGCCCACCCACCCCGGTTGCCGCGATCCACCGACCAGTCGATCATACCGCCTCCTCGGTCCAGTGCTACGGGATGATGGATCAGCTGCTCTTCACATGGGTGCGATAGTGTGTTCCTTCGGCCATGTCTTCATCTGAAAGCGCGACGGGCGGCTAAGGCGCGGAACTGGCTGGGATTGAATTGAATCCAATAATGTTTTTGGAAGTCCTTGTCAATAGCGACGACCGGGGCGGCCCTGGGTGATTTGGCCCATGACCACACGGCGGCCATTTCGCCGGACGAGCGGGCTCATTGACGCATCGGCGACTGCTTCATCGAGCAGCTCCCGGAGCAACCAGCCGCCGCAGCACCTCCACCAGCGCACCGGGTAGCCGCTCGGGAGCGCTGAGCAGCGCCGCCCTTCCGGGCCCGAACAAGGTGGCGAGATAGGTCGGCGCGCCGCGGTCCACGGTCAGGCCGAAGACCAGCACTCCCTCGCACGCCGCTTCCCGCACCGCCTGCCGCGTGTCCTCCACCCCGTAGCGGCCCTCGTACTGATCTACGTCGTTGGGACGCCCGTCGGTGAGCAGCAGGAGCAGCCGCCGCTCCGCCGGCTCCGCGGCGAGGCGGGCGGTGGCGTGACGCACCGCCGCGCCGACCCGGGTGTAGCGGTCGGGCTCGAGACGCTCGATTCGCTGCTGGACCAGAGCCCCGCCCCGGTCGCTGAATGCCTTGATCACCTGCACCTGCACGCCGGCGGGCCCCTCTCCCGAGAAAGCATACATCGCGTGCCGGTCCCCCAGCCATTCGAGCGCCTCGCCGACGACGAGGAGCGCCTCCTTCTCGACGTCAATCACCCGCCGGGTCCCCGCCAGCCAACTGTCGGTTGACGCGCTCACGTCAATCAGAACCGCGATGGCGAGACTCCGCCGAGCCGCCCGTTCCGCCACGTAGAACCGGTCCTCGCCGCTGGCTTGGGCGACTCCCGCCCGCCGGTCGGCGTAGGCGTCAACCAAGGCCTCGAGGTCGAGTTCGATGCCCTCCGGCTGCCCGTGTTGGCGGCTGCGCCGCGGACGCAGCCGGGCAAACTGCCTCCGCACCCTCCGCACCAGCGACGAGTGCCGCTCGAGGGCCGCCGTGGCCCAGGCGCCGTCGCCGATGGCCAGCGGCACCTCTCGCACGACCGCCCCCTCGAGTCGGTAGGCCTGCGCCCGGCAATCCCACTCGGGATAGACCAGACCAACCCCCGACGCCCCCGTGGTCGTGGGACGCGGGGCGCGCGGCACCGGCCCCTCGCTCGTGAGGACCTCACGGGGCGCATTCGGAGTGGCGATCACTCGGGTCTGGGGAAGGTCGGCCAGGGCATCGGCCAACTCGTCCGCAGCCGCCTCCGCGTCCCGGTCGGCGGGACGGTCGAGTCCCATCGGGTCTTCCACGCTCTCCTGCGGTTCATCGGGTCGAATGATCCACATACCCATCGAATGGCTGTCCTCCCCCGGTTGAGCCTCGCGAGGGCGAGGAGACCGCCGGAGAGGATGAGTGCGACCGGGTGACGGAGCGGTGGAAGGCCGTGACTCGCCGTGCAAGGCGAGCTCCGCCGGCGCGCTCACGACGAGCACTCGGCCCCACTGCGGAACCGGCGGGAGGCCGCGGCAGCGTCCGCCGTCCGCGGGCAGGAGCGCGCCCCGGGCGTAGGCCCAGGCGCGGGCCGCCGCGGGAGTGGCCGCCAGAGGCACCTCAGGCACGGCCGCGGTGGGCGGCGCGGCGAGCACCCGCTGTACCAGCTGCTCGATGGCGCGCTCCACCGGGCGGAGCTCGACTAGGCTGGGCCGCTCGGCGAGCGCGCCCTTTCGCGCCGCAGTCAGGTCGGGCACCAGCCCCGGAAGGGTGCGCGCCAGCCACTGCTCCAAGGCCACCGCCTCGCACAGCTCGTAGAGAAGACGCTCAGGAGTCTCCGGGTCGCCCGGCGCGTGGCCGGGCGTGCCCCGCTCGAGGCGTGCGACGTGCTCTGCGACCAGCAGACGGTAGACCGCGGCTGGCGTGAGCCCGGCGGCGACGAGTGATGCCGGGGGGAGCCGCGGGATGTGAATCTCGGCGTCGCCGGTGGCCATGGAGGGCGGCAGGCCGCGGAGATGACGGGGGGAACGCCGCGCCAGGCGCGCCACCCAGCTCGCCGGAGCCGGCGGGTCGGCGGGCCGCACGCCGATGGACTGATCGGTGAGCGCCGCGAGCAGAAGCTCCACGTGCGGCCGCAGACCTGCGAGGGTCCGCCGCGTAGTGTCGGCGTCGACGTGATATCGCAGCCAGAGCCGCTCGGCCGCGATGACACCCCGGTGCGCGAATTCAAGAATCAGGTCCTCGGGCTCCGCCATGGCCGTCCCCCGGCGCCACCTAGAAGGTGGCGGTCACCAGGGCCTCCATCGCGGCGAGAAGCTCGGGCTCGTCGGTGAGCGGCGCCGCCATCGCCGCCCGGCAGGCGTCCCGCGGCGCAATGCCCGCAGCGATGAGGCGCGCCGTCGTGACCAGGAGCCGGGTGCTCGGCACCTCGGTGAGCCCGTGAGCCTCGAGGCGGCGGAGCCGGCCCGCGAGCTCCACCAGGGAGGCTGCCATGGCCTGAGGCACGCGGCCCTCGTGCGCCACGATCGTGCGCTCCGCCTCCGGCGGCGGCAGCGCGAACTCGAGCGCCACGAACCGCTGCCGGGTGCTGGGCTTGAGTTCTTTGAGGAGCTGCTGGTAGCCGGGGTTGTAGGAGACAACGAGTTGGAAGCCGGGCGCCGCCTCGACCAGCTCGCCGGTCTTGTCTATCGACAGCACCCGGCGATCGTCAGCCAGCGGGTGGATGACCACGATGGTATCGGACCGCGCCTCGACCAGCTCATCGAGGTAGCAGATGGCGCCCTGGCGCGCCGCCATCGTCAGCGGCCCGTCCCGCCAGACGGTCTCGCTGTTCACCACCAGGTAGCGGCCGGTGAGGTCCGTCGCGGAGAGGTCGTCGTGGCAGGCGACGGTGACCAGCGGGCGGCCCAGCCGCCAGGCCATGAACTCGACGAACCGCGTCTTGCCACAGCCGGTGGGCCCTTTGAGCAGCACAGGGAGCCCTTTGGCGTGGCATTGCTCGAAGACCTTGACTTCGTTGCCGCGGGGGAGATAGAAAGGTCCTTCGGCCGGTGCGATGAGCGGCATCCCCGCCATCGGGCTACCGAGCCGCCGTGGCATACCGCGGCGCGTCCGTCCTGGCCAGCCGCGGACTGACCACGAAGAAATCCCAGAGGTAGAGGGCCGCGCCGAGAGCGAAGAGGAGACCGGTGCCGGTCAGCATGAGGAAATGCACCTGAATCTTGCGCTGGGTCTCGAGGAAGCCGAGTCCGGTGATGCGCTCCAGGTAGACCTGCCCGATGCCCGCAGTCGCGAACGCCAGCGTCATCCCGAACATCCCGCCCACCATCAGCCAGAAGGCCCACAGTCCGAGCGGCCGCTCGAGCGTCCTCTCGTCGCGCCCGGTGAGCCCTGGAAGGGCATACGTGATCATGGCCAGCACGATCATGACGTAGGCCCCGAAGAACGCCGCATGGCCGTGCATGGCGGTGATCAGGGTCCCGTGGGTCCACTTGTTCACCGCCGGCCAGGTGTGGGCCAGACCGAGAAGCCCGGCGCCGAGCGCGGAGAAGATGGCGCTTCCGATGGTCCAGTGAACGGCGAGCGTGTTGGGATGGCTCAGCCCGGAGCGTCGCATGGCGAAATAGGCGTACATCGCCATGCCCAGAAAAACCAGCGGCTCGAGCGCGCTGAAGAATCCGCCGATCGGAAGCCAGTAGTGGGGAACGCCCACGAAGTAATAATGGTGGGCCATGCCCAGGATGCCGGAGATGAAGGTGATACCGACGATCACGTAGAGCCACTTCTCCAGTACTTCCCGGTCCACGCCCGAGAGTCGGATCAGAAGGTAGGCCAGGAGCGCGCCCTGGACCATTTCCCAGACCCCCTCGACCCACAGATGCACTGTCCACCACCGATAGAAGATGCTCACGGTGTAGTTGTTGAAGGTGAGGAGGGCCGGGAGATAGAGCAGGGCGGTCAAGATCAGCCCGGAGACCAGCACCGCCTCCGTCGTGGTCCAGCGGCCCGCTCGCCGGATCGTCATCAGGAGATTGGCGAGGAACATCAGCATCACCACTACGATGACGAGCTTGAGCGGATAAGGCTGCTCGAGGAGCTTGTTGCCCGCGGTCCAGCCGAACACGTAGCCGATCACGGCGGTAAGGCCCATGAGGACCCAGAGGCCGAGCGCGATGTAGGCGAGCCGGGGACTCCAGAGCTCGGTGCCCGACTCCTCGGGCACGACATAGTACGCCGCGCCCATGAAGCCGGTGAGGACCCACACGAGGAGCAGATTGGTGTGGATCTCCTTCACCCGGTCGAACGGCAGGAGATTGATCAGCGGATCGGGGCCGAGGTACTTCACCGCGGCGAGCAGGCCAAAGGCGATCTGGAGCCCGAAGAGCAGCAAGGCGACGGCGAAGTACGGGTAGGCCACGGCCTGCGAGCGGTAGCGCATGCGCGGATCCTCTACGGCAGAGTGGAGAGGTAGGCCACGAGGTGGTCCACCTGCTCGGTCGTGAGCAGAGTGCCGAAGTTGTCGGGCATGAACGACCGGCCGGCGGCGGAGTAGGTCGGCCCGGCCACCAGGTGTGCGCTCGGATGGAGAATGGACTCGCGGATATAGCCCGCGGCATCGGTGGCCTTGCCGTGATAATCGGCGCTCCGCACGACCTGGCCCGCGCGGGCGCCGAGCCCGGCAAGGCTGGGGCCGACAAGGTTCACCCCGGGAGCCACCGAGTGGCAGGCGAAGCAGCCCGGCGGCGTAGTCCGAAAGAGCGCCTCCCCCTGCTCGGCCGGCTCGGTCGAGGCCGCATGGGGCGCCGCTCCGCCCACATTGGAGCCGGGCACGGCCGAGCCGGAGACCAGGAGGGGCCGGGGCGGCCAGCCGTGATTGTCAATCTTCGCCACCCAACCAAGAAAGGCGATGACCTCGTCTATTTCCTGGGACGAAAGCCGAAGGTTCGGCATGAGCCGCCGGTCACGGGCCTCGGAGTAGAACTTCGAGGGGTCCTTGAGGAACGCCTGCAGGTAAGGCACACCGCGTTGCTCGGCGATCTTCGTGAGATCGGGCGCGTAGTAGGCGCCCTCGCCCAGCAATGTGTGGCAGTTCACACAATTCTTCCGGTGCCACACGTGCTTGCCCGCGACGACCGCCGGGGTGATCTGGTCGGCGTGGGTCAGGCGGGGAAACTGCCGGTGGCTGTCAACCGTGAGGACGAGGAGTACCAGGGTTGCGCCGAGCGTGCCGCCAAGAAAGAAGCGGCGGGTCCCTCGCTTGGTCATGGATGACCTCCGCGCCGGGCTCGGCGGAGCCGGGGGGGTTGCCTCAGACGCCGATGGCGCTGTAGTTGGTGAGGCTCATCACGACGGCGTAACCGGCCGCGATGGCGAGGACCGCCAGCACTACCAGGCAAAGCACCTTAGCCAGCGTCGAGTCGGGCGTCATGGGATCCACATGCAGGGTACGTCGGCTCGGCCAGCGGACCCAACGCCGCTGGCGGGGCAAGGATTCCAACCTATTACAACCATCCGAACTCGTCCAGTTCAGATGCGAGCGGCTAGCTCATGCTCGCTGATCTCAGCTGGCTCACGTTCCAATCGCCGGTGTGCAACGTCTCCGGTTCGCCTTACTTGTCACCAGAAGCCCCGCCCCGAGATGATCTCTAGGCGGGGCTTTCATGTGAACGCATGGGCGATGAGGGGCTCGAACCCCCGACCTCGCGCATGTGAGGCCAGAAGCGAGCGCTAACCGGCGTTGAGGGTCGCTGAGCTGCTTCGAGTTAATCCCCTAGCCCGCCCACTGGCGCTCGCTGGCGCCAGCCCGAAACGTTACCGGGCATGTTACCAGCGGCCACTAGGTCCGCTACCGAAGACCGCGCACTTTGGCTCAAGCGGCTCGCACCCCGAAGCTCCGGTGGTGAGCGATTCCCCGATGGTCGAGCCTTCCCGCGTCAGCGGCGCTGAGCCGGCTACCATGCGGCCACAGCTGCCAAAGGCAATCCAGCGGTAGGCCTAGTTTGTCACCGTGGCGGTGAAGACCTCTTCCATGAGCCCATTACCGCGCCCACAGGTCGGATCTCCCGCACGCTCCGTGTTCCTCCGGCTGTCAGTCCAAATCGGATGGGATACACCGCCGAAGGAGACTAGGCCCTCGTAGTCTCCGTACTGATTCCCGTAGTTGATCGACGGGCACGGGAAGAGACCGTTGCAGTCGTGCTCGTTGGAGCTCTGGGTCGTGACCTGCACGTCCGGCAGCCAAGTGGCGCTGCCATTGGTGGAACGAGAGAGAAAGAAATCGGTCACGAAGCCGGTTGCGTTGGAGTAGGCGGTGGTCACGTCGCCGTTGACGGGATCGACAGAGAGCCAATGGTTGAAGCGATCCGTCCCCGGTGACTGGTGGCCAACCGGGGTCGGCCCGGACCAGGTAGACCCGGCGTCGTCCGAGAACGAGAGGACGATCTGCGTGTTCCCGGCGGCGTTCAGGTCCATCCACGAGCAATAGAGCCGACCGCGGTGCTGGCCCCCTGAGCGGTCGGTGTCACAGGCGGGATAGACCAGTGCCCCGCGGAACGATTCAGCGGGGATGCCGATAGCAAAGGGGATCGCCTTAGCCGCGATTGTCCGTTGCGTGCCCCAGGTCACCCCGCCATCGAGGGAGCGGTTGAATGCAATTACGTTGGCAGCAAAATCGTTCCACGCCACGTACAGGTTGCCCTGAGGACCCACGAAGGGCACCGCGCCGATGGAGCGTCCCGGTCCGCGAGGATTGTCGGCCCGGTTGATGGCAAAGCTCGCCCCGTGGTCCGTCGACCGGGCGACCCGAATGCCGCCGCCTGGGGAGCCGCCGAAGGCCGCGTCCCAGGCCACGTAAACATTGTCGCGGTGGGGGCTGGCAGAATTCTGGTCCACCGTAAGCATCGGTTTGTCGTTGAAGTGGTTCTCCCCGCCCTCGAACGAGAACTCGGTCAGGAGCGGCCAGGTGTGACCACCGTCGGTGGAGCGGGCGACCGCCATCTCGGTGCCTTTGATGGCACTGAACTTGGGGCTGAAGAACACCACGATGAATCCGTAGAAGACGTTCCCTTGTGTGTCGAAGCCGAGCGTCGGGTCGCTGCCGAACCGGGTATCATGTGGGCCCGACGGGGATGCCGGCAGCGGCACGTCGACGCCGCCCCAGCTACTTCCTTCGTCGGACGAGAAGTATGCCCGCATGGGCAACCGAAAGATCTCGTTTGAACCCCCAGTGAGCACGCTTGCGTCGTTGGGATTCAAAGCAATGAAAGTCTCGCTCTGGGGGCCGCACTCGTTCGACACGTCGACGTTGCCGCCCACGGTGGACGACGCGGTGAGAGCGCCACCGCTCAACGGCCCGTTATTCAGGAGAAACTGATACTTGTTCCACCAGAGTGGATTCTTCGAGTCCTTCTTCGACTCGCCGACGGCCAGTGGCCGTGAGGGTGATGTCACTTCGGAGCCTTCCCGACACGCCGCGGCGGCAAAACTCAGCCCCAGCGCGAAGTACCAAGTACGGATCATAGTCTCCTCCATGCCGGCGTCTCTTGGCTATTGAAGAGCATCGCTTTGAAGAGCATCGCTTGAAGAGCATCACTGCAGCTACTCGGGTTGCGCCGACTCGTCCTCTGCCGCTAATGTGTCGTGCGATCCGCGATGCGTCAATCGTGGTGGGGAGTGCCGTGGGCCTCGAAGCGGGTGGTTGCAGGCTGCGACATGCGAGCATGGGCGATGAGGGGCTCGAACCCCCGACCTCGCGCATGTGAGGCGCGCGCTCTAACCAGCTGAGCTAATCGCCCGAGAGTAGGAGCGGGATTTTACACCACCCCACTGGCCGAGGCAAGCGAAAAGCCCCGCGAACGACGCGGGGCTTTTCTTTCGACCTATCATAGCACAGTCTGTTATCGTCTCAACGAGCCCGGCAGGTTCCCGCCCGGCTGGTCCGAGCCTTCCCTGCGAGAGAGGACATGGCCGATTTGACGTCAGACCGGGCCAGATACTTCGCATTGTACTTCCAGCTGATGAAGGCACAGGCATAGGAGCTGCCCATCAACGTCCCGCCCCACTGCCGGACCTGCTTGCCGTTCATGGCGTACTTGCCGGGGAGATTCCCCTTGATGCCGCTGGACCTGTCGCCGCCGTCGAGCAGGTTCAGCCCGACTACCAGCTTGAGGTTGGCCTTCTTGGCCTCGGACACGTTCTTGGTCGTGAAGGCGGAAATGGAGCCCATCCGGGCGGAGTACTGGGCCCAGGCCCCATCGAGATACCGGTAGCGATAACCCTTCAAGTAGGCCGGCCAGGAGCGAACCACGGTCGGCAGCGAGGGCCAGAGCTGCTTGCTGTACTTGGCCATCGCGTCCACGGTCGCTCGGGAGACCAGCCGCCCGCCCCAGTTCGAGGGATCGTGCGGCTCGTCCATCAGATAGTGGGCGACGATCGTCCCATCCTTGATGTAGGACGAGATATTGAGCCCCTTGTAACGGGCCACCCGGGCCTTCCACATGCCCAGGTTGAAGGCCTTGTTGGCGCTCTTGAAGTGGGCCTCGTTGCCGGAGAAGCTCAACACCACCCGGGTCCCGGTCCGACGGGCCGTTTCCAGGTAGGACATCAGCTCGCCCCGGGAGATGTTGCCCAGCGATCCGTTGTAGACCTTGCCGTACAGTTGCTTCGGCAGGTGGGACGCGCCGAAGGGCACGCCGCCCCGGAAGGCGCTCAGGGACAGGCCCGAGGAAGTGGCGGCCAGAGACAGGGCGTCGGCGTCGAGAACCTGGACATCGCCCCCCATGCTGTCCTCAGCGTCGTCGATCGGCATCGGGTCGTCATCGGTGATGGCGACGCCGCCGGTCGGGTCCGAGAGATCGGTGGCGCCCAGGGTATCGGCGAGCGCCAGAGTGGTGTCGGCCTCGGCGGTGGGTGCTGCGGCCACCGGAACGGTGGGATCTTGGACCGTGGTATTGCTCAAGCGGTCTGCGGTGTCGCAGGCGCCGAAGGCCAGAGTGAGAAGGACGAGCAGGGGCGCTCGGAGTCGGGCGGTTCGCTTGGCCAGCTTAAAAGTGTGCGTCATTCGCAAGAGTCCTCTCTCCGTCTGTGTAGATAGGGAGATGCCATGGTTTTATCGCGGCAGGCGAGGGGCCGACGCCGGCAAGGCCGGTCCGGCGGCTCGTCGTAGTTGTCCTGACGCGAGGGGAAAGGCTGAGCCTTAGCCCCAATGGGTTATTTACGAGGGTTCTGCTGAGACTAGGGGGATATAGTCGTACAGGGCGCGATGGAATGATCGCCGGGGTGGCGTCATCTCGTTTTCGTGGCTGCTCGCGCCGGGTACAGAATCGTGATCTACGTCACATTTGTCAACCCCTGAATCCGGATTCGTCCCCTGGGCTGTCTAATAGCTGGACGAGCCAAATGCCGCGGACGGGGCCAAATATCCCGCTTTCTTTCGCAGAAATCCCGTTTGACATTCGGCGTACCGCGGCGCACATTGGGAATGCAGGGGTGGGCCAGGCTTCACCATCAAACTGAAGAACCGCGTACTCCACGAACAACTGAAGCAGTCGCATACGAACGCTTAGTTCGTCACCGGCTCTGTGCCACGGCCTCCCCCCATGGTCCGTCGCTCGGCTTTGGTCCGGTTTGCAGGACCAATTGCATGTCTGGTACTCATCACCTGCACCTTGCCAACCGATGTGCATGAGGGGCGCTCGCGTCCCTCTTTTTTTACGGCCAGCCCCGCGGCGGTGACGCTGGTCGGCGCCGGGGACATCGCCGAATGTGGCAATCCCGGCTCGCAACAGACCGCCGTCCTGGTCCAGGAGGTGCTGTCGGATGTTCCGTCGGCCACCGTGTTCACCGCCGGTGACAACGCGTACCCCGACGGCTCGGCCGCGGACTACCAGAACTGCTACGACCCCACCTGGGGCCAGTTCAAGGCCAAGACCCGGCCGGCCCTGGGGAATCACGAGTACGACACCGGCAGCGCCGACCCGAGCTTCGACTACTACAATGGACCGGGTAGCACCACCGGCCCGGCCGGCAACCGGGGCGAGGGCTGGTACAGCTACGACAAGGGGAAGTGGCACATCGTGGTCCTGAACGCGAACGCCACGTTCGTGGGAACCCGGGCCGGTTCCCCCCAGGAGACCTGGCTCAAGGCCGACCTCGCCGCGACCGCCCAGCCCTGCATCCTGGCCTACTGGCATCACCCCCGCTTCTACTCCGGCACCACCACTCCTCTGCCCGCTCCAACCTCCTCCCTGCTGGATTTCTGGAAGGACCTCTACGCCGCGGGCGCTGACCTGATCATCAATGGCCACGCTCACGTGTACGAGCGGTACGCACCACAGACGCCTGACGGCGTGCTGGACCTGACCAACGGCATCCGGCAGATCATCGTCGGCACCGGGGGCGAGAGCGGGGGCAGCCTGACGGTGCTGCGGCAGAATGTCGAGGTGGTGGAAGGCCGCACGCTCGGCGTCGTCGAGCTCACCCTCGATGACGGGAGATACGCCTGGGAATTCGAGCCGGTGGCGGGCAAGGTCTTCAACGACCGCGGCACCGGCCTCTGCCACGGGAGCCCGGAGCCGGGGGGGAACGCGGCGCCGGGGGTCTCGTTCACTTCAACGTGCACCGGCCTGACCTGTAGCTTCACCGACATGAGCGTCGATGTGGACGGCAGGATGGCGGAGTGGGGGTGGAGCTTCGGGGACGGGTCGAGCTCGGTGCAGCGGAATCCCACCCACACGTTCGGCGCGAGCGGCGCCTACCCGGTGAAGTTGACCGCGGCGGACGACAATGGAGTGATGCGAACCATCACCAAAACAGTCACGGTGAACGCTCTCCCCGGGGGCGGCCCGCCGGCCAATGCCCCGCCGAGCGTGTCGTTCACCCAGAGCTGCTCCGGGCTGGCCTGCACCTTCACCGACGCCAGCACCGACGCCGACGGCACCATCGCCGCCTGGAACTGGAATTTCGGGGACGGTTCGAGCTCGGCGGCGCGGAACCCGCTCCGGGTTTACGCCAAGGCGGGGACCTACACGGTCACCCTGATCGCGGACGACAACGCCGGCGCCTCGGGCACCAGCTCCACGCCGGTCACCGTGTCCGGCAGCGCCCCGCCCATCGTCCTGACCGTCACCAGCCGGTCCGACGCCACCACCCAGTACATGACCCTGGACTGGACCGGCGCCAGCGGCGACAGCGTGGATGTGTTCCGCAACGACGTCAAGATCACCGTGCAATTCAACGATGGGCACTACGGCAACAGCCGCAACTTCACCGGCCCGGCCACGTACGTGTACCGCATCTGCCAGCTCCGCTCCAGCGTCTGCTCCAACACCGCGACGGCGGTCTTCGGCTCGGCGCCCAACGCCGCCCCGACCGCCAAATTCACCGCGGGCTGCACCAGCCTGACCTGCACCTTCAGCGACGCCAGCACCGACGCGGACGGCAGCGTGAAGGCCTGGAACTGGAGCTTCGGCGACGGCGGCAGCGCAGCGGTGCGGAACCCGACCTACTCTTACGCGCTGGAGGATAATTACACCGTCACCCTGATCGTCACCGACGATAAGGGAGCCACGGGCACGACCACCCGACAGGTCACCGCGACGCCGCCGCCCACGAACACCCCGCCGGTGGCGGACTTCACCGTGAGCTGCACCGATCTGAGCTGCCAGTTCACCGACAAGAGCAGTGACGTGGACGGGAGTGTGACCGGGAGGAACTGGGACTTCGGGGACAACACCGCCACCTCGACCCAGGCCAGTCCCTTGCATGTGTACCAGGCCGGTGGGACGTTCACGGTGACGTTCACGGCCACCGACAACGCCGGAGACGCGGGAACCGTGACCCGGCAGCTGACTGTCACGCCGCCGGGGCCGAACGCGGATCCCACGGCAGACTTCACCGTGAGCTGCAAGGGATTCAACTGCAGCTTTAAGGATGCCAGCACCGACACCGACGGAACCATCGCTGCTTGGAGCTGGGATTTCGGCGATACCGGTGCCTCAATCTCACAGAACCCGAGCCACGTCTACGCCGGCGCGGCCACCTACACGGTAACCCTGATCAGCACCGACAACCGGGGCGGCACCAGTGCGCCAGTGCAGAAGCAGGTCATCGTCACGGACCCGCCACCGAACATCATGCCGACGGCCAACTTCAGCCCGAGCTGCACCAACCTGACCTGCAGCTTCACCGATGGAAGCAGCGATCCGGACGGCACCATCGCCGCCTGGAGCTGGACGTTTGGAGACGGTAGCAGTTCCACCTTGCAGAACCCGAGTCGCACCTATGCCGCGGCCGGTACGTTTCGCGTGACCCTCGACGTCACCGACGACCAGGGTGGCACCGGCACCGCTTCCGCCAGCGTCACCACGACGCTGCCGCCAAACATCGCCCCGACGGCGAACTTCACCTCCAATTGCACCGGTCTCACCTGCGCCTTCACCGACGGGAGCACCGACCAGGACGGGAGCGTGGTCGCCTGGAGCTGGACCTTCGGGGACGGGGCCACCTCGACCACCCGGAGCCCCAGCCGCACCTACGCGGCGGCCGGCACCTACACGGTGACGCTGACCGCGACCGACAACCGGGGCGGGACCAACAAGAAGACGGCGACCGTCACCGTCACCAAGCCGGCCGGGATCGTGCTGACCGGGAAGGGAAGCACCACGCCGACTCAGCAGCTCATGACCCTGGACTGGACCGGTGCGGTGGGAACCAACATCTCGGTCTTCCGCAATGGGACTCTGCTCACCACCACGCCGAATGACGGCCACTACGTGAACAGCCGCAATTTCGTGGGAGCCGCCACCTACACCTACAAGATCTGCCAGCCGCCGGGCAACACCGTCTGTTCCAACCAGGTGACGGTGGTGTTCCAGTAAAGACCAAAGCCCCGCCGTTACGCGGGGCTTGGTTTATCCAACTCCTCGAGCTTGTCGATCTACTTGAACGTCACCGTGGCCGAGTTGGAGCAGCGGGAGGTGCCCTTCTCGCAGAGCTTGTAGGTGTAGCTGATGGCCTTCTGGTAATCCCGCGAGTTCACGTAGTAGCGGTCATTCTCGGTGGTCTTCCGGAGCGCTCCATCGCGATACACGTCCACCCAGCTGCCAGCGGCCCCGCTCCAGGTGAGGGTCATGAGCTGCAGGTTGCCCTGAGTCCGTCCGCTGACCTTGAGCTGGATCGACGGGTTGGTCGCAGGCGAACTGACCGGGGGCGGATTGACCGGCGGCTGCACCACGGGCGGATCCACTATTGGCGGATCCACTACCGGCGGATCTACTACCGGCGGCTGGGTGGCGGGTGGCGGAGCGTTCTGGGTCCTCGACGTCGCGCAGGAGCTGCTGCCGTGGGACGCGGCCTTTTGGGACAGCGTGCGAATGGCCGACTGGATGTCCGACCGAGACAGGTAGCTGGCGTCGTATTTCCAGCTGACGAAGGCGCAGGGATAGGAGTCGTCCAGCAGCGGGCCGCCCCAGCTGAGGATCTGACTGGCACTCATGGCCCACTTGCTGGCGCTGTTTCCCCTGATTCCGCTTGCGCTGGTGCCGCCGTCGAGCAGGTTGAGGCCGACCACCAGCGTCAGACCGGCGGCCTTGGCGTCGGCCACGTTGCTTCGCACGAACTGGTTGATGTCGCCCTTACGCTCGGAGTACTGGGCCCAGGCGGCGTCGAGGTACTTCCAATTGAAGCCTTTGAGGTAGGCCGGCCAGGAACGGACGATGGTGGGCAGCGTGGGCCACAGCTGCTTGCTGTACTTGGCCATCTCGTCGATGGTGGCGGGAGTGACCACGGTGCCGCCCCAGTTGGTCGGATCGTGCGGC
>JBGQLP010000040.1:0-30581 GCA_041500125.1 Gemmatimonadota bacterium
ACACCACGATTACCAGCGAATGGGGCACGCCCAGCATGGTGCGCAACGGCGTGAACCCCGAGCTGTTGCTCGGCGGCAAGTACGGCAACTCGCTCCACGTGTGGGATCTGCGGAAGGGAATCCACCAGCAGAAGCTGCCGCTGGGAGACGAGTACCAGATGACGCTGGAGCTGCGTCCCGCCCGCGACCCGCGGAAGGCGTACGGCTTCGTCGGGGTGGTGATCTCGTTGAAGGATCTGTCGGCGTCGATCTGGGTGTGGTACAAGGACGGGAAAGGCGGGAAGGAGGGGAAAGGGAAGGGAGGTAAAGAGTCAGCCTGGAAGGTAAAAAAGGTGATCGAGATTCCGGCCGAGCCGGCGGATCCCAAGGATCTGCCTCCGCTGCTGCAGGGATTCAAGGCGGTGCCGCCGCTGGTCACCGACATCAACCTCTCGCTCGACGATAAGCAGCTCTACGTGTCCTGCTGGGGCACGGGAGAGCTCCGGCAGTACGACGTGACCGATCCGTTTGCCCCCCGGCTCACCGCGACGGTGCCGATCGGCGGCATCGTGCGCCGCACCGCTCATCCGGCTCGATCCAGCCAGCGGCTCAACGGCGGGCCCCAGATGGTAGAGCTGAGCCGGGACGGGCGGCGGGTGTATCTCACTAACGGACTCTACTCCCCCTGGGACGAGCAGTTCTATCCCGACGGAGTGAAGGGCTGGATGGTGAAGCTCGATGCCCGGCCGGGCGGCGGCATGGCGCTGGACTCCAGCTTCTTCCTGGAGATGGAGCAGACCACGCGCTGCCACCAGGTGCGGCTCCAGGGTGGCGACGCCTCGTCCGACTCGTTCTGCTTCTCATGACCGAGCCCGCGATGTCCTGGCCCGCCCTCCTGGCGCTCGGCGCCGGCCACGGCATCAACCCGGCCATGGGCTGGCTCTTTGCCGTGGCGCTGGGACTCCAGCGGGAGAGCCGCCGGGCGGTGTGGGGAGCGCTCGGTCCCCTCGCGGCCGGTCATGCGCTGGCCATCGGCGGCGCGGTGGCCGCGATGGGATTGGCCGGATTGGTGATCCCGTTGGCCGCGCTGCGGTGGGCCACCGCGGGACTGCTGATCGGGCTCGGCATCTATCGATTGGTGCGCTCGCGGCACCTGACGTTCGGCGGGATGCAGGTGGGAGCCCGCGAGCTCGCCATCTGGTCCTTCCTCATGGCGACGGCCCACGGGGCCGGGCTTATGGTGCTGCCGCTGGTGATGTCTTCGCCCGACTCGGGGCACCCGCTGCACCTGATGTCGGCGTTGCCGGTGGTCGCCGATGTCGAGTGGAACGGCCTGCTGGCGACGCTGGTGCACACGGCGGGCTATCTGCTGGTCACGGGGATCATCGCGGTGATCGTGTACGAGAAGGTCGGGGTGCGGTTTCTGCGGAGGGCGTGGGTGAACCTGGATCTGATCTGGGCGGTTGCGTTGATCATCACCGGTATTGCGATGGTAACCATGACGTCATTTCGAGCGTAGCGAGAAATCGGCCGGCTTGCCGGTTGGGCTCCGATGCTCGAATGTTCGCCCACCCGATTCCTCGCTACGCTCGGAATGACGTGTTATGAACACGCTCCAACTCGACCGCCTAGGCCCCGCACTCGCCGGCCGCTACACCCTCGACCGCGAGCTGGGCCGGGGCGGCATGGCGACGGTCTACCTGGCCGACGATCTCAAGCATCGCCGTAAGGTCGCCATCAAGGTGCTTCATCCGGAGCTGGGATCGCTCCTCGGCCCCGACCGGTTCATCCGCGAGATCCAGATCGCCGCGTCGCTCAATCATCCCCATATCCTCCCGCTCTACGACTCGGGTGTAGCCGAGGGGTTGCTCTACTATGTCATGCCCTACGTCCGGGGCGAGTCCCTCCGGCAGAAGATCTCCCGGGAAACTCAACTGTCGATCGCCGAGGCGATCGACATCGTGCGGCAGGTGGCCTCGGCGCTGGAGTACGCCCACGTCCACGGTCTCATTCACCGGGACATCAAGCCCGAGAATATTCTGCTGCATGAAGGCGAGGCGATGGTCGCCGACTTCGGGATTGCGCTGGGGCTGGCAAGCGGGGAAGGGAGGAAGCGGGGAAGCGGGGGAGAGGAGCGATTAACCGGCACCGGCATCACGCTGGGGACGCCGCACTACATGAGCCCGGAGCAATCGGCCGGCGAGCGCACCCTGGACGCCCGGAGCGACGTGTACAGTCTCGCCTGCGTTCTCTACGAGCTGCTGGCGGGGGAGCCGCCGTATACCGGCCCTAGTGCTCAGGCGGTGATTGCCAAACGGTTCACCGACCCGATACCGCGAGTGCGCCGCCTCAGGGCCACCGTCTCGCCGGCGATGGAGCAGGCAATTATGAAGGCGCTGGCGACCAGCCCCGCCGACCGGTTCCCCTCCGCCGCCACATTCATCGAAGCGCTCACGGCGCCGGCGGGAGAGCAGCCCCGGTCTCCCTCGGTCGCGGTGCTGCCGTTCCGCAATCTCAGTACCGACCCGGAGAATGAGTTCTTCGCCGATGGGATTACGGAAGACGTCATCGCTCAACTCTCGAAGATCCGCTCGCTCAAGGTGATCTCCCGGACCTCGGTGATGCAGTTCAAGAACCGGGAGCAGAGCCTGCGGGAGATCGGCGCCACGCTCGAGGTCGCCACGCTGCTCGAGGGGAGCGTGCGGCGGGCCGGCGATCGGGTGCGCATCGTCGCCCAGCTCATCGACGCGGAGGCGGACCAGCACCTCTGGGCCGAGACCTACGACCGGCAGCTCACCGACATCTTCGCCATCCAGACCGACGTGGCTCTCCAGATCGCCTCCGCACTGGAAGCGGAGCTCTCGCCCGACGAGCGAAAGCGGATCCACCGGAAGCCGACGAGCGATGTCCGTGCCTATCAGCTGTATCTCAAAGGGCGGCAGTACTACAGCCGATATACCGCCGAAAGCATCCAGCAAGGCATCGAGTACTTTCGGAAGGCGATCGCGGTCGACCCAGACTATGCCTTGGCCCACACCGGGCTCGCCTTGACCTATGCCGAGCTCGCGGCCGGCGAAGGCGGCGCCCCAGTGAGACCGGACGAAGCGTACCGGGAGGCCAAGCAGGCCATCGCCAGGGCACTGGCGCTGGATAGTCAGCTGGGAGAGGCGCACTCGGTGCTGGCCCTGCTCAAGTTCACCCGCGATTTCGATTGGGCCGGTGCCGAGGAGGAGTTCAAGCTGGCGCTCGAGCTGAGCCCGGGGGCCGCGGATATCTATGACCATTACGGGTGGCTCTGTGCCGCGCTGGAGCGGTGGGATGAGGCACTGGTACTGGTGAAACGGGCCCAGGAGCTGGATCCGCTGATGCACCGGGCGGACGTCGCCACCACGCTGCTGCGGGCAGGACGGAACCAGGAGGCGTTGGAGGCGGCCTTACGCTGCGTCGAGTTGGATGACTTCGCGAGAGGCCGCTCCACCCTGGGGTGGGCGTATATGAAGAATGGCATGCTGGCCCAGGGTCTGGCCGAGCTGGAGCAGGCGGCGGCGCTTGCGCCAGAGAATGTGATGTTCCGGGCCCAGCTGGGGCAGGCCTACGCGATGGCCGGCAAGACCGCCGATGCCCGGGACATGCTGCGACAACTGGAGCAGCTGTCGCAGGAGAGGTACGTCTCGCCCTACCACATGGCGTACGTCTACACCGGCCTGGGTGAGACGGACCGGGCGATGGACTATCTGGAGCGAGCCTTCGAGGAGCGGGCCGGCAGCGTGTACGGGATCAAGGGGTCGTTCCTGTTCACCAATCTGCACTCGCACCCGCGGTTTCAGGCACTGCTCCGCAAGATGAACCTGCTCCCCTGAACCGATCCGGTTGACGTCATAACATCGGCGCTCAACGCTGGAGCCACTTGACCCGGCGTCCGTTAGTTCTTACGATATATCGTGCGTAAGATCGTGCGAAATAGTTGGAGCAATTACGGGGGACCATAAATGTGTAACCCACATGATGACTGGGGTTTCGGGCAGGGTTTCCCATTCGGCGGCCGCTGGTGGGCAGGCGCCTGGGGGCCAAAGGGTGGCCGGGGGCCCCGCCGGAGATCTCAGATGTTCGAGTCGGGGGAGGTGAAGTTCGTGATTCTCCGCCTCCTCAAGGAAAAGCCCCGCCATGGCTACGAAGTGATCAAGGCCCTGGAGGAGAAGATGGGTGGCTACTACACCCCTTCGGCCGGCACCGTATATCCCACCCTGCAGCTGCTGGAGGACGAGGGCTATGTGCGCGCGGACGAGAGCGACGGGAAGAAGGTGTACCACGTGACCCCCGAAGGAGAGCGCTACCTGGAGGAGAATCGGGGGCTGTTGGACGACATCCTCGACCGGGTGCGGGAGACGGTGCGCGACTTCACCGGCGGGGGCATCGGCGAGCTACAGGGCGCGTTCGTGCATCTGGCCGGCGTCACCTTCAAGCGGGCCTGGCGGAAAGGGCCCGACGATCCGGCCTTGAAACGAGTCGCCGAAATCCTGCGTAAAGCGGCGGACGAAATCGAGGAGACGTGGGGAGGCGGGCCGCGGGGCAGCGAGGCGGGTAGCCGCGAAGCGGGTGGTGGCCAGGCATCGTAAGACAGCCACGCAGTAGGGAGGAGAGAAATGCACTTCTTTGGAATGCTCTTTTGGCTGGCGATTCTCTGGTTCGCCTTCAGGGCAATCCGGCGCAGGGAACGCTGGGCGATGATGGGGCCGAGGGGGTATGCCCCATGGTGGTACTCACGGGATCCATATGGTCGCTCGCGCGAGGTCCAGGCGCCGGCGCCGCGTCAGGAGCGGGACGACCAGCAGTCGTACATCGACTCGCTGGAGACCCGGGTGAGTGACTTGGAGGAGCGGCTGGACTTCACCGAACGCCTACTGGCGAGCAAGCGGGAGACTGGGACGAGTGGTGAGGAGACGCCTTCTCCAGCCTGACCAACAATTGTCATCCTGAGCGGAGTAGATCCTTCGCTGCGCTCAGGATGACGCGTCCGGTGCCTACCCGCCTCGCGCCATGCCTTCCCGGTGCATCTCGGCCCAGTCCAGCTCCTCCTCCACCCGGTGGAACGCGTCGTCCCCAATCACTCCCTGAGTGCGCAGATCGGAGAGGGTGCGGCGCTCGGCAGCCTGAGCCCGACGCTGCACCGCGGTGAAATCCGACTCCCCACCGCCGTCCGAGGCTGACCGTCCGCCGGCTCCCCTCTCGGCTTTGCGGAGTCGGTCCTGGTATTTCCGCCGGAATAACTGAATCACCTCCCCACCGTTTTCTCCATGGTCCACTGCGTCAAGTGCCGCTCGGGCGGTCTCCGCCCGGGCGAGCTGGACCTCGCGCTCGACCGAGCCATCATCGTGCAGCTCTAGCGCCCGCATCAGGGGCCTCACGGTCATGCCCTGAAGCACCAGCGTCACCAGCACGACAGAGAATGCGGTGAAGAGGATGAGATCGCGATTGGGAAAGCGCGTGCCCAGGGGCCCGTCGGGCAGGGCGAGGGCGGCCGCCAGTGTCACGGTCCCTCGCATCCCGCACCAGGCGATCACCGCCGCGGCCCGAAATGATGGATACTCGTCGGGCGACTGGGGCGGGCGAGACTGAAACCGGCGCGCGATCGCCACATACCCCATTACCCAGGTGATGCGGACTAGAATGACGGTGACGCACACCAGGGCCGCCACCACCGTGTACCTGACCAACTCCGTCCCGTTCAGACGATTCAGTATGGGCTTGAGCTGCAGACCCACGAGAATGAAGGCCAGAGCATTCAACACGAAGACCACGACCTCCCATACCGCATAGGAGGGGACCCGCACTCTCGCCGGGATCAGGTCGGGCGCCTCGCGGGCGACCAGGATCGCGTAGACCACCATGGTGATGATTCCGGAGAGGCCCAGGCGCTCGGCAAGGATCCAGACACCAAAGGTCGTCAGAAACTGTACGATCACGGCGGTGGCGATGTCTTCGATCCCCGCCGTGACGCGAAGCGTGAGTCGAGATAGAACCACCCCGAGCACGATGCTGCCGATCGCTACGACTGCGAGCGTGGGGATCACGCTCCACCCGGAGATCGTACCCGTCACCGCCGCCGTGACCGCGAGCCGGTAGATGAGCAGCGCGGTCGCGTCGTTCAGCAGGCTCTCCCCTCCCAGGATTACCAATAGCCGGTGCGGCGGACGGAGTTGGCGCAGCACGGTGATCGCGGCCGCCGCGTCTGGTGGTGCCACGATGGCGCCAAGCGCAACCGCGGCGGCCCAAGGAAGCGTGGGCACTGACCACCGGGCCACCACCGCGACGGCGGCAACCGTGATTGCCACAGTGAACAGGGCAAGCGATGCGACCGGACGCCAGTACCGTTTCAAGTCCCGCGGCGAGGTGTCATAAGCCGCATCCAGAAGAACTGGAGCGACGAAGAGCGCCAGCGCGAGCTGGGGGTCGAGCGTCACGCTGGGCACGTTGGGGAGAAGCGCGAGGCTCGCACCGGCCAGGGCGAGCAATGCGGGGTAGGGGACGTTCAGCCGCCGGGCCCATGCAGCAAGCACGGCACCTACCAGCAGCAATACGATGACCAGCTCGAAAACAGCCATGCCGGGTAATTACCTCAGCGCGGCCACAGCCATCCGAACGTCCCGGCCGTCATTAACCCGTACAGCAGCCCGTCGAAAGCCTCCTTCCAGGCCACCTTCCAGGGCTTCCCCATCCAGATCGCGGCAGGGAACTGGCCCGCGGCATAGGCGAGGAACCCGATTGCTCCGACGATACGGAACACGTGCAGATACCTCGCACCAGGCGGGATACAGTGCGCGGCGACATAGGCAATGAACAGCGAGACCACCAGGAGGAAGCCAAACCACTGTCCCAGATTCTTTCCCATCGACGGCACGCCCGGCCGTATGATGTTCATCACCGCGAGGGGGCCCTCAACATACTTCTGCTTCATCTCCGGGGTCTGCATGTCCTTGGGGCTGGGACAGTAGGGGATGATGTACTGGGCCGGGGCCGGATTGCCGCTCCGGATGGCGGCCCGAACCGCGTCCTCATTAGGCAGCTTGGTGTAATCGCGGTGGTGATACTTGAGCACCATGTGGATGATGCTGCTGGTGATGAAAACCAGGACGGCCGAGAGGATGATCGGAAGCCAGAGCGATCCGAGGTGGACCATGGTGACTCCGGATTAGGGTAGACAAGGCAAGGGACGGGATAACCTACTCCAGATTTGCCGCCGCGCACTAGAGGGACGTATCGCTCGCTCCTGTCCTCCGGTAGATCGCCCGCACCGCCCCAATCGTATCCGCCTCGGCCGCCGTCTTGTCGGTCCGGTAACGCTTAATCCGAGCGAAGCGTAAGGCGACCCCACCGGGATACTGGCTGCTGCTCTGAACCTCATTGAACGCGGTCTCGACTACCAACTCCGGCCGCACGTAAACGATGTGGCCATCCCGAGCTACCTCCAGCTCGAGCAGCTTCTTGGTCTGCCAGTCCAGCATCTCATCGGTCATCCCCTTGAACGTCTTTCCCAACATGACGAGCTCCCCATTCGCGGGATCACGGGCGCCGAGATGGAGATTGCTGAGCCAGCCGTGCCGGCGCCCGTGGCCCCATTCGGCCGCCAGCACGACGAGATCGAGGGTGTTCGCCGGCTTGACCTTGAGCCAGCGGCGACCCCGGTGTCCGGCCTGGTACGGGGCATCGAGCGCCTTGGCCATGATGCCTTCGTGACCCCGGTCGAGGGCTGCCTGAAGAAAGCGCTGCGCCTCCTCCGGCGATGACGTCGAGGTTCTGGGAACCACCATGGATTGGGGGACGGCGTCGAGCAGCGCGGTCAAACGCCGCCGCCCCGGCTCGTCCACCAATGAGCCGCCGTCGAGGTACAGCAGGTCGAAGAAGAAGGGTGTAAGCGGCACCTCCTTGCGGGCCCGGTCTACTTGCAGTCTGCGGCCGAAGCGGCTCATCGTCGTTTGGAACGGATGGGGCGTGCCGTTGGGTCGGAGCGCAAGGACCTCGCCGTCGAGGATTAGCTCCCGGGCGGGGAGTGCCCGGATCGCTTCCACCAGCTCGGGGACCGCCGCCGTCACGTCGTTGAGCCGCCGGGAGTAGACCGCGATCTGGTCGCCGGCCTTGTGAACCTGGATCCGAGCGCCGTCCAGCTTGTACTCCAGAGCTGCCTCGCCCAGCTCTTCGAGAGCGACCTCTGCGTCTTCGGCGGAGCCGGCCAACATCGGCTGCACCGGGCGGAACAGCTGGGTGGCGTAGCTCACCAGCCCTGCGGCCTCTCCCGTGAGTGCCGCTCGGGCGACACTGGGCAGGTCTCCAGCCATCATGCGAGCCCGGCGCACTTGCTCGGCGGGCACTCCGGCGGCCTTGGCTACGGCCTCGAGCATCAGTCCCTCGACCGCGCCCTGTCGCAGCTCGCCCACCACCAGCCGAACGAGGAACTCCTGTTCCACCCGGGTGGCACGCGCCAGGAGCTCACCCAGCAACCGCACTCGCTCCCCAATCGAGCCTTTGCCGGCCGAGACCTGGGAAATTCGCTCAAAGGCCGCATCCACCTCCGCCAATTCAAGCGAGGGCGACTCAGCCGGGGCACCCAGCATGGCGGCCTGGAGCGCGGCATAGCCCACGCCCGCCTTAGTCTGAAGTAATGAGCCGGAGAGAAATGCCGTGGCGATCTTGATCTCGTCTGGAGGGACACTCGCGAGCAGGGCTGCCAGGAGGCCGATCTTCTCCAGCCTCCCGCTCGCCTCGGTGACCCGGCGAGAAGTGTCTACCAGCGCTGCGAGCTTCACCGAGGGGCGGTATTACGAGGCTAGCACGTAGCGCCCGCCCCCGGTGGTAGCGATGACGAGACACATCGCGACGAAGAGCAGGTCGTAGTGCCAGCCATCACTCGCTTTGCCCCAGAACCCGGTATGCCATACGAAAATCTTCTTCTGGATGGCGCCCAGCATGATCAGGATGAGCCCGAGCGCGGCCACCTGGGTGAGCACTCCCACCGCCACACCCAGCCCCCCAGCTAGCTCGGCGATGCCCAGGAAGCGGGTGAAGCCGGGGCTCAGGCCGATGCTCTTGGCCCGGGTGACCGGGTCCTTGGCGTGACTCCAGCCGCTGGAGATGAAGACCACGCCGACCAGGAGCCGCATCAGCAGCAGCGCCTCGTCACTGAGCTGGAGGAGCCAGGGCAGGGGCATCGGGCGTTACTTCGGCTGAGCGCCTTCGATCGAGTCGGTCAGCTTTGCGATCGACTGATTCACCCCCCGCTTGACCTGCTCCCAGTTGGCCGCCGTGGCAGCGTCGACCCGCTTCAGATTCCGGTCCAGCGCCCTCCGCTCGGTGCGGATGATGGCCAACGCGTTATCGCTTACTGCTCCCCCCTTGGACTTGGCCTGACTGGCGAGCTCTTTGATCTGCTGGTCGATCCCGGTCAGCTGCTGGCGAATGGATTGGGCGAACTCCTTGCGCTGATCGAAACCGAATTCGCGGACCGCGGGGGTGGTGTCACGAACCTCGGGGGCGACGACTGGAGCGGCATGGGTGGTGTCGCTGACACCGCCGGTTTCAGCGGCCTGCTTCTTCCGGCAGCTCAGGGGTGAAGCCAGCAGAACGGCTAGTGCCGCATAGGCGAGTGGACGCATTCGAAGTCTCCTGAATGGTGGCTGTCAATAACGCTATGGGCGATGGGCTCATCGCGCCAGCGCGTCGCATGGGCGAGCCCCGGCTGCGAGTTGGAGCCGCGGATTTCAGGGTGGTCCAGAGGACGCTAGGGGTCGAAACTTAGCCCGTCAAGACGGGGAGCTCGTCTTTCGCTCATTGCGAGCACGACGCCGGCCCGGAGGGCGATTGAGCGGCACCGATGCCGCCGGAGCTCCGGTGAGTCCCAGATAGGTCCGGAGCGCCGCCGGGCTCTGTTTCCTCACCAGGGCGTGAACCAGCTCGGCCGCCGGCTCGGCCTCGGATTCGAGCGACCGCACCTGGCCGGCCTCGCGGGCCAGCACCGGAACGCCGTCCCGGTAGAGCACCCGATTGGTGGTCAACCCCGGGATACGATCTCCCGGTGTGATAATGCCCGTGAGGTTCAGCGGGTCGGCGGCGCTCAGGCCGATCAGGCGCCCGCCTCCCTCCAGCCGTCGGATGGAGCGCAGCTGGCCCACGGCCTCGGGCAGCGCGAACTGCTCACCGGACATTCCCGAGACGAAGCGTCCACCCCGGATCTCGCCTCGAGCCTCGAGTCGGCGGTAGATCATGAGGAGGTCGCGCCAGGCGGGCGCTCCGGCCTCACGGGCGAGGAGCCGTTTGAAGACGATGCCATAGCGCCGGAGGTAGGCACGCGCAGCGAGCTCGGTTCGCTCTGCGTTGGTGCGTGGCCCTTCGGGCGCTGCCGTTCGCTCCTTGACGCTGGCATCACCAGTAAGACTAGGGCTCACCGGGTGCCCGTGAAGCGGGCGGTCGCCCTCGGGACCGCGCACCAACGCTGCGCCCCCGAGCAGCGACCACCTGCCGGCGCTTTCGATTCCGTGAGGTGCTGTCCGATGCCGGCGACGGGCGCCGCTCAGCGGCTTTCGCTTGCTCGATGGCGTGGTGAGCGCACGGAGACCAGCAAAGCTATCCGAAGTGACTAGCCCCACACCGGCTAGCTGACCCAGCGCCTGCTCCACTTGGGTTGGAAGCAGCCCCGACATCGCGACGAGTTCATGGAAGAATGAGGCTCCTCGCTGAGCCAACACCTCTCTGACGCGGGTCGCGTAGCTCGAGAGTTGGTAGTTGTTCCCATTTCTATCTGTCAGCCAGTCGTTCGCGTGCTCCCGCAGAAACAACGCGATTGGGGTCGACCGAATTGGACCCCCCGTCCGCCCGTCCGTCTGTCCACCGGTCCTTCCCCACGCCACCCGCCCGGTAAACGAGAGCGTGTCCAGGAGCATGGGGTCGTACTCCTCGCATCTCGCCGCCAATACCTCGGTCTCCCACGCCGCGGCGGGCACCTCGAAGCCGTCGAGCTGAGCGACGACGGTGGCGAGTCCCTCCAGTCCCCCGGCCCGATACTCCGGATCCACTCGCTGCCAGGTGAACAGGAAGCGCATGAAGTCCGCGGCGCTCACCGGCTCGATCTCCGCCCGGAGCCGGTTGAGGGTATAGCGGTGAATCCGGGCGAGCAGCCGGCGGTCGCACCATTCCAGCGCCGGCGATTCGGCGGTAAAGTGCCCGCGAAGGATCACTCCGTCACCCTCCAACGCGGCCAAGGCGACGTCAGCGTCGGACGCCGAGATGTTGAGCGATGCGGCAAGCTGGGCAGCAGTGGTTGGACCGGTGATTCCCAGCCTGCCACGGAGCAGCTCACGTATGGCCTCCTCGCGGGTAATCTGCGCTTCCCCGCCTCCCCCACCCGCTTCGCGGGCACCCGGCCCGGAGGGCACTCGCCCCGCTACCGCGCTGACTTCCGGCATCCGCTCTTTCGCCACCCAGATCCCTTGACCCGGTGCCAGATCGAATCGATCGGCTCGCCCGGTTTCCACCAGCTCCCGCATGTAGCTGCCCCACGATTTGCCAGCGTGGCCGGAGACCCCCTCCAGCTCGGTCAGGTACCCCGAGGTGAGGAGTGCGTCGTGCAGCTCGTCGGCGTACAGGACATCGGGCCAGGCTTCGTCCCGCACTCGCTCGATGGCCGCCGGATCGAGCGCGCCCAGGTCGTCGGCTGAGGAGGGCTCGAATGCGCGCCGGGTGTACACCGCCTGGGTCCGGCGCTCCTCCAGCGGCGCGTCGTCCAGGAAGGCATAGGGCTTGGCGTTCAGGATCTCATGGGCGAGCGGCGAGGGCTCCGGGAGATCCCGGGCGATGAGCTCGATCTCGCCCGCCTGAATCCGCCGGAGGACGGCAGTGAGCCGGTCGAGATCCATCACCTCGTGGATACAGTCGTCGATCGTCTGCCGCACCAGAGGATGATTGGGGATCTCGCGGTCGCCGGGGATGTTCTCCAGGCAGGCCGCGGCGTCGGGGAACGCGGCAGCGAGGAGATCCTCCGCCTGCATCCGCTGGATCTGGGGTGGATTCTTCCGCCCGCCCCGACTCCGGGGTATGGCGAGCGCGATGTTCGCGTTCCAGCGCCAGTGGGTGCCGAACATCGGGGCATCGAGCAGCGCCTGAATGAGGATCTCTTCCACGCTGTCCGGATGGAGGAACCGGAACACGCTCTCCAGCGGGAACGAGTGCTGCGGACCAAGCGACAGCAGCAGCGCGTCCTCGGTGGCCGCCGCCTGCAGCTCGAAGTTGAACTGGCGGCAGAACCGCTTCCGAAGCGCGAGACCCCAGGCCCGATTCACCCGGCTCCCGAAGGGCGCGTGGATGACGAGCTGCATGCCGCCGGCCTCGTCGAAGAAGCGCTCGGCGACGATGGTCTCCTGGGTAGGAAGAGTGCCGAGCAGGCGCTTGGACTCGGCCAGGTATTCGACCAGCTGATGCGCGGCGACGTGGGAGGAATCTGTTTCCAGTACTCCACTCACCCACTGAACCGCCTCGGCCCGATCGCTCAGCCGCTCCTCGACCCCCCGCCTCAATTCCGACACCGCCGCCGAAAGCTCGTCGCTTCGAGCGGGCGACTCACCCAGCCAGAAGGGAATGCTGGGCGGCTGCCCGTGGGCATCTTCCACCCGCACCACGCCCTGCTGCACCCGGAGGATGCGCCAGGACATGTTGCCCAGCTGGAAGATGTCGCCCTGCAGACTCTCGACCGCAAAATCTTCGTTCACGGTCCCGATGAAGGTGTTGTCGGGCTCGAGGATCACCCGGTAGTCTGCGTTATCGGGAATGGCGCCCCCGGAGGTGATGGCCAGGAGCCGGGCACCCCGCCGTCCGCGGATTCGTCCGTTCACTGCATCGTGATGGATCAGCGCCGCGCGGCGGCCCCGCCGGGTGGCGAAGCCCTGCGCCAGCATCTCTACCACCTCGTCGAATTCGGCCCGGCCCAGATTCCGATAGGGGTATGCCCTGCCGAACAGCTGGAAAAGGTCGTCCACCGGCCAGTCCTCCGCCGCCGCCTCTGCCACGATCTGCTGGGCCAGTACATCGAGTGGCTTCTCCCGGATGATGACCCGATCCAGCTGCCCCTGGTGCACCGAGCTGATGATGGCGCTGCACTCGACCAGCTCGTCGCGGGTGAGGGGAAAGAGCCTGCCCTTGGGCGTGCCGTGCACCGTGTGCCCGGACCGGCCGACCCGCTGGAGGAAGGTGACGATCCGGCGCGGTGTCCCCAGCTGGCAAACCAGATCCACATGGCCGATGTCGATGCCCAGCTCCAGCGATGCGGTGGCGACCAGCGCCTGGAGCTTGCCGCCCTTGAGCCGTTCCTCGGCGTCGAGCCGGGTCTCCTTGGAGAGACTGCCATGGTGAGCGGTCACCGCGTCCTCACCCAGCCGCTCGCCCAGATGCCGCGCCACCCGTTCGGCAAGGCGCCGAGTGTTCACGAACACGAGCGTGGTCTTGTGCGCCTTGATCAGGTCGGTGAGGCGGTCGTAGATCTCGTCCCAGACTTCTCCCGCCATGACCGCCTCGAGCGGAGAGCCGGGGAGCTCGAGCGCGAGGTCGAGGGCTCGGCGGTGACCCTGGTCGATGATGGCAGGTCCTTCCACGCTTTCCGTCTTTTCCGCCCTCCCAACCAACCACGCTCCGACCTCCTCGATCGGCTTCACCGTCGCGGACAACCCAATCCGCTGCACCGGCCGCTGCGCCACGTGTTCCAGCCGCTCGAGGCTCAGGGCAAGGTGCGCGCCGCGGCGGGACTCGAGCACCGCATGGATCTCATCTACGATGACGGTCCGCACCGTCCGTAGCATTTCACGGCTACGCTGTGCGGTGAGCAGGAGATAGAGCGACTCGGGAGTGGTGACCAGGATGTGAGGCGGCCTCTTGATCATGGCGGCGCGGTCGGCCGCCGGAGTGTCGCCCGAGCGGATGGCCGCCGTGATCCTGGGGGCCTCGAGTCCCATCTCCTCGGCCAGCTGGCGAATCTCCCGCCTCGGCTCCGCCAGGTTGAGATGGATATCGGCGCTCAGCGCCTTGAGCGGTGAGACATAGAGGATCCTGGTCTCGTCCGGAAGCGGCCCTTCCAGCCCCTCGCGCAGGAGCTGATCGAGCGAATGGAGGAACGCAGCCAGGGTTTTCCCGGAGCCCGTCGGCGCGGAAATGAGCGTGTGGCGGCCCGAACGAATAGCCTCCCATCCCAGGCGCTGAGGGGCAGTGGGCTCACCGAATCGTTGCTGGAACCAGCGGGCAACTACGGGATGAAAAGAGGACAGCGGCATCGGACAAATATAGTCGTGGATCTGGTCATTTTGTCACTTGACAGGCCTGAAGGTTATCGCGACAATGTGACGGCGCGAGCTACTGAAAACGAGATGGCGCTAATCCAGTGTCCATTCCTTCGCGCTCTGCACGACTACTCCCCTTAGTCTCAGACCGACACACCAAGTAGACCAGACCCGCCTCCTTGCGGGTCCGCGTCGTCATCGTCCCGTCTGTCGTGGCATGGATCCGTCCTGCCCCGCATGGCCGGCGTCGGCGTGTAACGTCCACCTCCTATCGAGGACGACCATTATGACATTCACATTCAAGCTGGCCCGTCGAGGCGCGCGCCTTCGAACCCCTGCTGCCCTCCTCTTGCTGGCCACCCTCGCCTGCAATGCGGAGGACCGTACCAGCGCTTCAGCGCCGTCCACCCCCACGGCCACACCAACACCGACGCCGGAGGCCGATCCACCCACCATGCCGAGCCCCGCTGCGTCCGCGCGGGGCATCCCGTTCGGTGATTCGCATCTTCCCGTCGAACGTTTCACCAGGCCGTATACCGGAGCCCTCCGAGCTCTGTGGCCTTCGAGCGCCCTGGCCGAGCTGAATGCGGCTCGCGCAGCAGGCTTTCGCATCGTGGTGAGCATGGCGGGTGCCCGCAGCTACTACACCAATTCCAACGGCACCTTCAACATGGCACTCTGGCGCAAGCGGATCGACCTCTATCGCCGCCTCAACCTGCAGACGTATGCTGCGAATGGCACCGTGATCGGCCACTACCTGGTGGACGAGCCGTTCTGTCCCTCCTGCTGGGGAGGCAGAGCGATCACGGCAGCTGAGATAGAGGACATGGCGCGCTACTCCAAGAGCATCTGGCCCGGGCTGGCCACCATCGTTCGTTCACCGCCGACTTTGCTCGCCCAACAGAACTACCGTTATCTCGACGTCGCCTGGGCCCAATGGGAGGGCCCTCTGCATGTCCCCAGTACCAGGATGACACCCGAGCAATTCCGGGATCGGGAAATCGCGGCTGCGAAGGCGCGCGGGCTGGGACTGGTATTCGGAATGAACTATCTCGACGCGGGTGACGGCTCCAGCAGGATCGCCGGCACTTACAAAAACGCGACCAGCCCGAAGGTGAACCGGTGGCAGATGTCTGCCGCCGAGGTCAAGCGGGTGGGAGTGGTGTTTGCCGCCGCCTCCTATGGCTGCGCGGTATTGAGCTGGAAGTACAGCACGACCTTTCTTTCCCGTCCAGGGATGACCAGCGCCATCAGCCAGGTGTCCAACGTGGCAACGAATCGGGAGCGCTCATCCTGCGTTAGGTGAAGCACTGCGGGGAGGGTGGGCACCACGGTAGGCCGCCCTCCCTCCCTCGCCTTTTGGGGTGCATCCTTGTGAGGTGGCGTCTGATCGCCGGCGACCAGGGACGGATCGACATGCACCTCTTTGCACCCATCTTCGCGAGAAGCTCCTTCCTTATAGGAGCGCTGACCCTGGTACAGCGAGCTGGCCCCACCCTGGCCCAGCAGCGCGAGCCCGGTGATAGCGCATCTTCGGCACTCTTACTCGCTCCGGATGCTGTCTGGGACGGCGTCGCCGATGCTCCTCACCGCGGTTGGGTGGTGCTGGTGCGCGGCTCCCGGATCCAGGCGGTGGGACCGGCTGCGGGGATATCAGCCCCGGCCGGTGCCGAGCGGATCGAGCTCCCGGGCACGACGCTGGTACCAGGGCTGATCGAAGGCCACTCGCACCTGTTCCTCCATCCCTACAACGAAACGCTCTGGGACGACCAGGTGCTCCAGGAGCCGGTTGGCCTCCGCATGGCCCGCGCAGTAGCGAGCGCCGAGGCGACGCTTCGGGCCGGCATCACCACCGAGCGGGATCTGGGCACCGAGGGGGCGGGCAACTTCGACGTGCAGCTCAAACGCGCCATCGAGCAGGGCATCGTACCGGGGCCGCGCCTCATCACCGTCACCCGAGCGATCGTGGCCACCGGCAGCTATGGCCCCCGTCGCGCCGATTACTCCTTCGAGCCGCTGCAGGGGGCCGAGGAGGCAAGCGGCGCGGAGGAGATCACCCGAGTGGTGCGAAGCCAGATCGCTCACGGGGCCGACTGGATCAAGGTGTACGCCGACTATCGCTGGGGTCCCGACGGGGAAGCGCTCCCGACCTTCTCCCAGGACGAGCTGCGAGTGCTGGTGGAGACTGCCCGCGGCAGTGGCAGGCCCACGGCGGCGCACGCTACCACCTCGGAGGGAATGCGGCGGGCGGTGCTCGCTGGCGTAGAAACGATTGAGCACGGAGACGGGGGAACGACCGAGGTGTTTCGGCTCATGCGGCAGCGGGGTGTCGCTCTCTGTCCCACCATCGCGGCCTCCGAGGCGTATGCGGTGTACTTCGATGGGTGGGCCAGGGGCCGGCCTCTGCCACCCCCGCTGGTTGCTAAGCGGGCGAGCTTTCGCGCGGCGCTCGACGCAGGTGTCACCATCTGCTTCGGGGGTGACGTGGGCGTGTTCCGGCACGGCGACAACGTGCGGGAGTTGGAAGCCATGGTCGAGTATGGCATGACACCGCTGGCTGCCCTCCGCGCCGCCACCAGTGGGAACGCCAAGATCTTTCATTTGACGGATCGCGGTCGGCTTGCACCCGGGCTAGTCGCCGACCTGGTCGCAGTGGAAGGCGATCCCACCAGAGATATCACTGCGCTGCGGAGGGTGCACCTGGTCATCAAGAACGGCGTACGAGTGCGCTGACCCATGCGCATCTTCGTGACCGGTGCCACGGGGGTGGTGGGCCGAAGAGTCGTGCCCATTCTGATCGGCACGGGACACCGGGTCACGGCTGTTGGCCGCAGCCCGGAGAAGCGGGCGACGCTGCAGCAGATGGGCGCGACCTTGAACGGGGCCTACAACTACCTGGATCTCACTCCCAAGGGCCGGGATGAAGCCGGTCGCGGCATGTTCTGGTTGCGGCGCCATGACGAATATGCGCCATAGGTGACCGCTGTCACGGTTGCCCTTCCGGGTTCCCAGCCATGTTGCGCCAGACCAGCGACTATGAGGCTACAACATGGCTACGGGCCCAGGGGGACTCTTCGGCATCATCAAGGAGAGTGTGAAGGACTGGTTCTGATCCTCATGCTGGTCGGCACGGTCATGAATCCGTCGGACGTGCGAGGCGGGTTTGAGGCGCAGCTCCAGGCCCTGATGGGGCCGAGTGCCGGCGAGCAGGTCCGAACCATCATCCAGCAGGCGGAGCAGAAGCCTCACAACGGAGTGATCCCCACGCTCCTCGGCATCGCCGGGCTGCTCTTCGGCGCCACCGGTGCGTTCGGGCAGCTACAGAAAACACTCAATCTGGCCTGGAACGTCGAGCCGGATCCGAACCAGGGTGGAGTCAAGAATTTCCTGACCAAACGTCTCTTCTCGTTCGGGATGATCCTGGTGGTCGCGTTCTTTCTGCTGGTATCGCTGGTGATCAGCGCCGCCCTCACCGGTGTGGGCGGCCGTCTGGGGAACTTCTTGCCGGCCGGACTGTCCGGTCCGGTACTCGAGGTGCTGAACTCCCTGATATCACTCGGGGTGATCACGCTGCTGTTCGCCGCGATGTTCAAGGTGATGCCGGATGCGACTACGGCGCGGCGGGATCACTCGCCGTGCTGCTGCTCTGGATCTACTACTCGTCCTTGATCCTCCTGTTCGGCGCGGAGTTCACCGAAACCTGGGCTAGGCGGCGGGGTGAGGGACTCGAGCCGGAGCCAGGAGCTGTGCGGGGCCGGCGGGAGAAGCAGCGGGTGGGAGAGCTGGGGTCCGCCACCCGCTGACGTCCTTAGGGCGTGGTCAGTGGCGCGGTCAGCACCAGGACCACCGGGGTCTTGGCCTTGACCACCACGTCTCTGGTAGCGGTCTGCGAAGCCACCACCGCACCGCCGGCCGCTCCCACAACTCCCCCAATCACCGCCCCCTTGGTGCTGCCGCCGAGTACCCGGCCGAGCACCGCACCACCGGCGGCGCCGACGCCGACTTTGGCGGCCTCGCTTCCGGTGACTCCGCGGCCGCGCAACTCGCGGGGCACCGGCCGAATGTCGGCTTTCATCGGCTGAAGCTGCCCGTTCAGCGCAACTCCTTCCACGCGAAGCACCAGCGCACCCTGAGAGCCCTTCGATTTAGCTGGTGTGAGTCGGGTGATAGTGAGGCGCACGGGGGTACCTGCGGCAATCAGGGTCCTGCCGTCGGAGCCGGTGACATTCTCCGTGACGCTGGCCGTCACCGTGCGGCCGACGCTGTCCCTGCGCGAGCTGATCGAATCGTCCATGGCAGCATGGATCTCGGTCCCCACCGGAAGGGTCCGCGTCGCTGCTGTTGACGTAGCCGTACTCATGCCTGCCACCGGACTGACGCTGTCGGCGACACCCGATGTGTCGGCCACTCTGGTCGAGGCGGTGTCAGAGGTTGAAGCTGTGTCCGCGGAGGCCGATCGTAGGGTGTCAGGTTTCGAGCTGGACGTGTCGGGAGCGCTGGCGACCGTGTCAGGCGCCGGTGCCGTGGCGGTGTCTTTCCGAGTGCTCGACGCGGTGTCCCTGGTGGTGCTATCGGAAGCAGGACGAGACTCGATTGCAGCCGGAGGGGCGTAACCGCGGGTTGCGGTGTCTGCCGGCGGAGTGGCAGGCCGAGCCGAGTGCTTCCGACGGGCCGGTGCAGGTCGGGCGGTCGCTGGGGTCTTGTTCTCCGGTGCTCGAGCCGCTTGTTGCTGCTCGACCGGAGAAACCGGGTGCTCGCCTCGAGAGGCCAACGCGGCCGAGTCCGGCAGGGTGAGATCAAGGCGGCTGGCCGAGCTCTCGCCCGCCGGGATGCCGCGGTCGCGAGTATTGGAGCAGGCGGAGACGGCAATGGCGCCTGCAAGTGCCAGAATGAGCCGGTTCATCGTATTCCTCCCCAGAGCGTGTGGTTGCCTCTGGATTCTTCCACCCGGGCCCATTCGGTTCTGTGGGGTGGCTCACGAATCCCGGGGTCAGGTTTCCCGGTAGAACTTCGCTCCCGCCACGGCCGCGAGTGGAAACTCGATCAACCCGACGATCGTTCCCATCACGTAGAGCCTCATCGGCAGCAACCCCATCGGGGCCTCTCCGATCGCGTGAAGCAAGCTGATCAGCACCCATACAAAAATGCCCGCTTTCGTCGCGGTGTTTGGGCCGGGCCCGAAGCGCGGCCTGATAGCCGCGTAGAGTTGCACCAGGGCAATGCCGTACACGAAATCGAGCAGGATGAAGAGCGGGATCAACGAATCGATCGGCTTCTTGCCGGCAGCCTGGAGAGCGGCTGCCATGTCCGGAGCCAGCCAGACACCGTACACCAGATAATCCACCACGTTCAAGACCAGACCAGCTACCAAGCCACCGATGATCACGCCTTTCACGTTGATTCGATTCATCGAGTACCTCGCTGTGACGGATGAATTGCGGGTGACAATCCGCCGCGAACGTGCGCCCTGTCCCTTTACCTGTCAAGATGCGGCTCGGCACAGGCCTTGCTCGTCGGCTCTCTCCAAAGGTTCTAACTCCGCTTCCACTCAACACCTTGGGTAAAGCTCCAGGCGGCTTGGGCTGCTCCGCTCGCGGAGTCCGCCACAAGATGCCGGGATTTACCAGAGCTTCCTTTATCGGGGGACTTGGTGAGCGACTGTCCCAGGTGCCATACGCCGCTCCCCGTCGACGGTCTTTACTGCTCCCAATGCCCACCCGACTTCAGCTACGAGCTGGGGATGCGGCTGGCCCGCGCCCTGGAAGGACGCTACGAGATCATCCGGTTGCTGGGCCGAGGCGGGATGGCCGCGGTGTTCCTGGCACAGGACCTGGTGTTGGAGCGTCAGGTGGCAATCAAGGTTCTGCCGCCCGACATGACTCGCGACGGTGAGCTGATCGTCCGATTCCAGCGGGAGGCGAAGACAGCAGCCAGGCTCGACCATCCCAACATCATCCCGATTCATCGAGTCGAGAGCGAAGCGGGACTGGTCTACATCGTGATGAAATACGTGTCCGGTCAGTCGCTCGAGGACCTGCTGGACAAGGGTCCAGTTTCGATCCAACTGGCCCGTCACATCCTGCGCGAGGCGGCGCTGGCACTTGGTCATGCCCATCGCCGGCACATCGTCCATCGAGACGTGAAACCAGCCAACATCATGCTGGACGACGACGGCCGGGTGGTCCTTACCGACTTCGGCATCTCCAAGGCAGTGGAGGGCGCGACCCACCTCACCGGGACCGGTACCATCATCGGCACACCCCACTACATGGCGCCCGAGCAGGCCAAAGGCCGGGAGGTAGATGGCCGAACGGACCAGTATGCCCTGGCGATCGTCGGTTACCGGGCGCTCACCGGGAAGCTGCCGTATGAGGGAGATCCCCACAGCATTCTTTACCAGCAGGTCCACGAGCCCCCGCCATCAGTGCTCGCCGGACGGCGCGATACGCCTCCCGATCTGCGGGTCGCGTTGGATCGGGCGCTGGCCAAGGATCCGAAGGCGCGTTTTCCGACGATGGAGGAGTTCGCCGCTTCAGTGAGTGGTGAGCGCATCCCGGCACAGCGATCGGGACCCACCACGGTCGTGAGCGTCCCGGTCAAGTCGGGTGAGCCAGCCAAACCCGATGACGACCAGGGCTCAGGGCTCTACGTCGCCATGGGAACGGTAGCTGCCGTGGTCGTGGCTGCCTTGATAGGACTACCCAGACTGCATACCGGGGTCGCACCACCGGTCTCTAGATCTCCTGCCGTCTCGCGGCCAGCACCACTCCGCACCGTTACACCAGTGGCACCGGTGCGTCCGCCGTCGGTGAAGAAGCACGGGCAGCCCAAAGCGCGGGTCCAAGAGTACGCGTCTCTCAGCGTGCGCTCCAACCCTCGGGGAGTGCTGTACCTGGACGGGACCCGGGTCGGGATGACGCCGATTACCAACCACCGGTTGACTCCCGGCACTCATCGGCTGCGGATCGACCGAAAGGGCTACCGGACGGTGACTGAGACGATCGCAGTCAAGGGCAGCCGCCCGATTCAGCGTCGTTACGATCTGCGGCGACAGGTAGGCCGCTGAAGTCTTCTGCATCTCGGGCACAGCCCTTGCTCGCCCACTCTTCCCAAACGTTCTAACTCCGTTTCACCTCAAGACCTTGGGTAAATCCCGGGGCTGCGTGGGTCACTCCGCTCGCGGAGTCCGCCACAAGATGCCGGGATTTACCAGAGCTATGTCGCGATGAGGGGCGCCCCGAACGCGTGCTTCCTGTAGCCTGGAGACCGATGTATTGCGCCACTCCAAGGGTTCTGGTCCTGGCGATCGGGGCCGGGCTCCTGGCCTGTTCCGATACTACCGCAGCAGTCGATCAATCCTTTGTGACCATTGCCTCGGCCAGCCCGGTGGTCCTCCGGGGCGACCAGCTAGAGCTCACCGCCAAGCTGTGGACCCGGACTTCTCCCAGTGACTCGGTGGAGGTTCGCAACGCCGAACTGGTCTGGTCCAGCGACAACCCGACGTTGGCAACTCTCACCGCCAAAGACAACAACTCCACCATCGCCACCGGGGTGAACTCGGGCATCGTGCAGATCCGCGCGGTGGCCACCGGTTTTCAGGGTGCTACCCCGGCTGCGTTTCCGCTGCGGGTGGCCAACCCGCTCGAGATCGACAGCATGCGTCCGTCCGTGGTGCGCTACGGCGAGAAGGTCACCATGTATGGAGTGGGCGTGAGCACCTTGTTCCTTGCGGCCATGCAAGGGGCGACGCTGGTGCCAGACACCTTTTCCACCGCGGTCGGTACCGGGGGCGTGAGCCAGATGAGCTTCTGGGTTCCACCGCCGGCGACGAGCGGGCACGCGGTGGTGCTGAGCCCTACTCAGATCGTCGTCGCATCCGACTCGACCACGGTCCTCCCGCGGGACCTCTACGAGCCGAACGACACCACGCCGAGCATCATCGACCTGAGCGTGGGCCCGTTCCCCACGCTGCCCGCCGTGGCGTTCTACAACCCGGCCCTGGCCTTCGAGAACCGGCTCAGGGCGGATTCCTTGGGTGTGGACTGGTACCGGTTTACGGGGGTGACACCGGGAAGCAATCTCACCTTCATCTTCATGGCGCCCACCCTCAAGAGCGCGCACCTCACCTTCCTGGCGTCGGCCATTGGCAGCAAGGATTCGGTGGCGACGCCCGGGTGGACCATCGGGTCTGGGCTTTATGCCTGTAAGAACCACTCGTGGAAGGTCGATGAGCGGCCGGCCGATTCGCTCATCATCGCGCTGAAGAACGTGCCGGCCGGCCCCATGGACCTGGCGTCGCTGTTCGTTGTGTCGGGACGCTACGGGATGGCTGTGGTGAACGGATATCTCACCACCGATCCCTCGATCGGACCCGACCGGTACGAGGAGAACGACAACTGCGAGTTCGCCGACAGCAACTTCGCGCATCCGGCCACTCGAGTCGATCTTGGGGTGCAAGCCTTTTCCGATTCCCTGACCATCGACAACCCGCATGACATCGATTGGATTCGGTTTCGGGTACCGGGACCGGGCGCAAAGGTGGTCACCTTCCGGACCGCTCCACCTGCGGTTCTAGATCCCAGCAGCAGGAACGGGGATGTGGATCTCTACGTCCTCGGCATCCCTGTCGCCGGCTCCCCGCTGGATACGCTGGGCTCCTCGAAGGGTGCCGGCTCCAACGAGTCGCTCACCCTCATACTCAATCCCGGCGATTACTACATGGTGGTTACCGACTTTGCCGGAAGCCCGACCCGCTATTCACTGTGCGCGGCTCTGGGTGCCAGTTGCACTCCACCAATTGGCTTTAGCACTTCTTCTGCCGGCCCATCCATGTCCCGGGCCCGCAGGCCGACTGGAGCGACCCGGTGAACGAGTGCAACCGCTGCCACACGCCACTACCGGTGGACGGCCGCTTCTGCTCCAATTGCGGCACTCCCTCGGGCGAGATCGCCCACGTCTGTCCTCCCGATCCGACCGATGAGCTGAGGGAGCGGCTGGAGCGTACCCTGGCGGGACGCTACCAGATCATCAAGTTGCTCGGCCGCGGCGGCATGGCGGTCGTGTTTCTGGCGCAGGACCTGACGCTGGAGCGGCAGGTTGCCATCAAGGTTCTGCCGCCTGACATGTCCCACGATGCCAAGCTGATCCCGCGTTTTCAGCAGGAAGCCAAGACGGCGGCCAAGCTCGATCACCCGAACATCATTCCGATATACCGGGTCGAGAGCGAGGGAGGCCTCGACTACTTCGTGATGAAGTACGTCACCGGACATTCGCTCGACCAGCTGCTGGAGCAAGGACCGCTTCCTGTCGATCAGGCGCGGCGGGTCCTCAAGGAAGCCGGCCTGGCGCTGGGTCACGCCCACAAGCGGGGCATTGTCCACCGCGACGTGAAGCCCGCCAACATCATGCTGGAGACCGACGGGCGGGTGGTGCTCACCGACTTCGGCATCTCCAAGGCGCTGGAGGGAGCTTCGGCTCTCACCGGCACCGGTACGATCATCGGGACCCCGCACTACATGGCGCCGGAACAGGCCAAGGGGCACGAGGTGGATGGGCGAGCCGACCAGTATGCCCTGGCCATCGTCGGCCATCAGATCCTGACCGGCAAGCAGCCGTTCGACGGTTCGTCGCACAGCATCCTCTATAAGCACGTGTTCGAGCCCCCGCCGCGCATCTTCGACACCCGGCCCGACGCGCCGGCCGATCTGTGCGCCGCGCTCGACCGCGCGATGAACAAGGAACCGGAGAAGCGCTTCGCCAGCATGGAGGAGTTTGCTGCCGCGGTGAGTGGCGACCGCACCGGCCCCCGCACCGTGGTCAGCGCCCCGGTCAAGCCGTTGGCCAAGAGCGCCGCGCCTTCCACTGGCAAGCCGGCGCGGTCCGGGAAGCTCGTGCGGAGGGGCTTCATCGCTGCCGGCCTCTGTGTCGCGATCGGCGGGGCAGCCTGGGCCGGTTTCCGGGTGCCGACGGAATCACCCAAGCCGGTGATCGCACTCCAACCGCCGGTCCCGGCAGAGACGTCTCACACCCCGAGGACCCAACGGACCGAGACGGAGTCCCCGGGCATGACGCCTCCAGCCCAAGCAGGCACCGAGGAGTCGCGCCAGGCCGCCGGGTCCAAGCCGAGGGTCGCTAAGAAGGAGTTCGCTCTGCTGACGGTGGCTTCGGAGCCGTGGGGAACGCTCTACCTCGGGAACGAGGAGATAGGGCCGACTCCGGTTGCCGACTACCCGCTCGCTCCAGGGACCTACCGCCTGCGGATCGAGCAGGAAGGCTATCGCACCAAGAGCGAGATCATCGTGGTGACCGGACCCAATCCGATCCGCCGGCGATACAGCCTCGAGCCGGCAGGCTTGCCATGATCCGGAGACTCTTCATGGCGGTGGCCGTTCTGTCCCTTTCGCTCGGCGGCTTACCGTCGCCGCTCACTGCGCAGGACAATCCGACGCTGCGGCGAGCCAGCCAGGCCTACAACAACCTTTCATTTGCTCAGGCCATCATCCTGGTTCGCCAGGCTTCGCGCGAGCGGCTGGGTTCTGACGATCAGGCCCGGGCCTACGAGCTGCTGGGCTTCTCCTATGCCTCGCTGGACAGCACTCGCCAGGCCACCGAGGCCTTCAAGCAGGCATTGCTACTCAATCCGGACCGCGCGCTCGATGCCGCGCGAGTATCGCCCAAGATTACCAGCGCCTTCGCGTTGGCCCTGGCTCAGGTGCTGGTCCTCCGCGACCTGCGGATCGATACCTCCGAGTTCGTCGCGGGAGTGGGAAGCCTGCCTATCCGGTTCACCGTCACCCGTACCGCGCGGCTGCGCACCCGTCTCGTGGGTCCTGGCGGTGAGATCACGGTGGACTCCGCCCTGGGCGAGGGTGCCGTGCGGCTCCAGTGGAACGGCCTGCTGGCCGGCGGCCAGCCGCCGGCCCGAGGTCTCTATCGAGTGATCGTGGAGGCCACCGCCGGCCGGGACAGCTACGCGGCATCACTGCCGCTCAGAATCGATGCGGGGGCAGTGGACACCTTGCCCCATCTCACGAGCCTGCCGGGCTATGACCTGCTGCCGGAGACCGTGGTGCCGCCCCGGAGCTGGAAGCCGGTCGGCCTGGCGCTGATGGCAACCTCGGTGGCGTTGGGCAGCAGCCTGGCGCTGGAGAGCTCGAAGCTGGGCGGTGGAGGGCGGCGGGAGATCCTCAGCATCGGGACCGGTGCGGCGCTGGTGGGCCTGCTGGCGACCATGAAGAAGCCGGCTCCGGTGCCCGCCCGGGCAAACATCCTTTACAACAGCCTCGTGCGAGAGCAGCTCGCAAAACGGAACGCCGAGATTGCGGCGGAGAACGCCGCCCGGCGCCGGCAGGTGAAGCTCGCCATCGTGCCCCAGCTGCGTAACGGCGGGAAGTCATGAGGAGCGCATTCCTCTGTGTGGGGCTGGTGGCTGCCGTCGCCTCCACTGCAGTCGCCCAGCAGGTGACGCTCGGCGCGGGCTACGCGCTGGCCGACTATCGGGAGCAGGCCGCCTTCCTTCACTTCCAGGGCAGCGGCCCCAGCGCGATGCTCGAGGCCGAGCGTGGCCGCCTGGCTTTGCGGGTGGATGCTTCTCACCTGAGCCTCGATCCTTCGGGCGATGCGGCGGGTCCGCTGGATCCGTTCACCGTGGACCAGTTCAGCGTTCGGGTCGGCGTCCGGACCATGAGCCTGGTCGGGGTCGAAGCCGGGTACTTCCGGCGCTCGGCCGCGCCTTCTCGGGCCGCTCAGTCATTCAGTGCGGCAACCCTTGGCGTGCGGGCAGCCTATCCACTCGCGCCCGGAGCCGACGTTGCCCTGCGAACGGCGTATGTGGCCGGCACCGACTTCACCGGCGGGGGCTCCGCACCGTTCGGCATCGAGCTGGGATTGAGTGCGGGGTACGGTCCTGGCTCCGGCCGCTTTCGCCTGACCGGGGATTATCAGTTCCAGCGGATCGACCGCCGCACCGACCAGAGCGGCAGCCGGCTCAGCGTCCCGATTCAGAGCTCGATCGCGCGTCTTGCCCTGGCGGTGAAGTTCTGAGCCGCCCGGGACGCGCTGCCTGGCGTGCGACCTGCCCGGTCCCCTCGCACCTCGCCAAGCAGTCACCCCGCGACAGCCGCATCGGTCTCATTGGTGCTCCCTTCGTTGCTCGCCAATCTCTCATACCAGTAGCGATTTGCGCACGAGCCCGGTCGCACCTGCCTGCCTCCAAGCCGTGCCGCCTGTTGGGGCACACCCGTTGCAGTTAGAGCCCGGTCCGCCTTCGTGCCAAAATCTTCACCCGCATGTGGTCCCGAGACCGAGACGGCCAGACAGCTGGCGCTAGTGCCGACCGATCACGTGCGCATCCCCTCGGAGTAAAGCCAATGGTAAGCTTTCTGAAAGGTCGCCGCCGCGAGGACGACTCCGTTGTCGCCGTCGACTCGAACGGCAGGAACGTCGCTGCCGCGCTCGAGGCGCTCGTCGCCCGGGCCGAAGCCGCCGCGAACGACCTCCGCGCGCTCGCCCCAATCCTGGAGCGGACCGCCGAGCTGGATGGACTGCGAGAGCGCTGTGGGGACATCGAGCGCCAGGTGGCCGGGTTGGACCGGCTGGGCTCCCAGCTCGCCATGGCGGAAGACCAGGTCGAGCGGGTCATCAAGACCCAGACCGCTACCGAGGCCCGCATCGCCCACGCCGGCGAGGACGTCGAACGGCTCCAGGGCCAGATGGGCACCTTGAGCGACAAGGTGGAGACCGCTCTCCTGCTGCGCGAGCAAGTGGACTCGTTCCTCAGCCTCCAGGGCCCGCTGGCCTCGCTCAAGGCGGACGCCGACACCCTGCGCACCCAACTCAGCGAGCTGGCTGAGGGCGTAGGCCGGATGCGGACCCAGCACGACGACGCGCTGACCGCCCACCGGCACACCACTTCTCGGCTGGAAAACTTCGATCAGGACTTCCAGGCTGCCACCGGCAAGCTGGAAGACGTGGTGCGCCGGGTGCAGTCGGTCGAGCGCGCCATCGAGCCGATCAATCAGGCCTCTACCGCAATCCCCGACGTCCAGCACCAGCTCGCCGTGCTCAAGGCATTGGCGGACCAGGTCGCCCAGAAGACCACCATGCTGGAGCAGGAGCGCGAGGCGGTTGACCGCGCGGCCACCCAGATCGCCCAGCTCACCCGAATGGACCGGGAGCTGGATGCGTGGCTCCGCCGGCAGGAGGAACAGATCCGCCGGTTTGGACCGATCGAGGCCAAGCTGACCGAGATCAAGACCATTCAGGACAAGGTCCTGTCCCGGACCGAAGAGCTGCAGGGGACGTCGCAGAAGATCGAGGACGCCCAGCAGTCCGCCCGCCAGGCTCTCACCGATCTCCGCGACCAGATGAAGAAGAGCAGCGAAGGATTCGAGCTGGAGCATCGCAGCCTGCACGCGGTCAGCGAGCGCATCGCCGATCTGCGCAAGGCGGTCAAGGAATGTGAGGCCCGGCTGGCCGAGCTGGATGCTGCGACTCAGGGCACTGCGGCGGTGCAGAATCAGGTCCGGAACGTGGGCGAGCAAATCGCCGATCTCTCCAAGGATGTCACCGCGATCTCCCAGGAAGCCGCCCGGTCGAGCTCGCTCCGGCAGGACGTCGGCCGGCTCGACAACATGGCCACCGAGCTGGCGGCCCGGATGCGCCGACTGGATGAGATCAGACCCGGTGTCGAGCAGGCGGTGGAGCAGCTCGCCACCCTCAAGGGCACTCGGGAGCTGCTCTCCGACGGCCTGGAGCAGATGCGGGTGGCGTACGAGGAGATGAGCCGGATGCGGGAAAGCCACGGCGAGACCCAGGCCTGGCTGGCCAATGCCGACGTCTGGACCCGGAAGGTGCAGACCCAGGTGAAGGAATTGAGCACGCTGGAGCCGGTGGTCGAGCGGATCCGGATGGAGGTGGAGCAGGTCAAGAACTCCATGACCCACATCGAGACCGGCCGGGAGATGGTGCAGCAGGTCCAGAGTGGTCTGCTAGAGGTGGGCTCCATGAACAACGAGCTCAGGGAGCGGACCGATGGATTGCGCAGCCGGATGGAGGCCGCGGAGGCTCGGTTCGCTCAGCTCGGGAAGCAGGCCGAGGGGGCGCAGCGGCTGTCGGACTCGATCTCCATGGTGACCTCGGCAGTGGAAGAGGCCGAACGCCGGATGGGGATGGTGGATGAGTCGGTGCGCGGACTGGAGAGCCGCACCCAGCAGATCGATCAGGTGGAGGAGCGGATTCGCCTGCTGGGCCAGGAGCTGGACCAGCGGCAGGGGGCCCTCGACAAGGCGACCGAGCACCTCACCCGCGCCTCCGCGCTGCGGAAAGAAGCGGCGGAAGCGGCGCAGCGGATGGAGGATATCACCCGCACCGTCGCCGGCACGCTGAGCCAGGCGCAGGAGCAGGCCGGAGGCCTCCAGCGTCTGGCGGGAGAGCTCGAGACCCGCTCGACTGCGCTCAAGACCGTCGACCGTCAGCTGGCTCACTTCGAGGAGCTGCTCAGCAAGTGGGAGTCGGCCCAGACCGAAGCCGCCAAGGCGCTGGACCAGACCTTGGCCCGGCAGGCCGGCGTCGAGGCCATCGAGGCGCAGGTCAAGCACGTGTTCGACCTGGCGGAGCGTACCATCCAGGACGTGCAGACCATCGGGTCGGCCCGCCGGGAAATCGAGGAGACCCGCACGATGCTGCTCGAGACTCAGGAGCAGTTCAAGACCACAGAGGAGACGCTGGCCGGATTCGAATCCCGCAAGCGCCAGCTGGAGCGCGCCGAGCAGCGGTTGGCGCGGGCGGAGGCTCTTGCCCTCGGCATCCGGGCCACCGTGGAGTCGTTGACTGCGCAGAAGACCGTGGTAGACCACGCCATGGAGTCGGCGGGGGCGCTCGGGTTCCAGATGAAGCAGGCCGAAGCGCTCATCGGGGCGTTACGCCGAGAGCGGGATCTCGCGTGCGACCTCAAGGCGGCAGTGGCGTCTCTCGCGGAGGAAGGGGAGGACTCCGCCTCCAACGGTCCGGGGGCGCGGCACCAGGTCTAGTCTTCGCCACTTTGCTTCCAGTGGAAACAGCAGCGGGCCCGGAACTCAGTTCCGGGCCCGCTGGCCGTTTCCGGGGTTGTTACACGGCCGTGACCCCGGAGGCTGGCGTCGGACGTTAACCTGATGGATCATATCTGGATTGTTGATGCCTATGACCACTACCAGCTCCCCCCCGGCGCAGCCGCGCCTCGCCGCCATCGACGTGGGAACCAACACGATCCGGCTTACCGTCGCTGAAGTCGAGAACGACGGCACCTATCGCATCCTGGACGAAGAGCGAGAAATGGTGCGGCTGGGGGAACACCTGGACCGCACCGGGCGTTTGTCGGACGAGGCGATGGAACGCGCTCTGGCCGCCATCGGCAAGATGAAGGCGATCGCCGACGGGTTTGAGGTGCGCGAAACCCGCGCCATCGCAACCAGCGCGGTCCGCGAGGCGGCAAACGGCCGGGCCTTCTCCCGCGAAGTCCACCGGCGCCACAAGGTCCGTATCGATGTCATCTCCGGTGAGGAAGAGGCTCAGCTGGCGTTCAGTAGCGCCAGCCGGCACTTCAATCTCGAGGGTCGCTCCACAGCGGTGGTGGACATCGGCGGTGGGAGTGTGGAGGTGATTCTGGCCACCGGCACCGTCATCGACCAGGTGCATTCGCTGCCCCTGGGCGCCGTCCGAGTCACCGAGCGGCTGGTCCGGTCCGATCCGTTGCGAGAAAAGCATTGGAAGCTGATGCGGAAGGAAATCGACCGCAGCATCCGGGCGATCGGACGTCCCTTGCACCGGGCGGAGATCATGGTGGGGAGCGGGGGCAGCTTCACCGCGCTGGCGCATATGGCCAAGTGGCAGCGGGAAGGCCGGCATGGGTCGGTTCAGGGGTATGTGCTCACCCCGGCCGAAGTCGTGCACCTGGTCGATCAGCTGCGAGAGGCGCCCCTGGAAGTGAGGCGGCAGATCCCTGGCCTCAGCCCTGACCGGGCCGATATCATCGTCGCCGGAGCGACCGTCATCTCCCGCCTGGTGAAGCGGCTGGGGACCCAGCAGATCCTGGTGAACGAGAGCGGGATCCGTGAGGGCCTCCTGCTGCGCATGATCTCGGACCTCTCGGGTGGATCGGCCGCGGGTCAAGCACCCCAGCCGGCCGACCGGATGGAGTGGGTCCGTCTGTTTGCCCGGAAGTGGCGCTCGAATGAGCGGCACAGCGAGCACGTGGCAAACTTTGGCCGCCAGAAAATCGATGGCAAAAAAGCTAGGCACCCACTGCCGGCGGCA
>JBGQLP010000041.1:0-30005 GCA_041500125.1 Gemmatimonadota bacterium
CCCCTCCAGACCGAGGATGGGATCCTGGTAGACCGGAGGTCCGCCCCCACCCGCCGCGATGACCAGGGTGCCCTGATCGAGCAGTCGCTTGATGAGCGGAAGCTCGACCACACCCAATGGAAGCGGGCTGGTTGCCATGCGGCGCCAGTCTCCTGCCCCGTCCTTTCCGACAGCGCGTCCCGCCTCCCGAAGGCGGCCCGCCTCGTCGGGCGAGAGAGCGTGCCCGATGGGTTTAGTGGGTTGATTGAGTGCCGGATCGTAGCGGTCCACCAGAGTCTGAGTGATCAGGGTGATGACGTCTCGTTTGACCCGTGCGGCCGCGAGCGCGTTCTGAAGCGACTGTTGGAGCATGTAGCCGATCCACCCGGCAGTCTCCGCCACCAGGACTCCGAGCGGCAGGGGCTCCGCAACCTTGCGAGCCGCCTCGTTCCGCACCAGCTCGTCGCCGACCTGGGGACCGTTGCCGTGCACGATGACAATGCGCCATCCCTGCTTGGCCAGCTCCACAATCGGCGCCACACTCTCACGAGCTCGGCGGAACTGGTTCGCGACCGTGGCCGGCTCGCCGGCACGGGCCAGCGCGTTTCCACCGAGCGCGAGGACCGCGGTACGCTGGCCTTCCAGGGTCAAAAGCCCTCCAAGCTAGTCCCCGCCCGGGAGAGGAGCAAGCTCAAAATTTCGCCGAATCGGGAGGCAGCCCAAGAATATTTCGGAGGCTACCCCAGGCGCGGCCGAACTCCGACCAGTCGCCGATCTTGAGCGCGGAGTCGGCGTGCTGCATCAACCGGCGGGCTTCGTCGAGTCTGCCTGCCTGGGCCGAGCCGGGCGGAGCCGGAACCGTGGCGCCGAGCAGGTTACTCCAGGCCTCTTTCAGCGTGCGTCCGGCACCGAGCCGATTGGGTGCCGCCACGCTGACCCAAGCCAGCACCATTCCCCCTGAGGGCCGGTGCGCGAAGTACGCCTGGTAGGCAACCGGTCCGCCGGGGCCGATCTCGAAACGAACCGGCCCTGCTTCCAGCTTTCCTCCGTCTTCGCGGATGGAGTCGCTGAGGGCGCTGTAGGATTGGAATCTGGCCCAGCGATTCTCCAGGACGGCGCGCACCGGAAGCGTGGCCGCTGAGTCGAGTCGCACCAGCGTAAGTTGAGTCCGGCCCTCGCTCCGGGATCCCATGAGGATTGCGCTGAGTCGCCGGTCACCGGTCGACTCGAAGGTGCTGACAACAATCGGTCCGGAAGAATCGGCTGCCCAGCTGGTCTGCGGAGGCGGAGACTCGGACACTCCCTGGACCGGACTGCTGCTCATGGTGCCTGCTTTCCAGGGCACTCGCTCGAGCTGCTGCACCTGAGCCCGGAAGAGATCTCCGGGATAGGGCGCGGCCCGAAGCACCGACTCGGGAATGGCCGAGGCGGGCTCGATGACGCCGTCGGACACTCTGCTCCACGTGGCAGCGAGTGAATCAGCTCCCGGTTGCAGATACACTCGCGCATCCCCGCTCTCAGCGTTCACCGTCCCGAGGAACGCGGCGCCGACCGACCCGACCTTGCGCTCTCGCCAAGTCACCCGGTGGGTCAACGGGAAGGTGCCTGACGTGAGATATCCATCCACCAGCCAAACCAGCGCTCCGTCGATGATCCGGGCGGTAGGCGCACCCCAGTCGGCATAGGGTGCCAGCCTTCCGAGCCGATCCTCCGGCGACAGATGCCAGTCGACTCGACTACCGGAAGGGAGGTCTCCCAGCAGCTCGCCGGCTTGTAACGCCCAGGCCAGAAGGAGGCGACGCGGCCAGCTGTCGACCGGCACTCCCGGTCCATCTCCCTGAACCAGCCGGTAGTCCCGCGCATCCGGGACGAGGAGATCAGACGCGAAGTCGAGCAAAGGAGTCGCGACGACTCGAGGGATACTATCGGCCAACCGGTAAAACAGCGGCGCGCCGGTGGGACTGACTCGATGGTCGGCCACCGCGGACGCGAGCACCCGCGCCGGGTTGGCGGCTCGAACCACCAGCCATACCGGGCGGTGTCTGGCTTCTGGCGTCAGCACCGCCGGATTGATCGAGAGGAGATGAGTGGAGTCACCGGGGAAGACCTGCGCCAGAGCGGCTGCGTTCCAGAGCGAGGGCACCGGCGGTGGCGCCGGCGGCCCCACTGGCTCCAACTGGATGTCGCGCAAACCGTCGAGCCGGTAGGCGACTCGTCCCAGCCGCTCGAGCGCGGGCACCGTCACCGCCGGCTCGCCCGACCCACCTACGATCGCGGGAAGGAGCCAATGGCCCACCAGCGAGGCCATTGCTAACATGATCCAGGCGGACAGGACGAGCGCGTGGCGGGGGCGTGCAGCCCAGACCGCCGAGATCGCTCCAGCCGCGAGCGCGATTCCCGCTAGGACGGGCGACGTCAGCAGGATTGCCCGCCAGGCTGCGCTGTCGAGCAGGTCGGCCGGTGCGGCCACCAGCTCGTACCGTTCCAGCAGGTATCCCCAGGCCAGGGCCAACGCGAGCGCCGCCAGCAACCATCCAATGTGAGCTCGCGCGTGATGATTGATCGCGGGGCGTCGCTCGATCCATCGTATAGCTCCCACCAGCATGTACAAGGCGGTCACACCGGTGAGCGCGAGCAGAACCAGCAGGAGCAGAAAGCCGTGAGCGGCGCGCCAGATGGGAAGCTGAGCGACGTAGACCCCGAGGTCGCGACCGAGCAGGGGATCGCTCACCCCATACGTCACACCCTGCCACGCCTGCGTGACGTCGCGCCACCATCCCGACGCCCCGGTGCCCACCAGGAGGCCGAGCAGTACCCCGGTCACCACAACCACGGTGAGGAGGGCCCGCGGCGTCAGCGCTTCGCGGAACTCGAGGTTAGCTACGTTCCGGCGCACCTGAACCGTGCCGACGGCGCGATAGACCAGGAGCAGGTGTCCGATGAACCAGGCGGTGGCGACCAGACAGCCGGTCAGGTCGAGGGTAAGCCGGAGTACATGCCAGTCGGTGAGAAATGTGGCGGCGCCAGGCGAGAGTTGAGCAGCCCACCAGCGGTCGGCCAGAAGAGTAGCCGTCCAGCGCCCCACAAAGAGGAGGGCAAACAACGCCCCGATCGCGGCGGTGAGCCTCCGACCGCGTCGTGACATCTTAGCCTAGAACCGTCTTCTCTACCTCGCTCGCGTGCTTCTGCTTTTCCAGCCAGCCATCTACCTCGGCCTGGTAGGCGTCACGCGACTGCGGGTCGGTCGCCTCGAATCGCATGACGAGCACCGCCTGGGTGTTCGAGGCGCGGAGCAGGCCCCACCCCTTGGGGAAGGTGATCCGCACGCCGTCGATGGTGTTGACCGGGTATTTCGAAGCGAAGTGGACCGCAGCTCGCTCTACCAGGTCGAACTTCTCATCCTCCGGGCACTCCACCCGGATCTCCGGCGTGGCAAAGGTCTTCGGCAGGTCGGCCAGAAGTGGCGACAACCCGAATGGCTGGCGACTGACGATCTCGAGCAGCCGGGCCGCGGCAAACAAGGCATCATCGAACCCGAGGTAGTCGCCCCCGAAGAACATGTGCCCGCTCATTTCACCGGCCAACGGCGCCTTGAGCTCCTTCATCTTGGCCTTGATGAGCGAGTGGCCCGTCTTCCACATCACCGGCTTGGCGCCCGCAGCCGTGAGCGCCGCGGGTAGGACCTCGGAACACTTGACGTCGAAGATCACCGCCGTGCCCCGGCCGAAGCGTCGAACCGCGTCCCGTCCGAAGATCACCAGAAGCTGATCGCCATAGATGATCTCACCGGTCTCATCGACCGCTCCGATCCGGTCGGCGTCGCCGTCGAAGGCAATGCCCAGCTCGGCGCCGCCACGACGCACCGCGACCTGGAGATCTTGCAGGTTTTCCGGGACGGTGGGATCCGGATGATGGTTGGGGAAGGTCCCGTCGGACTCGCAGAACAGGGGCGTTACCTCGGCCCCCAGGCCCTGGAGGGTGGAGACGGCAATCAGACTCCCTACCCCATTGCCGCAGTCCACTACCACCCGAACGGGGCGCTCGAGCTTGTGGCGGCTGATGATGGCGTCGCGATAGCGCTGGAGCACCGAGCCGTCGGAGCCTTCCTTTCCTGCACCCGAGCGCCACCGTTCGGCCATGATGATCTCCCAGAGGCCGAGGATGTCCTCGCCGTGGAAGGCCTCGCCGGCAAGCACCATCTTGAACCCGTTGAACTCCGGCGGATTGTGGGAGCCGGTTACCTGAAGCCCTCCGTCGGTGCCCAACGCCGGGACGGCAAAGTAGAGGGCCGGCGTCGGCAGGGTGCCCACGTCGATCGCGGTGCCTCCCGCGTCGGTGATGCCGCGACGAATTCCCTGAGATAAGGCCGGACCCGAGGGCCGGTTATCCCGCCCCACCGCGATCACCGGCGCATGACCCAGCCGATTGTAGGCCACGGTGGCAAACGCTTGACCCAGAGCGCGAGCCAATTCCGGAGTGAGCTCCCGATCCACCAGGCCGCGGACATCGTATTGTCTGAAGATGGACTTGGGGACGTTCATGGTCTCCTCCCCCTCACTGTCGTGCAACCGGCGTTGCCGTCTGGGTCAACGTCACCGCACTCCGGATCGCCGTCTCGAGCGCGCCGCGGGGCCACAGACCGAGCAGGACTACGGCGATGAGCGAAATGGCGATGGCACCGGCGGCCGCGGGAAAGAGGCGAACCTCCCGGTAGGCCTCGTCGCTAGGCGCCGGCTTCATATACATCGCCATGATGACCGGGAGATAGTAGCCCGCGGAGATCACGCTGGTGACCACGAGGATTACCGGAAGAATGATCTGGCCCTCGGCAATGTTGGCTGAGATGATGTACCACTTGCCGATGAACCCGAAGGTTCCGGGGAAACCCAGCAACGACAGCATGCAGATGCTGAGCCCCAGCGCCGTCCAGGGACGGCTGGCTGCAAGCCCGGCGATGTCCTCGTACTTTACGTCCTGTTCCCCGCCCCGGCCCAGCGCGGCAAGGAAACCGAAGCTGGCCAGGGTGGTGAGTCCGTACGCCGCCAGATACAGCAGTACCGAACCGGCTCCGAGCCGAGTTCCCGGCCAGACTGCCACCAGCAGATATCCGGCATGCGCGATCGAGCTGTACGCCAGCATACGCTTGAGCGAGCGCTGGGCCAGCCCCACCAGGTTCCCGATCACCATCGAGGCTATCGCCAACCCGGCAATGACGGGCTGCCAGAGCGCATGGGCGGCGGGGAAACCTTCCAGCAGCACCCGGACCAGCGCCGCGAACGCGGCGGCCTTCACCCCCGTTGCCATGAAGGCCGTAACCGGCGTCGGAGCTCCGTCGTACACGTCAGGCGCCCACATGTGGAACGGCACCGCGGCAACCTTGAAACCGAACCCGATCAGGAGCAGACCCAAGCCGAGCGCCGGCATGAGAGCGAGCTGGCCGCCGGCCAGCGACGCTCCGATGAGCGACAGGTTGGTCGTGCCCGTGGCCCCGTAGACCAACGCGATGCCGTACAAGAGGAATCCGGAGGCGAACGCTCCGATGAGGAAGTACTTGAGTGCCGCCTCGGCAGAGGCGGCACTCCCCCGATTGTAGCCGACCAGCACGTACACCGCGACCGACATGACTTCGAGCCCGAGGAACAGCACGATCAAGTCTTCGGCTCCCGCCAGAAACATCATGCCAGCCGTTGCCAGCAGAATCAGCGGATAGTACTCGGGCGCCAGAAGCAGCTCGCGCTCCAGATACCCGAGCGAGAGCAGGATGGTCCCGCCGGCGGATACCAGCACGATGGCCGCGGCCGCGTAGCGAAAGGTGTCCAGCGCCATCATCTGCGCCAGGCCGACAGGGGTGACATTATTGACCCAGAGCCACGCGAGCCCGGCCCCGCTCACCGCTACACCGGCAAAGCTCAGCCAGCCCGCCAGCCGGCTGTCCTCGGCGCTGCCATGCCGCCAGCTGGCGACAAGCAGAACGATGAGCGCCCAACCCGTGAGTAGGACCTCGGGGATCAGCCCGAGCGTGATCCCTTGCGGAGTGCTCAGGTCGAGCTCGATCATCGTTCACCCTCCCCCACCTGAGCGCTAGCTCCCAGCCGGGCGGTCGTGGGCTCGGCAAACGGCTGGACCGCTTCGACAAACCGCTGGGTGGACGGCTCCATTCGGCGCAGGACCGGCCCGGGGAACAGTCCCAGCCACACGATGCCGACGATGAGGGGTAGCAGGACCGCAAGCTCTCTTCCGGTCAGATCGGTCAAACGCTCGTTCTCCGGATTGTCCAGCCGGTTGAAGATCATCCGCTGGAGTGCCCAGAGCAGATACGCGGCGGCGAAGATCACCCCGGTGGTAGCGATTCCGGTGGCCCAGGGGTAGGTGCCAAAGCTGCCCAGCAGCACCAGAAACTCCCCCACGAAGCCGTTCAGTCCGGGCAGCCCAATGGACGAGAGCGCCACCACGGTCAAGATCAGGCTGAAGATCGGTACCACGCGGGCGATCCCGCCGTAGGCCTCGATCAGCCGGGTGTGCCGCCGCTCGTAGATCATGCCGATCAGCAGGAAGAGCGCCCCGGTGGAAATCCCGTGGCTGATCATCACCATCAGGGCTCCCTGGACGCTGATGACGGAGACGCCCCAGATCCCCAGCATCACAAATCCCAGGTGACTGACCGACGAGTACGCCACCAGCTTCTTGATGTCCGGCTGAACCATGGCCACGAGCGCCCCGTAGATGATCCCGATCACGGCGAGCGCGACCATGAGATGGGTAACCGCGGGAGAGAGAGCGACCTGGGGAAAGAAGGGTACGGCGAAGCGGAGAAATCCGTAGGTGCCGATCTTGAGCATGACGGAGGCAAGGAGCACGCTCCCTGCAGTGGGCGCCTCGACGTGCGCATCCGGGAGCCAGGTATGCAGCGGAAAGATCGGGACCTTGATGGCAAAGGCGAGTGCGAAGGCCGCGAACAGCCACGGAGCGGCCGGACCCAACGCCCCCGTGTTGGCCAGCAGATGCTCGTAGGCGAATGACAGGGTTCCGGTGGCCGAGCCGATCTTCCAGACCATCACCACGATCGCCACCAGCATCAGCAGCGAGCCGGCCATGGTATAGATGAAGAATTTGATGGCGGCGTAGAGCCGGTTGGTTCCACCCCAGATCCCGATGATGAAGTACATCGGGATCAGCATCACCTCGAAGAAGACGTAGAACACAAACAGGTCGAGGGCGATGAACACCCCGACCAGCCCGGTCAGCAAGGTGAGCATCAGAGCGTAGAACGCCCGCTCCCGCCGGGTGATCGAGGTCCAGCTGGCCAGCACGCTGAGGGGCATCATCACGGTCGTGAGCAGGACCATGAAGAGGGAGATGCCATCTATGCCGACCCGGTAGTTCACGCCCCAGCGCGGGATCCATGGAGCGCTGGACACTAGCTGCATGCCGCCCTGGCTGGGGTCGAACGCCCACCAGAGCCCGAGCGACAAGATGAGCTCGAGTGTGGTGATGACGAGTGCCATCCGCTTGGCACTCCGCTCGTCGCCCAGCAGCACGGGTACGGTCCCAGCCAATGGCAGCAGGATCAGTGCGTGGAGAATCCACCGGTCGAAGTAGATCGAGGCCAGAAGCTCTCTCATCGGACGCTCACCTGACCACGGCGTGCAAGACCCACAGCGCGCCGATGAGGAAAAGTACGACGTAGACTCCCACCTGCCCGGTCTGCAGCCGGCTGCCGAGCCAGCCCAACCCACGGGAGAGTTTGGCGGTCCCGTTCACCGCGGCGCCGTCCACTACCCCCTGATCGACCGTCTTCCAGAGTACCGCGCGCGAGAGCCAGACCAGCGGCCGGACGATGACCGCGTCATAGATCTCGTCCACGTAATACTTGCGATAGAGGAGCCGAGCGAGCCCGGTGTCCGCCGGCGCCTCCGCGGCCGGCAGTGTCGGCCGTCTCAACGTGGCGCGCCAACCGGCTAGGAGACCGGCCACTCCGATGAGCACCGCCGCGGTTATCAGGAAGATTTCCGTCTGGCCGTGCGGCATCTCCAGCGGGAACGAGGCGGCCGCCGGAGCGGTTACCGGCTCCAGCCACCGCTCCAAGGCGCCGCCGCCGAGGAAACTCGGAAGATTGAGCACCCCGCCAATGGCGCTCAGAGCAGCCAGGACGACGAGCGGGCCGGTCATCACCCAGGGTGCGTCATGCAGGTGAGATCGCTCCTGCTCCCCGGTGCGGTTTTGGCCGAGGAAGGTCATGACGATGAGCCTGGCCATGTAGAACGCCGTCAACAAGGCGGCGAGCAGGCCCATACCGTAGAACACGTAATAAATCGGGATGGACTCGCCTCGCCCGTACGCGGCGGCCAGGATCTCGTCTTTGGAGAAGAATCCCGAGAACGGTGGAATCCCCGCGATCGCCAGCGTGGCGATGAGCATGACCCAGAAAGTGAGCGGCATATACTGCTTGAGCCCGCCCATGTTGCGCATATCCTGGGCATCGGCATGCGAGTGGGTGGCATGATACGCGTGATGCATGGAGTAGATCACGCTGCCGGCACCCAGAAACAGCAGCGCCTTGAAGAAGGCGTGGGTGGCCAGGTGGAACATGCCGGCGGTGTAGGCCCCGGTTCCGACGGCAAGGAACATGTACCCGAGCTGCGAAACGGTGGAGTAGGCCAGGACCCGCTTGATGTCGTACTGACGCAGACCGATGGTGGCGGCAAATAGCGCCGTAAGGGCTCCGATGCCGGCCACGATGGTGCTTGACAGTGGCGCCAGGGCAAAGAGCACATTGGTCCGCGCCACCAGGTAGACACCGGCGGTCACCATCGTCGCCGCGTGGATCAGCGCCGACACCGGCGTGGGACCGGCCATGGCGTCGGGTAGCCAGGTGTAGAGCGGGATCTGGGCCGACTTACCGGTGCAACCAAGGAAGAGAAACAGGGTGATCGCGGTGATCACCCCGCTGCCGGACGAGAACACCGTCGGCGCCTTCTCCACCATCCCGGTGAAGGTCAGCGTCCCCAGCGTATTCCAGATCAGAAACATGGCGACCAGGAAGCCGAAGTCGCCGATCCGGTTGACGATGAAGGCCTTCTTGCCGGCATCGGCATTGACCTTGTCGTTGAACCAGAAGCCGATCAGCAGGTAGGAGCAGAGACCCACCCCTTCCCAGCCGATGAACATGACCGGAAAGCTGGAGCCGAGGACCAGCACCAGCATGAAGACCACGAAGAGGTTGAGATAGGCGAAGTAGCGGGCATATCCCGGGTCTTCCTTCATATAGCCGATGCTGAAGAGGTGAATCAGACTCCCGACGCCGGTGACCACCAACAGCATCACCGTGGAGAGCTGGTCCACCTGGAACGCCATGTCGATCTGAAGCGCGCCTACGGGCAGCCACCGCCACAGACTGACGATGATCGGCGCATGGGGAGGGTGACGCCACAGCTCGAGGAAGATGCCCACCGAGACCACGAAGGCTGCCAGCAATACCCCAACGCCCACAGCGGAGACGGCGTTCTTGGCCCCGGGACGCCGCAAGGCAAGCGCGCCGTTCACCAGGAACCCCAGGAGCGGGAACGCAACCGTGAGCCAGACCCAATGAGAGAGAGGCATTACCCCCGCAGCAGGTTGATGTTCCCGAGATCCACCGACTGCTTATGCCGGAAAATCCCGATGATGATGGCCAGCCCGACCGCAGCCTCGGCCGCGGCCACGGTCATCACGAAGAAAACCATGACGTAGCCGCTGGCTCCGTGCAGCTGGGCGAGGGCGACAAAGCTGAGGTTGACCGCGTTGAGCATCAGCTCGATGCACATGAACAGGACGATGGCATTGCGTCGGAGCAGCACCCCGGCCACGCCCAGGCTGAAGAGAATGGCCGAGAGTCCGAGAGCCGGGCCGAGCAGCATCAGACCTTCCGCTTGGCGAGGACGACCGCGCCGATGATGGCCACCAGCAGCAGGATCGAGGTGATCTCGAAGGGGATGAGATAGACCTGAAACAGCGGAGCCGCCACCGCCCCGACCACACCTCGCGCCACGCTCTCCTGTTGGGTCAGCTCGCCCGCCACGAACACTGTCTTCGGGTCGGTGAAGGTGGGCCACTGGGAGAGCTCGGAAGCCAGTTGCCGAGGGGTGTACTGGAGCAGCCCAACCAGCTCGATGGCCAGCAGCCCGACGATCACCAGTGTCGCCGCTACCGTGGACGGCCCCCGGATGTCGGATTCGGCGTGGCCCAGATTGAGTAGCATGATGACGAACAGAAACAGCACCATGACCGCGCCGGCATAGACCAGCACCTGGATGGCTGCGATGAACTGGGCGTTCAGCAGGACGTAGATGGCGGCGAGGGAGAACATGGTGGAAACCAGCCAGAGCGCGGCGGAGACCGGGTTCTTCTGCAGGATGCACAACGTGGCGGAGAGTACCGCCGCCACCGCGAGGATGTAAAAGACCACCTCGGTCATCTACTCACCCTTGGGGTCGGTAGGGTCCCAGAGCGTCGAGACGGCGTGGGTCTGCGACGACAGGCGCTCCAGATCGTAGACAAACCGGCTCCGGCTGTATTCCGAGTTCTCGTAGTGCACCCCGACGTGGATGGCTTCCTCGGGACAGACCTCCTGACAGTAGCCGCAGAAGACACAGCGGAATTCATCGATCTCGTAGATCAGGGGGTAGCGATTACCCTGCTCGTCCTCTCCCGGAACCAGCTTGATGCAGTTGGCCGGACAGACTTGGGGGCAAAGGCCGCAGGCCACGCACTTGGAGCGGCCCTGCTCGTCGGTGAGCATGCGGTGGGTGCCCCGCCACCGGGGAGAGATGCTCCAGCGGCCGCCGCCATGCTCGCTGTCGGTGCTCTTCTCCTCCGGATATTGCATGGTCACCTTCTTCTCGAACATGTGCTTGAAGGTGAGGGTCATGCCCTTCAGCGCGGCACGGACGTAGCTCACCTGCCGCTCCGGCCGTTTGAGAACCTTCACGCCGATGGCCATCAGGTCGTTACCACCTCGCGACGGGCGCGCGCGTTGAGAGCCTGCCGCTGCCGCCCGGAGCCACGCACGAAGACGCCGCTATCCAGCAATCCGAAGACCAGCGCGGCAATCACCAGGTTCAGGCCGAACAGCGCCAGCGGTTGATAGATCGGATCGGTGAGCCCGGCAAAGCGCTCGAGGACGTAAATCGCCACGCAGATCACCATGATGTAGGCCAGGGCGAGCGGCAACAGGACCTTCCACCCCAGCGCCATGAGCTGGTCGTAGCGGAACCGTGGCAGGGTCCACCGAATCCACATCACAAAGAACACCCAGAACATGACCTTGAGGAAAAAGAAGCCGGCTGTGGCAATGCTCGGCAACACGCCGCCGGATTCATCCCATCGAGTGAAGGGGATGTCCCACCCGCCGAAGAAAAGCGTCGTTACCATGGCGCAGACCGTGACCACGTTGGAGTATTCGGCGATGAAGAAAAAGGAGAACTTCATCGCGCTGTATTCCGTGTGGTATCCCGCGATCAGCTCCGACTCGGCCTCCGGCAGGTCAAAGGGCAGCCGGTTGGTCTCGGCAAAGCCGGAGATGAGGAAGATGAAGAAGGAGAGAAAGAGGGGCAGCACATACCAGAGTCCCAGTTGCTGCGCCTTCACGATGGCAGAGAGACTCACATTGCCCGACAGGAGCAGCACCGGGATGAGGCTCAGCCCCATCGGGACCTCGTAGGAGACCATCTGCGCGCTGGCCCGCAGGCCGCCCAGCAGCGCGTACTTGCTGTTGGACGACCAGCCCGCCAGCGCAATCCCGTACACTCCCATCGAGCTGATCGCCAGGACAAAGAGGAATCCAATCGGCAGATCGGCCACCACCATCGGCATGAGTCCGTGGTGCACGAAGCGGCCCAGCGGGCCGAGGGTGAAATCGAACTCGACGGGAAGAGGCGCGCCGAACGGGATCACCGCAAAGAGCAGCAGCGCAGGGATGAACGACATCGCCGGCGCCAGAAGGAAGAGCCAGCGATTGGCGAGCGCCGGAAAGGTCTCTTCTTTGAGGATGTTCTTGAGCCCGTCCGCGGCCGGCTGCAGCAGGCCGGCCGGCCCGACCCGGTTGGGTCCCCGGCGGTTCTGCATCCAGGCGCTGACCTTCCGCTCCATCAGGGTCAAGAGTGCCACGCCCACCAGGGTGATGGTGAACACGACCAGCATCTTGATGACGCTGAGAAGAACGAAGCCCTTCATCTCGGGGGTCACATCACCCCCAGATCGGCTCGCTGGCTTTCCGCCACCGGTTCCCTGGAGCCATCGAGCACTCGTCCGGTATATCCCACATCGACATGGCTGAGCCCGGCGAACACCGGCCAGCGCTGGCCCAGCAGGTCGAAGGCCTCGGCCGCCGTGGCCGGCGCGGAAGGGCTCGGTCCCGGTCCTGCAATCACCTCGCCCGCCACCCACCAGGCCGGACGAGACATGGCCGGCTGGGACTTGGCCTGGTTGTAGCGCTGAATCCGCCGATCGCGATTGACGTAGGTGCCGTTCTCCTCAGCCATGTTGGTGATTGGAAGAACCAGCTCCGCGTTTCGCAGTCCCTCGGGGAAGACTGTGCCCATGACCACCAGACTGCCCGGCGCCGCCGCGATCATGGTCTGATCGGACTCCGCCAGGTCGGCGTCGAGCACGATCACCAGTCCGGCGTTCGGTAGCTCCCGCATGGCCATCGGCCAATCGGAACCGTAGCCGAGCAGCTCGGCCCCCGTCAGGTTGGGCGTGCGCTCCGCCCGCAATGCGAGGTTGGGAACCCCGGCCAGTGGGGCCTCCTCTCCGATCGGAACCTGCACTGCGGCAGTCACCTTCAGCCGCTCCAACATCAGCCGGACCAGTCCCAGCGACTCGGTCGAGGCCCGTCCCGATGCCAGGATCAAGGCCGACCCGGAGGTACCGCGCACCAAATGGCCCAACCGGTCGAGCGCAGTATCCCAGTCGGTGGCGACGTGGCGCCCGCCCTCTCGCACCAGGGGCGCCTCCATCCGATCCCCCCGGTTGAGCCAGCGGTAGTTCATCCGGCCGTAGTCGCAGATGAAATGACGATTCACCTCGAGGTTGGGCCGGGGGCGGAGACGCACGACGATGTCGTCCCGGGTATCGATGGTGATGTTGCAACCCTGGGTGCAGCCGGGGCACACGCTGGCGGTCTTGTCCAGGTCCCAGGCCCGCGCCTTGTGGAGGAAATCCTTCGAGATCAGCGATCCTACCGGACAGAGGTCTACCACGTTGCCGGACCAGGCGTGATCGAGCGGATGCTCCGGCGAAATGCCGATGTACGCCCGGTCGCCTCGCTCGGAGACGTTGAGTACCGGCGCTTCGGCCACGTCTTCCATGAAGCGGACACACCGGGTGCAGAGAATACATCGATTGGGCACGTACAGGACGTCAGGTCCGAAGTCTTCCACCGGGCTGTAGCGCTTGGCGTACTCGGCGTACCGCGTCCCCGCCCTGCCCTCCTGGAACACGTAGTCCTGGAGCTCGCACTCGCCCGCCTGATCGCAGATGGGGCAGTCCAGCGGGTGATTGATGAGCAGCAGCTCGAGCACCCCCTCGCGGGCCTTCTTGGCCTTCTCGCTCTCGACGTGCACCACCTGCCCCTCGGCCACTGCGGTGACGCACGCCGGCATCAGTTTGGGGGCCTTCTCCACCTCAACCAGGCACATGCGGCACACCGCCGGCGAGGGGAGCGACGGGTGGTAGCAGTAGTGCGGCACCAGCACGCCGGCCATCTTGGCGGCTTCGATGATGGTGGTGCCCTTGGGGACGCTGACCGGCATCCCGTCTATGGTGACGTTGACGAATTCCTCAGGCATCAGGTTCCTCTAACCGCATAGTTCCCTCTAATCACGGAAGCACGGAATTCAAACCAATCGTGTTTTCGTTGTTTTCGTGTTTTCGTGTTTGCTTTTGTTTTGCCCTTTTTGCGTTAGACAGCGGCCATTGCCGGCTCACGGGCGCCCTGGATGTACGCCTCGAACTCCTGGCGGAATTTCTGAATGCCACTCACAATCGGCGCGGCGCACGAGTCGCTCAGCACGCAGATGGTCTTGCCCGTCATGTTGTCCGAGAGGTCGAGCAGGAGCTGGAAATGCTCCTGTTTTCCCTTCCCGGCCAGAATCCGTTCCAGGATTCGGACCGACCACGCCGTCCCCTCCCGGCACTGGGTGCATTGGGCGCAGGATTCGTGGGCGTAGAAGCGGGCCAGGCGCCAGATCTGATAGACCATGTCGGTGGTGTCGTCCATCACGATCATCCCGGCCGAGCCGAGCATCGAGCCCTTGGCCACGACGCCCTCGTAATCCAGCAGGCAGTCCTCGACTTCCGCGGCGTTCATGATGGGCACCGAGGAGCCGCCGGGAATGACGGCTTTAAGGGTCCGGCCCGGCCGCATCCCGCCGCACATGTCGTAGAGAAGCTCCTTCATCGGCGTGCCCATCGTGACTTCGTAGTTCCCCGGCCGCTGGATGTGGCCGCAGACCGAGATCAGCTTGGTTCCGGTGCTCTTGGGGTTGCTGAGTGAGAGTCCCTTGTACCACTCGCCGCCCCGCATGATGATGTGGGGCACCGCGGCGAGGGTCTCGACGTTGTTAATCGTCGTCGGCATCCCGAAGACTCCGGCCTGCGCCGGATAGGGCGGTTTGATGCGAGGGTTCCCCCGCTTCCCCTCGATCGAATTGAGCATCGCGGTCTCTTCGCCGCAGATGTATGCGCCCGCGCCGCGATGGATGATCATCTCGATTCGCTTGCCGCTGCCGAACAGGTTCGACCCCAGCGCACCCTTGGCCGTCGCCTCTTCGATGGCCGTCTGCATGATCTGCAGCGGATCGGTGAACTCACCCCGGATGTAGATGTAGCACCGCTCCGCGCCGATGGCATACGCGGCAATGGCGCAGCCCTCGATCAGCTGATGCGGGGTCCACCGCATGATCTCCCGGTCCTTGAAGGTGCCCGGCTCCGACTCGTCGGCGTTGCAGACCAGGTAGTGCGGCCGGCCGTCAGCCTTGGGCATGAGCGACCACTTGAGCCCGGTGGGAAAGCCCGCCCCACCCCGCCCACGCAGGCCCGAGGTCTTGATTTCCTCGATCACTGCCTCCGGACTCATCTTCAGAACCTTCTTGAGGGCCTCGTACCCACCTCGCTTGACCCAGCCGTCGAAGGACCGCGCCTCCGCGTCGCCGAAGTGCTTCGAGAGGACCGGGTTTTCCTTGGGATGACTGGGATGTGGGTAGCCCATTACTCATACCTCTGGAGGATGCCCGCGACCTTCTCGGGCGTCACGCTCTCGATGAAGTCATCACCGATCATGATCGGCGTCGCGAACCCACAGGCGCCGAGACACTCCACTTCGGTGACGGTGAAGCGCCCATCGGGGCTGGTGGCGCCAAGCTCGCCACAACCGGTCTTCTCCAGCAGCGCCTTCATCACGTTTTCGGCTCCACAAAGGTTGCAGGGAGAGGTGGTGCAGACCTGGATGAAGTGCCGGCCCACCGGGTGGGTGTGGTACATGGTGTAGAAGGTCACCACGCCCTTCACGTAGGCCGGCGTCAGGTCCAGCACGTCGGCGACTTCTCCGATGGCGGTTTCCGAGATCCAGCCGCGAGCCTCCTGTACCATCCAGAGCGCTGGCAGCAGGCAGGCCTGCTGGGTCGGGTATAGCGCGAACAGTTGCTCCAACCGGGTCAACCGCGCGCCGGTAAAGACCGGCTGGTACGGCTCGGTCTCGGTGACATGCCCGCCAGAAGCAGACCCGTGCTCCGACACGCTCATCGATCCACCTCTCCCATGACGATGTCGACGCTCGCGTTGATCGCGATCACGTCCGATAGCAGCGCTCCCTCGCACATGGTTGGAAGGCTGGCCAGGTTGATGAAGGAAGGTGGCCGGATGCGCCACCGAACCGGTTTGCTGGTGCCGTCGGATACCATGTAGTAGCCCAGCTCCCCCTTGGGATTCTCCACCCCAAGGTAGACCTCACCCGCCGGCGGCTTCACCCCCTCCATCACCTGCTTGAAGTGGAAGATCATCGCCTCCATGTCACTCATGGCGCGCGATTTGGGTGGGAGCACCACGCGCGGGTCGGACACGTTGATGGGAGCTCCTTTGAGCCGAGCCAGGCGATCGAGGGCCTGCTCCAGTATCCGGTTGGACTGCCACATTTCCTCCAGCCGCACCCGGTACCGATCGTAGATGTCGCCGTGCTCCCCGATCGGCACCTCGAAATCGTAGCTCTCGTAGTCGAGGTACGGCCGGTCCTTGCGCACGTCGTAATCCACTCCACTCGCCCGCAACATCGGCCCGGAGAGCGACAGGTTGATCGCCTCCTCCGCGGTGAGCGCACCGACGCCCTGGGTACGTCCGATCCAGATGGCGTTGCGGGTAAACATCGTGTCCACTTCTTCCAAGGTCTTGGGAAAGGTGTTGGTGAATTCCCGAAGACCCGCGTCCCATCCATCGGGGATGTCGGCCATGAGCCCGCCAACCCGGGTGAGGCTGGTGGTGAGGCGGGCACCGGTCCAGGCCTCCTGCAGGTTATAGATCCGCTCCCGCTCCTGGAACGACCACAGGAACGGGGTAAAGGCGCCCAAGTCGATGCCGGTGGTGCCCAGCCAGACCAGGTGAGAGATGATCCGGCTCATCTCGCAGGCGATGACCCGCAGCACCTTGCATCGCTCGGTCAGCTCCAGCCCCATCAGCTTCTCGACCGCGAGGGCCAAAGCGACGTTGTTGGCCATCGGCGAGAGGTAGTCGGTGCGGTCGGTGAGCGGGATGATCTGGTTGTACTGGCGGTACTCTCCCAGCTTCTCGAACCCGGAGTGGAGATACCCGATGTGAGGGATGCAGCGCCGGACGGTTTCGCCCTCGAGCTCCAACACCAGACGCAGCACGCCGTGGGTGGCCGGATGCTGGGGCCCGATGTTGACCAGCATGTGCTCGGCGCCCAGGTCCTCCCGGTACCCCCCGTTGCCTTCGGCCACGCCGAGCGGCACCCGGATCGGATTGCCGGCGGCATCCACGCCGGGCGTGCCCAGCGCCATCTCCACCGTCCGCAGCGTGGTCATTTCAGAAATCCCCGCTCGCCCCGGGCCAGCCGCTCCTGCATCTCCTTGGGCAATTCGCCGTAGCTATCGGCAATCGAGAGCTCCTCCAGGGAGTAGTTCGCCTCGGGGTTGGCGGCCAGGGCCTGCCGGGTCTGCTCCGCCCGGCTGAAGTGTCCCCGCAGCGGGAAATCCTTGCGCAGCGGATAGCCCTCGGCGTAGGTCTCCCACATCAGGATCCGGCGCAGGTCCGGGTGACCCAGGAAGGTCACGCCGAACATGTCGTACACTTCGCGTTCCAGCCAGTCGGCCCCGCGCCAGAGGTCGTACACCGAGCGAACCTCCAGGGGCCCCCGCTTGTCGAGGGCGACCTTCACTCTGAGGTCCGCTCGACGGCCCAGCGAGCGCAGTTGGTAGACGACCTCGAGCGGCCGCTCGGGATCGCGGTACTCCACCGCGGTGACATCGGTCAGATAGTTGTACTCCTGACCCGGCGTGTCCTTGAGCCAGGCGAGCGCGTCGTGCGACCGGTCCCGGTTCAGGTAGACGACGGTCTGGCCGGAGGAAACAAAATGGCGCTCGACGGCGGAGCCGAACTGGGACCGGAGCGCAGCGACCGAGGCAGAGGGCTCGCTCATCGCCGACAATGTTGGGGGAAGCTCTGCATCAGGAGGATCGGGTCTGTTGGACGGAATTGCCGAACGGCTCACTGAGCTCGTCGACCCGCTCCGGTGGGAGGAATAGCCCCGAGGGCCCGACCAGCTTCTCCACCCGCAGGCTGTCGTCGGTGAAGGTCTCTCCTTTGATCTTCTTCTGCAACAGCAGGATTCCGTAGAGCAGCCCCTCAGGCCGAGGGGGACAGCCCGGCACGTACACGTCCACCGGAATGATGGTGTCGATCCCCTGCACCATCGCGTAGTTGTCGAAGATCCCGCCGGAGGAGGCGCAGGCTCCCATTGAGATTGACCACTTGGGCTGGGGCATCTGATCCCAGATCCGGCGAATGACCGGCGCGAGCTTGAAGGGGAGCCGGCCCGCGCAGATCAGGACGTCGGCCTGGCGGGGAGAGAAGCTCATTCGTTCCATCCCGAACCGGGCCAGGTCGAACCGGCTGGCCGCGGTAGCCATGAACTCAATGGCGCAGCAGGCAGTGCCGAAGGGCATGGGCCAGAGCGAATTCGAGCGGGCCCAGTTGGTGAGAAAATCCAGCTTGGTTGTGACCCAGTTAGGCGAGACTGCGGAGACCGTGGTCCCGTCGGCCCCATTTTCGATGGCGGGATTGCTCAATCCCATTGCAGGGCTCCGCGCTTCCATATATAGACGTACCCCACCGCAAGGATGAGGATGAAGACAAACATCTCGATGATGAGCAGTCCGGCGATGGAGCTCATCTGGCGAAAGGCCACCGCCCAGGGAATCATGAAGACCGTCTCGATGTCAAACACGATGAACAGCATCGCCACCAGGTAGAACTTGACCGAGAAACGCTCCCGGGCATCGCCCAGCACCGGCATCCCGGATTCGTAGGGCGCGATTTTGGTGGGAGTCCGGCGGTAGGTGGAAAGAACGTGGGAGACGCCCAGCATCAGGATGGCGTTGGCGACCACGAACACGATCAGCAGCAGAATCGGCACGTACGGTTGCAGCATGAGCGTCAACATCTCGCTTTAGTGAAATTTTTCACTTATGCGGTCGAAATTAACCCGTTCCGGGGTGCGATTCAACCGGCGGGAAGGCGGGTAAGTGGGTAGGACGGTAAGCAGGTCAGCCGGTGGGCAGGTGAGCGAATGGCACGACTCGGCCCGGCTGAAACCGCTACATGTCCCCACTATATTCCGCCCCTGTTGCAGGCACGCGGTCCGGCCTACCCGCTTACCCGCCTACCTGCCTTCCCCCTGAGGCCCATGTCCATCAAGTCCGACCGCTGGATCCGCCGAATGGCCCGGGAGCACCGGATGATCGAGCCCTTCGTGGACGGCCAGGTGCGCGAAGGAGCAATCTCCTATGGGGTCTCCTCCTATGGCTACGACATGCGGGTCGCACCGGAATTCCGCATCTTCACCAACGTACTCTCCGCCATCGTCGACCCCAAGCATTTCGATGACCGCAGCTTCGTCAAGTTCGACGGCGACGTGTGCATCGTCCCGCCCAACAGCTTCGCGCTGGCCCGCTCGGTGGAGTACTTCAGGATCCCCCGCAACGTGCTGACCATCTGCCTCGGTAAATCCACTTACGCCCGCTGCGGCATCATTACCAACGTGACGCCGTTCGAGCCCGAGTGGGAAGGCTTCGTCACCCTGGAGATCAGCAACACCACTCCGCTTCCGGCCAAGATCTACGCCAACGAGGGCATCTGCCAGGTACTCTTCTTCGAGGCGGATGCCGACGATGTCTGTGAGACCAGCTATGCGGACAAGAAGGGCAAGTACCAGAAGCAGACCGGAGTCACTCTACCGAAGCTCTAGAAGCTCCAAAATGATGAAAGACCGTATGCGCTACGCGGCCGTGACCGCTTGCCTGCTGATCCAGCCACTCACCCTCCTCTGGCCGGCCGGAGTTGACGCCCAACAGCCGGCGGGGCCTGCGCCGGTGCAGCCCGCCCGGCCATTGCAGCTGCCCACTCTCCGGCCCGCGGTCGCGGATACCGGCATCTTCAGCCCTCTGCCCTTCCCGCCGGGAAATCAGATCCGGCAGGCCGACGGCGCCCCGGGAAAAGAGTACTGGGAACAGCGGGCCGACTATCAGATCCGGGCTACGCTGGACACTGCGGCCAAGCGGATCACCGGCAGTGAGACCATCCGCTATACCAACAACTCACCCGACACCCTGCGGTTCGTCTGGATGCAGCTGGACCAGAACCTGTTCCGGCCGGGGAGCACGGGATCGTTACTCTTTGCCTCGGAGAGCCGCTTCGGCGGGGCGGGATTCGAGGGCGGTTTCGACATCAACACGATCACGCAGTGCGGCGGGGTAGCCGTTCGACCCAAAGCCAAACGGCGGGTAGGCGTGAGGCGTGCCGCACCCGACAGTGCGGCTATTGTCACGGACTGTTCCCGGGCGGCGCGGGTGTCGCCCCTGCGGACCCGGGTCGATGACACGATGATGTACGTAGACCTGGCTGATCCCATTCCCCCCAGAACCTCGACCCTCCTCGAGGTTTCCTACGGCTTCAACGTCCCGGAGCATGGCGCCGACCGGATGGGGCGGGACGGCAGTCTCTACGAGATCGCGCAGTGGTACCCCCGCATGGCCGTTTACGATGACGTCCACGGCTGGAATACCGACCAGTACCTGGGCCAGGGCGAGTTCTACCTGGAATACGGCAACATCGAGTACGAGGTCACCGTCCCCGCCGGATACATCGTGGCCGGGACGGGGCTGCTGCAGAATCCGGCCGACGTGCTCACCAGCACCCAACGCGAGCGGCTGGCGGCGGCCATCAAATCCGACACCACCGTCCATATCGTGACCCAGGCCGAGCTGGCCTCGGGGACCGCACGCCCGACCCGGGATGGATCGTTGACTTGGCGGTTCAGGGCTGAAAACGTCCGCGACGTAGCCTGGGTGGCGTCACCGGAGTACCTGTGGGATGCCTCGGGCTGGGAAGGAGTGCTGGCTCAGGCGTATTACCGGCCGACCGCCGTCGATCCGTGGAGTGACGCAGCCAAGATGAGCCGCTACTCCATCCAGGAGTACAGCACCCGGTGGTTCAGCTATCCCTATCCGCAAATCTCCGCCGTGGAGGGTCCGGTCTCAGGCATGGAGTACCCCATGCTCGCCATGGAGGCCCGAGGGGATGACGGTCCCGATCTCTACAATGTGCTCACTCACGAGATCGGCCACATGTGGTACCCCATGGTCGTGGGCTCCGATGAGCGACGCTACGCCTGGATGGATGAGGGCTTCAACACCTTCATCAATACGTTTTCGGAAGAGGGTTATTGGAAGCGGGATGATTCGGCCGTTCGGCAGCGGGAGCGGCTGCTGGTCATCGGTGTGGACCAGATGCCGACGGCCCAGCCGATTCTCACGCCGGCCAACCGGTACAAGACCAGCAACAATCTCCTCACCCTGGCCTACGTGAAGCCTTCGATCGCGCTCCTCACCCTCAGGAGCAAGGTGCTTGGCCCCCAGGTGTTCGACAGCGCGTTTCGGGAATACACCCGGCGCTGGGCGTTCAAGCATCCCCAGCCCGCCGATTTCTTCCGCACCATGGAGGAAGTCTCCGGTCGCGACCTCGCCTGGTTCTGGCGTGGGTTCTTCTACACGACGGCGGCGCTCGACCAATCGGTCGAGGGTGTGAAGCAGGAGCCCGATGGGTCGGCCCAAGTGACCCTGGTCAATCTGGGTGACGCAGTCATGCCGGTGGAGTTGGAGCTGGGCTTCGACGACGGCACCACCCAGCTGGTAAAGCTCCCGGTCGAGATCTGGTATGGGGGGAATCGGTATGTCTATCAAGTCAAACCGGGGAAGACCATCGTGACCGCGCGGGTCAATCCCGACGGTACGTTCCCGGATGCGGTCACTCCCAACGATGCCTGGAAGCGCCCGGCCACCACGGCAACGCCGTAGCGGTGACTTACTCCGTCCTTAACTGCCAGAGCCCACTTAGCATATCAATCGCATAGAGCGACCCATTCGCCAGCTGCACCCCCCAGGTGAACGTATCACCCGCGCCACCCGGACGTATGCCACCCAACACCCGGCCGGAGAGATTCCCCGCCAACGTGCCAGAGACGTCGAGTGCCACTACACCCCCGTTGTAGTACGCGGCGTAAAGGATCTGTTTCTCTTCGTCCATCCAGAAGTTGTGGGTACCCGCGCTGGTAAAACGAAGAAAGGCGACTTCGCGCGGGTGGGCGAGATCGGCCACGTCCACCACGTGGATGTCTCCGCTGGATTTGGAGCCGACCACGCCCGGCCCCTCCTGGCCGATGAAGAGATACCGCCTCTCTCCCGTCACCGGATTGTGGAACCACCAACCGTTGTGCACCGCAGGACCGCCGGCAATTCTGTCGTCCGAGGTTACCAGCCGGCTGATCTCCACCGGAGCCGCAGGTGTCCCGCCCCGGATCCCATTCCCCACATCGTAGATGATGACGCCGGTGTTCCAGGCGAAGACGAAGGCAATCCCGTCCCGAACGAAGGTGTCGTGGATGCCATAGTTGCGGGGGACCGGTACTCTGGCGACGAGCGTCGGGGCGGCTGGGTCGCTGATGTCATAGATGAGGAGCGCTGGGTCTTCTGCCGGCGTGGCATCAGTGCCCGGGTTTCGAGCCGCGAAGGCGTAGAGTCGCCCGCCGATCGCGGACAACGTCACCGTATGTACTCCAGCCCTTCCGACCAGGGCGGATCCTACCGGCGTCGGCTGAGCCGGATCGTTCAACCCATAGAGAAAGATCCCTCCATTGCTCCCCCGCTCGCCGCTCAGCACCAGAAGCTGACCGTCATCGCTGACCTGGAGGTCGCTGACCGTGCCGATTCCCGGGACCGTCACTGAGCCGACCAGCGACGGGGCACCAGCAGCATCGAGCGCCCACACCTTCATCACATTGCCGATGTTTCCGCGATTTCCCCACGTACCGGTGTAGGCGTAGTTGCCGTGGACCCAGAGGTCGGAGCTGTAGCGCTCCAGAACGTTGTTGCCTCCCCCGACGATGGTGAACCCTGTCCCATCGGGGGGAAGCGATGGCCCCGATGAGTCCTGACAGCTGAGGAGAGCGACGCTGAACAGGAGGAGGGATCGTTTAATGATCATGGTGCTCACTGAGTCCTACACTCGTTTCCGGCAGGTCCTGCGCAACCCCGTAGCGCCCCATCCGGTGAAGAGGCATCCCCAGATTCAGTCGGGCCCCTAGGCTGATCGACCAGAATGAGGTCTTCCCGTAGAATGCGCGCGCGTCGAACAGCCCCCCACCGACATCTGCAATCCGCCCGTACGACAGCTCCACGAACGGAGAGGCGCTGACCCTCTCCAGCGGCTGGAGCTGAAATGCATATCCGGCTGTGTGGATGGTCCAGCGGGTCTTTCCCAGAATCGAGTTCTCAACATGGGGCCGCAGCGAACGGAAGGGGTTCAGGGTCCGCTCCTCTTCCGGCCGGTCCGTCCGTTCGAATCGGTAATGGAGACGGCTGCGCCCCCGGGTCCATGCACCTTCCGCCAGTAAACTCTGAAAGACGAAGAACCCGTTGGCTTCTGAGGTCCGGGCCCATTCCAGCAGGCCGTAGACCGGGTAGCGCTTTACCGCTCCGTCCCATCGGGCGGAGACACTCCACTTGCTCTGATCCGTCCCCGCTCCAAGCCGGTGCTCGGGAGAGTGGACCTCCGCATGTGAGCCTTGAAGCTCGAGCTCTGAGATCGGGAGGAGTCCCACTCGAGCCGACCAGGAGTCTCCGAACCGGCTGATCCGAGGCCACTGGCTCGGCCGCTCCGGCTCGTCGCCGTTGAAGAGACCGCCCTCCGCCAGCAGCGGCCCGGCCCGGATTCCGACAATGGCTACCGCGCGCTCCAGGATCTGAGCCAGGTGATGGTTTATCGGGTAGCGAAAGATCGGCCGCGCCATGGGATCGTCGGTTCCGAAGGGGGCGAACCCCTTCCCTGCCGACAGCGAGGCTCGGACAGAGCGGCCCAGGCGCTCGGCATAGCTGAGAACGAGTTCGTGGGCGTAGGTGTGAGGGTGGCGGCGGTCCATGAACCCTTCGCCCCAATCGCCGGGAGCGAGCTCGCCGTCGGGAATCGTGAGCCCCTCGAGATTGAGCGTACCGACCAGCCGGAGCCGGTCAGAGAAGGCTCCGGCATGGACCATCACCGTGGGCTGCACCAGCCGGATCTCGCCCAGCGATCTGTCGCCCGGCACGGGATCCACCAGGGTGTAAGCGGGAATGCCATTGGCCCCGATCCGGAACCAGGGCGATGTCTGGGCTCGGAGGGTGGAGGGAACGGCGAACGCGAGAAGCAGGACTGCTCGAGAAAGGGTCAGTCAGACTCTGCAACGGCGCCGCGGCCGGCCGTCAGGCTCGCCCGAAGGAAGTCGCGGTTCATCCGGGTAATAGTGTCTATGCTGATCTGCTTGGGGCACGCTTCCTGGCACTCCCCGTACAGGGTGCAGCCGCCGAAATGCTCGATGTCCATCTGGGCCACCATGCGCAGGGCTCGGCGGTAGCGCTCCGGCTGCCCCTGGGGTAGCAGACCGAGGTGAGTCAGCTTGGACGCGGTAAATAGGGAAGCCGACCCGTTGGGACAGGCAGCCACACAGGCCCCACACCCGATGCACTGGGCGGCGTCCATTGCGATGTCTACGGTTTCCTTGGGGATCAGGATGGTATTCGCGTCCTGCGCACCGCCGGTGGGGGCGCTGATGTAGCCGCCGGCCTGGACGATACGGTCCAGCGCGCTCCGGTCTACCACCAGGTCGCGGACTACCGGAAAGGCCCGTACCCGCCACGGCTCGACCGAGATGACGTCGCCGTCCTTGAAGGTCCGCATATGCAGCTGACAGGCCGCGGTTCCCCGCATGGGGCCGTGAGCCACCCCGTTGATCATCAGGCTGCAGGAGCCGCAGATCCCTTCCCGGCAGTCGTGATCGAAGGCGATCGGCACTTCGCCACGCTGCATCAGGCGCTCATTCACGACGTCCAGCATCTCGAGAAACGACATGTCCGGGCTGATGTCCCCGGCCTTGTACTCGACCATTTTCCCCGGCGCGCGGGGTTCCGATTGGCGCCAGATGCGAAGCGTGAGATTCATTTGTAGCTGCGCTGGGCTAGATGCACGTACTCGAACTCCAGCGGCTCCTTGTGTAGTTCAGGGGCCTGGTCCGGTCCCTTGTATTCCCAGGCCGCGACGTAGGCATAGTGCTCGTCGTCGCGCAGGGCCTCGCCATCCTCGGTCTGGAACTCCTCCCTGAAATGCCCGCCGCACGACTCCTCCCGGTGCAGCGCGTCGCGGCACATCAACTCTCCCAGCTCCAGGAAATCGGCTACCCGTCCCGCCTTCTCGAGAGCCTGGTTCAGCTCGGCGTGGCTTCCAGGCACGTTTACATTGCGCCAGAACTCGGCCCGGAGCTGGGGAATCTTCTCCAACGCCTTCTGCAGGCGGGCCCGGTTGCGCGCCATGCCGCAGTACTCCCACATCAGCTTGCCCAGCTCGCGGTGGAACGAGTCCACCGTTCGCGTTCCCTTGATGTCCAGCAGCTTGCGGGTGTAGGCCGCGACCTGCTCCTCGACCTTGCGGCACTCCGGGTGGCTCGCGTCCACCTTGGCCAGCTTGGACGAGGCGAGATAGTCGCCGATGGTGGCAGGGAGAATGAAGTAACCGTCGGCCAGCCCCTGCATCAGCGCGCTCGCGCCCAGCCGGTTGGCGCCGTGATCGGAGAAGTTGGCTTCGCCGATGACGTGGAGGCCAGGGATGGTGCCCATCAGGTTGTAGTCCACCCACAGCCCGCCCATGGTGTAGTGCGCAGCCGGGAAGATGCGCATGGGCAACACGTAGGGGTTCTCGTCGGTGATCCGCTGATACATCTCGAAGAGGTTGCCGTAGCGGTCGCGAATACTCTGCTCGCCCAACCGCTTGATGGCATCGGCAAAATCGAGATACACGCCGAGCCCGCTTTCCCCCACACCTCGCAGCTCGTCACAGACCTCCTTGGCGGCCCGCGAGGCGATATCGCGCGGAGCGAGGTTGCCGAAGCTGGGGTACTTGCGCTCCAGGTAGTAATCCCGTTCCGAGTCGGGGATCTGAGCCGGCGCTCGCTTGTCCCCCTTGTGCTTGGGCACCCAGACCCGCCCGTCATTCCGCAGCGACTCGCTCATCAGGGTGAGCTTCGACTGATACTCGCCGCTCACCGGAATGCAGGTGGGGTGAATCTGGGTGAAGCAGGGGTTGGCAAACGCCGCCCCCCGCTTGTAGGCCCGCCATATCGCGGTGGTGTTGGAGCCTTTGGCGTTGGTGGAGAGGTAGAACACGTTGCTGTAGCCGCCGGTGCCGAGCACCACCGCATCGCCCACGTGGGACGAGATCTTGCCGCTGACCATGTCCCGGGTCACGATGCCGCGGGCCCGCCCGTCGATTACGATCAGGTCGAGCATCTCGGTGCGGGGATACATCGTGATCCCGCCCCGGTCGATCTCCTTCTCCATCTGCTGGTAGGCGCCGAGCAAGAGCTGCTGGCCCGTCTGACCCCTCGCGTAGAAGGTGCGGGACACCTGCGCCCCACCGAACGACCGGTTAGCCAGCAAGCCGCCGTACTCTCGCGCAAAGGGCACGCCCTGGGCGACGCACTGATCAATGATCTGGACGCTGATCTGCGCCAGCCGGTAGACGTTGGCCTCGCGGGAGCGAAAATCGCCGCCCTTTACCGTGTCATAGAACAAGCGGTAGATGCTGTCGCCATCGTTGCGGTAGTTCTTGGCCGCATTGATGCCCCCCTGGGCCGCAATGCTGTGGGCCCGGCGAGGCGAGTCCTGGAAGCAGAAACACTTGACGTTGTAGCCCAACTCGCTGAGTGAGGCTGCCGCGGAGGCGCCGCCCAGTCCGGAGCCCACCATCAGAACCGTGTATCTCCGCTTGTTCGCCGGGTTGACCAGCTTCATCTCGAAGCGATGCTGGTCCCACTTCCGCTCGATCGGCCCATCGGGCACCCGGGAGCTCAACTCGATCATCGGACCACCCCCGCGTAGACCGCGATCGGAATGATGGTGAAGCCGAGCCAGACGAGGAGCGCCAGCACCAGCGCGATCGTGCGGCGCAGCGGATGAGGTGAGGGGGGGCTCATGCCCAGGCTCCGTCCGCTGCTCCACACCCCGTGGTAGAGGTGGAGACCCACGGCCGCCATGGCCACGAGATAGAACGCGACTACCAGAGGATTGTGGAAGCCGGAGGCGACATTGTGGTACGGATCGCCCTCCACGAAATCAGGATGGGCCGTGCCCACGGTGAAGTGGAGGATGTGATAGACCAGGAAGATCAGAATCAGCGCCCCACCCCACCGCAGGGTGCGGGAGGCAAGGGTGGAGACCTGCGGCTTGCGCCCGGCGGCGTACCCGGTCGGGCGGGCCTCCTGACTCCGGGCTGCCAGCTGCACAGCCGCGGTGACGTGCAGCAGCAGCGCGGCGATCAGCACCAGCCGCGCCGCCCAGAGCGCACCTCCGGTGCCGTGCAAGAAGGCGCTATAGGCGTTGATCTTGACCGGTCCTTGGAAGACGAGAAGGTTGGCCAGCACATGGGTGATGAGGTAAACCAGCCAGATCAGGCCGGTGATCGCCATGATGGCTTTCTTGCCCACCGATGAATCCCACAGCAACCGCAGGCGGCTCATAATTCGGCGCGGCTCACGCGTCCACAACGGCCTGGGTAGCGCGAACCGCCTCCGCCGACTTGCCCAGCTCCTCCCGCTCGGCATCGGTGAGGGTAACCTCGATGATCCGCTCCAGGCCCGAGCGCCCGATCTTACACGGCACCCCGCAGAACACATCCTTGAGGCCGTACTCTCCCTTGAGCCAGGCGGAGCACGGCAGGATCCGCTTCCGGTCCAGGGCAATGGCTTCCACCATCTGCACTGCAGCCGCGCTCGGAGCGTAGAAGGCCGAGCCGGTCTTGAGGAAGGCCACGATCTCGGCGCCGCCGTTTCGCGTGCGGGTGACGATCTGGTCGAGCTTGGCCCGGTCGATCAGCTGGGAGACGGGGATTCCGGAGACCGTGGTGTAGGAGACCAGCGGCACCATGGTATCGCCGTGACCACCCAGGACCATCGCCTGGATGTCCTCGACCGACACATCCAGGGCTTCGGCCAGGAACGCGCGGTAGCGGGCAGTGTCGAGAACCCCTGCCATGCCGAGGATGCGCTCGCGGGGAAAGCGGCTGGCCTTCATGGCGACGTAGCACATCACGTCGAGCGGATTGGACACCACCACGATGATCGACTTGGGCGCCACCCGGGCGATCTGCTCGCTCACCGACCGCACGATCCCTGCGTTGGTCTTGGCCAGGTCGTCGCGGCTCATCCCCGGCTTTCGGGCTATGCCCGCGGTCACCACAAACACTTCGGCGCCGGCGGCCTCGTCGTAGCTCCCGCTCCCGATCACCCGAGTGTCGAACCCCTCGATCGGCCCGGACTGCAGCTGATCGAGACCTTTACCCTGGGGCACGCCATCCACCACGTCGATCATCACCACCGATCGAGCCAGGTTCTTTTCCGCCAGCCGCTGTGCCGCCGTAGCACCCACGTTTCCTGCCCCGACCACCGCAACCTTAGCGAGCATTCAGGTAGCTCTCGTGATTCCGTTTTGAAGTAAGGTGACCTGGTCCAAACAGCCGCAATATAGGTTTAGTCAGGAGCCGGCAGCTAGGAGTCAGGAGCCCGCATTCGGAAGCGTCCCGGACTTCATCGCTTCGAGCACCCGACTCCCAGCCTCCAGCTCCCGACTGGTCTGCCTGATCGCCTCGTACAACACGATCCCCACCGCCGTCGACAGGTTGAGACTCCTCACTGGCCCCGACATCGGAATGGTAAAGCACTGCTCCGGGTGTTTCTCCAGGATCCGCTGTGGCATCCCCTCGGTCTCGCTCCCGAAGACCAGACAACTGTTCGGGCGGTAAGGAGCCTCCCAGTAGCTCTGGGTGGCCTTGGCTGAGAAGTAGAGGCACCGCCCTCGGTCGATCGCGTCCCGAAACGCGAACCAGTTCGGGTGCACCCAGAGGTCCACCGCATCCCAGTAGTCCAGCCCAGCCCGGCGGACCTCGCTGTCGCTGATCGAGAAGCCAAGCGGCTCGATGAGGTGCAGCGAGCTGTCGGTGGCCGCGCAGAGTCGCGCGATGTTGCCGGTGTTGGGAGGGATCTGCGGCTGAATGAGCGCGATATGGAGCGGCATCAACCGCCCCGGGTGTGCATCTCCCGGTGCGGATCGGCACGGAGAGACTCCAGCTGGTACAATGCACCCCGGTCGGGAGCCAGGGCCCGCTCCTCGGCACCGCGGTCGGTGCGAGCGCTCCACCTGTCCGCGACGCAGGCGGCAATCAGTTCGTCGCTGGAGCCGTCCCGCAGCGCCTCACGCAGGTCGAGACCGTTCTCGCCGTACAGGCAGAGGAGCCAGGTGCCGTCTGCCGTAAGCCGGCTGCGGTCGCAGGTCCGGCAGAAGGGGGCCGTGGTCGAAGCAATGACACCGAACACCGTTCCGTCGGGGAGCGCGAACCGCTCCGCCGGGGCCGAGTCCGGCTGACCCACCGGCTCGATCCGTCCGTAGCGGCGGCCCAGGGTCGCCAGGATTTCGCGCTGGCTTACCACCTGAGCGCTCGACCACTCGGTCGCACCACCCACATCCATGTACTCGATGAAGCGGACCTCAGCACCCTGCCGCCGGCCGAACTCGATCAGATCGGCCAGCTCGTCGTCGTTGTAGCTCCGGATCACCACCACGTTGAGCTTGATAGGCCCAAAGCCGGCCGCCTGCGCCGCCGCAATGCCTTCCAGCACGTCGCCATGCTTGGTGCTGCGGGCGAACTCCAGCATCCGCTCGGCGCGTAGGGTGTCGAGGCTCACCGTTACCCGATCGAGGCCAGCCTCGCGCAGTTCCCCGGCATGACCGGCCAGGAGGGTACCGTTGGTGGTGAGCGCGATGTCGCGCAGCTGAGGGTGACGCCGGACCAGGGCTACCAGCTTGGGCAGCTCGTGCCGGAGGAGGGGCTCGCCCCCCGTGAGCCGCAGCTTCTGCACGCCCAGTCCGGCGAAGATGCCGACCAACCGATCAATTTCTTCGAAGGAGAGGATGGACTCCCGCGGGAGCCAGACGTAATCCTGCTCCGGCATGCAATAGCGGCAGCGCATGTTGCAGCGATCGGTTACAGAAATCCGCAAAGATCTGAGCGGACGACCGAATTGGTCGGGCAGCGAGGCAGCGGGGCGGGGGGGGAGTTCAGGCGTGTTGATGTTTAGGCAACACCGGTAGCGCCGTGTGCTCCACGACCCGCACATCAACAGACCC
>JBGQLP010000042.1:0-27529 GCA_041500125.1 Gemmatimonadota bacterium
GCCCGCTTTCTCGCCTTTGCCCGGCCGGGGGATCAGGTCCATCTCACAGTCGAGATCGAGTCGCTGGAGGGCGGCCTCGCCCGGGTGCGCGGCGCGGCGGCGGTGGGAGACCGGCCGATCGCATCCGCCCGCCTGACCTTTCGACTGGTGGACGTCAACACTCTTATTCCCGCCGTATTCCATCCCTTCTGGAATCAGACCAGGGACACCTGGCTGGGACGGTACCTGGATCCGAAAAATGGGTGAGCGCGTCGCGATCACCGGCATCGGTGTGGTATCACCCATCGGCATCGGTCTGGATGCCTTCGGCAAGGCACTCCGCGCCGGAGTGTCGGGTGTCGGGCGGATCGACGCCTTCGACTGCGCCGGGTTCGATACCCAGATCGCGGCCGCGGTGCCTGACGATTTCGACGGCGCGGTCTGGGTCGAGCCCCGGAAGGCCGCCAAGCTCATGAGCCGCTCGGCACTCTTCGCCGTGGCGGCGGCGGCGATGGCCCGACAGCAGGCCGGGCTCGAGGCGGGCGACGCCGATCCGGACCGAGTGGGCGTGGTGCTGGGCGCGGCGGGGATGGGTCCCACCGACAACGATCTCCTCGCGGCCCAGGCGCGGGCGATGCTGGAGACGGCCGATTCGGTGGGCCCTGATGGATGGGACATTCCGGCATTCGCGCGGGCCTTCCGGGCCCGCACCAATCCGCTGGCGACGCTCCGGGGACTGCCGAACCTCGCCGCCGCCCACGTGGCCATCCAACAGAACGCCCGCGGTCCCAACAACACCCTCACCACCGCGTGTACGGCGGGCACTCAGGCCATCGGCGAGGGGCTCCGGCTCATTCAACGGGGTGACGCCGACATCGTCTTCGCCGGAGGCGCTGACGCCACCATCAACCCCGTGACCGTCCTCGGCTTCAGCCTGCTTGGCACTCTCTCCCGCCGCAACGAAGCACCGGAAGCCGCCAGCCGGCCGTTCGATCGGGATCGCGATGGATTCGTGATCGGCGAAGGAGCCGGGGTTCTGATTCTGGAACGCGAGTCGGTGGCGAGGGCTCGAGGAGCGCCGGTGTTGGCGGAGCTGGCGGGCTACGGGGCCACCTGTGATGCGTACCGGATCACCGACGAACGGCCGGATGCCGATGGCGCGGCGCGGGCAATCCGCCTCTGTCTTCAGGATGCTGGAGCCGTACCCGCGGATGTGGACTACGTGAACGCCCACGGCACCGGCACTCGAATGAATGACCTGGTCGAGACTCGCGGGATTAAACAGGGACTGGGGTCGGCGGCGCAGAGCGTACCGGTGAGCTCGACCAAATCCATGATCGGACACCTGCTCGCCGCCGCGGGAGCGGTGGAGCTCGCTACCGCTGTGGTGGCGCGGTGTGGCGGCTTTCTTCCGCCCACCATCAACCTGGACGCCCCTGACCCCGAGTGCGATCTCGACTATGTCCCGACGGTCTCCCGGCCGGCGCGAGTGAACGTGGCGCTCAGCAACTCCTTTGGTTTTGGAGGCCAGAACGCGTGTCTGCTGATCCGTCGCTGGTAGACGCTGGATCTCTCGATCAGTTGGTGCGACGGCTGGTGGCCGACGTGCTGGTGGTTCCGTTGGAACAGGTCACGCCGGAGTGCTCGCTGGTGTCCGATCTGGGCGCCGAGTCCATCGATTTCCTCGATCTCGTCTTCCAACTCGAGGAGGCCTTGGGGAAGCGAATCCCATTTACCCGTTGGCAGAGATACTTGGAAGACCGCTTCGGTACCGGCGACATCTCCCGGCGGATCACCCCTCGAGTGGTGCTGGAGTTCGCGGTGCACCAGAGCCAGGCAGAGTGATCCTCACCCGCAGCGTTGCCCCTGGGGTCTGGCTCGCAGTCGACGCGCCCGAGACCCCGGTGCCGCGCGGGGCGGCACGGGGTGAAGCCGATTGGGCCGCCGCCAGGAGAGCCTGGGGCATGGCGTTGGATGCGGCGGGCTTGACCGAGGGGAATGCTGCCGGGAGCCGCTCGCATACCGCCGGCTCGGGTGCCGCGGTGGTCGGGCCGGTGGGAACGGTACTTGGCGTGGACCTGGTGGTATCGGGCCGGATCACCACGCGGCATGCGGGGGAAATTCTCGATCGGCATGAATGGAAAGCGCTCGAGGGAAACGACTCGCGGCCGGCTCTGGGATGGGGCTTGAAGGAGGCCGCCGCCAAGGCGTTCGGCGTACCTGGCAGACGCTTTCCCCTGGGGGTAGGGATTGCGCGCGGGCGGGATCGTCTCGAGGTGTTTGACCGGGAGCCACCCCATGGCCGGCTCGCGGGCCATTGGGAAGAGCTGGGAACTCTGCTCTGTGTGTGGGTGCTGGGACCCACGCCGCCTGCTTACAACGCCGGCTGCGCCGTAGGTCTTGACACTCCCTTGACCCAGGCTTGACCCCTGGCTGTAAGACTGGGGCTGTACTCAGAGCCAATTGGGATCCAGGCCGCAGTCAGCCCCCGAGGTACCTGATGTACTGTCCCCAGTGCGGTGCAGAGTATCGGCCAGGGTTCACCCGCTGCGCCGACTGTGAGGTCCCATTGGTAGCAGGGAAGCCGCCGGCTCCACCACCGCCGTCTCCTGAACCCCTCTCGCTCGAACCGCTTGCGCTCACTACCGTTTTTAGCACCGGCAGCATCGCCCTGATGGCGGTTGCCAAGGTGGTACTCAACACTGCCGGGATGCCATTCATCACGAGAGGAGAAGGCCTCGCGGAGCTCGTGGGCGGCCTCCGATTCAACGGGGCTCCCAGCTTGATCACCGGACCCATGCAGATCCAGGTGCGGGGGATAGACGCGGATGAAGCGCGGGCCTTACTGGAGGAGGTTCGAGAAACCGAGGCCGGTCAGCCTTGACTGATGAGCGAGACCTGCGACGACTATACGCCGGAGAGCCGGACAGCGTTCTGGAGAAGGCGCTGAGCCGCGGACCCGACACATACACCAGCCAGGCCTGGCTGATCCTCACCCAAGAGGCCGCCCGGCGCTGTCTCTCCTCTCCCGGCACCGATCCCCTGTTGGAAGAGGACGACCCGGCGCCACCGCCCCTCATTCATTCGGTCGGCCTGATGCCCGGCCGGCTGGCGGTGTGGGTAGCAGTGGTGGCGTGGATGACTCAGGTCATCCGCTTCGCGAGAATTGTCGAAATGCACCTCCCCGTGTGGCTTCTGAGTAAGTCCCTGCACCCGAAGGATATTCTTTACTCCCTCGTGACCCAGAACTTTCTGGGCCTGGTTGCCCTGGCCTCGGGCTTTCAGGCCACTCGCTCCCCATACGCACAGCTCGGCAAGCTCCTCATGGTGGTGAGCCTCGGCCTCGTCTTCGCGGAGTCGTCCTATTACCTGCTCGGGGCATTGGGCGCCAGGTAGAGCTGCCGCGGGCCGACCTCCGGCTCCCGCTCACTGATTACAGGGTGCGTTCGGGTCCGGCTTCGGCCGATCCACCACCAGCCGGTGATCGAGGTCGGCCACACCCAGCGCCACATCGCGGACGAAGCCCCCCACCCGAGCCATGTGCTCGTAGTCGATGTACTGCGGCTCGTCGGTCACCTCATGGTAGTCCCGGTGGAGGCCGGTACTGAAGAACGCGATCGGGATGCCGTAGCGGGCATACATATAATGATCGCTCCGGCAGTAGACGTTGTCGGGATGTCCGTTGGCGTCGTATCGGTAGTCGATCTCGAATGCCGGCTGGCGGCGACGATTGACTCGCTCGATCAGGTCTCCCAGCTCGGTCGAGAGTCTCCGGGAGCCGACCAGCCCCACCGCGTTGGGCCCGCCGCCCTCCATGTCGCTCGCCCTGCCCCGTCCCACCATATCCATGTTGAGCTGGGCCACGATGGAGTCCCGGGGCACCGTGGGGTGGTCGGTAAACCACTGGGATCCATACAGCCCCTTCTCTTCCGCCGTGTGCCACACGAACAGCACCGACCGTTTGGGCTGCTCCGGACCTCGCGCCAACGCCTCGGCAATCTCCAGCACCGTCACCGAGCCGGAGCCGTCGTCGTCCGCGCCATTGAAGATCGAGTCGGGACGAGGAGGCCTGACGCGACGCAGGCTGTCCAGCTGCCGATGTATTGTGGCGCTCTGACTGGGGGTCACCGGTTTGGCCGCCTTGTTGTCTCCCTCAGGCCGCGCGACCGTGTTCCAGAGCCGCAGCGAATCGTGATCCACGGCCTCCGCTCCGGACTGGACGCCGAGATGATCGTTATGCGCGCCGATGGCGACGTACTCTCCCCGGAGCCGAGGATCGCTCCCGGGTAGGATGGCGACCACATTGCGCGCCGGGGCGGCGGTATGAGTCGCGGTGAACTTGACCTGCCCTCCCACCGGCTTGCCGGTGGTTCCCGGTTTGAGGCTGTCAACCGGGGCCCCGAACAGCCGCGCTGCCATGGAAGAGCCGATCAGCAGGCCCAGCGGAATGGTGCGTCGCTCGTCCACCGTGGTGGTCACCACCGCTTGAGGCTGGCGGAGGAATTCGATCTCGTTCTGCGGAACGAGGTCCAGGGTCGCGAAAGCCACGGCCGCCGCACCGGGGACAGCCGGCGGCGGGCCGTGGATGAAGAGGTTCGGAGACGGCTTGCCATCCTTGAGAGCCGGCCCCAACACCACAAACTTGCCCGCACTCTGCGCCAGGATGGATGGCGTCAGGCTGTCCCCGGCCCGCCCGGCGTAGAACGCCGGCGGGTTCTCGGCCCGAAGCTCCGAGCCATAGGGGAGGAAGGACGGGAAGAGCGGCAGCGGGAGGAAATCTTTGTACAGCGCGAGCGGCGCGCCGGCCACCTCCAGCCTCGACGCGGAGTCCGCCGCCCGGATGATCATCGGCACGGTTTGAAAGAAGCTGCCGTTCTCTCCCGCCGGCTCCAGGCCCATCCGCCGCGCCTCCGCCGCAAGGTAGTTCGTTCCTCTGACGTTCCCCTCGGTGCCGGCTTCCCGCCCCTCCATCGAATCGTCGGCGAAGATATAGAGCCGGGTTATCAGATCTTCGGCGGTGATCGCCGGCGAGGTCGGCGCGGGGCGGTGCTTGAGTGGGCCTTCGCGCTCGGCTGCCGAGGCCGGGCCGCCTTTGGGGGTCGCCGTCCCTGGGGTGGTTCGGGTGGGCGCGCACGCCAAGACCATGGCAGCGCCGAATAGTGAAAGCTGTCTGAGGATCACCCGAAACTCCTGGCGATGGAGGAGAGTAATGAAAGCACCGACTCTCGTTAGAGGCGCGGACCACCACCGTCAAGGGGCCGACCGGAAGCTCCTTCCACCATATTTCAGCCATGACCTGGAACCTCTCTGCCTATATCGATGACCAGGTGCGAGGGTGGATGAAAGAAAAGGGTTGGGAGGTCACCGGCACCGACTACGACTTCGAGCGCAGGGTGTACTCCTGGCATCACGATGACCGGCGCGGTAAATCCCTCACCTTACGGATCGCGCAGCAGGTCCTCGACGAGTACCCCGCCTTCGCGATCCTCTATTACCTGGACATCCTCAAGGTGGCGGGGGCGATTCGGAGGAACCCCCGAGCGAATCTCATCGTGCGGCAGCGGGGCACCGCGGTGCTCCTGGAGGAAGATGAACGTTCCGGAGAGTGACCAGGCGGTCGCCGCCTGGATGAGAAACCACGGTTGGAAGGTGTCCCCCGCCCGGTGGGAGGCGGATCCCGACATGGGGTTCTACATCTGGCAAGAGGACGAGCCGCCGATCGGCCGATCGCACGCGCTGTGGATAGACGAGTCCATGGTGCGGGAGCTTTCAGCCGATCGGCTGGTCCAGGTGCTCGACCGCGAGGGGGTGGCGGAGGAGATCCGGATCAACTTCAAGGTTCGGATTCAGGAGCGGGGAGCCGAGTACCGCGTGTCGGTCGTCCCCCGACGCTCGGGGGAGCAGCGCAGGCTGGAATGACTGCTGGAATCGGAAGGCTCCGGCGCCTTGCCCCCGCCAGAACGAGCCCCTAGTGTTAGTGGTGAATTGCCACCCAGTATATCCGCTACTTGGCCCCGCCATCCCCCCCCCCGGCGTACGCGCAGTGCGTGACTGGTGCTGGCCGGCGCGGGAACGCAGTTGGGCGTTGAAGGGGTTCTCTCAGTCGGATACCCTCATCGCCCGATCCCGCCGCCTCCGCATCGCGTCGCCGTTCATCTAGCCCCAACCAGGAGCAGCGACTCCCGGGAGGTGCCCTTGGATACAGCTACTACCGGTCCTCACGGTCCCATCTGGCAAGGCGCCAGCGTGCTGGTGGTGGAGGACGAGGCGTCCATGCGCCGCATTCTCCGTCGCACCCTCGAGGCCGAACGCTTTCACGTGGAAGAGGCTCCCGACGGCGAGACCGCGCTGAAACTGGTTCAGGCGCGCGCCGAGCCGTTCGATTTGGTCCTGACCGATCTCGCGATGCCACACATTGATGGACGGCAGGTCTCGGAGACGCTGAGACGGTATCGGCCCAGCGTCGCCATCCTCTGCATGTCGGCCGATCCGGACGCGGTGCCCTATATCGAGTCCGAGGACGTTCCGGTCCGGGTGATGCTCAAGCCATTCACGAAGGAGGACCTGTACCACGCGGTGCGCGACGCCATCTCCCGTGCCGCCGACCTCTCGGCCATCGCGGAGGCAGAAATCGTCAAGGCGCACGCGGGGTTGAGCAAGCTCGCATTAGCACTGGAGGGGAGTCGCACCACGCGGGTGCAGACGATAGACCTGGTCGTCGCGGCCCGTGAGCTGCGGCGGGCTGCTGGAGGTAAAGCGACCTAAGCTCTGCCCTTGCGGCCACGGGTACGATAGTCCGTTCGTTGCGTGACTGAGGTCACTGGCGATCAGCCCGAAGGGTCACAGCCTTCGCGGCTGAATTTTTTATACTACCGCACCTGGCTCGTACACTGAACTCCGCTGAGGCGTCGATGGAATACCCCAAACGGGTGAGAGTCGTGTATTCGGACGGCGCCGAGGAAATGGGCACCGCCATAGATGCCAGCCACGTCGACGTCGGGCCCATGGGTCTCCAGGTGAAGGTGAGAGAAGTGGTAGAGATCGACGGCGTACCGAAGCTGGTCGCCGGCTTCGGCCAGAAGGTTGCCCGGAGGGATGGGGCCGGACCGCCGGGAAGCGAGGAAGGGGCGGTCCGGCTGAGACTCAAGCCGGTCCCGGATTGGTGGACACCCGGCGAGCGAAAGAAACGGTGACGCACCCCGTGTGACGAAGCGCACGCCGTGTCCGGACCGGGCCGGATAGTTTGGGCCTGACCCCGTATCCCGCAGCAACCCGAAGAAAAGGCGAGCAGGCGCTCGGCGTCATCGAGCGGAGTGACGGGTCCATCGATCTGCTCATCACCGACCTCATCCTGCCGGGGATGGAGGGGGCGGAGCTGGAGCCCTTCACCCCCGAGGCGCTGGTGACCCAGATAGCGGAGGTCATGAGACAACGGGGCGTGAGCCTGCCGGCGGGGCACCAGTAGCTCCTCAGTCTCTTCCCAGATTTGCGGTGGACAGGCCGGCATACTTCTCGATCACCAGATCGATTCGCGAGCCGCGCTGCAGATACATCGGCCCCACCCAGTAGCCATGATTGTGGTCCCGATCCACGATAAAGAAGTTGAGGCCCTGCACGCAGCGAGTGCGGCCGGACGGAAAGTCCAACGTCGCCCCGGTTTCGTTAGGGCCGATGACGCCGAGCCATCGGGGTTCCCGGTCACCACAGAGGAGATAGACATCCACCGCGCTGCGGTTGTGGCTCCGGGCCCAGACCGACACTGGCGCCGTCTGCATGCCAGGGGGGAGGGCGCAGCCGAGAAGCAACATGAGGCAGAGTTGGTGTATCACTCGGACGGGGCGCATGGTTCCTCCTAGTCGCCAGTTCAGGGTTCGAAGGCTAAGTTAGAGGTACCTCGTGAGATGCCGGTCAAAGACGAGTCAAGCGGAGCAACATGCTCCTCCTCAAGGCGTTCGGCGGACTCTCCGTAGAAATTGAAGGCCTCCCTGGGACCGGTGCGGCCCAGCAAAGAAAGACGCTGGCGCTGCTCGCCCTCCTTGCCGCCGCCGGCCGGCGTGGCCTCAGCCGGGACAAGCTCATCGCCGCCCTGTGGCCCGACACCGATGCCGAGCACGGCCGCGGATTGCTCCGGCAGGCCTGCTACGCGCTGCGCCGCGACCTCCAGGCACCTGAGCTCTTCCTCGGATCGATCCAGCTGCGGCTCAACCCCGCCGCGATCTCGAGCGACGTCGAATCGTTCGCCTGCGCGCTGGAGGCGCACGATCCGGCCCGGGCGGTCGCGTGCTATACCGCCCCGTTCCTGGATGGCTTCTACCTGAACGGGGGCGGAGAGTTCGAAGACTGGGCAGAGATGGAGCGAGCGCGGCTGGCAGGCCAATGCCGGACTGCGTTGGAGACGCTGTCCACCGACGCGAGTCAACGGGGCGAGCATCGCGTGGCGGCGGACTGGTGGCGCCGCCTCCTCCAGCTCGATCCGCTGAGCTCCCATGCTGCGCTTGGCCTCATGGCCGCGCTGGACCAGGCCGGCGAGCGGGCCGAGGCGTTGCGCTGTGGCCAGGCCTACGGGGAGCTGATGCGGTCGGAGCTGGGCGCCGATCCGCCGGCCGACGTGACCGAGTGGATCGAACAGCACCTGCATGTAGCGGGGAATGGCGCCAGAGCGCCGAATCCAGCACCTGTCATGACGAGTGCGGTTGATGGCAGCGGCGCGATCGTTGATGTGCTGGGTGTCTCCGGCAGCTTGAGCCGCCGGGTGCATCGGGCCCAGACCTTAAGCCTGACCGCCGTCGGGGCCGTGGTACTCCTGCTCGCCGGAGCCGGCTACACGGTGTGGCAGCAGCATGACCGGATTGGCGCCGCCGAGCCGGTCACGGTCTCCGGGCGGAAGATGCTGGCGGTGCTGCCGTTCGAGAATCGGGGGCCGGCCGCCGACGACTACTTCGCCGACGGGCTCACCGAGGCGATCGGCCTGCGGCTCGGCGGCGTCCGGAGTCTCGGGGTCATCGCGGCGCAGAGCGCCAGGCAGTACAAGGGGACCAACAAGAGTCTGGCGCAGATCGGGCGGGAGCTTGGCGTCCAGTACGTCCTCCGGGGCTCGGTCTGGTGGGACAGGACTGCACCCGCCAGCCGGGTGCGAGTGAGCCCCACCCTCCTCCGGGTGTCCGACGGCCGGCAGCTCTGGGCGGCTGAATACGACACCGTCCTGACCGGGATGTTCGCGCTGCAGACCGGCCTCGCCACCAAGGTGGCCGGAGCGCTCGACATCACCTTGCTCACCAATGAGCGCCGCCGGCTGGAGGCGCCCACGGCCGATCCCGAGGCGTACGACGCGTACCTTCGCGGCATCCAGGCGGTGGACAAAGCCGACGACCCGGCCGAACGGTGGAGGTCGCTAAAGCTGTTCCAGCGCGCGGTGGACCTCGACTCGACCTTCGTCACCGCGTACGCGTATTTGTCGATTACTCACGTCATCATGTACCTGAGCTACCTGGACCGGAATGTGGACCAGTTGACCCGGGGCAAGGCGGCGCTGGATCGGGCGATGCAGCTGGACCCCAATTGCGATTCAGGCAGCTGTTGCGCGTTGGGGTTCTATCAGTTGTTCGTGCTGAAGGACTACGATGGCGCGCTGCAGGCATTGACCCGGGCCCGGCGGGCCCGCCCCAGCGATAACGGCCTCACCGCCCTGATCAGCCACGTCTACCGGCGTCAGGGGCAGTGGAGTAAGGCCTTGGCCTACGAGCAGGAAGGCGAGCGGCTCAACCCCCTCGATGCGGGGCAGGCAGAGGCCCTGGGTGACCTCTACGCGACGCTGCGCCAATACCCCGCCGCGAACTATTACTGGGACCGGGCGCTCGCAATGAAGCCGCGATCGGTATCCTACCGTCTCACCAAAGCCCTCAGCTACCTCAACCTCACCGGAGATCTGAAGGGAGCTCAAGGTCTCCTGCCTGATGTGTCGGAGAACATTTCTCCAACCGGCACCCATGACGTGGCCATCTCGCTCAGCGACATCATCCTCTTGCTGAGCGATGAGCAGCAGATCCGGCTGCTCCGGTTCACGCCCGCCGCCTTGGACGGGGACACCGCCGCGCTGGCGCTGGCCAAGGGACTGATTCACCAGCGGCGCCACCAGCCCACCCTGGCGCGGGCAGCGTTCGACTCCGCCCGGGTCGTCCTCCAGGCCAAGATTCGACGCCATCCCAATGAGGACCCTTTCTATCACGCCATGCTCGGCCTGGCGCTGGCCGGCCTGGACCGTCCAAAGGATGCAGTGCGGGAGGGCGAACGCGCGGTCGCGCTGCTGCCCTATCCGGCGGGCGGACCCGAGAGCACCCTGATGCCGGCCAATCTGGCGAGAATTCACGTGCTGCTGGGGCATCGGGAGCAGGCCATCGATGCCCTGATCGGTGTGTTCTCCCGACCCGGACCACTCTCGCCGGCATGGCTCAGAGTGGATCCGTTCTGGGATCCGCTCCGAAGCAGCCCGCGATTCCAGCGGCTCCTGGCCAGCAGGAACTAGAGCCTTTCCCCTGAGGCACAGGATGAGCGCCGCCCGCGTCAGCTCCTGGCGCCACGAGCCACCGCAACCACTGGGGAAATAGCAGGTTGAGTATCTTCCTCGACTTCGAGTTCCTTCCACAGTGAATACACCGCTGGAATCACAATTAGTGTCAAGACCGTGGTGCTGATCATGCCGCCTACCATGGGGGCGGCGATCCGTTTCATCACACTGGCCCCGGTTCCGTTCCCCCAAAGGATGGGGAGCAAGCCTGCCATGATCGCTGTCACCGTCATCATGAGGGGGCGAACCCGCTCTACCCCACCTTCGATCACCGCCTCATAGAGATCCTGTAAGGAACGGGTACGCTCGCCGGCACCCCGGGCCAGCCAGGCGTGATTCAGGTAAAGCAGCATGACCACCCCGGTCTCCGCTGCGACTCCCGCCAGGGCGATGAACCCGACCGCCACCGCCACCGACCAGTTATAGCCCAAGAGCCACAGAAACCAGATCCCGCCCACCAGAGCGAAGGGAAGGCAGAGCATCACGATGAAGGTCTCCCCCACGCTCCTGAAGTTGAGGTATAGGAGCAGGAAGATGATCGCCAACGTGGCAGGAATGACGACCTTCAGCTTCTGCGCCGCCCGTTCCATGTACTCGTACTGCCCACTCCATGTGAGGCTGTATCCAGCCGGAAGCGTTACTCCGCGCTTTACCTGTTGCTTCGCATCGGCCACGTAGCTGCCGATGTCGCGGCCGGCCACATCCACGTAGACCCAGGCCGTCGGCATCGCGTCTTCGGTCCGCACCACCATCGGCCCAGCCACCTGGCGGATGGTTGCCACCTGGCCCAATGGGACAGAGGCCTGCCGGGTCGACTGCCCTGTGGTCCCGCCCATTCCCATCACCCCGGTCGGCTCCGGCGCGGCCCCACCGCCGTGCGCCGTCGGAATGAGGACACCCCCGAGGCGCTCGGGTGTATCGCGAAGCTCTTGCGGATAGCGGATCCGCACACCGTATCGCTCCCGTCCCTCGACGGTTTGAGTGATCGTCATACCACCCACCGCGGTCGCGATTACCGCCTGGATGTCGCCCACATTCAGGCCGTGCCGGGCGGCGGCGGCCCGGTCGATGTCGATGTCGAGGTAGTATCCCGAGACGGCCCGCTCCGCGAAGACGCTCCGGGTGCCGGGGACGGCCTGCACTGCCTGCTCGACTGCCTTTCCGAGTCGCTCCAGCTCTGCCAGATCGGGGCCGAAGATCTTGATGCCCACCGGGGTTCGGATGCCAGTCGCCAACATGTCGATCCGCCCTTTAATTGGCATGGTCCAGGCGTTGGTAATCCCGGGTAGGCGCACCGCGGAATCCATCGCGGCCACCAGCCGGTCATAGGTCATGCCTGGCCGCCACTCTGCTTCGGGCTTGAGGGTGATGGTGGTCTCGAACATGTCGAGACCGGCTGGATCCGTGGCCGTGTTGGCCCGGCCGGCCTTACCCCAGACATGGTCCACCTCCGGAAAGCGCTTCAGGATTCCATCCTGAATCCGCAGTATCTCTCGCGCCCGGGCGACGCTCACACCGGGCAGGGTGACCGGCATAAAGAGGATTGTGCCTTCGCCGAGCGGAGGCATGAACTCGCTGCCGATACGCGCCCAGGGGATCCAGGTGAGGACCAGCACGATGGCCGCAGTTCCGATCACCATCCAGCGGCGGCGCAACACGAACTCCATTACCGGACGGTAGAGCCAGAGGAGGAACCGGTTGACCGGATTAGCGCGCTCCCGGAACAGCCGGCCCCGAATGAAGAGTCCCATCGCCACTGGAACCAGCGTGACCGATAGGAGGCTCGCGGCCGCCATGGCGAAGGTCTTGGTATAGGCAAGGGGCTTGAACAGTCGGCCCTCCTGACCCTCCAGGGTGAATACTGGAATGAACGACACCGTGATGATGAGCAGCGAAAAGAACAGTGCCGGGCCTACCTCCTTGGCGGACTGGCTCACCACCAGCCAGCGCTCGCGTGCGCTCAGGACACTGGTGTCGAGGCGCCCGCTCCCGGCTGCACCCGTTCCTGCCCGAGCCTCGATCGTCCGCTCGAGATGCTTGTGCATGTTCTCGATCATCACGATGGCGGCGTCGATCATTGCGCCGATCGCGATCGCGATCCCGCCGAGGGACATGATGTCCGCGCCTACGCCCACCCAGCGCATCGCGACGAAGGCCATGAGAATGCCGATTGGCAGAGTGAGGATCGCCACCAGAGCGGAGCGGGCGTGCAGCAGGAACACGATGCACACCAGCGCCACGATGGCACTCTCCTCCAGCAACTTGGCCCGGAGATTTGCGATGGCGCCCTCGATCAAGCTGCTCCGGTCGTACACCGGCCGGAGCACCACACCAGGGGGAAGCCCGCTCCCAACCTGAGCGATTTTGTCCTTGACGTTCCGAATGGTCTTGAGCGCATTCTCTCCGAAGCGCATGACGACGATGCCGCCCACCGCATCGCCTCGACCGTCGAGCTCCGCCAGGCCGCGACGTACCGCAGGTCCCACGCTCACGCTGCCAAGCTCCGCCACCCGAATCGGAGTCCCGTTGGAGGTGGCTCCGACCACGACATTCTCGATGTCGGCGATGGATTTCAGATAGCCGAGCCCTCGGACCATGTATTCCCGCTCCGAGAGCTCCATCACCATCGCGCCGACGTCGGCGTTGGCGCTCTGAATCGCTGACATCACCCGAGTGATAGGTATGCCGTAGCCCAACAGCTTGGTCGGGTCGAGATCGATTTGGTACTGCTTCTCGAAGCCGCCAAGCGAGGCGACCTCGGACACGCCTGGCACAGCAGTCAAGGCATACCGGAGATACCAGTCTTGCACCCCGCGGAGCTGCGCCAGACTCATGCGCCCTGTCGTGTCCTCCAGCGCGTACTGATACACCCAGCCGAGGCCGGTCGCATCGGGCCCCAGGGTGGGACTCACGCTGGACGGGAGCTTGCCCTTGATCCCGTTCAGGTACTCGAGAACCCGCGTCCGGGCCCAATAGAGATCGGTCCCGTCCTCGAAGATGATGTACACGAACGACACGCCGAAGAAGGAATAGCCGCGTACGGTCCGCGCGCCCGGTACCTTGAGCATTTCTGCCGCAACCGGGTAGGTGACCTGGTCCTCGACGATGCGAGGCGCCTGCTCGTTGTAGTCGGCCTGCACGATGACTTGCACGTCACTCAGGTCGGGCAGGGCCTCCAGCGGCGTGCGCAGGACAGCCCATATCCCTCCTCCGACCAGCGCCCCAGTCAGCAGGAACACGATCAGCCGGTTTCCGATCGACCAGTCGATAATGCGCTTGAGCACGCTCAATCCTTATCGGGTGGGGCCGGCTCTGGCGTCCCGGGTGTGGAGCGGTTCATCCCGGTGTCGGCTCGGGTGCGGTCTGGAGCCGCCACATCCATTCCGGGCATGTTACCCATGCCGCCAAGGGCAGAGCCCAGGTTTGACTCGGCGTCCACCAGGAAGGTGGCGGAGGCAACAACGGTTTCTCCCTCAGCAAGCCCCGTCAGAACCTGCATCCGATCCTCGGTCGTGATACCGAGGATGACGCTGCGCGGGACGAGTGCCCCATCGGCGCGGCGGACAAAGACCAGGTCACGGGTACCGGTAGAGAGCACCGCGGACCGGGGCACGCTGATGACCGGTGGAGTTGCCGCGTCGAACCGGATGGTGGCATACATGCCGGGCTTGAGACGCAATCCTGGATTGCCCAGGACCACGCGAATCCGGGCTGTGCGGGTCTCTGGATCGAGCGTAGGATAGACGTATGTGACCCGGCCGGTGCGTCGCTCCCCCGGCAACGCCTGGAACTCCGCTGTCACCACCTGTCCCAAGCGGACGGCCGACAGGTCCTTCTCGAAGACCTCGCCCTCCAGCCAGACGCGACTCAGGTCGGCGATCTTGTAGGCCACATCGCCAGCCATGATCCGCTGCCCCGCCAGCACGGGCTTATCGATGACCACTCCTCCATAGGGCGACCGAAGCGTTACTGTTCGCCGAATTTCGCGGCTCGTCTCGACCCGGCGGATCTCATCCCGGGGCACGCCCCAATAGAGGAGCCGTCGGCGAGATGATTCCAGCAGGTCGCGGGCGCTCCGTGCAGCCTCGGGCGTGCCCCGCGACAGATCGTCCACCAGGCGGTGTGCCAGCAACAGCTCCTGCTGCGCGGTAACCACCATGGGGGAGTAGATGCTGAAGAGTGGCTCCCCCGGCCGCACCGCCTGGCCCGTAAAGTTGATGAACAACTGATCCACCCATCCGTCGATGAGTGGCGCCACGGTCTTGACGCGGGTCTCGTCGTAGCTCACCTGCGCTACCGTACGTACCGACCGATCGAGTGGCGCACGAAGCGCGGGCGCGAAGGTGACGCCGATCCGCGCCTGGTCGCTGGGGCTCAGCGTCACCGGCATCGCCTCACCGGCAGGGGCGGTGGCGCCATGGGCATGATCTGCTTCATCAGACGGTTGCGATCGGCGCGTCGCCCAGAACGTGACCCCGGCAGCCGCCGCGACTGCGACGCCGAACGTCAGTACCCGAAGGCGCCTGCTCCTGGAGGAGCGCCGCGGGCCAAATACCTCTGCCCCAGGCTCCTGGACCCGCGGCGCGGCTGGGGTCTTCACTGGGTTCCTCCCGACGCGATCGCTGCGCCATCCGGATTGAATAGGGGACGGCTCAGAAGCATCTCCAACTCCGCCAACGCCTCCCCTCGCTGCGCTTCGAGGGCGTAGAGGTTCTGGCGGTACTGGTTCACCGTCATCTGATCGTCGAGCAGGGTCATGAAATCCACACCGCCGACCCGATACGCGGCGAGAGCGGCCGCGACAGTCGTATGCGCCTGGGGCAGAATGGTTCCCTGGTACAGCTCACCAAGGCGGCGGGCCTGTTCGGCACTGGCATAGAGCTCCGCTACCCGGGCACGCGTGTCGGCCTGCATCGCTGAGAGATCAGCCGCAGCCATTTGGCTCATGGCCTTGGCCTCGCGCCGCATCGCGAGCTGCCGGCTTCCGGCGAATACAGGGAGGTTGAAGCCCAGCATGAGGCTGACCATCCGATCCGTCCCGTCATCCATCGGCCGTTGGCCGTACTGGATACCGATCTGGACATCGGGCCAGATCTCACGTCGAGCCAGCTTCACTCCCGCGTCGGCGGCACGCAGCTCTGCCACGGCGGCCTGGACCATGGGCCGGTTGCGTGCGGCTTCGGCGACGAGGCTGTCGAGCGATGGCAATGTGTCGGGGAACAGTGGACGAGTCGGGGAGCCGACCGCCGCCGTGGGATCGAGGGCGAGCAACGCATTGAGGCGGGCCGCCGCCGAGACGCGGTCGGTTCGCATGCGGGTAGTGTCTTCGGTCATCCGGGCGATCTCCACCTGGGCCCGAAGCACGTCGGCCTGCCGCCCCTCTCCCACGCTGTACATCGTCTGAGCTGTGGTGCCGAGATCCTGCAGGATCCGGAGGGTCTCCCCGGTCACCAGCAGCGAGCGGTCCATCTGGTAGAGCTCGTAGAAGGCCATCGCCGCGCGGGCACGCACCTCCCACGAGACATCGGTCGCGCGGGCCCGCTCCGCATCGGCCCGGGCAGAGGCCACTCGACCTCCAAGGCCGAGCTTGCCCGGAAACGGGATCATCTGCATCAGTTGCACCTGGTTCATCCCCAGTGGATCCGATAGCCCGAATCCGGGGAGGCTGCGGTTCATCAGGCCGAACTGAAGCTGCGGATCGGGAGGGCGCCGAGCCGGCGCGATGCGAGCCTGCGCGGCCCGGGCGAGTGCTCCCGCCGCGGCGACCCTAGGGCTCGCTGAATCGAGCGCTCGATATACCTGGCCGAGTCCGAGGCCGGCCGGAGCCGCGAGAGGTGACTGGGCAGTGGCCTGGCTGAGTGCCGGAAGCGTCACCGCGAAGCTAGCCCATCGGAGTATGTAGCGGATCATGGTGCCACCAAACCCAGGATCTTGCTCCTCCCTCCACCCTGGAGGGTTGGAGCTCGACCGTTCTCGTCGATTCCGGAATTCCGGAGTACACCTGCCGGTGAAGACGGAACTAGAGTATCGGAGGCGGGACCGGAGGAGAGCCGCGGACAGACTTCAGCACCACTTCGCCCAGCGACGGCACCGCGTGAGCCGGCATGGGACTCCACATGAACACTGGACCCTCATCGACGATGAGCGACCCCGTCAGGCACCAGGCCCCGGTAGCGCACTTCCCGTGGGCGGGATCGCCACTATGACGCTGGTGGGATACGAAACTCTGGTCGTGGGCGGCATCCGATTGGCCATGGCTATCGCCTTGGCCGCATACCTGGTACCCCCGACCGTCCGCCCGGTCTGGATACACCGCCGCAGGACTCAAGGGTCCGAACGGGAGTGTGAGCAGAAGCAAAGTCACCAGGACGCGCACGGTCTTACGCTCCTTCATCCTGCAGTGCTACCGAACAGCTCGACGGCACGGAGGCGTTGCTCCGGCGAGAGCACTGCCATGGCATCGGCAAAGGCCTGTTCCCGTGTGATCATCCGCTGATGCTTAGACTCGTGGGGCTTGCCGCCAACATGGGAGTACCGGTGCTTCTCATCACGGATCATGACGTGCAGCTCCTCGAGCTGCTGGACCTGGGCTTCACTGAGCCCAAGCTGCCCCCGCTCCCGTAGAATGCGCTCGACTACTTCGTGCGGTTTCCCGGTGCTGAGGCTGGCCGGAAGCTTGATCGTCGCCGGCAGCGTCGTGAGCAGAGTGACCGCCTGCCCGCGCTGTTCCGGCGTGAGGATGGCCATCGCGTCGGCATAGGCCTGGCCACGGCTGATCATAGCCTGGTGCAGGGTGAAGTGTGGCTTGCCACCTGTGTGCGAGTACTGATGCTTCTCATCCCGGACTGTGATGTGAAGCTCATTGAGCTTTGCCACCTGCTCATCCGTGAGGGCGAGCCGGTCCCGAAAGGTGAGCACCTGCTCCACAACCTCGTGGGGCTTGAGGCTCTTGAGCTCCGCGGGGGCATTCTGGGCCTCTGCTCGCGACGCGCCGAAGGTGCTTCCAACGGCCGCGGCGGCGGCAATAGCGAAAAGCGTGAGGATGCGCATCTTCCCTCCAGATAAGAGTGATCGCTAAATCGTGCAACCTTACTTTAGGAATACTGTATGAAGGGCAGGAGGAAGCCTTCATGAAACCTTCTTCACGAAGCCAGACGACAGTGTGTTGGGCTTGAAGCAGGGAGCTCTGGGCGCAAGGCGAAGACAATCCAGCCGCGGCGGACGGTTAGTGGCAGGCCGCCGAGCGGAATATTGACCCATCCGGATGAAGAAAGACGGAAGCCCACCCGAAGTCTGCTTTGCTTAGTTGCCCCGATGTCCTCGGTGCATGAAGTGCATCAGCGGGCAGGCGAGTAAGATCAGGTACGGGAGAACACCGAAGACATGCACTTCGCCTCCGGTCAAAGCCGCACCCGCCGCAGAAGCTGAGCGTTGATGGCTACGATCACCGTGCTCAGCGACATCAGGATTGCTCCAACCGCTGGCGACAGCAGGATGCCCTGGCGAACCAGCACCCCCGCGGCAAGCGGGATCGCCACGATGTTGTAGCCCGCTGCCCACCACAGGTTTTGCACCATCTTGCGATAGCTCGCTCTGGAAAGCGAGATGATTCGCGGCACGTCGCGGGGATCACTCCGAATGAGCACGACATCACCAGCCTCGACGGCCACGTCGGTGCCGGCACCGATTGCGATGCCGACATCCGCCGTCACCAGTGCGGGGGCGTCGTTCACGCCGTCGCCGACCATCGCGACACGCTTACCCTGGCGCTGCAGCTCCTCCACCTTGGCAGCCTTCGCGTCGGGTAGCACCTGAGCAAACACCCGGTCTATGCCGAGCTCGCGCGCCACCGTATCCGCCACCGCCTGGGCGTCGCCGGTCAGCATGACTACCTCCAGTCCAAGCTCATGAAGCCGCCGGATGGCCTCCGGCGATTCGGGGCGAATGGCATCAGCCACCGCGAAGGCGGCCAGGATGCGGTTCCCTTCGAGCAGATAGATCACCCCCTCGGCCCGGGTGGCGGCTGCATCGGTGAACCCGGCGAAGTCGCCGATCAGTTGCACGCCAACCCGTCCGAGGAGGTTCGGACCGCCCACCGTGAGCTCGCGTCCATGGACTACGGCCTGCACGCCATATCCTGGGATGGCCTTGAACTCGGTGGCGCGGGGGACGTCGAGCCCCCGCTCGCGGGCGCTGGTCACGATCGCCCGGGCCACCGGGTGCTCGGCATCCTGCTCGACCGCCGCGGCGAGGGTGAGAGCCTCGCGCTCGGCTAGCCCCTCGACCGTGCGCGTGGCCACAACCCGATGCTCGCCCAGCGTGAGGGTGCCGGTCTTATCGAACACGACTGCATTCAGCAGGCGGGCCTCCTCGAGTCCTCGCCGATCGCGGACCAGGAGCCCGCTCTGGGCGCCTAGTGTGGTCGAGATCGCGATGACGAGCGGCACCGCGAGTCCCAACGCGTGCGGGCAGGCGATCACGAGAACGGTGACCAGCCGCTCTACGGCGAAGGCTGCATCTGCGCCGGCACCGAGCCAGGCAATGAAGGTGACTGTCCCGGCCCCGAGCGCTATGATCGTCAACCAGAAGGCGGCCCGGTCAGCGAGGGCCTGGGCTCGGCTGCGGGACTGCTGGGCCTGCTCCACCAACCGCATGATGCCGGCGAGGGTGGTCCGCTCTCCGGTCCCGGTCACCCCTACTCTCAGAGAGCCCGCCTCATTCACGGTCCCCGCAATGACCCGGTCCCCCGGGTTCTTTTCCACCGGCCGGGACTCACCCGTAATCATCGATTCGTTCTCGCTGCTGTGGCCCTCACGCACGACGCCATCGGCCGGGATGCGGGCACCTGGTCGAATCAGTATCAGATCGCCCTCTCGCAACATCGTGACCGGTACTTCCTCGATCCGCTCGGGACCTCCTTCTCGCGCGATTCGAGCTGCTGTATCCGGGAGTAGTTTGGCCAGCTCGGCGAGCGCCCCCTGAGCCTGGGTGATGGAGCGCATCTCGATCCAGTGTCCCAGGAGCATGATGGTCACCAGCGTCGACAGCTCTTCCCACAGCGGCATTCCGGGATAGCCCAGGGTGACGGCCGCGCTGAACAGGAACGCGACCGAGATCGCCAGAGCAATGAGCGTCATCATGCCGGGCAGGCGAGCTCGCAATTCGCGGACGGCGCCTTGAATGAACGGCCACCCACCATACCAGAAGACTGCCGTGCCGAATACCGCGGGGATCCAACGCGCGCCCGGGAGGGCCGGCGGGGTGTAGCGGAACGCCCGCTGGAGCATGTGTCCCCAGATCAGCGTCGGAAGGGTCAGCAGCAGCGAGATCCAGAACTTGTCCCGGAACATCGCGACACTGTGGCCGGCGTGTTTGTCGTGCCCCTCATGCCCGCCGGGGGCACTACTCTGGCCCTGCCTCGAAGGAACTTCATGGTGATGGCCAGAAGGGCTCTTCAGCTCTGGACCTTCCGCCATATGGTCGTGAGGTTGATGTCGGTGATCTGGCATGGGCTCAATCTGGGCTTGTCGGTGAGTGGAGTCCCGGCGTGGAGTGTGTCGGCATGGGCATACCCGGCATAGAGTCCTTCGGCGTCGTCGTGTGATCCATCATTTCATGGTCCATGGGCATGACCTTCGGGCGGAGGCGGAGGTACACCGCCAAGCCAGTTGGGATCCTCGTGCCGTAGATTGGTTCCAAGTCAGCCGGAATGAAGCCAAAGGTACCACTGACACCAAGGCCTATAGTGGCCCTGCCCAGGGATCCCACTTCGCGGACGTATCCCAGTTCGACTGAACCGATATTGAACTCGGTGGCCGGCACCGAATCCACAACGGCGAGGTCTTCGGCGCTCTTCCGGGCGTAGTTCAACCGGCCGAATAGAGAGCTGCGGCTATCGAGCTCAAGATTGCTCTCCGCTGTGAGACTGTTCTCCCAGCCGCCGCCGCTGTGTTTGTTCGCCCCGTAGATCAGCGCGCTCGACCAGTCGCCGCCCCGACTCGTTGGCTTGGAGTACAGCACGGCGGCATTGACTCGGTGCACTGATTCAGTGGGCCGAAGCGCGTCGGGACTCTTGAGAAATGCGTACGAGCCGCTCAGGCTCCAGTTGGGAGTCGGGTTCACCGTGAGTCGGCCGGAGTAGGAGTCCAGGCTGCGGCCGCTGTAATCGAAGTCGTACCGATCCTCGTCCGGCTCCCGGCCGTTGAACAATGATCCCTCGACCTTCACCCTGTGGGTGAAGAGGCCGGCTGTGAGGACGCCAAAGGAGATGTGAGTGGCATCCTGCCAGTGATGCGCCAGCGGGGCGAAGGGGTCGCTCGCCGCGGAGGGCCGATGAGGGAAGGCGACCGGACCGACCGCGGGCTCACCGACGGGCGCCACATAGAGCGAGAGCGCGAGGTTACGGGCGATCGGCCGCTCGTACAGCGCGGCGAGCTCCATGAAGAGATCGTGGGGGTGCTGCCGGTCGTGCAGCGGTGATCCCTTGTAGGACTCCCCCGATTGGAGCAGCAGAGGGTATCCCTTGGCCCCGACCGTAAACGGCTCGGCGCTAAGCATGCCGCGTAGTTGCAAGGAGCCTGGGCCGACGGACCGGGTGGCCATCAACATACCCCAGTTGACGCTGTTCACCTGATCGTCTCCCCGCCGGCCAAACTGTTTGTCGTACATCCCGAACCCGACTCCGTGCACCATCAGAGCCCATGGACCTGCTTTAAAATGCACGGCGTGCATCGGGGCGGCATCGGGTAGCCACGAGGTACCTGAGCCCATGCGGGTCAGGGGAATGTCAAGCACTCCCGTCATTGCCCCTTCGGACCTCGGCATCTGCTTCATCGAGTCCGCAGGGGCGCTGGTGTCTGGCGGAGTGGGGTGGTGAGGCTCGTGCTGAGCCTGAACCATCCCCGAGCTTAGGGAAAGGGCAAGGACGGCCCCAGCTGCGGCCGAAAACAACCTTCGCATTGTGATTTCTCCTAGTCGTGAAGCAGCTTCAACGGCGAGCGAGACTAGGCGATCGGTTGGGGAGGAGGTGTCGGCGGTCGGTGCGTTGTGGAGTGGAGCGGCTCACATAGAGCGCTGATGCTCGCGCCGTGGCCGAGGAGGGGAGTGATAGTACTGGAGGAAACCGGCATTGCCACCGCAGTCACGCTCGCGCACGGCGATACCTGAGCGCACTCGGCGGGCGGGCAGTGGGGGCAATCCCCGTGAGACGGATGCTGCCAGGAGACCGGCAGCGGGTGGCTTGCCCCTGATGGCATTGCACCCCGGTGCACCGCGTGCGCCGCGTGCCGCGCACAATGGCCGCTGGCCTGAGCCGAGGCGTTGAGAATGCTCGCGCTGCCGACTATCAGCACAATCAGATGACGCAGCTGGAGAAACCCGTTCCGGCGACGTGGCATGAGCTTAGACTAAACACCCGGAACCTCAAGTCAAGAATGGGAGCGCCTTGTCAGGTCTTTCCATGAAGCAGTCAAGCCTGGCCGCCTGGCTAGGACTCGAACGCAACGTCCTGGCCGTGTCCGCCGCGATGTTCGCCATGGCGCTGGGCGAGCAGCTGTGGCGCCGGTTCCTTCCCAAGTACCTGGAGTCCCTCGGCGCCCCGATCGTCGCGATCGGCGCCTACGGGACCGCGGAAGACTTCCTCGACGGCGTCTACCAGTATCCCGGCGGCTGGATTGCGGATCGCTATGGCCGGCGCCGTGCTCTCCTCCTCTTCGTCGCGCTCGCAGCCATCGGGTACGCCATTATCGCGGCGGCAGCGCTCTGGCCGGTAGTCCTCCTGGGCCTGGTCTTCACCATGGCCTGGACCAGCATGGCCAGTCCGTCGCTGTTCGCGGTGATCGGCGACGCCCTGCCCAGGGACCGCCGCGCAATGGGGTTCTCGGTGCAGGCGATTCTCCGCCGCCTTCCCATCGTGGTCGCCCCCACCATCGGGGGCCTGCTGATCGCGGCGTGGGGCATCCGCGGCGGCGTGCGCGCCGGACTCGCCTGCAGCATGGTGCTGGCCGGGCTGACCCTGGCCGTCGTCTCCCGGGTCCGGCTGGTGCTCCCCGCAGGGGGCGAAGGGGTGACCATTCGCGGGGTCTGGGACCGGATGCCGACCCCGCTCCGGCGGCTCCTGCTGTCGGACATCTTCATTCGAACCTGTGAAGGGTTAGTTGACCCTTCGTGATCGCCACCTTCCTCGCCTTCTCCCTCTTCCCCCTCGCCGTGATCGCTTCTCGATCGTTTCCGGCTCTGAGCCTGGCGTTTGTGGTCGGAGGTCTGCGCGAGATCGGCGAGCCCGCCCGGAAGGCCCTGATCGTGGATCTGGCCGTGCCCGAGATTCGGGCGCGCTCGATCGGGCTCTATTATCTCATTCGAAGCGTGGTAATAGCGCCGGCGGCGTTCGTCGGTGGACTGCTCTGGAGCACCGCGCCCGCGATACCGTTCGTGACGGCCGGCCTCATGGGACTGGTGGGAACGACCCTCTTTGCGGCCACGGTGGACGAGCGGCACGCCGGATAAGCTGACTGTTTGGTTGTACTCAACTCGAGGTAGGAACGATGCGACTCGGTAGACTCGCCGGCGTTGCAATAATCGTGGCACTGACGGCGTGCCAGACGAACGCTAAAGCAGGCAATCCAGGGACAGAGCGGACAGAGTCTTCAGCCACGGAGATGCAACCCATCGACTGGGCCAAAGTCAGCGAGGCCCTCGGGAAGCCAGGAACTGTGCAGCCGGGCGGGGTCTACAAGGTGGGCCTCCCCCGGGGCGATCTCCACGTCGTCCTGGGCGGCGTCCAGGTCAAGCCGGCATTGGCGCTCGGTTCCTGGGTCGGCTTCGAGCCGACCGGCTCGAACGAGGTGACGGCGATGGGGGACCTGGTGCTGCTGGAGAAGGAAGTCGGCCCGGTCACGGCGAAGCTGCAAGAGGGCGGCGTCGAGCAGACCGCGATCCACAACCACCTGCTGCACGAAGCACCCCACGTGATGTACGTCCACATCCGAGCGGCAGGCGACCCAATCAGAATCGCCACAGCGATCCATGCCGCGCTCGCGCTCACCGGGACTCCACTGGGGGCGGCCGCCGGTAAGCCCGAGACCATCGGTCTCGACACCGCGCAGGTCAGCAAAGTTCTCGGGCGGAGCGGTAAGGTGAACGGCGGGGTCTACCAGGTGAGCGTGCCGCGAGCCGAAGCCATCCGCGAGGACGGGATGGAAGTGCCTGCGGCCATGGGTGTGGCCACGGCGCTCAACTTCCAGCCGACCGGAGGGACGCAGGCCGCGATCACCGGAGACTTCGTTCTCGTTGCCCGCGAGGTCAATCCGGTCCTTCGGACACTGCAGCAGAACGGCATCGAGGTCACGGCGCTGCACAGTCACATGCTCGACGAATCGCCCCGGCTCTTCTTCATGCATTTCTGGGCCAATGCCGATGCGCTGAAGCTCGCCCGAGGGCTCCGGGCAGCGCTCGACAAGATGAACCTGAAGCCGGCGAGCTGATCGGGCGGAGTCCACAGGATTAGCTTCTCGCATGGAGAAGCGACTGAATCGAGGCGTGCAGGCGGCCCTTCTGGCCGCCCTGCTGTTCGGCGCCAGCACTCCCCTGGCCAAGGGACTGCTGGCAGACCTTCCCCCGCAGGTCCTCGCCGGCCTGCTCTACCTCGGCTCCGGTCTCGGCCTCGGAGCGCTGTGGCTCTGGCAGCGCAGAGCCGGAAAGGCGGGGGAGGCAGCCCTCAGCCGTCGCGACTTGCCGTGGCTCCTGGGCGCAATCGGCTTCGGCGGCTTCCTCGGGCCGCTACTTCTTCTCATTGGACTGTCCCACACCCCCGCCTCCGCTGCCTCCCTCTTCCTCAACCTCGAGGGAGTATTCACGGCTCTCCTGGCGTGGATCGTGTTCCACGAAAATGTGGACCGGCGGATCGCGCTGGGGATGGCGGCGATTGTCGCGGGAGGGGCACTGCTGGCCTGGCAAGGGCGGCTCGAGTGGGGCAGCCTCTCTGGTCCGCTGGCGATTGCCGCCGCCTGCCTCTGCTGGGCGATCGATAACAATCTCACCCAGAAGGTTTCGGCTAGCGACCCGATCCAGATCGCAGCTCTTAAGGGAGGCGTCGCCGGGACGGTAAATCTGGCAATGGGGCTTGCGCTCGCTGGATCACTTCCGACCCTTCCCCGGGCCGGCGCCGCCCTCGTGCTGGGCTTCTTTGGTTACGGGCTGAGCCTGGTGTTGTTCGTCCTGGCGCTCCGCAGTCTGGGTACCGCGCGGACCGGCGCCTATTTCTCGACCGCCCCATTCGTGGGCGCAATCCTCTCGGTTTTCCTCTGGCACGAGCCGGCCACGGTTACCCTCCTCGCGGCCGGCGGGCTCATGGCGCTTGGCGTCTGGCTGCACCTGACTGAGCGCCATATCCACGACCACACCCACGAGCCCCTGTCACACACTCACCCGCATACTCACGAGGCTCACCACCAGCATCCCCATGGCCCCGATGACCCGCCGGGCGATCCGCATACCCACACTCACGTTCATCACGCGCTCACCCACAGTCACCCACACTTCCCGGACATTCACCACCGTCACGGCCACGATCGCTGAGCAGCCTTCACCTCGCCAATGGCCTGTACCTTCGCCTCGACGACAAGACGCTCCAATTTTTCCAGCGGTAGTGCGAGAAACAGGTCGATGCGGCGGCTGATGAGAGTGAGCGCCTCCAGAAACGCGGCTCGCTTGGTACCGTCATCGCCATCCACGGCTGCGGGATCCGGCATACCCCAGTGAGCCAGCATCGGCTGGCCGGGAAAGATCGGGCACGCCTCCCTGGCTTGGTCACACACGGTGATGACGAAGTCCCAGGGTACCTGGTCCAGGCCATCCAATCCTCGCGGCTGATGGCCCTGCCATTCGATGCCTCCTTCGCGGAGGATTTCGATGGCGTACGGATTCACTCTGGCGGCGGGATGGGAGCCGGCGCTCTCCGCAAGGAAGCGGCCCTGCCCTTTCCGGTTCAGGATCGTTTCGGCCATCTGGCTTCGAGCCGAGTTGCCGGTGCAGAGAAACAGCACCCGGAACGCTCGTTGGTCGCCACGCTGCACTGGCTACCCTCTGAGATTCTTCCGCATGACTGTGGCCGAAGCGGGGCAGGCGGTCTGAAACTCGACCGACGATCGGACGCCGTCCGCCACCGATTCCCGGCTCACGCAGGCGAACCCGAATTTGGGGAAGTAGTGCTCCGCCGTAGTGGTGAGCAGATATACATCTTCGACCCCGCGGTGCCGGGCCAGATCCAGCGCCTGCTCCACCAACACCCTCCCGATGCCACTTCCTCTCCAGCTTTCCTCCACCGCGGCCGACCGAAGCAGCGCGGAGTCGGCGTACAGCTCCAGCCCCACGACACCGACGAGCCCGCCGTCACTCTCGGCCACGATGAAGTGGGGCAGAGCGTCGGCCACCCCTGCGGTCGGCAGCTCCGCCCGGCCGAGCAGGGAGAGAACCCTGGGCAGATCCTCTGCCTTGGCCGTGCGGACCTCCACACACTGTCCGTGCTTGATCTCGGTGAGCATGCTCGCCTCCTTACCGCGGCTTCCGCGCGCGGATAAACGCACCCATGACCCTGCCTCCCACTTCCGTCGCGAGTACCTCGGTGTCGAGCCCGCTGCCGGAGAGGAATGCTTTCGCGTCTTCAAACTCGTAGATCCGGGTGGGCTCGATGCCGATGTCCTCGAATCCCGCCTCCCACAGGCGCTGATGGTACTCCTGCTCGTTCAAGGCGCCGGCCACACACCCCACCCACAGCTCCATGCTCCGGCGGACCTCGTCGGGTACCTCACCCCGGACCACCACGTCTGAGACGGCAAAGCGCCCGCCCGGCTTGAGGACCCGGAATGCCTCCTTCAGCACCCGTCCCTTGTCGGTGGACAGGTTGATGACGCAGTTGGAGATGATCACATCCACGGAGCTGTCCGGGAGGGGGATGGCCTCGATCTCGCCTTTCAGGAACTCGACGTTCTCCACGCCGGCCTTGCGCTGATTCTCCCGGGCCAGCGCGAGCATCGCGTCGGTCATGTCCAGCCCGTAGGCCTTGCCGGTCGGCCCCACCCGCCTGCCGGAAAGAAGCACGTCGATCCCGCCGCCCGATCCCAGATCGAGCACCACTTCGCCCGGATGCAGCTCGGCCAGGGCGGTGGGATTCCCGCATCCCAGGGAGGCGAGCACCGCCTTCTCCGGCAGGGTCGCAGTCTCGGCCTCGGTGTAGAGGTTCGAGGTGATGGGATCTTCGGCCGAACCGCCGCAGCATGTGGTCGAGCAACAGGAGGACTGAGCTCCCGCTGCCACCTCCCGGGCCGCCTGGCCGTACCGCTCGCGAACCGTCGCTTTCACGTCCTCGGTGCTCATCGAATCCTCCATAATCAAGATTTGTTGATGCGTTCGTGAAAAAAATGGGCGGCTCAACAGCAGCCGGTCTTCCGCTCCGCGGCTGAGGGCGCCGAGCTCAGCGTTTCGATCAGTTCGGCCGCTTCGCCCAGGGTCTCGGGGTTCAGGGTGTAGTACATCCAGCGGCCGTCCCGCCGATCGCTCACCAGCCCGGCGTCCTTCAACACCTTAAGATGGAACGAGAGCCGCGACTGGGCGGCATCGAGCGCGTCGGTCAGGTCGCACACGCAGCGCTCCCCGAAGCGGAGCCGTTGGAGAATGGAGAGCCGGGTTCCGTCCGACAGGGCATGGAAGAGGCGGACGGTGCGCTCGGTATCGGGGCGGGTGCGAGTGGCCATGCGGGATAATATCAACGTTTCTTGATTTGTCAAGGAGGCGGCTCGAGGGGGGCACGCTGCTCGGATCATTTGGCCTTGAGAGGCTGCTCTCGTGGCATGTGGCGGCGCTCCAGCGCTTCACGCACCTTGGCGAGCGCTTCGTCGCGGGTGTAGGGCTTGGCCAGGAAGGGCACATCGAGGTACGCCAGGCCGTGCCGCATCAGAATCTCGGCGGCGTGACCTGACGTGAACAGGACCC
>JBGQLP010000043.1:0-26078 GCA_041500125.1 Gemmatimonadota bacterium
CCGTCCGGGGGAGGCAGACCGTCGGCCGGGACCGCCAGATCCTCGCCAGGCTCACTCACAAACCTGCCAGACTCAGCGTGATCGTCGCCAGACTCAGCGTGATCGGCGTCAGGCTCAGCGTGATCGGCGCCGGACGCAGCGTGATCGCCGCCAGACTCAGCGTGATCCCCGCCAGGTTCGTGCAGATCTCCGTCTCAGTCGCGCAGATCCCCATCACGGACAGCCACGAACTTGCCAGACTCCATGTGATCGGCGCCAGAGGCAGCGTGATCGCCGCCAGACTCAGCGTGATCCCCGCCAGGGTCGCGCAGATCTCTGTCAGGGTCGCGCAGATCTCTGTCAGGGTCGCGCCGATCCCCGTCAGGGACAGCCACGAACTTGCCAGAGTCCTCGTGATCGGCGCCAGAGACAGCGTCATCGCCGCCAGAGACAGCGTGATCGCCGCCAAAGAGTACCCCATCTTTGGGGAGGATCTTTCGCTCCGAACCGGAAGCATTCCATCGCCGGCAGGAACTCATCCATGGCCGCAAGAGAGCGCTTCATGCGCAAAAGGGACCGGTTCATCGGCGGAAGAGACCGGTTCGCGAGCGCCCGGCCAAAGCCGGGCGCCGCATTGCTTACGCTTTACTCTCCCGGGCCCACCGGGTTGGTGGTCGGGAGGTTGTTGATGATCGTCACGTGGTTCCCCTGGCCCGGCTGATCGAAGCACTTCGGGTGCTCGAACCCGTCGATGCTGCCCACCGCGAAGATGAGGTTGTCGGTGCCCTTGGGTGGATTGCCTGGAGCCACACCGCCCGGCACGTTGTCGAGGTTGAGCGAGTGCCGCAACTTCCAGGAGATGATGTGGTCGGTACAGGCGGTGTCGCCGCTCAGGCCGATGCCGCCGATGAGCCGGCCGGCCGGGGTATAGAGCGCCAGCCCGCCCCCGAACACGTTGATCCCGCCGATCCGCTTTCCAATCATGAAATCGTTCGTGGTGCCGAAGTCAGCCGCATTGCCGCCGTACGCGACCTCGGGATCCACCGGGTTACTCTCCTGCAGACCGAAGAGGCTTCCGCCCGGCTGCACCGCGGCGTACAGATTCGCGGTGCTGAGCGCAAAGCCTTTCAGGCTGAAGGCGTTGGCGGTGTTGGCCTTCTGGGCCGAGATCACTCGGCTCCCGGGCCACTGGTCGCCCCGGTTCACCCCGCTGAACACGACGTCCACCACCTTGCCGTCGCGATCCAGAATGGTGGCCCACATATCGAAGCCGAGGCCGCCGTTCTGCTCGGTGAGGATCTGCCGCAGCTTGCTGCGGAGCCCGGAGTGGCTGGGGAGGAACGAAGCCAGGTTGGTCGACTGGCCGGCGGTGGGAGCGGTGGGACCGCCGTCGCTGCAGCTGGACACCACCGCAGCGCAGAGGGCCACGAGGGAGAGCGTATGGAACGGACGCATGAGGAGCTCCTTTCTAGTGGTTATTGGCTATTGGCTACTCGCTTCTGGCTGAGCTGGGAGAAACACAAGAAGGAGGACGGCGGACTTCTGGCCCGGCCGGAGGGACCCACAACTGCCAGGCGCGGGCGGACCTGCATGAAGCGCCTTGCTGCGTTTGGTTCGTCGCTACAAACTGCGGAGAGGTTCAACCTACCGGCGGGACGGCATCCCACAAGTACTCGAAGGAATCACCAGCGGCTGCTTGACGGAGCCAGTACCCACCGGTAAGGTGGAGTCACCCAGCCGTCATTTTCTCAAAGGCACACCCGGCCAAAGCCGGGGTCGCAAAGCTACGGATCCTCGCCTCCTCCGCGACGCCAGCATCTCGCCCGTCAGCTACTGACGCCTCGAAGGACCCTAAGATCGCCGAGCCGCCGACCGGTGACTCGGCGTTTGTCTTGTCATCGAGTTCCTTGGAGCCTGCAACTAACGCCGGGAGGGAACTATGCCCACGAATCGAGTAGCGGGTGGCATGCTTGCCCACGCATTGCGCAGCGCGGCTCCGCTCCTCGCCGTACTGTGGCTGGCTTGTGCGCCCGACGAGACCGGCGTGCTCAGTCCCCAGTCACTGGCACGGAGCGGCTCACCTACGATCGCCGGGAAGGTGTTGGGTCCGGACGGCAGCGGCATCTGCAAGACCATCGGGTCGGGCACAATGGTGGTGCAGCTGCTGAATCCGGAGTTTGGCAGCACGTCCGACGTCCCCTTTCTCGGCGCGCAGGAGCTCAGGTGTCCCCGGAATAACTACTCGCTTCCGGTGGCCGCCGGCACCGCCCACCTGCGGGTAACGCTGCCTGTTGGTACTACCGGACCGACCTTCGGCGATCTGCCATGGCGGCACCTGGAGGACGTCGAGGTAGGTGATGCAGGCGCGGACCACGATGTGAACATCGTAGCGGGAACCCAGGTGGGCGGTACGGCGACAGTGGACGGCAAGCCGATCCAGGGGGTCTTCCTGCAGCTCGCCTACGATTTCAACGGGAATTTCGGGGCAACCAACGGCCTGAGCGACACTCTCCCTCCAACCGGTAACTGGACGGAGTTCTTCGGCCGGGCGCCCATGATTCTCCAGAACGGGGTGCGCTACTCGACCATCAGTACCTGTAGCAGCATGCTCGGCACCAGACTGGTTGCTGGTTTCCCTGGCGGCGGCTTCGAGTTCCCGACGGAGGTCAACGCGCTGAATTGCGTCCTGGAGACAGGAGCGGCAACCCGCTTCTCTCACACGTTCACCCGCGTCGTCGTAACCCCCATGCCTGGCGACATTGGGGGAAGCTTTTCACCCGACTTCTTCGATCGGTATGGTGTCGGCTGGGGGGTCCAGTTCCCGATCTCGCCTGGCGCGCCGCCTGGCCGTGACCCATCTGAGACGCACCTCTTCCTTGGCGGACTCCTCATTGCCCTCGACCCGGACACGGTGCTGGCCGGCGTGGACGTGGGAGGGGAGATGGAGTGCGGATTCACCTGCCGCCGTCTGGGACTCAATGGCACGGTGAAATTCACCTCCATGGGCGGGACGGGACGGCAGGTGACATGGAGCTACTCGGGCGAGGCGCTGGAGGTCACTCAAACCTCGGTCGACGGGCGTCGCCCCTATGATTACGTGCTATTCCGTTTCTCCATCCGGAACACGAGCCGGGGCACCCGTACCTTCCACGCCGGCTTCTTCGGTGATTGGGACATCGACGCCGACGCGCTTGAAGACCTCGGGTTCACCGACCTCGGCGGCAAACTGATGTATCTGGTCAGCCAGGCCGAAACCGGCTTCCATGTCGGCACCATGCTGCTCGGCCCGCCGATTTCAGGCAATTACTTTTTCAGCGGAGCGGAATTCCCCTCCAGCTTCGATCAGGTGCAGGCCTTGAGCGGTGGACTCCGCCGGGAGACCGCCGGTCCCGCGGACCTTCGCTACATCCAGGGGGCCGGCCCCTTCACGCTGAGACGGGGCCAGCAGCGGGATGTCTGGATTGCAGTGGTGGCTGGGGAAGACAAGAGTCAGCTCCTCGCCAATGCCGCAGCCGCGCAGGCTGACGTAGCCGGCAAGGCCAACATTGCGGTCCAAGCGGACGGCGCGACAAGCCCGACGACTATGACTCAAAGTGCTCCGGCGGCGAGCGGCGCTCGCTCACGGTCGATTTGCAAGGACTGTAAGCCGCGGTAGCGCCCTACCGCTCTAGGTGCTGCGTCTCCGGCCCCGTACCCTGATTGGGTGCGGGGCCTCTTTTGGATGGTGGCAGCACTTTCGAGTGAGCGTGCCGAGTCTGGCTATTGGCTATGCGCCGACCCGGCGTGAAGCGCAAGACACTTCACCCCAAAGTCCTTGCCCACGATGAGATGCGGCCGCTGAGCCAGCAGATCCGCCGGATAGTCATGGCCGCCTTGATGCACTACCGCCTGCACGGCGGCGACCGTGGTGTCGCCAACCCGGGCGTTCTCGCCGCACTCGGTGCCCGCTGCAGCCAGTGGAACTCGTACCTTTTTCCGCTTGCCGAAGTCGACCTTGATCGCTTCCGGATGTTGGGTGTCGAGGTTAAAGAACCACAGCGCAACGGACTTGGGAAGCGAGTCGGGTAGTGCGGCGATCGCGGCATACTCCAGGGTCGGCGCCAGGAGACCGGGCGGAGCCGATCCCCGCACTGCGCTGTCGCCTGTCGTCCAGCTCGACCGAAGCTCAAACCTGCCGGAGCCAATGATCAGGCTGTTGGAGCCCGAGGGTGCGCGTTTGTCGCTGCTGGCCCTGGTGAAATGCTCCTCGAGGTGAGAAGGGGAGCTCGCAACGAGCCAGACCGTGTCACTATCGACGCCGACCTCCTTGGAGCCACCGACAAATTTCTCCGCCCGCACCCGCATTTCGGTCGTGACTATGAGTGTCGGGCCAGCCTCCCCTTGCTCGAGCGCATAGCGCACGATGGTCGTGGTTTGCCTCTCCTGGATCCAAGGGCTCTTATACAGGACCTGGCTCCCATCGAGCGCAGCCCAATCCAGACCCAGCCCATCATTCACCGGCGCCTGCGCCACCCCGGGGTGCGCCAGGACAGCCGCGGTGCCAGCGACGGTCCAGACTATCGCGGCCAAGTGCATCAGGTGAGAGCGATGTGGGGCTAGCATAAACCTCCCAGCGCAAAGGGTCAGAAAGAACGTGATGAGGCAAGAGGCCGCATCGTAGTCTCCCGTGAAGCCGCCCACCTCTCCCGATAGAGAGATGGGCGTACAGGCGTGAGGCTCAATGTCCGACTGTCACCGCATGCACCCCTTCTTGCAACGGGGTCGAGCGAATGGCTGCTTTGCGACAATGCACTGCTGACCGCTTCGTTCGCGCTGAAGCCGACTCAACACGACCGCCAGCACGACGGCTGGGCCGAGTGAGCGGGTGATCATATGTCCTCCTGTTGTGGTTGCGGCTCATGCTGCAACATGCCCCCCAATGGCGCAACGTACGGATACGCTGCCGTGGTCAAGTTGAGGTCAAGCAGGGATCAAGTAGGAATCAAGGCTCGGGTGCGGTCAGCTGGAGCTCCCCGAGCCGCCGCTCGATGAACCGTCGCTGGGGCTCCTGCTGGGTGAGCTCCAACGCCTTTCGGTAGGATTCGATCGCCTCCGCCGTCCGGCCTAGCCTGCGGCACAGCTCGGCTCGAGCCGAGTGGGCCGGGGCGTAGTCGCCCAGCTCTCCCCGTCCGAGAATTGCGTCTATCCGCTCGAGTCCTCCCTCCGGGCCATCCCGCATCGCGATCGCCGCCGCCCGGTTGAGCTCCACCACCGCCGACCGCTCCGCCCGAAGCAGCACGTCGTACAGCCCCACGATCTCCTCCCAGTCAGTTGCCTCCGCCGTCGCCGCCTCCGCGTGCAGCGCGGCGATGGCGGCCTGCAAGGTGTAGGGGCCGAACCGGCGCGACCCCAGCGCCCGCTCCACCAGCGCCAGGCCTTCCCCGATCTGCTCCCGATTCCACCGCGACCGGTCCTGCTCGGCCAACAGCACCAGCTCGCCGTCCGCCGTGGTGCGGGCTGCCCGTCTCGACTCGTGCAGGAGCATCAAGGCCAGCAGTCCCAGCGCCTCCGGCTCCGGCAGCAGCTCCACCAGCAGCCGCCCCAGCCGGATCGCCTCGGCCGAAAGATCGTGCCGGGTGAGGGTGGTGCCGGAGGAGGCCGAGTAGCCTTCGTTGAAGACGAGGTAGATGACGTGGAGTACGGTCGCGAGCCGCTCGGGCAGATCAGCCCGCGCGGGAACCTGATAGGGAATCTTCGCGGCCTTGATCTTGGCCTTGGCCCGGACGATCCGCTGCGCCAGCGTCGGCGCCGGCGAGAGGAATGCGCGGGCGATCTCTTCGGTGGTGAGGCCGCAGACCTCGCGCAGGGTGAGCGCGATCTGCGCATCGGGCGGCAGGGCAGGGTGGCAGCAGGTGAAGATGAGCCGGAGCCGGTCGTCCTCGACGCCCTCGTCGTCCAGCTCGTGCGGTGGGGTGACGCCGTCGCCCAGACGCTCGGCCACGACGGCGAGCGAGGCATCGAACCGGGCCCGGCGGCGGAGCCCGTCTATGGCCTTGAAGCGGCCGGTGGAGATGAGCCACGCCCGGGGGTTGGCCGGCACCCCGTCCGCCGGCCAGCGCTCCACCGCCGCGGCGAATGCGTCCTGCAGCGCCTCCTCGGCCAGATCGAAGTCGCCCAGGAGGCGGATAAGGGTCGCCAGCACGCGGCGAGATTCGGCACGGAAGGTTTGCTCTACGACATCGGGCGTCTGCATGGGTCGCGAGTCACGAAAACCACCTCATCCCGAGCGCAGCGAAGGATGAGGTGGTGGCTATCCCTCACGCATTCGCCGTCTGCTCGGCGCCCTTGTACTGGGCGGCCTCCTTGGAGAAATCCATGATCGGCCGCACCTCGACCGAGCCGAACCGCGCGGTGGGAATGCGGGAGGCGATCTGGATGGCGTCGTTCAGGTCCTTGGCCTCCACCAGGTAGAACCCGCCCAGCTGTTCCTTGGTCTCGGCGAAAGGGCCGTCGGTGGTGGAGATCTTGCCGTTCCGCACCCGGACGGTGGTGGCGGTGCCGGTGGGCTGGAGCGCCTCACCGGCGACCAGCTTGCCATTCTTGGCGATGTCGGCGGTGAAGTCGAAGTACTCGTGCATGATGGACTCGTACTGCACCGGGGCCATGGTCTCCCAGTTCTTCTCGTTCTCGTAGATCAGGCAGAGGTATTTCATGGGGTCCTCAGAGAATGGGGTGACGTTGTGGACGCTAGGTAGTCGTTCGGGACGGCCGGGAATCGACATCGGTACACCACGAGGCCGGCCCGATCCCGGTTTCAACGTCTCCAGGTGTGGCCGAGGTCTTGGTCAGGGTGCCATCTGGCTCAGGAGCAGCAACCCGGTCCCCACCGCGACCGCACCACCGGCGGCTGCGCCGAGCAGCCAGACCACGAGGGCGAGGACAACTCGCACCCAGGTCGCCCCAGTTTGCGGCCGGCCATGCCGGCGGTTAATGAGGAGCGCCAGCAGCCCAAAGCCGGCTCCAGCGGCAATCAATGCGGGCCAAAAGAAGAGTCCCCAGAGCGACCCGGTAGTGGCCGGGTCTGGTTCATCGAGGAAGGCAAAGGCCAGCGCTGACAGCAAGGAGGCCGTCGCGGCGAGAAGCCAGAGAGCGCCAGCTCCGTGACTGTGGCGCACATATGGCGCCAGAAGCGAAAAGCCGATGACGAGGCTCAGGACCAGAATGAGGGTCATTGTCCTACGGCTTCGACAGAAAATCGGCGCTGCGTAGGACGCGGAGGGGTTTCATCGAATGAAATCTTATATCAGGACGGTCCGAACCGCAGCCGACGCGAGAGGGATCTGGCGGACTACCAGGTTTGGCGATACATCTACTCAACCCTACCAGAATTCGCCGGGCCCAGAAGCCCCTATGGCGCACGCCCGCCTTCCATCCGTCGTCCTGCTCGCGCTCCTCGCCGGTTGCGGCGGGGGGAGTAACGTCGAGCCACCTCCCCCGCACGCCACCAAGCTGGCGGTTTCGGTTCAGCCTCCTACCCAGGCCCAGAGCGGCATCAGCCTTGCCCCTCCCCCCGCAGTGCAGCTGCAGGACGATCAAGGAGCGGCGGTCGGTCAGGCTGGAGTTCCGGTCAACGTGGCGATCGCCAGCGGCGGAGGGAGTCTGACCGGGTCCACGACCGTGAATACCTCGGCGGCCGGCCTGGCAACGTTCACCGGACTCGGCATTCACGGAACCGTCGGTTCCCGGAGCCTGGTTTTCACGGCGCCGGATCTGACCGCCGCCACCTCGGGAACGATCGACCTGTCGGCTGGTGCCGCCGCACTGATCGTCGCGGGCGCGGGCAATCAGCAGACCGCCGGCGCCGGAAGTCAGGTGGCAATTCCTCCCTCGGTCACGATCACTGACGGGGACAACAATCCGGTGGCGGGGGTCGCTGTCGGCTTTCAGGTCACCGCAGGAGGCGGCGCGGCGGAGCCGAGCGCGGTCAACACCAACAGCAGCGGGGTGGCGGCGGTGACCAGCTGGACGCTGGGCGCAGCTCCCGGTCCCAACAGCTTGACCGCGACCGCCGCGGCCATACCCGGCTCATCGGTCGTCTTCACCGCTACCGGGACCGGCGACGTCGCCACCATCACCGGTACGATCAACGTCTCCAACCGACTTCTGGCTCGCAGCAAGGCAGCCGGGATCGCGACGTTCGGAGGCCCTGCCTCGGGCAAATTCCGGCCGCTGCAAGCCCACGAGTTTCGTTCTCGCACTCTTTCCCGGTCGGCCAGATACACACCAGACGAGCTCATCGTCACCTACCGGCCAACCTCCGTCGGCGCGCCGTCGGTGGGATCCCGGGCCCTCGCGTCCCGATCTCTGGGGGCGGCGATAATTGGAGCGATCCGCTCCCATGTCCAGGCGCACATCTCGGCGCGGGCCTCGGCACTGACGGGGGTCTCACCCACAGTCATGGCGGCGCGGATTCGAGTGCACAACCCGGGTGACGTAGCCAGTGTCGCCGCCGCGCTGCGCAGCGACCCGGCGGTCGCGACGGTGGAGCGGAACGGTCTGGTGTTTCGCGACCGGGCCGCCAGACTGCCGACCCGAGCCTCCAACGATCCCTTTTATCCCGAGCAGGCCTGGAACTACGGGATGGTCGATCTGCCGGAGGCTTGGGCCATCACGACCGGATCGGCGAGCGTGCTGGTCGGGGTGGTGGATGACGGCATTCGGTTCGATCATCCGGGCATCGCGGCCAATCTCACGTCGGATGGCTACGATTTCGTATCCAACGACTTCACGGCCTGTTCCGGGGACGGCGTCCCCCGGGCGGGTGACGGTGACGGCTACGATCCCGACCCGACCATTCCAGCGGTGTGTAACGGCGGTGCCGACTCGATCGGTGGTCACGGCCTGCACGTGGCCGGCACCATCGGGGCGGTGGGAAACGACGGCCTCGGCGTGACCGGAGTCAACTGGACCGTCCGGATCCGGCCGGTCCGGGTGCTCGATATCGACGGCTCCGGAACGGACTACGACGTTGCCCAGGGGATACTCTATGCGGCCGGCCTTCCCGCCGACGATGGTAACGGAGGCACGGTGCAAGCGACGACCGGGGTAAAGATCATCAACCTGAGCCTCGCAGGTCCCTCGCCCAGCAACGTCATCCACGATGCAGTCATCGCGGCTGCCAACGCCGGAGCATTGATCGTCGCCGCCGCGGGGAACGATGGCACAGCAGACCCCCACTACCCCGCTGCATTTCCCGAGGTGCTGTCGGTATCTGCGGTGGGACCGGATCGAGAGCTGGCGTCGTATTCTTCCTTCGGACCGACGATCGACATCGCTGCGCCGGGTGGAGACTTTGTGGACGGTGATGCGACCTTTGGGGTGCTCTCCCTGATCTGGTCCTTCAAAGCCGGGGCGCCTGGCTTTGCATTCGCCGACGGCACCTCCATGGCTACCCCCCACGTAACCGGAGTTGCCGCGCTCCTCCTGGCCCAGAATCCAGGACTGAGCGCGGCGGAGCTCAGGTCACGGCTGACCACCTACGCCGTGGACGCCGGATCCGCCGGAAGGGATGATCAGTATGGCGCCGGCATCGTCAACGCGCGGAACAGCCTCACTCAGACGCTTGCCCCCACCCGGCAGCTGCGCGCGAAACTCTACGACGCCTCGACCGGCAACGTCCTTCAAACCGTAGCCGCCACGGGCAGCAGGTCGTACACCTTCTCCGGCGTGACCAGCGGCTCCTATCAGGTTTTTGCGGGGGAGGATGAGAACGGGGACCAGGCGATCGGTCTCCCCGGTCGGCGCTGGGGCGCGTTCGGCGGCTCGGCCACACCGTCCTCGATTGACGTGGCCGGTGCGGGCACCCACCACGCCTCGTTCTCGATCGGTCGTCCGGCCGAGCAGGAGCCGAATGACAAGTCCAGCGATGCCAATCTTCTCGTGCTCGGGGGATATCTCGTCGGCGCTACGAGTCCAACGGATAACGATTCCTACCGGGTGCTGATCCCTCAGCCGGGGCAGTACACCTTCGAGACTTCACCGGTGGACGGAGCGTGCGGGTTTGCGCTGGAAGAGGACACGGTCATCGGAGTCTTCGACGCCCGGGGCACCCCGCTCGGCTCCAACGATGATATCGATCAAGCTGCCACGAACTTGTGCTCCAGAGTCACCCTCACGCTGGCCCCAGGCACGTACCGCGTGGATGTCAAAGGCCTGAATGGAGGCGCCTACCGGATCCAGGCGCGCGCCGGGCCTTGACCTCGGCAGCTCTGGCTCTGGCCGGCGTCACCGGGCTGATTCTCGGTTGCAGCGGCAAACAACCCGGAACGGAACGGGAGCCCAGCTTACGGGAGTCGATCGTTGCTCAGATAGGGAAGGCGCCGTGCTCCTCCTCGTCCGTCTGCCGGACCATCGGACTTGGGGTGAAGCCGTGCGGAGGGCCAAGGCAGTATCTCATCTACTCGACCGCCGCCACCGACTCGGTGCGGCTCGCCCGTGAGGTGGCCCGCTACAATGAGGCGGAGGCCAACCGGAATCGGCAGGAGGGTCTCGTGTCCGATTGCCGGGCTCTAGTCAGGCCGCAGGTGAGTTGCATTTCCGGCCGGTGTGCGGCTACCGCCGGAACCCAGTAGCACCGAGCGGGTCTCGAACTGCGGTTGGTGCCCGGAGGACGATCACGGAGACGCATAGCTGAGCTGTCCTCCCACCATGCGGGCGGCTGCGGTGTACGGGTGCAACGCAACCGATCCCCGACCCAATATGTGAATCACCTCGAATCCGAGCGAGCGGAGCGCATCGGCAATCAGGCCTCGGTGACAGCGCCACCACACCGCCTCGGCGCACATGATGGCGGTCGGGATCGCGCAGCTCAGGTTTACCAGCGTGGCGAGACTCTGCGCGAAGGGTTCAGTGTGGAGATAGTCGGCGTAGCCTCGGAACGACGGGCTTCGCCAGGCGGTATTAGGGGAATCGGGGAGGGGACTGCGCCGCCCGCCGAGCCCCGGCAGCCAGAGATACTCGAGCCCATGCGCCAGCAGGCTCGCCGCCAGCGCGGCGCTCCCGAACTGCGGCAAGCGCCGAGAACCGGGATAGCGGCGGACGTCCGCCACCGCCTCGATGGTATTCTCGGAAAGCAGGTCGAGAAATTCCCCTTCGGTGCGAGTGGAGTGTCCGATAGTCCAGACGCGGAGATCCATGCCCGAGGTACTCCGCGAGCGTTCTATCGCGGAAAGAAGCGGCTCTCCTCCCGCAGGACGGCCAGGCTCTTGATGCCGAGGGTGATCAGGGCCTGGAACTTTCCCTTCACCCCGATCTTCGATCCGGTGGGCGGGGGGTCTCCCCGTTGACTGACGACCGGGATGGTGCCGGTGTCGTCCTTGACTTCGTAGGCACCGACTCCCAGCCCTCCCAAGGCGCCCTTCACCTGCCCCTCGATCTTGACCGTCTTTCCATTGTAGCGCGCCGGGTCGTTCAGGAGCTGGCCTATCGGGGTGACAGAAGCACAGCCGGTCAGGACGAATAAGACGCCCACGAGTGGTATTGACGGGCGGAAGCGATCAGCTGAAATGGGCATGATTTGCGACTCCGAATCAGAGATACCGTGCGAGGACCGGAACGAGTCGAATCTACTCGCCCTTAGCCTTCATTGCCGCGGCATTTCCTTCAGCGTCACGTCCCGGACCAGGTAGCTGCCGACGGTGGTGGCGGCTTCGACTCGCTTCGCCCCGGATTCGCTGCGCTTGTCATACGATCCGAAATAGCGAATCGAGACCGAATCGCCCTTGGTGGCGAAGGTGTCCAGTGCCGCATAGTTCTTGAAGGTCAGGATGATCACCGCGTCCCAATCCTGGGGTCCCTCCGTCGTGGCCTTCACACCCACGGAATAGTTCTGGATCAACCCCTGACGCTTGTACTCGTCATAGAGGGGACGGAGGTTCTGCCGCAGGTCGGTCCAGAAATCCTTGGCTTTGCCCGGCTTGATATCGACCAGGATGACTCGGTTGACTGGCCCTAAGGTGTAGTGCTCTTGGCTGTGGAGTGCGCGGGGAACGACGGCGAGAAGCAGGGGCAGCAGCGCCAGTAGGAATCGAGACATGTGCCACCTCGGGAGGGGGACCATCTGGATGGGACGGGAGCTGCTAGGTTACCGCCCATTTCAGGCTGGTCAAGGTCGCACTGGCCGGTGTTGCGGTGTCAGCGAGTCTGGTTGGTTAATTCGGCCGGCCCGGTGCATGAAGCCGGAGTAGCCAAAGTACCCAACCAGTGATGTTCCACCAGCGTGGGCGGGCGATGGTTTCTCCGACCAACCTACGACCTGATTTGTAGCTTACCCAGACCTCATGCCAACTTGTGCGGGCCAGCTCACGCGCAGCTCGCCGAGCCGCTCGAGCCGCCTCGAAGGCTAGCTCGGTGTCCAGCCGATCCTTCCACATCCGATACTGCGGATCCTCTTCCACTGAGGCTCCAATCAACCAACCCTGTAAGTCACCGATGCGGCTCAGTTGGCTCCATCTCGTGGAGGGGGGTTGGATATGCGTTGGGTTCCAGGTCCACCGGCACCGACACCTCCAGCACCTCGCCCTCCACCACCACGAACGCCCGGTCACCGGCGCCGGGCTCCACATTCCCAAAACCGGTAAAGCTGCCGAACGCCGGGATCAATGCCCCTCGGCTCCCCACCAGGAAGCAGGGCAACGTCTCCCGCTGAAGTCCTCGCCCCACGAGAGTGATGCCGGGATGGACATGCCCGGCCAGGCCGTACCCGTCGCCCGAATCGGCCTGTTCGTGGCGGAACACGAACGGCGGCACGAAGGCCGGTGCGTTGACGCAGTTAACGTGGAGGTCGTTGGGCGGGTCGCCGGCATGGCGGTCGTGGTTGCCGCGGACCAGCAGGATCTCGACCGGCGACGCCATGCTCCGCCACCGCCGCAGCTCCGCAAGAGTATGGGAGGCTATCCGGCCGGCCTTGGCATGAAAGAGATCGCCCAGCACCACCATTCGCCGTGCGCCGGTGCGGGTGAGCGCGCTGTCGAGGCGGGCGAGGTCGTCGCTGGTGGTGCCGATCGGAATGGGGATCCCCACCGCCCGGAAGGTCGAGGCCTTGCCCCAGTGGAGGTCGGCCACCACCAGCGTGCTCGCGCTGGGCCAGTACAGCGCGCGCTCGGCGAGGAGGTAGACCTCCTCTCCCGCGATGGTGAGTGCGACATCGGTCATCGAAAGCCTCTGCCCCGTCCCCGTGCGAATCGTACTCGTCCTGCCGCGGCGCCATTGCCGGTCGCCGCCGCCCGCTCCAACGGCGTGATCAATCGCTTCACCCGGTCCAGAAACTTCTCGCTGCTCACCTGCTCGCGCGCCCGGTCCACCAGAAGGGAGAAGGCGAGTGGTGTGGGGCGCTCGACGTCGATCACGTTGACTCGCCCACTGGCCACCCGCTCCCAGGCCCGGCCCAGCCGGCTACGCTCCAGCGGTTTCTCCAGCACTTCCCGGCGCGCCTGGAACAGGAGCAGATTTTCCGGATCGTAGCGGGCAAAGACGTCGTACACGAGCCCGCTCGAGGCGTACCCCTGAAAGATAAGCCCGGCCACCCGCGCGATGTCACGAAGTTGCCGCCGGGCCAGCTCGGCCGCGCTCTCCCAGCCCTCCGACTTGAACCACAACACGATTCATTTGCGCTGGACGCGCACCCGGCCCGTAAGGGCCGGCTGGGCGTCCCCGCCCAAGCATCACATAGGCCCGCCGTAAGGCGGGCGTGGTTTCGTGTCCGGCACCTACATCAATCGGCTATGGCGGCGATGTAGCGGTCTGCCGAGTAGCGAAGCGCCTCCTTCGCGTTTGCTTTGACGTTCCGCCCGAACCAAGCTCCATAAATCTGATCGAACTGGTAGGGCTCGACCGCCTCCACGATCCGGTGGACTGTCGCAGCGTTGACCGGGATAAAATTGGGAAAGCTGTACATGAAGCTCACCGTCTTCCGATCCTGCCCCACATGAATCACGTCGCCGCTGAGAAGTGCGCCCTTGCCGCCCGCGCCGCCGGCCCAGTGCAGCACCGTTCCACCGGGAAAGTGGCCACCGAGCCGGACGAGGGTGAGTCCCGGCGCGAGCTGGTGGGTCTCGCCGTGCCAGAACACGATCGCCGGATGGGGCCGCATCACCCACTCGCCGTCCGCGGCGTGGAGATAGACCGGCACGTCGCCCAGGGCGCGGCTCCATTCGACCATCGCCGAGTAGTAGTGCGGGTGCGAGATGGCGATCGCCGACACCCCACCGAGGGCCTGCACGGCATTCACACTCCGGTCGTCGATCACCGTGATGCAGTCCCACAGCACGTTGCCGCCGGGGGTCCGGACGTGCAGGGCGCGCTGTCCGAGCGCGAACGTGGGCTCGGTGACCAGGCTGATGAGCTCGGGCCCTTCCACGTCGAGACGATTGCGGTGCGTCGCCTGCAGCTCCTTGAGCGTGGTCCACTTCTGTCCCTCCCAGCCGATGTACTGGCGGTCGTCCTCGCAGATGGTGCATCGCTCGGGCGGGAGAGCGGTGTCGGCATACTGGACGCCGCAGGTGGCGCAGATGTAGTTGGGCACTCCTAAAAAGTAAGAGGTGAGAGGTAAGAAGTGAGAGGTGAGGTGTAAGCGGGCAAGCAGCGCGGCTAAGTCCATGGCGCTAATTCCCAGGTAGAAGGGGGCAGCGGCTCGCTCTGCCTCCCTCTACCTCTTACCTCTTACCTCTTACCTCTTACCTCTTACCTCTTACCTCTTACCTCTCCCTGGCCAGCGAGGCCATGTCGATCACAAACCGGTACTTCACGTCGCTCCTGAGCATCCGCTCGTAGGCCTGGTCAATCCCCTGGATCGGGATCAGCTCGATGTCAGACACGATTCCGTGCTTGCCACAGAAGTCGAGCATCTCCTGGGTCTCCTCGAGCCCACCGATGAGCGAGCCGGCCAGCTGGCGGCGCCGGAAGATCAGGCCGATCACACCGGGCGAGGGATGCGGATGCTCCGGCGCGCCGACCAGGCAGAGAGTGCCGTCGCGCTTGAGCAGGCTGATGAACGGGTCGAGGTTATGCGAGGCCGCGACGGTGTTGAGGATAAAGTCGAAGCTGTTGGCGTGCGCCGCCATCGCCGCTGGGTCGCGGGAGATGACGACCTCGTGGGCGCCCAGGCGCTTGGCGTCTTCGGTCTTCCCGGGAGAAGTGGTGAAAAGCACCACCTCGGCGCCGAAGGCGCGGGCGAACTTCACTCCCATGTGCCCCAGGCCGCCGAGGCCTACGATGCCGACCTTCTGGCCGGGGGCGACCCCCCAATGGCGCAGCGGCGAATAGGTGGTGATACCGGCGCAGAGCAGGGGCGCGGCCGCGGCGGGGTTCAGCTGGTCCGGGATCCGGAGGACGAAGTGCTGGTCCACCACGATTCGGTTGGAATAGCCGCCGTAGGTGACGCCGCCGGTGTGGGGATCGGGGCTGTTGTAGGTGAGGGTGAATCCGACGTCGCAGTACTGCTCCAGATTCTCCCGGCAGCTGGCGCAGGTGCGACATGAGTCCACCAGGCAGCCGACGCCGGCGAGGTCCCCAGCCTTGAAGTCCTTCACCTCCTTACCGACCCTGGTCACCCGTCCTATGATCTCGTGCCCGGGCACGATGGGATAGACGGTACCCTGCCACTCGTTCCGGACCGAATGCAGGTCGGAGTGACAGACACCGCAGTATTGGATCTCGATCTGGACGTCGCGCGGTCCCGGCTCGCGGCGCTCGAATCGGAAAGGTGCGAGCGGCGACGTCGCGCTTTGCGCGGCATATCCCAGCGCGGCAATCCGGGAGGGCGTCGCCGAGTCGGGCTTCTTCTGCATTTCCTTGACGCTGGTCATGATGTTACTCCTATGCGGTTCAGGCTATCAGTTGTGGGGTGCATAGCTTTCCGGCTTCTACCCTATACAAAGCCCGCAGCGTCCGAAGTCAACCTTTCAGCAGCTCGGCTCGAACGTCTCAGCGCAGGAGGCCTCCGCCTCGTCAGACTACGGCTCAGGGTGACCGCTTCTTTCCCGCTCACGCTGTTCTTTCCCCTGCCCTCACGGTCTGTGCTGGTACGTCCCCATGATGCTTCCCTGCGCCAGGATGTGTTGATCCATGGCCTTTTCCAGGTCGGCTCGGGTGATGCCCGGCGGCAGGTTGAGGAGAGTGTCGAGCGCGTAGAGCCGGAAGAAGTAGCGGTGCGGCTTACCCGGAGGCGGACAGGGTCCGGCATATGCCAGGTCGCCTGCCGAGTTGCGGCCGTGGCGCGCGCCGGAGGGAAGCTCCGGCAAGGTGGGCACTGCCTTGGCCAGCTCCACCGTTTCCTTCGAGAGGTTGTAGAGCACCCAGTGGACGTAGGTGCCGCGGGGCGCGTCGGGGTCCTCGCAGATCAGCGCGTAGCTTCGGGTCTGGACCGGCGCTCCGCTCCACTGGAGCGGGGGAGATATGTCGTCGCCCTCGCAGGTGTACAGGTAGGGAATGCGCCCCCCCTGCTGGAACACCGGACAGGTCATGGTGATCTCGGCGGCTCTGGATTCGGTGCTGGTCATGGCGTCGCTCTTAACCCTTTCCCGCTTCCATCCACAGGCGGATGGCCATGAGGGCGATGAAGACGGCAAACATGCGCTGCAGGGTTGCGCCGGACAGATGTTGCGCCAGCTTCGCTCCGATCCAGGCGCCGAAGAAGATGCCGAACGCGATGAGCAGTGAGGCCCGGATGTTGAGGTTGCCGTCGCGGTAGTAGGTGTAGGCCCCTAACGCCCCGACTGGCAGCAGGAGGGCGCCGAGTGAGGTGCCCAGCGCCACTTTGGTGGGGAACTTGGCCAGGAAGATGAGCGAGGGGATGATCAGGATGCCACCGCCGATCCCGAACAATCCCGAGAGCACTCCGGCGGCCAGACCAATGGCAAGAAGGATCGCTACCATGAAGACTCCGTTGAGTGGGAGCCGCGGAAACGTGTCAAAGGTAACCTACCTTTGCCTGTCCCCGAGCAGCATCTGATACATCTCGTGCCCATGGGGTGAGGACTGCCTCGTTCCCAACGGGACGGACCGTCAGGATCGAGCTCCGGCTCCTCGAAAAAAATACCGGCCGCTTGACCGCGAGCCGGGAAAGTAGATGCTGAGGACGCTGATAGTCGCCTTGACTACGGCAGGAACGACGCGGCCAATTTGACCCTTTGGTACAATCCTTTCGGGGTCCGGTGCCTCAGAGAACGTGTGAGTCTCGTCACAGAACCCTCGCGGAAGATCCGCACTTTGTCAACGCATAGAGAGGCGCCAGATTTCGACGTGCTCACGCGACTGATCCCGCCTCGGAGGACCTATGGCTGGCACGAAGACTTTCATCGGCGGTCTCACCCTTGGGGCCGGGCTCGCGTACTTGTTGGACCCTGATCTCGGGAGGTTCCGCCGCGAACGGTTGGCCGCGACGCTGAGTCCCTTGTTGGAGGAGGCGCGCCGCACCCTCCAGTCGGCCGCCGGGGAATCGCCCGGCACGGGGCTGCTCCGGTATGGCGCACGAATCGGCGACATCCAGGGTCTCGGGGCGGCCACGCTCACTCTTTCCGGCCTGCGCTCATTCGCCGATCCGGTCTCGACCACCGCGCTGCGCGTCCTCGGTGGGGCTCTGGCCGTCTACGGTCTCACCCGCCGCGGAACCTTTGGGGCCCTGCTTCGAACGCTCGGGGCCGGCATGCTGGTCGGCGCTACCGGGCGGGACGCGTTTGCCGGATCGGGTCTCCCCTCGCCCGACCGCCGTCGGGCGGTGGACATCCAGAAGACGCTGCACATCGATGCTCCTGTGGAACAGGTCTACGAGTTCTGGAGCAATTACGAGAATTTCCCGCTCTTCATGTCGCACGTCCGGGAGGTGGAGGACTTGGGTGAGGGACGGTCGCACTGGAGCGTCAGCGGCCCCGGCGGGGTGCCGATCGAGTGGAACGCTACCGTGACGCAGCAGACGCCCAATGAGGTGATCGCGTGGCGGAGCGAGCCTGGCTCGATGCTGGAGAACGCGGGGATCATCCGTTTCGTCTCTACCGGAACGGGTACGAGGGTAGACCTACGGTTTTGCTACCACCCGCCTGTGGGTGGGGCGGGGCAGGCGGTGGCCCAGCTGCTCGGCTCGGATCCGCGGGGCAAACTGAATGAGGACCTTGGGCGGATGAAGGCCCTGCTCGAGGCAACTACGAGGAGCGAAGAGTCATGACCAAGAATCTCAGCCGTACGTTCGCCGCCATGAGCGAAGAGGAGCGCCGCAACTTCGCCTTGGAGGAGGACGGAGGGACCCGGGAGCTGCCGACCCAGCTGGATTTCGACGAGCCACGCGATCTGGAGCACATGGGATCGCAATTTCCCAACCCGCGGGAGGAGTTCGCCGATCCGGAGCACCGCGATGGGCTGAGCGCGCAGCTGGACGACGAGCAGCACAAGCGCGCCGTCATGGAGTGGGCGACTCGACGGAAGTGCGTCGAGGAACCGGAATAGTGCTGCTCACTCGCCTGGGCGATCGAGCCGCACACAAATACAACCAGATCTAAAAGGACGGAGCCATGGCATCGACCTATAACGGAATCGACTCAGCCGAGAGCTGGGAGAACCTCCGGAGACGGGAGCTGGAGGACAACGGGATCAACGTGGGCAAGACCGAGCGCCTGGTCTCGGGACTGGCCGCGGCCGCGGTGGCCGCCGTCGCGCTCCGCCGCAAGCGGCTGCGTCCGCTTCTCTTCCCCCTGGCGGCAAACCTGATCTCCCGCGCGGTGACGGGACGGTGTCCGATAAACCGCGCTCTCGGTCGGAACTCGGCTCGGCGAGGCCGAGTCAGCCGGGTCGCGAGTGTCCGCCGGGGCGAGGGTATCAAAGTCGAAAAAAGCGTCACCGTGAATCGGCCCGCGGAGGAGGTCTATCGCTTCTGGCGCAACTTCGAGAACCTCCCTCGCTTCATGGATCATCTGGAGTCAGTGACGGTGATGGACGAGACCCGCTCGCATTGGGTGGCCAAGGCGCCCGCCGGCACCAAGGTGGAATGGGATGCGGTCATCCACAACGAGATCGACGACGAATTGATCGCCTGGCGGTCGTTGCTCGGCGCAGATGTGAACAACGCGGGGTCGGTCCACTTCACGCCGCTGGAAAACGGCATCAGCACCGAGGTACTGGTGGTGCTGAGCTACGAGCCGCCCGCCGGTAAGCTCGGAGCCGCCGTGGCCAAGCTGCTGGGTGAAGAGCCGTCGAAACAGGTCGAGGACGATCTGCGCCGTTTCAAGCAGGTCATGGAAGCGTCGGAGGTGAGGGGTAACTCGAAGCCAACGGCCGGCCGGGTGTAATGGCCTACGACTGCATAGTCGTAGGCGGCGGACCGGCCGGGCTGAGTGGGGCAATGATGCTGGGGCGGTGCCGTCGCACCGTCCTCGTGTGCGACATTGGTGAGCCGCGTAATGCAGCAGCGGCGGGCCTGCACAATTACCTGACTCGCGACGGCATTCGTCCCCTTGAATTCCTCCGGCTGGCGCACGAGGAGGTCCGCCGGTATCTCACCGTCGAGTTCCGCCGCGCCAACGTGGTGGATGTCGAGCGTACCCCATCGGGCTTTACGGTGGTGTGCGCCGACGGCAGCCGGCACCACTCCCGCAAGCTGCTTCTGGCAACGGGAGTCGTCGACGAGCTCCCCGAGATCGAAGGCCTCGAACAGCTATACGGGACCAGCGTGCATCACTGCCCCTATTGTGATGCATGGGAGTGGCGCGACCAGCCGCTGGCCGTCTATGGCCGGGGAGAAGAGGGTCCCGCTGTCGCTCTGGGCCTCACGGTCTGGAGCCCGGATGTGGTGCTCTGCACTGACGGCGCCGGCGATCTTCCGGAAGACGCGCTGGAACAGCTGAGCCGAGCCGGCATCGAAATCCGCGAGGAGCGAATTGTCCGGCTCGAGGGCAGGGAAGGCAGGCTGGAAAGGATAGTGTTCGAAGAGGGGCCGCCGCTGAGCCGGCGCGCTCTCTTCGTATGCTCGGGCCACCACCAACGAAGTGATCTAGCGGAAAAACTGGGATGCCGCTTCACCAGCAAGGGCGCGGTGGATACCGGCGCCTGTGAGGCCACCAATGTGTCGGGTCTATACGTGGCCGGCGACAGCTCCAAGGACGCCCAGTTCGTCATCGTCGCGGCCGCGGAAGGCGCCGAGGCGGGAATGGCCATCAACAAGGCGCTGCTGCAGGAGGATCTGGCTCAGAACAGGAGCTCCACCCCGAGCCGAACCAGGCGCGGGGGGCCGTACGCAAAGAGCGGCTGAGTGAAGTCGCGCGCCGCGGCGAGATAGAGCGGGAACAGCTCGCCGCGCCCCTCGATGTACCCATTGCCGTCAGCATCGGCAAAGGCCCGGTACTCGGGCGATTCGTAGGGAATCTCCTCCGGGTGCCCCTGGTAGGCCGCCTCCGCCAGGGCCATCACCCCCGCGTCGCTCGGCGTCGGCTGCCCCGTCTCCCGCCGCACCGCCACCACGTTCCTTCGATTCAGCAGATTGCGCACATCCAGATACAACCCACCTCGCACGCCACCCAGGGTCAGGGGACGGCGCACCAACAGATCCAGGGTATAGGTCGCGGGCAGCCGGGAACCATTGGGCAGTCCCACCAGTGAATCGCCCGTAGCGTCGCTGCGGGAATACGGTAGCCCCGAGCTGAGTCTGCCGATCGCCGCGGCCTCGAGCCCAGCCAGCGCCCGCACGCCGAACAAGCGGGGCCCGGTTGTTTCCGACAGCCGGCTCCGCAGGATGACGGTCAAGGTATGGCGGCGGTCGAAGTCGAGCGGAAACTCGGCTCGGGCAGGACGTGTGGTGTCGCCGGTGACCGGGTCGATGGAGATCAGCCGATTGAGCAGAAAGGCATCGGTGGCAGTGGCGGTGGCGCTTTGCAGCGTGTAGGCGGCCCGGGCGGCAAATCCCCCACGCAATTCGCGCTCGAATATCAGCTCGAGGCCCTTCACGCTGCCCGCATCGGCGTTGCCGAAGATGGTCGAATCCGGATCCACCCCGAGAGGCACCGATGCAGCCAGACCGTCCAGCCGCTTTACATAGACGCCGACCCGGAGGGAGGTGATCGGAGTGGGGCGCACCCGGAGGCTGAATTCGTATTGGCTCGCGTCCTCGAAGCCGATGTTGGGGTTGCCCCGGCGAAAGCGTCCCGTGCGGGTGCTATCGTCGAAAGCGGCGTCCACCAGGTACTGGTAGTCGGGCGCCTGGACAAAACGACCATAGCTTGCCACGAAGGTGGCGCCCTTCAGCACCGTGGAAACCGCAAAACGGGGACTCAGCTTCCGCCGCGAGCCGCGTGACTCCGCCGCCAGAGCGCTGCCGGCGTTGAACTGGTCGTAGCGGAGTCCCCAGGTGAAGGCCAGATCGGTGATGCGAACCTGGGCCTCCAGATACCCCGCCGCGCTGGTGGGTGAAAAGGTCGAGACGGCGGCCGGTGGTACGCTGTCGCCGGTTCCGACGGGCAGATAGCCGAGCACCCGTTGAAAGGTGCGAACCTGCTGCCGCACCAGCTCGCCGCCGAAATAGAGATCGACCCGCTCGCCTGCTCCATAGGTGCCATCGAGCTGCCCTCGCGTCTCTCCAAACCGGCTCCAGCCCAGGTCGCCGCGCGGGCCGGTACCGAAGAAGAACGCGGGCACCCCCCACGGAGAGGTGGTGCTGGGCAGCGGCGCCTTGAGCCCTGGAATCGGGTCGGGGGACTGCACCTGGGCGCGGGCCGCGTCCTCTCCGATGAAATGGAATCGCTTTCCGGTTAGCGCTCCGAATCGGTAGTCCGGCTCTCCTTGCAGCGTCCCCCGGAGGAAGTCGCGAGTGAAACGGCCAACCCGCAGGTCCACGATGACCGGCTTCTGCGTGTCGGGTCCGCTGGCGTATTGGGCGTGACCGCTGAACAGAGTGCCCGTGAGTCGCTGGGCGGGGGCCAGATCCAGATTGTACTTGTACGCCTGATCGTAGAGCAGCCGCTGGTCCTCGGAGTGGAGGCCCAGGAGTCTGAAGGTGACCCGATCGGTCAGCGGGAGCGTGATCTTGCCCAGCCCGCTCCACTGCTCACCACTGTTGTGGGGAAGGAGTCCCGGAACAGCCGCGCGGGGATCGCGCGGGTCGGCCGGCGCCGGGGCGTTCACCGGATCGGCGTCGAGGCGACCGGTCACATCGATGCCGGCCACGACTCCAATCCGGCCGGCCACCGGCCCGTCGGCCTGAGCGACGAAGCGATCGAGACCGAGATCTGCGCTTCCGCCCAATGGGCGATCGGTCTCGTAGCCGAGGCGGCCTTCCCACGCATCGCCAGGCTCCTTGGTGACGACGTTGATCAATCCCGACAATGCCTGGCCGTAACGGGCCGAGAAGCCGTTGGTGACCAGCGCGGCCTCGCTCAGGACATCGGGAGGAATTCGAAGGCCGAGTCCGCCCTGCGAGGCGTCGAGCTGATTCTTCACCCCCAGACCGTCGAGGATGAAGGACTCCTCGCCCAGGCGGCCGCCCCTATAACTCTCTCCCACGCTGCCCGCCGACAGCGCGATTGCCTCCTCCAGAGAGCTGACCGGCAGTTCGCGAAGATCCTTGGCGCTGATCTTTTGCTCGGTGGCCGTGGCCATGGGATCCAGGACCGGATCCACCGGGGCCGTCACCACCAGGGGCGCCAGCTCGAGCGGGTTGGTTTCCAGTGAGAAATCCAGGGTGACGGTGGCGCCGGCGCGCACAAAGACGCTGTCGCGGACCACGCTCCTGTAGCCGATCATCCGGGCGGCAACCCGGTGCCAGCCGCTCCGGATTCCCCGCACCCGGTACACTCCGCCCGTATCCGCGATGCCCCGAGTCCGATCGTCCACGAGGATCTGAGCCTGGTGGAGGCCGGCGCCGGTTTGTGCGTCGCGCACCCGGCCGGCCACCGCACCTTCGGCTTGGCCGCGCAGCGTGGCGGGGAAGGCGAGGCCCGCAAGCAGCGCCGCGAGACCGGCGGCGGTTCGACCGGGCGGGCTCACGGCTGACCAAACAAGTACAGGTCTCCGTCACGACTCACGGTCGTGTCATTGGTGACCGGGTTGATGATGAGGGGATAGACTTCCGCGACAATGGCGTCAGCGGAGGGGGAAAGCTGGGGCCGGCGAAATAGTCCCGGGCCGTCGAGGGTGACGTCGCTGCCGTCCTGAAGGTTCACCACATGCAGCGTTCCGCCGCTATCCCACTGCATCGGACCGATGGAAGGATCGACTCCGAAGGCAACTCGCCCGCCCACGACAGCGGTCAACCGGCTTCCTATGACGTTGACATCTCGCGCGATGCCGGCGGGTCCGAAGTCATGAACCACAAGTGCCGCGCCGCTCGACAGGGTCTGCCGGAACACTCGGCTGTCTCCACCGAGCGTATAGTAGACTTCGTCCTCATTGCTGCCGGGAGCGACACTGGAGGCGTAATCGGTTCCCGGGATCGGCTGGGGCGAAGCTGCGGTCCCGTCCACCGCGAGCCATACCCCATCCTGTCCGGTCCGAAGCGTATCCAGCTCACAGGTGGCACAGGGCCGCTGAGCGACCACAGCCTCGCCGAGATAGAGCAGCCGGTTCGGGCCCAGCCATCGGAGCTGGGAGATCCCTCCGTGCAACCGCCCGCCGGGGATGGTGTAGGGAATCGACAGGAGGGAGCGACGGGTCGTCGGATCCAGCACTGAGCCGACGGCCAGATCTTGCCGATTGGGCAATGGCGCGCCTACCGACCCGGTGGCCGCGTAGAAAGCGAGCCGGCCGTCGGATGCGGGAGCCGCTGATTCGATGGCGTCGGTGAGGTCGCCGACGTTGGAGAAGAGGTCACAAAGGAGCGCGCGCTGCCTCCCTCCAGCAGGCGGGAGCACCGCCAGGCAGACATCGTGATCCGCACGGCCTACCGGCTGAGTCGAGTAGAGAATCGCCGAGCCGTCCGGGAGCCACGCGGCTCGCCGGTCCGCGGCCCGGTTGAAGGTGAGCCGCACCGGAGGGGTTGCGTCGAAGGGCTGGTCACTCCCCGTTGGCGGGGTGGCGAACGGCTCGGTGTGCCCGCATCCGGCGACCAGCGCCAGCAGGAGCAGAGCAGCGGACCTTCCGGGGCCCGGAGCTGTAGCCAATACGCGAGGATATGTCATCGGTGTGTCAGACTGCGACGGGGTCGTCATGGGGACGCCGGGTCGGTCCCGGATCACACAGGTACATATATAAGGAAGCACATCCGCTCATAAGGAAAGGCCGCCGGCCGCGCTTGCATCCGGTTTGGCGCCGGTAGATCATGGAGGTGATGGCCGGTTACTCCAAGCGATCGCTCGCCGACAAGCTCGGCATCAAGGCCGGAACCAGGGTAGTCGCACTCCAGGCACCTCCGACCTACGCAGCTCTACTGGGAACTCTCCCGAGCGGAGCCTCCCTGCATTCCCGGCTGCGCGCTTCGTCGGGGTTCATCCATCGCTTCGCCCGCCGGAAGAACGAGCTCGCCGCCGACTTCCCGCGGCTGGCCCAGGCTCTGGCCGACGATGGGGCCCTCTGGATCTCCTGGCCTAAACAAGCCTCCGGCGTGGACACCGACCTCGATGAAAATGTCATCCGCGACATCGGTCTGGGCCAGGGGCTGGTCGATGTGAAGGTGTGCGCCGTCGACGACGTGTGGTCGGGGTTGAAGTTCGTGCGGCGAGTGGTGCCATGCTCCTGAAACGCTTCCACGACCCCAAGCTCGCTCAGACCAGTTACCTCGTCGGCTGTCACGCCAGCAGGGAAGCGTTGGTGCTCGATCCCAATCGGGACATCGATCGCTATCTCCAGACCGCCCAGGAGGAAGGACTGCGGATCGCTCACGTGACCGAGACGCATATCCACGCCGACTTCGTCTCCGGTGCGCGGGAGCTGGCTCACCGAACTGGCGCCCGGCTCTACCTCTCCGCCGCCGGGGGGCCTGAATGGAGCTATCAGTATGCGGCCGATGCCCGTGCTACACTCTTACAGGGAGATTCCTGCTTCAGGGTCGGCGCCGTCGAGCTGCGGGCTCTCCACGTGCCGGGGCACACCCCTGAGCACCTTGCCTTTGTCCTGACCGACACCGAGACGGCGTCCGAGCCGATGGGCGCCTTCACCGGCGATTTCCTCTTCGTCGGCGATGTGGGACGTCCCGACCTGCTGGAGCGGGCGGTGCGGCTCAAAGGAACCATGGAGGCGGAGGCGCGCCGTCTCTTTCAGTCGTTGCAGCGCTTCCGGGCGCTGCCGGACTTTCTTCAGATCTGGCCCGGGCACGGCGCCGGCTCTGCCTGCGGAAAGTCGCTGAGCGCGGTCCCCCACTCGACCCTCGGCTATGAGACGCGTTTCAACTGGGCCTTTGCCATAGAAGATGAAGACGAGTTCGTGCGCGCCGTCCTCGCCGGCCAGCCCGATCCGCCCCGGTACTTTGCCCGGATGAAGCGAATCAATCAATCAGGCCCCCCGCTGCTGGGCGGACTGCGGCGGCCTCCCTCGTTGCCGGTCGCCAGCTTTACGTCGGTGCTGACTCGAGGCGGCACCATCGTGGACACCCGTCCAGCCGAGGACTTTGCCAACGGTGCCATACCCGGAACGATCAACATTCCGGCCCAGCGAACCTTCACCACCTGGGCCGGGTCGCTGCTGCCATACGATCAGGACTTCTACCTCATTGTAGACGAGGGCAGAGCCGGGCTGGCGGACGAGCTGGCGCGCGATCTGACAGGAATCGGACTCGACCGTCTTGCCGGTTACTTCGGCAGCGAAGTGGTGAACGCCCGGCATGGGTCACGGGGCCAGCTCCAGACCATACCGGAAGTCACCCTGGCGGAGGTGGCTGGACGGCTCCGGGCGCACGCCGGCGAGACGGTGTTGGATGTGCGGGGGGCGGGGGAGTGGGAGGCGGGTCACATCCCGGGGGCACGGAATATTCCCGTGGGTGAGCTGGACCAACGGCTGGATGAGATCCCCCGCGATCGCGCCGTCATCGTGCATTGCCAGACCGGTGCGCGGGCCGCGATGGCCGCGAGCATTCTACTGGCTCGCGGCTTCAGCGATGTGCGGGAGTTCTCCGGCGGGTTCGCCGAATGGCGGACAGCGGGTCAACCGGTGGAGTC
>JBGQLP010000044.1:0-25727 GCA_041500125.1 Gemmatimonadota bacterium
GAGCGGGCGGTCCTTGGCAGCCGACTTCCCGCCACCGTCTTGCGGCTACCAGCGGTGTACGGGCCGGGCGACCCCTACCGCCGTTTCCGTCCCTACATCAAGCGAATGGACGACCGCAGGCCGGCGATTGTTCTGGAGGAGACTCAGGCGAGCTGGCGCTGGAGCCACGGATATGTGGAGGATGTCGCCCAGGCAATCGCGCTGGCGGTCGCGGACGAGCGGGCGGCGGGCCAGGTGTACAACATCGGGGAAGCAGCGGTACCCACGATGGCGGAGCGAGTCCGGAAGCTCGGCGAGCTGGCGGGCTGGAGCGGCACGGTGGTGTCACTCAGCTCGGAGCGGATGCCTGCGCATCTTCGGGCGCCCTATAAGCCACGGCAGGACCTCGTGGTAGACACCCGCCGGGTTCGCAGCGAATTGGGATATTGTGAATCGGTGCCGTATGACCAAGGACTGCGTCGAACGATTGATTGGGAACGGGCGCATCCGCCTGAGACGGGAGATCCGAGCGCAGCCGAGTACGCCGCCGAGGATGCGGCGCTTCAGGGTAGAACGTAGGTTTCGAAAAACCCTGCCCCGGAGTCGGCCAACGTCCGGCCGAGCAGCCGGCCCTTGAGCGAAAAGCGACCGCGCATCTGGAGGAAAACCCGGCGGAATCCACCAGCGCTCATCCGGGTGCCGAGTGCGTCGACCACATGCACGTCAAGGCGTAGCGTGTCGCTCTCCCGACTGGCGAGCAGGCTGAACCGGGCCGGTGCGTTGGCGCGGACTCCTCCAGAGGTTTCCCGTTTCCCCTGGTAGCCGATCCGGTTGAAGCGAAGAACCTGCTTTACCCCGAGCGAGTCCAACACGCTCAGAAAGAACGGGGAGCGGGCCGAAGAACCGTACACTCCCCCGTACAGAAGACTCAGGCTGTCTCCCCGCGCAGCACCCCATTCCCAAGTGACATCCCGCCAGACGCCCCAGTTGTGATCGTGGTATGCGGCAGCGTCTTCAAACGAACGGCAGTCCGAGCCCACGCAAATCTTGCCAGTGGCAGCAGCCACCAGTCCCGGCACTACATAGCCCGACATGAGTCCGTTGTCTCGCAGCTCGACCGGGGGGAAGTAGCGATTCGGAGCGGGAGTCAGATTCATGTCAAAGAGCACGCGGCCCGCGTTGCCGGCGGCCCGCCCGTGCAGGCGGTAGACGCCGTTTCGCTGACGCACAAAGCTCTCACCCATGGTGACGTCGGCGTGGACGGTATCGAAGGCAACCCGGCCGGGCGGCGCCGGTGCGACGAACCGGTCGTATTTCCCGTCGGGACGCCGGTGGGTGGCAATGAGCTGGCCACCCCAGTTCTTACCCTGGACTTCGCCTCCGATCAGGTAGGTGATGTACCACCATTCACTCGGGGATGTGACCAGATTGAAGTAGTGCCACTCTCCCCAGGCGGAATCGGGCCGCAGTGGGAGATGAAACCGGTCGAGCTCATCGTAGAGCTCCTGCCGAGTGGGACGGAGGTAGCTCGAATCCTCCGGCGAATCGTCCCACTGACCGGAGAGCACCTCCAGCCCGGATCCTACTGCGCGGGCTCGGCTTGGCACTTCGCCTCCGGCTCGCACCGGTACGAGACGGCTGCCGCTTCGGAGGTAGAGCAGCTTGCCCTCGATTGCGGGCGACACCACGCGGACGATGTCCTGATGCCGGGGTCCCCCGAGAATCTGTCGCGCCAGCAACCGAGCCCGGTCGATGCCAAAGAACATGCCGCTCACCCCGCCGGTACGCATGGCCTCGACATCGATGCCCTGGGGAAGCACCGTCACTTCGCCGCCACCGATCAGCGAGATGTCCCGGGATTGCTCCACCATCGCCTGGCCCACAGAGAGCAGGACGATCATGACCCCTACCCCAAGGGAGAAGCCCAGCAGCAAGAAAAGCGAGCGCAGCTTCCGCACGAGGAGATGACGGAAAGCCAGAGTTGTGATCACGGCGGGGATACGGAGCGGGGAACCGGAGAGGTGACAGCGCCGTGGCTCTCTGACCGCACGCGGCCGTCGAGCATGTGGATGACACGGCCCGCCTGAGAGGCCAAACGCTCGTCATGGGTCACGACGATCAGGGTGGCACCGTCTGCATTGATCCGACGAAAGAGATTCAAAATCTCCTCGCCGGTGGCTGCGTCCAGCTCGCCGGTCGGCTCGTCGGCCAGCAGGAGCGCTGGACGGTTGGCCAGCGCCCGCGCAATGGCCACTCTCTGCATCTCGCCGCCCGACAGCTGGGTGGCCCGATGCCCCGCCCGGTGGCTCAATCCGACGTAGTCGAGCAGCTCCAGAGCGCGCTCTTGTCTCACCCGGCGGGGCACGCCTGCCTCGGCCATCGGCAGCTCCACATTTTCCCTCGCCGTGAGTACCGGCAGGAGATGGAAGCGCTGGAACACGAAACCCAGCCGGGTGAGCCGCAGCCGGGTGAGCTTCCGATCGGAGAGGGTGTTCAGCGAGGTGCCGAGGATCTCAACGTTACCGGAGGACGGGGTGTCGATCCCTCCGATCAGCTGCAACAGAGTGGATTTTCCGCTGCCTGAGGGCCCCGCGATTGCCACGTACTCGGCGGTGTGGACCTCGAGCGAAACTTCCCTGAGCGCGTGCACTACCTCCCCGTTCATGGGGTAGTCCTTGGACAGATTTCGGGCCACGAGAACCCGGCTCACGTCGCCTCGGCCCGGAGAGTAGCGGCGATGGGGGCGCGGGCGGCGAGCCATGCCGGGTAGAGTCCGGCCAATGACCCGGTGAGGGCCAGCACTAGCGCGGCAGTCGTGAGGTTCTCCTGCCGGGGCACGAAGAAGGAGAAGGCTGCCGGAAGACCAGGGAAGCTGGTGAGGATGCTGTCGAGGTAGCGAGCCGTGGCCAGGCCGAGCAGGATACCGAGCCCGGAGCCTACCAGGGTGAGCGTCATTCCCTCGATGAGTACTTCACGTATCACCGTTGCCCGGCCGATACCGATGGCACGCAGGGTGGCGATCTCGCCCAAGCGCTCGTTGACGGTGATGGTGAGCAGCGTGGCCACGAGAAGCACCGTGACGATCAGGCTCATCGTTCCCAGGATGTACGAAAGCTGGCGAAAATAGACCAGCCTTTGCTTGAAGTACCTCACCAAGTCGGCCACGCTGCTGACCTCGACCGTCGGAAATGAGTGACGCAGCTGAGCCGCGACGCTCGAGACCGCCGTGTCGTCCCGCACCTTTACCATGATGAGTGAGGCTTGGTCGCCCTCCTTCTGTCCGGAGAGCGTCTGCATGGCCCGCAGGACGGTTCCAACCGAGGGTTGCCCCCTGTAGTCGTACACCCATCGCACGATCCCGTGAACGTTGAGTTTCCTGCTCACCGCCTCGGTGGCGACCTGAGGATCGAGCCGGCCCACCAGATCCACGGTGTCACCGATACCAGCCCCGAGAAGGCGCGCCGCCGGAGAACTGAGGAGCACGGCAAGCGTGTCGCTTGATGAGAGGTCTCGACCCGCTTCCAGCTGGTACAAGGCCTGTGATTCGGGCTCAATGCCGTATCCGAAGAGGGTGACCAGCGAGTCGCCTCGGCGGCCGTAGAGTGAGCTGCCCAGAACGGCGCCGGCCCTCTCGATTGAGGGATTCCGCCGCAGAGCGCGAAGGATTCCCCCCACTCCCGACAGAGTCGCCTCAGTGTCGAATGGGAGGGTTCCCTTGGGAGTGAGCCGGATCTGGTACCCTCGAGCCAGCAGGAGCTGGGCAAACGATTTCTCGATCCCGCCACTCAGCATCACCATGTCCAGCAGCATTGCCGCCGAGATGGCGATGCCCAGGATCGAGAGCCCGGTCCGGAGGCGGCGCCGTCCCAGACTCCTGATGCTCCAGCTGAGTCCCGTCATCCTCTGCCCCAGAGCACCAGAGGACGGGTGTGGACCAGCCTCCAGGCTGCCAAAGCGCCGGCGAGGGCTCCGAGGCCCAGGGAGAGCACGACGCTGAAGAGGACGATCCCCGGCGTGATGAGTGAGAAGGTTAGAGAGGTGTCGAAGAAGTGCCGATAATAGGTATTTGTGGCAGCCCCAGCGGCATAGGCCAGGCCGGTTCCCACCGCGGACCCGACGGCCGCGATCAGCGCGGCCTCGAGCAGGAGGGCTACAAACACCGTCCTGCGGCGCACGCCGACAAAGCGCATTACCGCGGCATCGAGCCGCCGCTCTTCGACCTTGAGCAACATGATGCAGAGCAGGAAAACCGCGCCGGCGACGATGGTGATCACCGCGATCGCGCGGTGGAATCGGCTCACCACGGTAAAGGTCTGGGAGGATTCCGAGGCTATGGCGCGCGAGGTATAGGCACGGTAGCCGAAGGCTCCCCGGTTGAGCCGCGCCACGGCCGTGTCGGACGATACCCCGGGTGCGAGGCCGAGGCCGAAACGGTCGACTCGATCCGGAGCGCGCAGCAGACTGGCAAGATCGGGGAGATGCATCCGGAGGTGACGCTCCCGTTTCGCGATCTCAGCCGGGTCAGGTCGAGGCTCGTAGACCGCACCGACAGTAACCAGCGTCGTAGCCGAGTCCGGCGTCGGGCCCAGGCGAAGGGTGTCGCCGATCGAGAGGTCCAACTCCCGGGCGAGCTGGCGCTCGATCGCCACTTGGGGGAGCTGAGCCGCGAGGGCTCGAGCGCCCAGAGCCGCGAGAAATGGGAACCGGCGCCACAACAGACGCCCTGGTATTCTCATTGATTCGTTTCCACCGCCGGTGAAGAGCAGGTCAACGCGGGGCCACGGTGTTAAAGTAGTGGTGCCGGGCGCCGGACCGGCGGTGACTTCACCGAAGGAGCTTTCATGGCGGCTCAGAGCCAACCGAAGGTTGCAATCCTGGGCATGAGCGAAACGGGCCGAGGTTGGGCTACGCTCGTGGCCGGAGCGGGCTGGCCGCTGACCATCTACGATCCCGACGCGGCCCAGCTGCATACCGGCGAGGAGGACATCGCCTCCAGGAAACGGCATTCGCTCGGCTCCGGGATTCCGGCTATGAGGGATGAGCGCGACCCCGCGCTGGGAGAGCCGCGGCTCGGCCGGAGCCTGTTGGACGCGGTGACGACGGCGGATTGGATCATCGACGCAACCACCAGCGACCTGCTCCACCGGCAGCGGCTCCTGGAGCAGGTGGAACGAGCCGCGCGGATGGCCGCGATCGTGACCTGCAGCACCGGAGGCCTGGCACCCACCGACCTCTGCGCCCGCCTGCGCCGTCCCGGCCGGCTGCTGGTGGCTCATGCCCTCGACCCGGTCGAGCAGATTCTGGCTGTCGAAGTGGTTCCCGGTCCGCTGACCGATCCCACCTGCTTGGAGGATGTGAAGGGGTGGCTCCGCAGGCTGGGCCGGATTCCGGTCGTGCTTCGAAGGGAGATTCCAGGGAACGCGACCGGCCGGATTGCGGTGGCCGTGTGGCGGGAGTGCATTCGGCTAGTGCTCGATGGGGTCCTCGACGTGCGCGATGTGGATGCGCTAATGTCGTCGGGGCTGGCGGCGCGCTGGGCCGCGGCAGGACCCTTTCAAACAGCCTACCTCGACGCGGGGGAGCGGCAGACCGCTCAGCTCAGCGCGATTCTCAGAGCGCTGGAGAGCCGATGGGAAGGAGACACTGGGTTTCAGCTTCCGCCCAACGAGCACCAGCAGCTCATCCGCCTGATCGAGCGGGCCTACGACGGCGAGGGCGACGTGCTCAAAGGCGCTCGGGACGAGAGGCTGGCCGAGCTGCGCAGAATAGTGGGCTACTGACCTTTGAAAGGATGCTCGAAGCTGAGATAGAGGAACACGGCATCCTCGGCTCTCTCCGGCGCCACTGCGATGGTGTAGGCTACTCCGGGAACGATCTGCAAGCCGCCCGCAAAATTAAACGCCACCCGGATTCCCGGACTGATGAATCCGCGCTCTTCTCGCGCCGCCTGCCCCTCGCCTTCCACCGATTGCTCGCTCAGCCAGAGCGTCTCCACCAGCAGGTTGAGTGACGGCCGCAGCAGCCATATCACACTGGCGCCAAGATTGAAATCCGTCGTGGTCGCGTGTGCGCCCAGCGCGTTACGAGCGGAGGGGGTCACGGTGGCACCCGCGTTCCAGTGGGTGGTCCACTGGGGGCTCAACACATGGGTTACCGGCAGATTGCCCTGAAAGCCGAGCCCTCCCGAGCCCCGATCCATCCGCTCGTTGCCCGTCGGCAGAATAAGACTGAGCCGGGGAGCGATGAGGGTGCGAGCCTCCGGATTGCCGGCGAGCTGGTAACGGTAATTCAAAGCGATGTCGCCCAGCCCGGTGCCGGTCGGGTTGGTGTGCTGGATGGGAACAGTGTAACTGAGCTGGTGGCGAATACCGCCGAGCGGCCACTCCTGGGTAAAGGAGTAGGCCCAGGACCCACCTGAGGAGTGGGTAAACGAGCTGATGTGTTGGACGACCCCCGACTCCTGGTTGTACGCCTCTTCCAGGAGGAAGCTGTTGTCCTGGATGGCCTGTGAGGTGAGAGGTGAGGAGTAAGAGGTAAGAAGCAGGATGGCCAATGCCAGCGGGCGGCGTACCCTTACCAGCTCACCACTCACGTCTCACCTCTCACCTCTCACCCATCACGCCAGCCACTGCCGGAACGTCCCGACGAGCAGCCAAGCATTCAAGCCCATTATGACGCTCGCTACCAGCCAGGACAACGCAGCCAGACCGCGACTATTCACGAACTGTCCCATCTTGCTCCGCTGGCTGGTGAAGTAGACCAGCGGGACCACTGCGAACGAGAGCTGGAGGCTCAAAATGACCTGGCTGAGGATCAGGAGCCCCCCGGCTCCGTGCTCGCCATACATCGCCGTGACGATGACTGCCGGAACGATGGCGATCAGCCGGGTGATGAGCCGTCTGAGCCAGGCGGGGAGCCGGATGTTGAGGAACCCCTCCATGACGATCTGCCCCGCCAGCGTGCCGGTGATGGTCGAGTTCTGACCCGAGGCCAGGAGGGCGATTGCAAAGAGAGTGCTTGCGATCGTGGTCCCGAGCAACGGAGTCAAAAGCCGGTAGGCGTCGCCGATGTCGGCTACCTCGGGATGACCGGTGTTATGGAATGTGGCTGCCGCCAGGATCAGGATCGAGGCGTTGATGAAGAAGGCGAACAGCAGCGCCAAGGTAGAGTCGAGAGTGGCAAACCGAATGGCCTCACGCTTCGACTCGGCATCGGGCAGCACCTTCCGGGTCTGCACGATGGAGGAGTGGAGATAGAGGTTGTGCGGCATGACCGTGGCTCCCAGAATGCCGATGGCGATGTACAGCATCAAGGGATTGGTGACCACCTGCGCCGTCGGCACCAGACCCCTTACCACTTGGGCCAGGTCGGGATGGGCCATGATCAGCTCCGCGGCAAAGCAGGCGCCGATGGTTGCCACCAGCGCAATGACGAGCCCTTCGAGGTAGCGGAAGCCCTTGTGCTGGAGCAGCAGGATCAGCAACACGTCGAACGCCGTGAGACACACGCCCCACACCAGCGGGATGCCGAACAGCAGATTGAGCGCGATGGCCGAGCCGATCACTTCGGCCAGATCGCACGCGGCGATGGCGATCTCGCAGAGCACCCAGAGCGCGAAGCTGACCGGCCGGGAGTAGTGGTCACGACAGGCCTGCGCCAGATCTCTGCCGGTGGCGATGCCTAGCTTGAGCGCGAGCGCCTGGAGCAGGATCGCCATCATGTTGGACAGCAGGACCACGCTCAGCAGGGTGTAGCCGAAGCGCGCTCCGCCGGCCAGGTCGGTGGCCCAGTTGCCCGGGTCCATGTACCCGACCGCCACCATGTAGCCCGGCCCGGCAAAGGCCAGCGCCTTCCGCCAGAAGGAGACACCCTTCGGCACCTGAACCGTGTGATACGATTCCGGGAGGCTGGGGAGGGTGCGGGGATAGCGCCATGCCCCCTCGGGCAGTGGCTGGGTCGAAGCGGCGCTCATCGGCCCCCGCTCCTCGCACACTGGAGCACATGGCCAAGCTCGCGCCCGATTACATGCTGCTCCCCACCCACCTCGACGGTAACCAGGTTGTCAATCGGCTGGCGATCGACCACCCGTACCCGAACCCCAGGCCGAAGGCCGAGTGACGCGATGTAGCGGAGATTTTCCGGCTGGTTCTCATGAACCCGGTGGATCTCCACCGTTTCGCCCACGGGAATATCGGAGAGCGGAGTGCAGGCGAGCTCCTGGATGGACCCGTCGGCCGAGGGAATGGGATCGCCATGGGGATCGACGTTGGGGTGGCCCAGCGCAGTGGCCATGCGCTCGACCAGCACGTCGGATACCGCGTGCTCCAACCGCTCGGCCTCCTCGTGAACCGCATCCCAGGAATAGCCCAGAAACTCGACCAGGTAGGCCTCGATGAGCCGATGCCGGCGCACCATACGAAGGGCCGCTCGACGGCCCTCCTCGGTGAGCTGCACCCCCCGATACGGCACGTGCTCCAAGAGACCGTGCTCCGATAACCGCTTGACCATTCCGGTTACCGACGGGGGCGAAAGGGCCAGCAGATGGGCGATCTCACTGGTAGACGCCGGCCGGCCCTCGGGTGAGAGCTGGTAAATGGCCTTGAGGTAGTCTTCTACCGAACGGGTCAGAGATTCGCTGACGGATACGGCGCTCACAGAGGCTCCGATTTAGGACGTCCTAATATTGCAGTGAGAGGTCCCTAATGTCAACTTGAGCCGGTGCAAATATCTTCAGTCGTTAGGCTTAGGGGCCCGGAGCCGATCCGGGCAATGAGGAGGGCAGCGCCCAGCATGGACCGGTTCCTATTGAACCGGACGAGCTGGGTGCGTTGCGGTCAAGCAGGTATTAAAGGCGAGAAATGAGGCCGCTCAGGATGCGCTCGGTCATGCCCCACACGATGCCGTCCTCCAACTGGTAGGCTTTGACCTGGCGGCTTTGTCCGGAGACCTCGAGCCGGACTGGGTGGTGAGTATCGGGACGTAGCAGGTAGTCGATGGTCACCCAGTGAGCCGACGCGACCTCATCGTTGGGCATGACGGCCGGCTGGGCCGGGAGAATGAACACGTGGGGACGAACCGCTATCGGCGGCAGCACCGGGGTGCGGGGCACCACATCCTCCAGGCTGCCAGCCAGGTCGCGACGATCGAGCTGGATCCCGAGCTCCTCTCCGGTTTCCCGAATGGCAGTCGCCACCAGGTCAGGATCGGCGGGCTCCCGCCGGCCCCCCGGCAGGGCGATATGGCCGGACCAGGGATCACCGGTCCGTTCGGCTCTGCGAATCAGAAGAATGGCGTCGGGATCGGGAGCGAGAACCACGGCCACGGCAGCCCAGATCAGCGATGGATCGTCGTCTTCGCCAGCGGGGGGATCGGTGAGACTCTGCCGCAGGCGAGCAAGCCGCGGGGTTAATGCGAGTGCGATTGGCAGCCACCTCCGCAGCAGCCACCGGTGGGCGGCGGCCCGAGGCGACTGTAGTCCGGCTGACGGCCGCCCGCGGAGGGGCGAGCCGGGAGTGAGATGAGACGCTCGAGCTCGGCGCCCGAGCAGTGGGGACAGGTGACCTGCTGCTCACCCCGCACCAGCAGCTCGAACTGGGCGCCGCAACCGGCGCAGCGGTAGTCGTAGATGGGCATGAAGGAGGTTCGCCGAAGGTCGGCCCAGGGTCAAGGGGACAGGCCCGCCAGTCGCTCGCTCACCGCCCACAATCGTCGAGCGACCGCCTCATCGTGGGACGCGTGCGACGAAGCTGTCGGCTGCTTGCGCTCGAAATATTTCCCCGTCACCGACTCTACCTCAGGAGAAGACGCGAGATAGAGGCTGGTCTCAGCGCCTTCCTCCGGCGTGGCACCAAAGGTGCGAGCAAGGGCTGGTCCGGCCAGGGGAACCCCCATGTAGTCGGCCAGCATTTTGGTCGCGACCACGCCGGGGTTCAGACAGTTGGCGGTCACACCAGTTCCAGCCAGGCGGCGGGACAGCTCGTAGGTAAACAGGATATTGGCCAGCTTGGAGCGGCCATACACTGCCTTGGGCTGGTAACGCCGCTGCGCTTGGAGATCATCGAAATCGATGGCGGCGTGGCTGTGGGCTCCCGAGGAGACGTTGATGATCCGCGACGGAGATCCGGCCTTGAGTTGCGGCAGCAGGAGGTTGGTGAAAAGAAAATAGGCCAGGTGGTTCACGGCGAATTGCAGCTCCAGCCCATCCACCGTGACTTCCCGCCGCGATGGAATGACCCCCGCGTTGTTGATCAGCACGTGCAGACTGGAGTAGCGGCCGCGGATGTACCCGGCGGCCTGCCTGATGGAAAGCTGGGAAGAAAGATCGGCCGCGACGACATCGGGGGCGACCGGGGCCCGAGCCGCGATCTCACGGGAAGCCGCCTCACCGTCCTCCTTCCGGCGGCAGACCAGAACCACCTTCGCGCCCATTCGCGCCAAACCTTCGGCGGTGGCGCGGCCGATCCCCCGGTTGGCCCCGGTCACGACGCAGATCCGGCCGCTCATCTCTGAAGGCACCGGCCGGATCGGTTACTGGAGGTGCGCCGCGAGCCACTCGGTAGTGGCGTCGAACACGGTGTCGAGCTGGGGGGTGCTGGAACGCCAGGGATGGGTGGCCCCGAAGGTATGGCCGCCGTGCTCGACCGGGAGCAGCCGGGTCTTTTTCCGGGAGCTGGCCGCCTTCAGCGACTCTGCCTCGCTGAATCCCACGGACTCGTCTTCGGTGCCATGCACGATCAGCCAGGGAACGGCGACTCGCCCGGCGGCCGCCTCGATGTCGAGTGAGTCGGCATTCTGCTCGATGTCGTCGAGCACATCGGTGTAGAGCGGCAGGATTTGACCGGTTCGCGCGTTCCGGATCTCGGTGTGCCCAGCTTCACGCCAGGCGCTCCGTTGATCTGCAGGCCAACGTTCGACCCGGGAAATGGCCGACCAGGTGACCAGGGCACGAACCCTGGGATCGCGGGCGGTCTGCAGGACGGCAATCCCGCCCCCACGGGAGTGTCCGATTACTCCCAGGGTCGAGGGGGACGGGACCCCGAGCTCGCCTCGCGCCAGCGCATCGATGACCCGGCCGGCATCGTCCAGCTCTGCGGAAAAGGTGTTATGAGCGAAGCGATCGGGAAGAGAGAACTCGCCGGCGTCGTCTACCCCGCTGCCGCTCAGATTGAGGCTCACCGCGGTAAAACCGGCCTGTGCCAGGCGCTCGGTGAGCGGAGGGAACATTCCCCAGTCCTTGAAGCCCTTGAAGCCGTGCAGCACCACCACCGCCGGGCGGGCGGAGGTTCTGCCTCCCGCGCGAATGTCGATCAGAATCTGGCCGAGGGCGCCTGGTACCGAATGCTTGCTAAGGGTAGGTGTGGCCATGCAGGAATGGTAACCGGAGCTCAGCGTCAGGCTACCGCTGGTTCCAGGAGCTCGACCTCACCCCGGTCGGCATCGAGCCGCGCCCGTACTCCGAGTGGCAGGGTCCACTGCGCCTCGATGTGACCGACGGGGAAGCCGTAGGCAACCGGAATGCCGAGGGGCTCGAAATAGCCTGCCAGCACCTCATCGAATCCGAGAGCGCCGTCGCCGCCGGAGCGCTTGAGATCGGTGAAGCGGCCGACCAGCACCCCGGCCAGGCGGCGGAGGGCCCCGATTAGCCGGAGATGGGCCAGCATCCGATCGACCCGGTAGAGGTCCTCGGCCACATCCTCGAGGAACAGAATGGCCCCGGCCAGCTCTGGAAAGTAGGGAGTGCCGATCAGGCACTGGAGCAGGGTGAGATTGCCGCCGGCCAGGGGACCTTCGGCGATGCCGCCGCACAGGGAAACGATGCGGTTATCCTGGGGAATCAGGACGTCGGGTGGAAGCGGGATTCGGCCCAACCGGCCCGGCGCCTCGGCCGCGGTGAGCACCCGCTCCAGGTGCAGCCGGCTGAAGGCAGTCATGCTGGCCCGCGCTACCGGCCCATGGAAGGTGACCACGCCGGTCAGGCGGTGGATCGCATTGAGCAGGGCGGTCGCGTCGGAGAAGCCGATCACGGCCTTTGGCCGCTCCGCCATTGCGGCGTAGTCCACCTGGTCCAGCAGCCGGAGCGAGCCGTAGCCACCCCGGATGCACCAAATGGCATCGATGGACGAGTCGCGCACGGCGGTGTTGAGGTCGGCGAGCCGCTCGTCGTCGGTGCCGGCAAAATAGCCAAAGCGGCGGTGGGCGTTCTTGCCCAACACCGGTTGGTAACCCAGAGCACGGCAGAGCTCTTGGGCCCGTGTTAAATCATCCCTTTCCAGCAGCGGACCTGCCGGCGCTACCAGCCCGATTCGGCTGCCAGAGGCGAGTCGGGGAGGCCGAACGAGCGGTTTTGACCCCATGAAAGCTCGGCTGTAGATTGACGGACCTTTTCCAGGAAGAACGCGCAGTGCGTGCTTCGCAACCCGCGTTGCTGGTCGCCGGTCGTGTGATCGCCGAAATGCGCGATTCAATGGTCTCCCAGTGGGCCGATTGGTTGGGAGACCGCATGACCGCCGCCCCCACGATACCGCGGTCAACCGTCGAACGGGAGTTCCGGCTCCTGTTCGACGTCATGACCGAAATGGTCGGCCCTCTCCGCCGTGAAATCAATGCCGTCTGGTTTCACGTCTGCGAGCACTACGGCCGTACCGCCTCGGCGCGAGGACTCGCCGCCGGCGAGGTGGTCGAGGAGCTGCAGTTCCTGCGCGAGCTGTTGATCCGCAATCTTGCCCCGGTCCTCGTAGCCATGCGGGCCCGGCAAGGCATGGCCATCATGCTGCGTCTCAATCGGGTCATCGATAAGGGCGTGGCCGTGGCAGTGGTGGGCTACACCGACGCATTGGTGGCGACGCTCTTCTCTCAGAACGGCGTGCCTGCCCCTGGCCCAGAGCACGACTTCGCCGAGGTCGAGCGCCAGATCGACGCGCTGGAGCAAGAGCTGCAAGCGGTCGCCAAGCAGCAGACCAAGTAGCGGGGACGTCCCCTGCTGCCGGCAGTCCCCTGGCTCCTTCCCTACCTCACCCTCCCCCGCCTGGCCCGCCGGACCCCAAACCTGAGCGACGTGCCGCCCGCTGAGGGTCTGCTCGTCTCGATCATCATTCCCGCGCGCAACGAATCGGCCACGATCGAAACTGTTGTCCGCTCGATTCTGGCGACGACCTATCACCCCTTCGAGCTGCTGGTGGTGGACGACCGATCGACCGACGACACCGCTGGTATCGTCGAGCGGTTGGCAGCCGACCCCAGAGTCCGCCTGATCCGAGGGAAAGAGCTGCCGGAAGAATGGTACGGGAAGCCTTGGGCCTGCCTGCAGGGCTACCGGGAGGCTGGAGGCCAGCTGCTCCTCTTCACCGATGCGGACACGCGGCACCAACCCGAGCTATTGGCCCGCGCGGTCGGCGCGCTGCTGAAAGAGCAGGCGGCGCTGGTGACGGTGTCCCCGGTACAGCGGTGCGTGACCTTCTGGGAACGGATCATCATGCCCCAGATCTGGTTCTTGCTCGCCCTGCGCTACAGTCCGGCGAGCGTCAACCGCGCGACCCGGCCCCGCGACGTCATTGCCAACGGCCAGTTCATTCTGACCCGTCGCGAGGCATACGAGGCGGCCGGCACCCATGCGGCGGTGGCCCAGGAGGTGGCGGAGGACCTAGCGCTGGCGCAGAACTACCTGCAGCGAGGGCTCAAGCTGCATTTCGCGTTTGCCGAGCGGCTGATGGAGACGCGGATGTACCACGGCCTCGCTCATCTGATCGAGGGCTGGTCCAAGAACATCTACCTCGGCGGGAGGCGATCGTTTCCCGACGAGCCCCTCCGCCGCGCGCTGGTCCCGGTCATGCTGGTGGTCGCGATGGTGTTCTGGCTGGTGCCGGTTATGGCGCTCGCGGTTTCCCTGGCATGGCCCTCACCGGCATTTCTCCGCGAGACTGCGCTTTTGGCGATGGCTCTGTCCGCCGGATTCTGGATGCTGATCTGCCATGGAATGCGGATCCCCGTGCTTTACGGGTTGGGCTATCCGCTCGGCGCCATGATGGCGCTGTACATCGTGTTGCGGTCCACCTGGCGGGGAAGCCGGAGGGTGGAGTGGAGGGGAAGGGTGTATAAAACAAAAGCGTGAGCGCTCTTACTTCCTTTCGACCACCACATCCTGCACTGGTATCCGCCCGCCGAGCACGCGGCCGGCGGAATCCACTTTGAGATCAAATCGGATATCGCCGATATCGAGCTTCAGTGAGTCGGTGCCCAGGGGGGAGAGCTTTGCGGCCAGGGTCTGCCCGCCACCCAGGTTGAAGAAGGAGACGCTTGACCCACCGGGCGTGACCCGAGCACGTCGGACCGCCTGCTCCAGCAACGCGAACGAGAGGTTGAGATAGGGAACGGCTCCCGCCTCGGTGCTGAAGACGCGGGTCATCAGACCGGCGTCACTCACTTCATCGACCGCAACGCTGTCCTGTTTGAAGATCACCCGGGCCCGCTGCACGATCTTGGCCTTCCGTGCCCCGCTGTCCACTCCTTGCCGGATAGTCACCTCGACCAGGGGAAGAGTGGCATCGGGAGCAATCACCGCTGAGTACCGCTCCGACGTCTTCTTTGCATTCCGGAGAACGAGGGTGCCCTCCAGCTTGGTGGGCCCGCGGCTGAACTGCTCGACCGCGACGGTGTCTCGGGCGTGGAGCAGGACGAAGGTGCCGCTGTCGGTTGAAGATTGAGCCTGGAGAACCGCCGGGCTCCCCAGCACAAGGACTGATGCGACAGGAATTAGGAGTCGATTCATAGCTGTTGGAGACATGGGGTTGAAGGATAGCCGGGAGCTCTGGGTGTCTGGAACCCAATTTCGCCACTCCTGGCGGGAAGTCGATACCAGCAAAGTACCCTCAATGACCTACCCTGGCGTTCCGCTCAGCGCGGAGCGCTCCAGGCGTGGACGTCGAAAATTCCCTCCGCTCAATTCACCTGCTGTCCGACCTGCCCCGCTTGGTCGCCACGCTCGGCCACCAGCCGGTGTGGGAAGAAGTGCCGGACGAGGCGTGGAATCGTGGGGCTCATCGCCCCCTCAGGGTCTGGGCAGTAGGCCGAACCCGGGAGCTTCCCTGGTTCGCGGTCGAGAGTACAGCTCCGGAGCGCGATGCGGCAGCACTCGCCGGTCGCATCAGCCGGCGAGGCAGGGTCGGCATGGTGCTCGCCCTCGACCCCGAGGTCCGCCGACTGGCTGTCGCCCTCGGATTTGAGCGGCTGCCCAGTGTTGCGTTGGATCTTACCAACCCCGACCCGGAAGCAGTCGCCTCACTCGCCAAGCTGTCTGGCTTGCCGGAGGGCGGAACGCTCGCCTTTGCCGCCAAGGCTGCTGACGCGCTTTCCGCGGAAACCGTGGGCCGGCGCTTCTTTCGAGAGTTCCGCGCCACGCTCGACCGTCTGGCGGCGGGTCTTCCCGGCCCAATGCCCCTGGAGGACCGCCACAGCCTGGCTCTGCTGCAGCTCACCCGGGTGCTATTCCTCTACTTCATCCAAACCAAGGGCTGGCTGGGGCGAGAGCGATTTCTCTCGGAGCAGGTCGATCGTTGCCTTGACCGTGGGCGCAAAATCCATCGGGATCTGCTGCGCCCGCTCTTCTTCGGGACCCTGAATCGGCCAATGGCGGCACGGAGCCGCATCGCCACCGGGTTCGGGCCGATCCCATTCCTGAATGGAGGCCTCTTCGAGCCTCACCTGCTGGAGCGACGCTTTCGGGCAGACATCCCCAACCGGCTGTGGCTCGATGCCTTCGAGCGGTTGTTCGAGCGATTCCACTTCACCGTAGCCGAACGCAATGGCGCCGGGCTGGTCGCGCCCGACATGCTCGGACGAGTGTTCGAAGGAGTCATGGCGCCGGAGATTCGCCGAGCCTCCGGGACGTTCTACACGCCCTCCACCCTGGTTCGCACAATTCTCGAAGCCGCCCTGACCGCCCTTGTAGCCAGCCGGCTCAGGTGCAGCGAGTCAGAGGCGGAACGGCGCATCGCCAACGCCGATACGGCCACAGTCCAGGTGCTCTCCTCGATTACCCTGCTCGACCCGGCGGTGGGCTCGGGAGCGTTTCTCCTGGGTGCGCTCGAGCGCCTCTCCAAGGCGGCGGGAAGAACCGACGCCGCCTCGGTGAAGCGGCGGGTTCTCCAGCAAAACCTCTTTGGAGTGGACCAGAGTGCTGCTGCGGTGCGCCTGACCGAACTGCGTCTCTGGCTTGCGGTGATCGCCGATGATCCCGCCGAGTGTGCCGATGCGGTGAGTCCATTGCCAAATCTCGACTGCTTGATCCGCCAGGGCGACAGCCTGTTCGACCCGATCGGCCCGGCGCGGACAGGGTACCAGGGTGCGCCCGGCCTGGCCGACGAGCTGTGTCGGTTGCGGCGCGAGGTCGTCACCGCCAACGGCTTCTCCAAACGGGGCCTGTTGCGCCGGTTGCGCACGCAAGAGGCCCGCGCCCTTGGGGCAACGCTCGCGGCGGCGGAAGTGGGATATTTGAGTGACATTTCCGACTGCGTGCTCCAGGCTCGAACCAACGACCTGTTTGGCCAGCGGAGAGGCTTGGACCGCGAGCTGAACTTCAGGTTCGCCGAGCTGCGCCGCCGACTGCGTCAGCTGCGTCAAGCGCGTCGGAGACTTACCCGCGACGGCGAAGTCCCCTGGTTCCACTATCAGAGTCACTTTGCCGATGTCTTTGCCCGCGGCGGGTTCGACATCGTCATCGGAAATCCTCCGTGGCTCAGGTCCGAGGCTATTCCAGCTGACCTGCGCGCGCGACTTGCTGGCCGATACCGCTGGTGGCGAGCGACAGGTCGAGGGTACGGCAACGCTCCGGACTTGGCCGTGGCGTTCTTCGAACGTGGGGTCGAGCTCGCGGCCCCCGCCGGGGTAGTTGCCATGCTGGTCCCGGCCAAGATCGCGAGCGCACGCTACGGGGCAGTCGCGCGCCACGAACTTGCGAGCAAGACAACCCTCCACGCAGTTGCCGATCTCACCCGGTGCGCCGGTTCGGAATTCGATGCCACAGTGTATCCGATGGCGTTGGTGGCAAGCCGGACAATGCCAGCGCCCGGTCATCGGGTACGTACCACTCTGGCGTTAGCCACCGAAAGCGGTCCGAGGCAGACGGAGCTCCGTGGCGGAGGGCCGTGGATCCTGACCGGTGGCCGGCTCAGCAGGGTGCTCGCCGCCCTGGACCAAGAGCACCCCAAGCTGGGTGACACGATAGCCTGCCATCTGGGTGTCAAGACCGGACTCAACCGAGTGTTTCTGAATCCCCCCATCAATCTGGAACCGGAGCTGCTGCGTTGGGCCGTGCGGGGCCGGGACCTGAAAATGTTCGGGTGCGAGCGCAGGGTCAGGCTGCTGTGGACTCATGACCCCAAAGGCCAAGCCCGCCGTGAGCTACCGCCGAGAGCGCGAGCCTATCTCGGCGCGCACGAGGCCGAGCTTCGGGCTCGCCGGGATTATCAGGGTGGACCGTGGTGGACTCTCTTCCGGACTCGGCCGGCGGTTGCCAGGTACCGGGTGGTCTGGTCGGATCTGGCACGGAGGCTCGTTGCCGCACCCCTGGTAACCAGGGGAGACCTGGAGCTGATCCCGCTCAACAGCTGCTATGTGGTGACCGTCCCAGGCGCAGACCGGGCACTCGCGCTGGCCACCTGGCTCAACTCGACCTGGGTCCGGGCAGCTGCCCGCGCCGGAGCGGTGCCCGCTTCGGGTGGTTATGCGCGCTTCAACGCAGACGTGGTGGCCCGGCTGCCACTCCCCAGCCGTGCTCTGGTAGATGCCGATCTCATTCGGCTGTCCCGGACCGGCCGTACCGGCATCGAAGTTCAAGCCGAAATCGACGCTCTGGTGGCCACCCACCTGGCGCTCTCGAGCTCGGCACAGACTGCGCTCCGTGATGTGGTGGACGGTAGCACCGGCGATCGTCGCTGAATCGCTGATCGGAGTGCCCGATCCGCTTCTGACAGCGCTGCAGACGGGTCCCCCCGCATCAGCAGCGTCGGTCGCAAGCTCGCTGGCGCGGAGTCTAGCGCCTCCAGAGCACTCTGATTCGGCGCCCGCGTGGTTGTTGCCGGAGCAGGTCCCCAGTTTCGGGCGAGTGCTCGCGGCGGTGCGAGGTCATGGGGGCGCCATGCTGGCCGACCCGGTGGGAAGCGGCAAAACCTACGTTTCGCTGGCAGTCGCTCAGGCGATGAACCGTGGCTCCACCGCGTGCCTGGTGCCGGCCAGCCTGCTCGACCAGTGGGAAGCGACCGCCCGCGGTCTCGGGGTCGCGGTGGCGCTCTCGACCCATCAACGGGTGAGCCGCGGCCAGCTGCCCTCCGGCACCCGCGGACTCGTCATCATCGATGAGAGTCATCATTTCCGTAATCCTCGCACGCGGCGATACCAACACCTCGCACCCTGGCTGGTCGGGCGGCCGGTTCTGCTGGTGACTGCCACTCCAATCGTGAACCGGGGCGATGATCTGGCGCATCAACTTCTTCTGGCGGTCAGAGACAACGCTCTGGCAGTGTACGGCGTCACCTCGCTCAGGACGGTTCTCTCGGGAAGCTGTGCCGCACCGGCACTAGGGCAGCTCGTGATAGAGCGTGAACTGGTGAAGGATCACCGGCCGGCGAGAATCCAGAGGATCAGCCAGCCCACAGCTGCCGAGGCTGACGGGCTGGCTCGCCTCATCGCGCCGCTGAGCCGGCTCCGTCTCTCCGAGTGCCAGCCCATCGCGGCGCTGATTCGGAGCGTCCTGCTTCGGGCCGCTGGGTCGAGCCCGGCGGCCTACGGTGGCGCACTGCGCCGCTACCGGAAACTGCTCTGGCATGCGCGCGATGCCGGCAGAGCGGGGCGCGGCATGGACCGGGGTGAGCTGAGGCACTTCACAGGCGACCTGGGGGACCAGCTGGTCTGGTGGGAGCTGCTACCCAGGGCTGAGTCAGAGACGGATCTCGTGCTGGACGATCTCCCCCCGTTGGGGGATCTCATCGGGGCCGCCGAGACGGCAAGCCGGAGCGAGGACCTGAAGCTGAATCGGCTTCGCCGGATTCTGAGCGACGGAACGCCCACGCTGGTATTCAGCTGTAGCCGGGACACGGTCAGGTACATCCGGGAGCGGCTGGCCGACCTGAGACTGGCATGGTGCACGGGGGAGCGCGCGGGCATCGGACGGGGAACACTTCCTCGACGCCAGGTGCTGGTTTGGTTTCGGCAGCCGACGACCAATGCATTGGCTCCCCGTCATCTCATCGTGACTGACGTGGCGGCGGAAGGTCTCGATCTTCAGCGGGCGGCTCGGGTGGTTCATTATGACCTGCCCTGGACTCCCATGCGGCTGGAGCAGCGCGAAGGCCGCTCCATGCGATACGGCTCGAGTTACTCAGAGGTCGAAGCAGTTCGGTTCGCGGGCCCCGCGGTGTTGGAACGCTCGCTCAGAACGGAAGCCATCCTGGCTCGTAAGGCCAGCCTGCCCGCCCGGGCTGGACTGGGTCCGGAGGGACACTACCTCTGGCGTTGGCGCTCGGCTCTGGTGGAGCGATTCGGCGGTGGAGAGCCCCGAGCCGGCGTGGCGCTCCTGCCTTCGACAGGTCACTGTGGGCTGCTTGCCGGCTTTGCACTGTACCGATCGGATGAGCCAGTCTGCCTTTCAGCGACCGTGCTCTGGCTGGAGCCTGATGGAGCATGGACGGAAACACCGGAGACGATTACCGCGCGGCTCAACGCCGCCGTCGCCGAGCCCGGGATCTGGCCACTCACTGGCGAAACCGTGAAAGCGTGGCTCGCACTGCTCGCCATCCCGATTCGGGAGCGACTTGCGTTGATCCGGGGCCGGCGTTGGATCAAGCCCGATCCATCGACCGCCGCACGGCACCTCGCCGGCCGACTTCAAGGCATGGTCCGGGACGCGGCGCGACAGCACAGCGCGGCTCGGCTGGAGCAGCTCGAACGGGCGCTCGCGTTCGTGGTGGGGGGCCACACGGCCGGGGAGGCTGCGCTGGTAGAGCGCCTGGCAAAGGTAGCCGATCGGGATCTCTTGGTAGCGGCGGGCAGGCTCCCTGGCGGCACGGCCGCGGGGGATGGTATTGAAGTGCGGCTCACCGGACTGATCGTCTTCGGGCCTGCGCAAGCGGACACTGTCGAGCTAGCTTCCCCCGAATGCCTCCACTGCAAACCGCGCTCTTCGACCTCGACGGAACCCTGATCGATTCGGTCCGGCTCATTCTCGACAGCTACCATCACACGCTGGAGCAGCACGGTTTACCGGCCCGGACCGACGAGGAGTGGCTCAAGGGCGTGGGCACGCCGCTCCAGGTTCAGTTTGCCGACTGGCAAGAGCACCCCGAAAAGCTCGAGGCCATGATCGCGACCTATCGAGAGTACAATCTGAAGCATCACGACCGAATGGTGACGGTGTATCCCGGCGTGGTCGAGGCGGTGCGGGAGATCAAGGCGGCCGGCATCCGGACCGGACTGGTCACCAGCAAGAACCGGCAAGGCGCCTTGAGAGGTCTCCAGCTGGTCGGGTTGGAGGCATTGATAGACGTGCTGGTCTGCGCCGACGAGGTGGCCAACCCGAAGCCCCACCCCGAGCCGGTCGAGAAGGCGGTGGAGCTGCTCGGTGCCGATAGGGCGACCACGGTGTATGTGGGGGACAGCGTGCACGACATGCACTCGGGGCGGGCGGCGGGAGTCCGAACCGCGGCGGCGCTGTGGGGACCCTTCGGCCGGGATTACCTCCAGCCTACGAAGCCGGATTACTGGTTGATGACGCCAGAGGACCTGGTAACGCTGTTAGTGGAAAAACGTGAGCGGTAAGCGGGACACTTGTTTCTACCCTCACCCATCCAGTACTTCGCGAAGCCGACGCATCAACGTCTCCACCGTGAACGGCTTCTCCACGAACCCGGTCCCCGGAGGCATGGAGCCGTTGCTGGTGAAGGCGCGCTCGGTGTAGCCCGACATGAACAGCACACGGAGCCCGGGATCGCGGGCGCGTAAGCGCTCGATCAGCTCGTGGCCCCCCATTTCCGGCATGACGAGATCGGTCAGCACCAGATCGATTCCGCTCTCGTTGGCCTCATAGACCCGCAGCGCATCCTCACCGTTTCGGGCTTCCAGGACCGTGTACCCGTGCCACTCGAGCAAGCGCCGAACCGACGCGCGCACGGCGGCTTCGTCTTCCACCAGCAAAAGCGTCTCGGTCCCCAGCTGGGGCAAGCGCTGGTCGGCGGTGCCGACTGCCGCTTCGGGTCCCCAGTAGCGCGGCAGGTAGATGGTGAAGGTGGCCCCCTGCCCTGGCGCGCTCTCCACCGCGATCTGTCCGCCGCTCTGCTCCACGATCCCATACACTGTGGCGAGGCCCAGCCCCCGCCCGCTCGCCGTACGCTTGGTGGTGAAGAAGGGCTCGAAGATCCGGGCTCGGGTGGCCTCGTCCATGCCGATGCCCGTGTCGCTGATCGTGATGCAGACGTACGCCTCCGGCTGGGTCCCGTTTTCCAGCTGCCAGCCGGTCGGGTCGGGCTCCAGGTTGGAGGTGGTGATCCGGAGGTCGCCACCTTCAGGCATCGCCTCGCGGGCATTGAGGACGAGGTTGACCAACGCCTGCTCCACCTGGGCTGGGTCCGCCAGAACCTTGCCCAGCTCGGGATCGAGGTTGGTCTCCAGGCTCACGCCGGCACCGAGGAGTCGCTGCAGCATCGGCTCCAGGTCGGTGAGGGTGGTGTTGAGGGATACCACCCTCGGATGCAGCAGCTGCCGCCGGCTGAATGCCAGCAGCTGCCGGGTCAGCCCCGCCGCGCGCTGACCCGCGTCCCGAATCTGCTCGACGTCGGCCCGGATGGGGTCGTTGGGCCGGAGCTCCTGAAGGATGAGGTCGCTGTAGCTGAGGATGCCGGTCAGCAGGTTGTTGAAATCATGGGCGATTCCTCCGGCGAGCCGCCCAATAGCATCCATCTTCTGCGTCTGGAGCTCCTGGTCCTGCTGCCCCTGCCGTTCCTCCTGCTGCTGGCGCTCCTGCCGCAGCTGCTCTTCGCGCTGCTGCTCGTCCAGCTTGCGCTGTCGCTCGTCCTGCTCTCGTTGCGTGAACTCGGCGACCTTCTTCGCGGTGACATCCTCGCTGAGGTTCACCGCGCCGACGATCTCGCCCCCGGCATCGCGGATCGGAGTGGCTGAATTCTGGATGATCTTCTGCGCCCCGTCGGCGGTCTCCACCGTCAGCTCCTCATGGGAGGAGCTCTCTCCCCGCTCGAGGGCCCGGGTGACGCCCCACTCCTCGGGTGGGACGGGCTGACCGGTTTCAGTCCACCAGGCCTTGTCCTTCCCGGCCGGACTCAGTGCGGTCTCGGGCGTTCCTCCCCAGATCCCCTTACTCGCGACATTGGCAATTGCGATGTGACCCTGTTTGTCCACCACCCAGACCCCTGCCGGCAATGCGTCGAGCACCTCCTCTAGCCGCCGGTCGCTTCTCGGCTCGGCGGCCTCGGTGATGCCGCCCACGAAGCGGAGCGGCTTCCCCGACTCGTCCCGGGCGATGTAGGCCCGGTCGTGAAGGTCCGCAAAGGAGCCGTCGGCGCGACGGAACCGGTAGTGTTCCGACCAGGTCGTCTCACCCTGTCCGACGGCGGCATCGATGCTGTCCACCACGCGCTCGCGGTCTTCCGGGTGGATCCTCTCGTACCACCAGTCTGGGGTGTTGCCCAGGTCAGCCCGGCTGTAGTCCAAGAGCGGCGCGGTCGCTTGATCCCAGGTCACCTGGTCGGTCATGAGATCCCACTCCCGGACCGACTCCTTCGACGCCTGGGCCAGCAGCCGGTAGCGCTCTTCCCTCTCTCGCAGATCCCGCTCGGCCTGCCTCCGGTCGGTGACGTCGGTGATGGCCGCTATGAGATGAGCCGGCGCTCCCTCGGGCCCGGTCACCAGCGACACGTTCACCAGCCCCCAGACCACTTCTCCCGAGGGTCGGAGGTAGCGCTTCTCCATGGTGTAGGTGCGGCACTCGCCCGCGAGCAGCAAGCGGATGGCCTCGCGGTCGGCGGGGACATCGTCCGGATGGGTGCGGGATTCGGCGGGGTAGCCGATCAGCAGGTCGGGAGGCGAGCCGAGCATCTCCGAGAGCACCCGGTTGACCCGGAGCCAACGCCCGTCGAGCGCGATGAGCGCCATCCCGATGCCCACTTGCTCGAAGGTGTTTTGAAACTGCTCCTGGCTGTCGCGCTGGCCGAGCTCCGCCTGGCGTCGCCGGGTGATCTCGCGGCGCAGCTCAATCTCGGTGACCGCCGAGCCGGCGAGGTCCTGCAGCAGAGCGATGTCCCGCTCCGACCAGAGCCGCGGCATGCTGTCGACCACACAGAAGGCGCCCACTACCTGCCGGTCGCGGGTAATCAAGGGCACCCCGGCATAGGAAATCCATCCCAGCTCGCGGATGGCCGGGCTGTGTCCCAGGAGCGGGTGCTTCCGGGCGTCCTCCAGCACCAGTGGCTCAGCGGTGGCAACCACTTGGGAGCAGAAGGAAAAGGATAGCGGTGCGGTCCGGCGGGTCGCCCAGGGTTCCGGTAACCCTATGGCGCTCTTGAAGAACTGGCGATCGTCGGCGACCAGGGTGATGAGCGAGGTGGACGCCCCCAGGAGCCGGGCGGCCGTCCGGGTCAGCCGGTCGAAGCCTTCCTCTGGGGGAGTATCGAGTAGAGCGGTTTGGCGGAGAGCCGCCAGCCGGTCGGGGCGGTTGAGCAAACTATGGGTCATAAGCCCCGAAATCGCCTTAGCGAATCCCGGTGATCCGCCGGGTAGGCGGGAGCACTGTACTCCGCCAGAGGCGGAGGTCCTACTCATGAATCTGCCCGCGAATCGGTCCGCGTCAAGCACTTAGCCAACCTTGCCAAGCCAATGGGCAGGACTATCTTCCCGCCGCTCAGTCCCTCACCAAGGTCTTCCGATGCGCCTACTGCCCCGCGACGAGAAGTTCTTCGATCTCTTCACTTCGGTTGCCTCACTGAGCGTTGACGCGGCCAGGCTCGAGCTTGACTTGCTCCGGGCCGACCCGATCCGCCGGCACGCCATCGTCGACGCGATCAAGCGGCTGGAACATCAGGCGGACGAGATCACCCACGAGCTAGTGACCCGGCTGGACCGGGTCTTCATCACTCCGCTCGATCGGGAGGACATCCACCTGCTGGCCTCCCGGCTGGACGACGTGGTGGACTTCATTGACGGCGGAGCGCGTAGAGTAGAGATGTATCACGCGGGAGAGGCACCGCCCGGGGCCATTCTGCTCGCCGAGGTAGTGGTGCGTGCGACTCAGGCGCTGCTGGTTGCGGTTCAGAGTCTGGAGAAGAACAAGAACCGTACCGTCCTCGATGCCTGCGAGCAGATCAAGCGGCTGGAGGAGGAGGGCGACTCGATCTACCACGAGTGGGTGGGAAAGTTGTTCGACGGCTCGCCCGACCCGCTGGTGGTGATCAAGTGGAAGGAGATCTACGATACCATGGAGAACACCCTGGATCACATGGAGGATGTCGGCAACGTGCTGGAGTCCATCTCCATCAAGCACGCCTGAGCATGAGCCACGACGTGCTGTACGTCCTGATCATCGTCGCCGTCGCGTTCTCGTTCGACTTCATCAACGGTTTTCACGACAGCGCCAACTCCATCGCCACCGTTGTCTCCACCCGGGTCCTGACTCCCGGAGTGGCCGTGGTCTGGGCCGCCTTCTTCAACTTTGCGGCCGCCTTCGTGGTCGGCACCGCGGTGGCCAAGACAGTCGGCAAGGGACTCATCGACCCGAGCGTCGTGGACCCCAGCGTAATCCTCGGAGCCCTCCTCGGCGCCATTATCTGGGACCTGATAACCTGGTATCTCGGACTGCCGACCTCGTCGTCGCATGCCCTCCTGGGCGGTTACGCGGGTGCAGCTATTGCCAAGGCCGGGTTCGGCGCTCTCATACTAGCGGGCTGGATCCTTCCCATTGCCTTCATCGTGCTGTCTCCCCTGTTGGGGATGGTGATCGCCCTCGGGCTGACCGTGGGCCTTTCGTGGCTCTTGCGTACCCAGCGCCCGGGCCCGCTCGACAAGATCTTCCGCCGACTGCAGCTGCTGTCAGCCGCTCTCTACTCATTGGGCCACGGCGCCAACGATGCGCAGAAAACCATGGGGATCATCGTGGGACTGCTGGTTTCGACCCGGCCGATCTTTGCCGAACAAACCGGATGGCTGGGGCTGTTCTACGTACCGAGCGCCGACCGGATCCCGCTCTGGGTGGAACTGGCAGCCTATTCGGCAATCGCGTGCGGCACCGCGTTGGGTGGCTGGCGCATCGTGAAGACAATGGGGAGCCGGATCACCAAACTGCGGCCCTTCGGCGGCTTCTGCGCCGAAACCGCCGGTGGGATCACCCTACTGATTGCCTCGAGACTCGGCGTGCCGGTGAGCACTACTCACACCATTACCGGCGCTATCGTGGGAGTGGGAGCGGCCCAGCGTCTCTCGGCCGTACGATGGGGCGTGGCCAAGCGGATCGTCTGGGCCTGGCTCCTCACCATGCCGATGAGCGCGGCGATCGCGGGGCTGGCGTATCTGCTCTTGAGTAAGCGCCTGGGGCTTTAGGTAGCGAACCGCCTCATGCCGCCTGGATCAGCCGCTTACTCTCCACCGCGTCCTGGTAGTCCATAAGCAGCCGGTCGTACACCTGATCCCAGCCTCGCTCCCGCGCAGTCTGCAGTGCTCCCTCAGCCAAGCCGGCGCGTAGGCCAACGTCTTGCATCAGA
>JBGQLP010000045.1:0-25637 GCA_041500125.1 Gemmatimonadota bacterium
CGGACGGGCAGGTGGGAGAGTTGGACCGGCTGATTGCGGCCGAGGCGCGGATCGCGGGTCGGATGGAGCAGGCCGCAGCCGAGGCACGGGCCCTGGTGGCCTCGGCTCGGGCCCGGGCGGAGGAGGCCGAGCGCCGCTCGCGCGAGGAGTTGGAGGAGGCCACCGCCCGCCTCGAGCGAGAGATGGAACAGGATCGGATACGGCAACTCCGTTCCGTAGCCGAGGACCTCGCTCGCCACCTGGCCTTCCTCCAGGCCGTCAATGAGGACCGGATCACCGAGCTAGCCGCCCATGCCCTGGGCCGGCTGCTTCAGCCCACCAACGCGGATCCGCGGTTGTGATCATTCACATGGCAAAGGTACGGCTCCTGGGGCCGCGAGACCGGCTGCCCGATGTTCTCCGGGTGGTACAGGATGTCGGTCTGCTGCACCTTGCGCCGCTCACGACCGGGGCGCAGATCCTGCCAGCCGAGCTCACTCCGCTGCAGGAGCGGCAGCACCGGAACCTGGGTCGCATTCTCGCCGACCTCGACGCTGCTGTTGCGCTCCTTGGCTGCAGGGAGACGAAGCGGACACTCGTTCCCGCTGGATCCGGCTCACCGCCTCGATGGGCGCGGCTGGCCCGGGATACCCGCACGCGCGCCGAGAAGCTCTCGGCCCGAAGGGCATCACTGGAGGAGGAGCGAGCGCTCCTGCAGAAGTACCAGGTGTTCTTCGCCGCGTTCGAGGGACTCTTTCCGACCGAGGACAGGTCTCACCAGGCGAGGGCCTATCCACTCATTCTCCGGGCGGGTCAGGTCCAGCACTCTCGGCTGCTCAGACACCAGTTGACCGCTCTCCTCGGCGGCGGGTTCGAGTTGCGGGAGCGTGCACTTCCAGGTGGGGAGGTCGCCGCCTTGCTCCTCGTGCCGCCGTTCAGCGCGGATCGAGTCGAACGGCTGCTCGCCGAGGGTCGGGTCCAGGAGGTTCCCCTTCCCAGCGGATATACGGGAGGGCTGCGAGACGCGATCCCGCAAATGAGCCAGCGGCTCGGGGCGATTGCTCTCGAGGAGGAGGGGCTCCGACGCGAAGTGGGGCAGTTGGCCACAACCCGGTGCCGCGAGCTGGTTGCCGCTCGGGCGGTGCTGCATGACAGCGTGGCCCGCTTCGAGGCGCTTCCGCTGGCCGGAGGGACGCGCCATGCCTTCGTCCTGGAGGGCTGGCTTCCGGCCGACAGCCGCCAGTTGCTCACCAGCAGGTTGGAGCAGGAGGCCGGGAATACCGTCGTCGTCGAGGAGCTGGCTCGGGAGCAGTGGGCGGGGGACGACGCTCCGGTCGTTCTCTCGAACCCACGGCTGTTCCGGCCGTTCGAGCTCATCGTGCGGCTCATGCCGCCTCCCCGCTACGGCAGCCTGGATCCAACACCGTTCGTCGCGGTGTTCTTCCCGATGTTCTTCGGCCTGATCCTGGGTGATGTCGGCTACGGCATCGCCTTGGCCGCGCTGGGTCTGGCGCTGCGAGCCCGCTCGAGACCAGGCACCACGCTCCGCTCGCTGGCGGAGATCGCAGGTCCCTGCGCCGCCTTCAGCGTGATATTCGGGTTCCTCAACGGAGAGTTTTTCGGCGACCTGGGCCAGCACTGGTTCGGGATGCGCGCCTGGTTCAACCGGGAGGAAGCCATTGTCCCGTTCCTCGGGCTCGCCGTGGCACTCGGCCTGGTGCACGTGCTGCTGGGCCTGGGGCTCGGGGTGGCGAGCGCGCTGCGAGGCCACCCCCGCATCGCCTTGGGCCGCGGACTCACCGCGCTCATGGTCATCCTGATCACCATCTGCCTGCTCGCCGCCTTCGAGATCCTCCCGGCTGCGCTCTTCTCGCCGGCTGTCATCGCCTTGCTCATTGCTTTCCCAGCGCTGATCCTGGTGGAGGGCATCGTCGCGCCGGTCGAGCTGCTCTCGACGTTGGGAAACATTCTCTCCTACGCCAGGATCATGGCGCTGGGGACCGCGTCCGTCATGCTGGCGGTCGTCGCCAATCGGATGGCCGGAGCACTGGGAAGCACCCTGGTCGGTGTGACGTTCGCCCTCCTCTTCCATCTGGTGAACTTTGCACTCGGTCTGTTCAGCCCCACGATCCACGCGCTACGGCTCCACTATGTCGAGTTCTTCGGGAAGTTCTATAGCCCTGGGGGGACGCAGTACCGGCCCCTCACACACTGGTACCCTGCTCCCAACCGACCGACCTGAGCGAGGAGTGACGCATGGAAATCCTGTGGATCACGTTGAGCGCTGCGCTCGCAGTTGGCATTCCGGCATTGGCGACCGCCTGGGCCCAGTCGCGAATCGGCCCTGCCGCGGCTGCGAGCCTTGCCGAGAAACCTGAGCTGAGCACCACCGCGATCGTCATGCTCGCGATTCCCGAGACGATGGCGATCCTCGGGTTCGTAGTCGCGGTCCTGATCCTCATGCGGGGCGGGGCCTGAGCCCCGATGGCGCTCGAGCACCTGGTCGCGGCGCTGGAGAGGGAAGCTGAAACCAAGATCGGGGCGGAGCTCGACGCTGCCCGGGAGGAGGCCGCTGGTCTCGAGGCCGAGGCGGGCGGCCGGATCGCGCGTCTCCGCTCCGAGGCGCTCCAAGAGCGGCAAGTCCGACTCCAGCAGGAAGCAGATCGGATTGTGGCCGCCGCCCGGCGGAAGGCGCGGCAAGAGCTGCTGGTCGCCCGCCACCGCTTCCTCGACCGAGTCCTCCGTCGTGCGCTCGAGCTCGCGCCGGACGTGCCGCGGAGCCCCGCGTACCTGGTTGGGCTGCAGGATGACTTGGTTCGCGCCATGAGCTACATCGGTCAGTCGGCCGCGGTCGTTCGATGTTCGCCGGCGATGGCAGCCGAGGTGCAGCCGCTACTGGCGGGGCACGGGGAATGGAGGCTCGAGGTCGATCCAACAGTGGCCCCAGGCTTTCAGGTGGCTGCCGCGGATGGCTCAGTAGTCGTCGATCGGACCCTCCCTCGACGGCTGCTGCAGGACGAAGCGCGGCTTCGCCTGGAGATCCTCCAGGAGCTCAGTGAGCCGTGAAGCCGCTCTGGGACGACGTGAACGCCCGGGCTCGAGGGCTGGCATCTCACCTCCTCGGCGCCGAACGTCTGCAGGACCTGGGGAAGGCCGTCGGACTCAAGGATCTGGTGACCCCATTGGAGCAGGCGGGGTTTCACCTCTCGCTCGACGTAGCTCTCCTCACGCCACCGCTGGTGGAAGCGGGACTCCGGAGGGACGCCGGACGGAAACTGTTCCTGCTTGCGCGCTGGTGCGGTGGTCGACGAGAGGTCCTCCAGATCGTCTTCGAGGAAGAAGACCATCGCAGTCTGCGGGCATTGCTGCGGGGTGCGGTCGCCGCGGTCGCCCCGGAGATCCGGCTCGACGGCCTCATCCCTACACCGGCACTCCCGATGCGCGCACTGGAGGAGCTGGCCCGCTTGGCGGATGTCGGAGCGATCGGAGCGCTCCTCGCCTTATGGAACAGCCCGTACGCCGGTGTGATCAGCAGGCAGGATCCTCGGGTCACCGACCTCTTCCAGCTCGAGGTGGACCTGGCGCGCGAGTTCCTCAGGCGATCGCTTGCGGCGGCCCGCCGAGGAGACCATTTCCTCCAGTCGTACACCCGCCTGGTCGTGGACCTGGGAAACCTGCGGTCCGCACTCGTGCTCGCCTCCGAGAGCCACGAACAGACTCCGGATCAGTGCTTCACGACTGGCGGTGAACGGGTGACCCTGGACCGCTATCGCGAGGCTGCGACGTCGGGGGGAGTATCCGAGGCGGTCCGCCTCCTCGCCCCGGTCTTCCGCGACGCCACCAGAGGGAGTGCCCTGCTGCGGCGGTTCGATAACCTGGCGGACCTGGAGGACACCATCCTGACTCTCCTGATGCGCGAGGCCCGCTCCGCCGCCCGACTCCTTCCCCTCAGCTCCGCGCCGGTGCTGCTCTACGCGTTGAGCCTGCGCGCTGAGCTGAGGCATTTACAGCGGCTGGTGTGGGGCCTTGCGCTGGGAGCCCCTGCGCCGGCCGTGCCAGCGGCTCTGGCCCTGGCTTCATGAGCTACGCCGTCCGAGTGGTGTGCCCACCGGAGGTGGCGGCGGGCTTTGCCTTGGCGGGGCTGCACACCTCGAGCGCAGGCACACTGGCAGAGGGCAACGCATGCGTGAAAGAGCTTCTGGGCCGGCCCGATGTCGGCGTAATCCTGCTCGAAGACCGACTCCACGCGGCTCTCTCACCCGACCTTCGCCGGGAGCTGGCCCGTCGGCCTTTGCCGATCGTCGTACCCTTTCCCGGTCCAAGCTGGGTGGCCCGGGCGGAAGGTCCCGACTCGTACATCATCGAGCTGCTCCGCCAGGCGATCGGCTATCGCGTGAGGCTGCGATGAGCGACCCGCGCGTGCTTCGGGTGACCGGAGGCCTGGTCGATGCAGCACCGGTCGCAGGCGCGGCGGCACTCAACGAGCTCGTTCGAGTCGGCGAGCGGCGACTCCTGGGCGAAGTCATTCGCCTCGCAGGTGACCGGGCGACGCTTCAGGTCTACGAGGACACGACGGGGCTCGAGGTTGGAGCGCCGCTGCAGCTCTCCGGGCAGACGGTGACCGTCGAGCTCGGCCCTGGTCTGCTCGGATCCGTACTGGACGGGCTTGGTCGGCCCCTGCCCGCCCTGGCGACAGCGATGGGTGACTTCATCCATCCCGGCGCCGAGGCAGCCACACTGGATTCAGGCCGGCGCTGGGCCTTCGTCCCCTCGGTAATGAAGGGGACGGAGGTTGGGGGTGGCAGCGTCCTGGGGACCGTCGAGGAGCGACCAGGCTTCCAGCACAAGGTGCTCCTGCCCCCATCGGCCTTCGGCATCGTCGACCAGATATCCGGCGGAGAGTTCTCGCTCGATCAACCGTTCGGAAGGCTGCAGGACGGCACCGCGCTCTCTCTGAGTCACCGGTGGTCGGTGCGGACGCCTCGTCCCGTCACCCGCCGCCTGCCGGATGGGCCGCCATTTGTCACCGGACAGCGGGTGTTCGATTTCCTGTTCCCGGTGGCCGAAGGTGGAAGCGTAGCGGTGCCGGGGGGCTTTGGGACCGGGAAGACAGTCATCGAGCAGTCGCTGGCAAAGTTTGGGGATGCCGACGTCATGGTGTATGTGGGCTGCGGTGAGCGGGGAAACGAGATGGCAGAGGTGCTCAGGGAGTTCCCGGCATTGCGGGACCCCCGCACCGGACGATCCATCATGGATCGCACCGTCATGGTGGTCAACACCTCCAACATGCCGGTCGCGGCTCGTGAGGCCTCGGTCTACCTGGGTGTCACCATCGCGGAATACTACCGGGACATGGGATACCGGGTGGCTCTGCTGGTGGATAGCCTCTCCCGCTGGGCTGAAGCTCTCCGAGAGATCAGCGCCCGGCTGCAGGAGATGCCCGGTGAGGAAGGTTATCCCACGCATCTGGCCAACCGCCTGGGCCAGTTCTCCGAGCGGGCAGGACGGGTCTTGGCCCTGGGGAGCCCGGAGCGCCAAGGCGCCCTGACGCTCATCAGCGCAGTGTCACCGCCGGGGGGGGACTTCTCGGAGCCGGTGACGCAGGCGGCACTGCGGGTGGTGGGGGCCCTCTGGGCGCTCGATCCGGGGTTGGCACACCAACGGCAGTTTCCAGCCGTCGATTGGGAGACCAGCTACAGCCTGTATCTCGAGAGGACTGCCGAGTGGTTCGAAGCCGAGGCTGGGGTGGGCTGGTCGGAGCTTCGCCGCGAGCTGCTCGAGCTGCTCGAGCGGGGGCGGGAACTGCGGGAGATTGCGACTCTGGTGGGCCCTGAATCGCTCCAGGACGGCGACCGGCTGACGCTGGAGGTGGCTCGAACGGTCCGTGAAGTCATCCTGGGACAGAGCGCCTATGATCCCAATGATGCCTGGTCGCCGGTAAGGAAGACTTACCGCCTCGCTATGCTGGCCCGAGAGTTCTACCGGGCTGGTCAGGCTGCAATCCAATCGGGGGTGCCATTCGACCTGCTGGATCTGGGCGCGGCGCGCCGCGCGCTCGCGGCGGTTCGGAACGCGAGCGAGTCGGAATACGAAAGGATGGCGGCTGACGCGGCGGCCGCTCTCACCGTACTCGCGCGGAGCGGAGGCTCCCAGTGACCGGTGTCGCCCGTTCCTACCAGGGCGCCGAGGGGCTGGCCGGCCCGCTCCTCCGTCTGGGGCGAACGCGGCGGGCAGCGTTGGGGGAAATGGTCACCATCAAGAGCCCGGGCCAACCGGATCGCCGGGGTCAAGTGATCGAGGCGGGGGAGAGCGAAAGTGTGATCCAGGTGTTCGAGGAAACCCTCGGCCTCCAGCCGGCACGAGCCGAGGTGACCCTCATGGGGGAGGTCCCCACCGTTACGGTAGGACGGGAGCTCTTAGGTCGATCGTTCACCGGGACGGGCCAACCGCTCGACGGCCTTCCGCCGCCCGTCGGTGAAGCGATCCGCCCCAGCAGCGGAGCCCCAATGAATCCCGTCCGCCGGGTCTCGCCCACTGTCTTCATTGAAACCGGGATCTCCGCCATCGACGGGATGAACACTCTGGTTCGGGGACAGAAATTGCCGGTCTTCTCGGGACCCGGTCTGCCCGCCCTGGAACTGGCGGCGCAAATCGTTGAAGGAGCTCGGGCGCCGCGGGGGGAACCGTTCGCCGTGTTGTTCGTCGGGATCGGCATCACCGCGCGCGAGACCCACGCCTTCGTCGACCGCATCGAGCGAAGTGGGGCGATGGAGCGAAGCATCCTATACCTGAACCAGACTCGGGATCCGCCGATCGAGCGTCTCGAGGCTCCGCGGGTGGCTCTCACCGAGGCAGAGTTCCTGGCCTTCGACGCCGGGATGCATGTCCTCGTGGTCATGGCCGATATCACCCACTACTGCGAGGCGCTCCGCGAGATCGCGACGGCACGGGCGGAGATCCCTGGTCGGCGAGGGTTCCCCGGTTACATGTACAGCGACCTTGCCACGCTGTTCGAGCGTGCCGGCGTACTTCAGGATCGTCCCGGGTCGGTGACTCAGATCCCAATCCTCACCATGCCGGATGATGACATCACTCATCCAATTCCAGATCTGACGGGCTATATAACCGAAGGCCAGCTCGTGCTGTCGAGGGAGCTCCACCGGCGCGGCGTCTTCCCGCCGATCGATGTGCTGCCTTCGCTCTCCCGGCTCATGAACGCCGGCATCGGACCGGCCGGAACCGTCTCGGAGCACCGAGAGTGGGCCGACCAGCTCTATGCGGTGTATGCACAGGGGCGGGAGGCCCGGCTGATGGCCGCGATTGTGGGGGACAGCGGGTTGGGAGCTGCCGACCGCCGCGCCCTCGCCTTTGCCGAACGTTTCGAGCTGGAGTTTGTGGGGCAGGGCGCGCGCCGGCGCAGCCTGGCGGATACGATCGAGATCGGGTGGCGGCTGTTGGAGGCTCTGGACCGGAAAGACCTGCTCCGGATCCGGGAAGGGACCTGGACCGCCAGGCAGCAGGTGCGGAAGGAGAATCCGTGAGCCGGGACATCGGGATAGCTCCCACCCGCTCCAACCTCCTGGCCGGGCAGCGACGCCTGGGGCGGGTGACCAAGGGGGCGGAATTGTTGCGGCGCAAGCGGGAGGCGCTCGTGGCCGAGATCGTACGGCTCGCGCGGCCGGCTGCAGACGCGAGGGCGGTGATCGCCGAGCAGGCGGCCCGGGCCTACCCCGTGTTGGTGAGGGCACTTGGCGTGGAAGGCTATGCCGGCCTCCGAGCCATCGCGTGGCCTCTCCGGGAGGTCACCCTCCAGATCAGACCGGCGCAGGTGTGGGGGGTTCCGGTGGCGGAGATCGTGGCCCGACCGCCGCTGAGACGAACCCTGGAGGCCCGTGGTATCACCGCGAGCGCGATCGGTCCCGCAGCCGCAGGCAGCGCCACCGAATTCGAAACCCTCGCTGAGCTGCTGCTGGACGCCGCGCCCCGCGAGCTACTGCTTCAGCGCCTGGGTCTCGCGCTGACTCGGACCTCCCGACAGGTGAACACCTTGGAGCACCGGGTGGCCCCCGGTCTCCGGCGCGATGTGGTCCGGGCGCGGCGAACACTCGAGGAGCGTGAGCGCGAAGAGCACACGCGACTTGGGTGGCTCATGCGAGGACGGAGGTAAGAGCACCGGGTTACAGGCTCTTCGGCCGCCCTGGGGCAATTGCCGGCGCCGTCTCTTTCACCACCGCGGCTGGCTCGGCGGCAGCTGTCGCGGATGTTTCCCCCGCGCCGTTGTGGGGAACGAATCCGCTCGCACCCATCACTCCCATCAGGGACGGGGCATTCAGCGAGTCGGCCAGTCCCGACGGGACCACCATGAGCGAGCCCCGCTTGACGATGCTCTCGTAGAGCATGTTCATCGCGCGCAGGGTCATGGCTTCCGGGTGGTCGCGATAGGCGTCCGCCGCCTCGACGAACTTGTGGGCGATCTCGGTTTCCGCCGTACCCAGGATGATACGCGCCTGCCGTTCCCGTTCGGCCTGCGCCTGGCGCGACATGGCGTCCTCCAGCGCGGCAGGAATGATGACGTCACGGATCTCCACTGACTGCACCTGGATTCCCCAGTTCATCATCTTCTGCTCCAGCGCCAGCTTGAGCCCGTGTCCGAGCTCTACTCGGGACTGGATCAGTTCCGCGAGATCGTGCTTGCCGATGGCGTCACGCAGCGCGGTCTGCGCCGAGAGGATGACCGCCTCGTCGTAGTCCTGTACCTCCAGCGCCGCGCGCTCGGCGTCACGAACGATCCAGAAGGCGATGGCATCGACGTTCACCGGCACCGTGTCGCGGGTCAGGCACGATTCGGCGCCGAACGCCGTCGTCCGGATTCGTTGATCGATGGTGTAGGCCACCCGATCGATGATCGGCACGATGGCGAAGTACCCGGGCCCTCGCAGGCCCCGGTAGCGGCCGAGCCGCAAGAGCACTGCCTTCTCCCACTGGTCGGTGTATTTGACCGAGGCAGCCAGGAGCACCCACATCCCCACGCCCGCGACCGCCGCCAGCGGGGGCGCCACCCCGGCGAGGAATAGCCCGCCGGCCACGCCGGCGCCACCCAGCAGCCCGGACGCGAGAGCGGCGAACGGATACCGCGTGTCGTTTGGCCTGTGTTTGATCATGTCCGTACCCTCGTGAAAGTGGTGTCGCCCGGCGAGTGTGCCGGCCCTCGTATCACCGTATCCGGACGGGCCGGATGTCTTCGCGCCGGGCGCGAGAGCCGCGCGGGCGGACTACCCGCATGGGTTGCGGGGGCTCCAGGTGGGGACTGCGCACATCACCCAACTCGATCGGAAGCGCCACCTGCACCAGCACGGTCAGGACGAAGAGACCCAACGCCCAGATCCCTGCGGTCACGCACAACTCGACCCAGGTGGGCGTATACTCGACGATTTCCCCCAGGGGCGAGGGAACGAAGCCCGGGACCACCAGGCCGATCCCCTTCTCGATCCAGATGCTGACGAAGAGAATGGCGCAGGCCGGCATCAGCCAGCGCGGGTTGCGCCGCAGCGGGTGAATCATAAGGGCAACGGTCGCGAGGACGTTCAGCGTGATCGCCGTCCAGATCCACGGCACCAGCGCGTGGTGCTCGCCCAGCCCGAAGAAGAGGTATCTCGCGTTGATGCCGTGCTGCGTGGGCCAGTAGAACTTGTAGAACAGCTCGGAGACGAGCATCACGAGGTTGACCTGCGCCGCGACCGTCGTGATCAGCGCCAGCTTCGAGAAGGCGCCGTCGGAGATGTCGTACCTCGTCTCCCGCCGGATGAACCAGAGGAGAACGATCACGAACGCGGGGCCGGCGGTGAACGCGGACGCGAGAAACCGGGGGCCGAGCAGCGCCGTGTTCCAGAACGGTCGGGCCGGCAGGCCCGCCAGCAGGAACGCGGTGACCAGGTGAATGCTCACCGCCCACATCACGGCGATGTACATCCACGGCAGATACTTCCTCTTGTCCGGCGTACGTCCGGCGTAGTGGCTGTAAAGGATGTAGAACGGGATGGCGAGGTTGAGCGCCAGGTAGCCGTTCAGCACGATCACGTCCCAGGCCAGGAGTGAACGGGGCCAGTTCAGATAGCCGATGCGAGGGATGAGGTGCCAGGAGCCCAGCGGGTTGCCGAGATCCACGACGACGAACGAGAGGCACATGAGCAGGGCGGCCACGGCGACGGCTTCCGCCATGAGCACAGCCCGGCCGAAGTCCACGTCCTCCAGGACGTACGCCGGCAGCACCAGCATCAAGGCGGCCGCGGCCAGGCCGACGAGGAACGTGAAGTTCGAGATGTAGAGTCCCCAGCTCACATGATCGTTCATGCCGGTGACGCCGAGCCCATAGCGTAGCTGGACGGAGTAGGCATACGCCCCGACGAGCATGATCAGCGTCAGGCTCCCCATCCAGAGGTGGTAACGCCGGCCCCCGGAGGTGGCCGAGCTCAGTGCGCTCAACAAGAACGGCTTTAGGTGCACGGACGCCTCAGTCGGTGAAGTACCAGAAGCGCGGCTCGGTCTCCAGATCTTCTTTCAGCCGGAAGACGCGCTTGTTCGCGAGGACCCAACGAATTTCCGAATCGGGATCTAGCAGGTTGCCAAACACCCGCGCGCCGGTTGGGCAAGCCTCGGCGCAGGCCGGCAGCCGGCCTTGACGGGTACGGTGGATGCAGAAGGTGCATTTCTCGACCACGCCCGTCTTGCGCGCCCGGTTGCCCAGATAGTGCTGGTTCGGGTTCACCTCTTCGAGCGGAACTTCCGGCGCGCTCCAGTTGAACCGGCGGGCCCAGTAGGGACAGGCGGCCACGCAATAGCGGCACCCGATGCACCAGTCGTAGTCGATGACCGTGATGCCGTCGGGTTCCTGCCAGGTGGCGCCGACGGGGCAGACCTTTACACACGGCGGATCAGCGCACTGGAAGCACTGGGTTCCGATATAAAAGTGACCCTCCGCCGGCACCTCGTGCTGGAAGGTCGCATCGGCGTGGTCGAAATCGATGACCCCATCCTCCATCTCGAAGATCCGGATGTACTGAGTGGCGGCGCGGCGGTCGAGGTTGTTCTCGTTGATGCAGGCCTCCACGCAGCGGCGGAACCCCTTGCATTTCGAGATGTTGAAAGCGTAGCCGAACACCACGCCGGGCAGGGCGCCGGTGGACTGGATCGTCACGTCCTCGCCGCGCTTCAGCTCGGCCAGACGCTCGAGGCGGGCGATGGTCTCCGCCCGCTCCGCCTCGGTCATGAAGCGGTAGTTGCCCTTGATATACTCGCGCCACGCGAGGAGCCTGATCTCTCGCTCCTCGTCGGTCGTGGCGCTGAGTGGTGCACACGCACTCAAGACCTGCGCGCCGGCCGCTACTCCGCCGGCGAGGATTTTCAGCGCGAGCCGCCGGTCGACAGGCTTCTGCAGCACGGTGCCGTGGTCGGCGGCCGACGGCAGCTCTGCTGTGCGCTCATGCGTCATTGGTCGTGCCCCCTGGGTCGCTCGAGGTGCGGCGCACGAAAGGGTATGCGCGGCTGAAGCGTGGGCTGGTGCGGATCGTGGCAGTCGGGGCAAACCATGACGACGCGCCGCCCCTGCCAGCCGTCGAGCCGCTTGCCATGCGCGCCGTGGGCCCACGCGTCGGCCTGCGCGAAATGGCATTGGGCACACAGCCGGTAGCTCTCATCCAGAGTCACGCGCTTGCCGTTCTCGAGCGCCAGTAGCTCCACGTCGTCGGCCGCGTGGCAGGTCGAGCAGAGGGCGCCGGTCTGCTTCGGGTGTACCGGCTGGACGTTCTGGTGCGCGTCGGCGATGCGCTTCTCGGCCATCACGACCTTCCGGCCGAGATGACAGGACGTGCAGGGGTACTGACCGAGGGGGCGCGCGCGGAGTGCGGTCTGCAGCGTGATGGCGCCGAACCTGCGGGCGTGTCCGGCTTCCTCCTCCGAGGTTCGGGTCGCGACCTCGAAGGACTGGTTACCCGGCCCGGTCCAGCGCTCGACCGGTGCCGCCGGCACGGTCGTCAATGCGCCCGGCTGCCTCGTCGCATTGATGGCGGCGGCGGCGAGCTCCGCGGGTGACCGCAGCGTGTCGGCTCCCGGCGGGCGGGTGGCCCGGGCCGAGTCGGAGCGCTCGCTGCAGCCGGTCGCCGTCAACGCCGCCACCAGGAAGAGCGCGGTTACAGCGACTCGGGTCTGACTCATGGCGCGCCTCCGGTTCCGTCTCCCCCGGCGCTCCTCGCGCGCGTGAACACCCCCACCGCGGGATCAGGCGCGACGTGGCACTGGCGACAGTCGGCCCGCTCCGGGTGCGTCGTCCGGATTTCGGCGACGGCACCGGGCCCCGCGTGGCACGCGAGGCAGTTGCCCCGGGACTGCAGATCGTGCGGAATCGGGGGCGGTGGGCCCCCCGGCATCCGCGGCGCCAGTGGCGGCGAGGCCGTCGTTCTCCAATCGAGTGCGGTATCCGCACCGGCCCGAGGGCTGCCGCCCGTACCGTGGCATTGGTGACACCGCCGGTTTGCATCCGGGCTGACAAGCGGGACTGCCATCACCTCGTCGGCGCCCACGTGACACTGGAGACAGGGACCGTTCCCGGGATGTGGCGTCACCGGAACGTACGCCTCGAAGCGGCGCGAATACCCGCCGCGTTCGTGGCAGGTGTTGCAGGCGCCGGTCCGGAACTCGTCTGGCGTCAGCTCGTGCGGGATGCGCGGCGGCGCCCCCGGATACGCGCGAAGGTAGCGCATCGTTTTTAGCGTGCGCGGGTGGGCCTCGCGTTCTCGCCGAGCGGCGAATGCGATCGCCATCATGCCGGCGCGGGTGCGGAACACCTGCGCCTCCGAGGCGATCGGCTCGGCGGGCGCCGCCGCTATCGCGACGGCGACGGGCTCCGGCTCGGGGACGCGCGCCGGGGGCGCCCGTTTGACCGCCACGATGGCCGCGGCGATCGCCGTGACTGCTGAGCCGAGCAGGAAAATGGGCAACCCCACGTGGGTGGGGCGCGGGTCGTCGGGCCTCATCCTCGACTCCCCGCCGGCCGCCGCTCGACGCGCACGGCACACTTACTGGCATCGGGCTGCCCCGAGAGCGGGCAGCAGGCATCAAGGGTGAGCCGGTTGACCGGCAGCGCTTCGTCGAAGGAGGGCACGAAGACCTGACCGCGCGGGGGCTGGGAGCGGTAGTCGAGACGGGCTTCGATCTCGAGCGCGCCACGCCGGCTCACCAGGCGTACCGTCTCGCCGTTGCGAACGCCGAGCTCGGTGGCGTCTTCGCGGTTGATCTCGACGTACGCGTGCGGGATCGAGCGATGGAGAGTCGGGATCCGTTGCGTCATGGAGCCGGTGCCCCACTGCTCGAGGACCGCGCCGGTGGTGAGCCAGAACGGGTAGGCGCGGTCGGGGGACTCGGCCGGTGGCTCATAGGGCCGCAGCCAGATCCACGCGCGATGGTCCGGATGGCCATAGAAATCGAAGGCCCCGCGACCGCGGTCGGCTGCCGGGTCATGCGCCGTGTTGTAGCGCCACTGGGTCTCGCGCCCGTGCACGTACGGCCACATCACGCCGGGCCGCGCGCGCAACTCGGAGACCGGAGGCAAGGCGCTCAGCGGCTCCGTATGGAAGCGGCCGTACTCCTCCCAGATCTGCTCTAGGTGCTGCTGCTGCTCCCAGGGGAACAGATGGGAGAAACCCAGACGCCGCGCCACCTCGATCATCTGCCAGGCATCGCTCGTCGCATCACCGGGTGGCGCGACCATCCGCTCAAAGTGCTGGATCCGCCGCTCCACGTTGGCGAAGACCCCTTCGCGCTCGATCCACATCGCCGCGGGCAGAATGACGTCCGCCACGTCCGTCGTGGGCGTGGGATACGCCTCCGAGACGACGATGAACCGATCGTCCTTGGCCGCGGCGCGGCGATAGCGGTCCAGATGGGGGAGGCTGACCATGGGATTGGTGGCCTGGATCCAGAGAAAGCGGATGTCGCCCCGGTCGAGCGCACGGAACATCGAGAGGGCCGTGTGAGTCGGCCGGGGATCGATGTTCTCCACCGGCACGCCCCAGATCTTCGCGGCCCAACGGCGGTCCTGCTCGCTCTGCACGACGCCGCGCGGCAGGGTGTGGGTCAAGGTGCCGGCGTCGTGCACGGCGCTGCCGCCGCTGGGCTGGCCGGTGGTGCAGAATGGGCTGTTACCCGGGGCCGCCACCTTCCCCACCAGCAGATGGATGTTGTAGAGCAGATTGTTCAGCCACGTGCCCCGCACATCCTGGTTCAGGTCGGTTCCCCAGACGGACATCACCTTGCGGGAGGGGTCGGCATACAGCGAGGCCAGCCAGCGAATGGTCTCTTCGGGAAGGCCGGACAACTCCTGCGCGCGCTTCGGGGAATAGTCGGCGAGGAAGGCGACGTACGCGTCCCAGGTCACGTCGGTGGCGTCGTCGCTGACGAGGACGTCATCCGAGAACCCATAGCCGATGTCCGTCTTACCCCGCTTGAAGGCGACATACCGGTCGACGAACTCGCGCTGCACGAGCCCCTTGGCCACGATCTCGTGGCAGATGGCGTTGGCGATGGCCAGTTCCGCATGGGGGACGTGCAGCAGGCTTCGGTCGGCCGCGTAACTGGTTCGCGTGGTGCGGGTGGACAGGTGGATGATGCGGACCGCGGGGTTGGCTCGCTGTCGGTCCAGCATGCGGGAGAAGAGGACCGGGTCGGTTTCGGCGAGGTTGGCGTCCCACAGGACGAAGACGTCGGCGTGATCGATGTCTTCATAGCAGCCGATGGAGCCGTCGAGGCCGAAGCTGGTCTGGAGGCCGGCCATCGCGCTCGCGGCGTAGAGGCGCGCACTGGTCTCGACGTTGTTCGTGCCCAAGGCGCCCTTGAACAGCTTGGAGGCCACATAGGCATCGGGAATGGTCCACTGCGCGGATCCATACAGTGCGATGCTGTCCTTGCCGTGCCGCTGAACGGTCTCGCGGAGCTTGTGCGCCACCAGGTCGAGCGCCTCGGGGAGGGAGACCTCGGCGAGCGTGCCATCGCGCCGGATCATCGCCCGGGTAAACCGGTCGCGGCCGTAGAGTGCCTGGATCGAGTGATAGCCCTTCACGCAGGCCGACCCCTTGCTCACGGGAGAGGCGGGGTCGCCCCTCACGGCAACGGCGCGTCCGTTCTCGACGCCCACCAGCAACCCGCAGCCGACGGCACAGAGGCGACACGGCGTCTTCTTCCAGACCGGGCTCGTCTTGTTGCCACCCGAAAAAACGGTCCCCACAGGAAGCGCCACGTCCGGGACCATGGCGGACGCAGCGGTGGCGGCCGACACGAACGCTGCCTTCTTGAGGAATGTTCTCCGATCGACCGCTCTCATGAGAACCTGCTGCTGGACACGAAGCGTGAGACCGCTGGCTGCTCAGGGCGATCACAGCCGACTGGCAAGGTTCGGATAAAGGGGATTAAAGGAGTCGGAACCGCAGATGAAGTTTTCCTCACCCGTTCTGGCCTTAGTAGTCCTAACCAAACGTGAAGAAAGTCTGAAGACCGGATGAGAATCTCCGCAACAACCCTGATCCCTCTTGCGGAAAGTTACGGAGCGGATAATTTGGCTTGAAGTTACCACCAGAAGTCACACCCAGTTGCTTCAGAGACTGCACTGATAGGGGGGTGGTCATGCGCACCCTGCATCGCGTCGCGTTTCACCGCGTTTCGCTGTGCTTTGGGCTGCTCGCCGGGCTCCTCAGCGGGTGCACCGATACCGTCTTTCGGGACCGCGAGCCCTTCAACCCTCCACCCGATGCCGCCAACAAGTTCCTCGGCTACTTCACGGCGAGCGACAAGCAGACCACCTGCGGCAACTGTCACGTGACGCACCAGGCGGCCTGGGCCAACACGGCCCATGCCAGCGCCTATGGCCTGCCGGCCACCAGCCCCGACGTCAAGCCCGAGTGCTACACCTGCCACACGGTGAGCGACCGCGGTAATGCCGTCGCCGCACCGGCCGGCTGGAACGCGGTTCAGGACACAGCCTACCATGACGTTCAGTGCGAGAACTGCCATGGCCCGGGCCTCGACCACGTCATGGCGCCGGACGCGCCCAAGTCGGCGAGCAATCCGCCGCTGGCGCATATCGGCGTGCCGATCGACACTCTTCCTGCCGGCGGGGGACCACACGCAGTCGACACCGCCAGCATAGCAGCGAGCGCGAGCTGCGGAAGCTGCCACAACCAGAACAGCGGTCCGGGCGTTCGCGCCTACGAGGAGTGGGCGGCGTCGGGCCACTCGCACGTGGTATGGGAGGCCGGCGGAGCCTCCCCCGCCGACAATGCCGCGTGCGTGTCTTGCCACGAGGCCAAGGGAATCCTCGCGGCCTGGGGCGTGACCGCCAACTACGCCGAGCGGGGCCAGACCGGCAGTGCCAACTACTTGGGCCAGACCTGCGCAGTCTGCCACGACCCGCACGGATCGGCGAAGGATCCGACCACGGGCCAGCCGCTCGCACACCAGCTCCGGTTCCCGATCAGCACGCCCGACGTCAACCAGCAGCTCTGCATGAAGTGCCACCAGCGGCGGTCGGTGCCGGACCAGGCGAGCGCCCGTGGGCCGCACTCACCGCAGGGCCCGATGCTGCTCGGCGACGCCGGCTACCAACCGGCTGGGTTCCAGCCTGACCTCCAGGCCGTGGCGAGCACCCATGGGACCGAGAGGAACCCGGAGCTGTGCGCAGGCTGCCATGTGCAGCGGCTCGAGGGAACCGACGTGACGACCGGCAAGCCGGCGATATCGGCGGGGCACCTGTTCCTGGCCATCCCGTGCCTCGACGCGGGCGGGTTGCCGGTGAATACTGACTGTGCGGACGACGTGGCTTCGCGCTCCTGGAAGGCCTGCACCAATTCCGGCTGCCACGCCGACGCCGCGACAGCGGTGAGCGCGTTCACCCTGATTACCCAGGACTTGGACCGGCTGACTAAGCAGATCTGGGACGACAAGAACGCCAACGACACGATCGATGTGGCGCCCACGGATGGGGGGTACCTGTCCGACTTCGCCAAGATACCGCCCACGGAGTACGTGACCGGCGACAATAAGATCACGCCGGCGGAGGGGGCGCGGTTCAACGTGCGCATGCTCCGTGAGGGCGGCGCCGACGGATCTAACGGCGTTCATAACCCCTTCCTGGCGAGGGCGCTCCTGGGGGCAGACATCGACGAGCTGCAAGCGGCGTATCCGGGACTCCCGCTGGCGGCACCGGCAGTCCAAGGCATCATGCAGCGCTCGCTCGGTACCATGTACAAGCGGCCACTCCGACGGCCGGTGATCGCGCGCCCGATCTCCTCCCGGTAGCGCTCACGCAGTGAGCATGGCCCCCGTCCACTCGGTACTTGCGCTGTGGCCGGGGGCTTCTGCTGCCCCGGTCCAGGCCACCACCCACGATTCGGTGATCCAGGTGTTAGACTCGGTCACCGGTCGCCTCATCGACTCCGTGGTCGTCCGCCCCCCTCTGCCCGACCCACTCATCCCCGTCGTCCAGTGGATCTTCCAGAAGCCCGGCTGGGTCATGGCCGGGGGGATCGTCCTGGGCGCCATCGCGGCGCTCGCCGTGCTGGTCTTCGCCTGGCGGTGGCGGCGGGCGATCTGGACCTGGCTCATTACCCGCGAGCGCGGGGTCAAGCTGGTCATGGCGGGTGCGGTCGGCACCGTGCTGCTGTTGATGGTCGGCACGGGTGTCAAGGCGCGCAATTACATGCTGCACGACAACGACTTTTGCGCCGGCTGCCACATCTTCGTGCCCAGCGGCCAGGTCTTCGTGCGGCCGGACACCGGGACCTACCTGTTGGTCAACAAGCACGAGGGCAAGCACGACACCCTGAGCTGTCATGCCTGCCACCCCTTCGAGATCAAGGTCCAGAGCAAGGAGCTGTTCTACTGGATCGTGGCGCGGCCGGACAAAATCCCCCCGCATGGCAAGGTGCCCCGTACGATCTGTGAGCAGTGCCACGTGACCGGGCCCGGCAAGGACACCTGGAAGCGGATCACGACCACCGCCGGACATCGGACCCACCTCGACTCCGACTCGGCCTCGCTGAAGGACGTGACCTGCCTAACCTGCCACGCCCGCACGGCCCACCGGTTTCAGCCGGCCGATACCACGTGTGCCCAGAAGGGCTGCCATCTTACCGACGAGGTCAAGATCAGACTGGGCCGAATGGCGGCGCGCTTCGACCCGGCCAACCTGAAGCCGCTGCCCAACGAAGAGCAGCTCTATTGTAACTCCTGCCATCAGTTCACCGCCGATGCCCAGTTCCTGGCTCCGGACTCGGCGACCGGCCTGTTGCGGCCCGCCTCTCGTCAGTGTTTCGGGTGCCACGAGATGCGCGCTCTGCTGGCGACCTTTGATCCGGCCCGGGATCCGCACGGCGGCAGCTGTGGGATGTGCCACAACCCCCACACCGACGTGAAGCCGGCTGCGGCGCTCAAGTCGTGCAGTAGCGCACAGTGCCACGCCAACTGGCGGGCGGTGGACTTCCATACCGGATCGGCCCACCGCAAGGTGGCCGAGCGCTGCGAAACCTGCCACCAGCCGCATCAGGCGCGGGTGGACGCGAGCGACTGCGTCGGCTGTCACGAGAGGGCACGAGGCCGGCCTGGGACCCGAGTCCGGCCGCCGCTCCCCTTCGACACGACGCGGGCTCTCCAACAGAGCTCGTCGCGCGAGCCGCCCCGCGGTCTGATCGAGCCTGGGCGCGCCCGGGGACAAGGGGCGGCCTCGCCGGAAGACGACCCGCCCCAGAGTGGGGGCGACGCCCCCACCTCTCCGAGCGACACCTTCCCCCATAAACGCCACAGCCGAATCGCCTGCCTCACCTGCCACGATCTCCGAGCGAAAGCGCGGACACTGACGTTCGAGCCGCCCCGTGGGTGTCAGATCTGCCATCACCAGCGTCCCGCCGCGAGTAACTGCTCTACCTGTCATCAAAGCTCCGAACTCGCCGATCCCAAGCGGGTGACCGTCCAGGTGACGGTCTTCCGTCATGCGCGGCGAGCCCGGGAGGTGAACTTTGCCCATCAATCGCACCGCGACGTCGCTTGCGTAAAGTGCCACCAGACGCCAGTCAGCCTCACGCCCACAGCGGAGGCGGCCGGCTGTACCGGGTGCCATGAGAACCACCATACCGCGGACCGGAAATGCGCCACCTGCCATCACACGGCAGAAATCGTAACCGCACACCAAGCGCCGGTGGACGTCCATTTGGCCTGCAACCGATGCCACGCCTCCGCGACAGTGGCGGCTCTGACTCCATCCCGATCGTTCTGCCTGGCCTGCCATGACCCCAAGGTGGACCATTACTCGCCGAAGGAGTGCACCGTCTGCCACCTGCAGTCGACTCCGGAAGGGTATCGAGCGCGGCTGACCGGAGCGGTAAGCCGCCGATGAGGTGGGGACAGGGAATCTCGATTCTGCTCGGTGCATGCCTGCCAGGGCTGACGGCGACGAGCGCTCAAGCCCAGGGATATCGCCTGCGGCTCGAGAGCCAAGCGCAGCGTGCGGCGTTCCGTGGAGTGACTCAGGACAGCATTCTTGCAACCGACGCCATCCCGGCGCCAAGCGGCGGGCTCCAGACGGCAGACGGGTTTGCCGTCCGCTGCCCGCCGGGGAACAGCTTCTGTTTCTTTTTCCGTCCCGGTCCTGACCTGCGCGGTGCGCCGGTGGTCACCTCCGCCGACCTTACGCTCTGGGGGTTAGGAGTTCGCGGACTCAGTATCCACGTGAACGGCAGAGCCGGGTTCGACGTGGGGGATGGGGTGGTCTGGCCCGGGACAGAGCCCAATGGCCAGCTGATCGAGGGCTACGCTGAGTATGCGCACCGGCTCTTCACTGCACGGGGCGGCCGGCAGCTCCTGGCGAGCCGGCTCGGAATCATCGGCTTCGACGGTGGTAAGGCAACCTTTCGTCCCGGGCGCTACGGTCTGGAGGCCGAGGCTTATCTGGGTCTGGGCCTCGCACGAGCGACCGCGATTCCACTCACCAGCCCCGCACTCAATCCGCTGGATGAGTTTCAACCCCGACGGCGCCAAGTTCTGGCCGGGGCCGCGATCGGCTGGAGCACCCGGCTGACTGAGATCAGACTGGACTACCAGCGCGAGGTGGACCGGGAGTCTCGCCACTTTGCCTCCGAACGGACCGCCATATCGCTGGACCTGCATCCCCTGCCCCGCTGGAGTCTGGCGGCGGGAGCGGAGTATGATCTCGCCAACACCTGGTTCGGTAACGCCGACGCTACCCTTCGCTACACGGCACCGTGGATCACGGTGCTTGGAGGGGTGCGGCAATACCGCCCGCACTTCGACCTCTGGACCATCTGGGGGGCGTTCTCCCCAGTTCCGTACCACGCGGTCAATTCCGGAGTCTGGCTCCGCCCGCTTCGCGGCGTCGAGCTGCGGGCACGTTGGGAGCACTACGTCTTTTCGCCGACTGAGACCGAGACGCCGCTGGTCTCGGTGGAAGACCGGGGACACCGTCTGGGGGTCGGGATATCCTACAGTCCGATCCCCACACTCAGCCTCGATGGGGGATACCGCGAGGAGGAAGGGCCGGGCGCTGCTTCCCACGGCTTCGAGGCGACCATCTCCTTCCAGCCAGCCTCAGAGCTGTCGCTCGTAGCCTATGGCTCTACGCTCGACCGGCCGCTGGAGTTCCGGTTCCAGGACGTGTCGGTGGATGCGTTGGGATTCGAGGCCGAGTGGCGGCCCATCGAGCGACTCAGAATATCGGTAGGGGCAGCCCACTATGCTGAGACCCGCGACCGTCCCGATGCGGCGGCATTCGACTGGAACCAGACCCGCCTCACGGCACGTGTCACCCTCATTCTTCGAAGCCAGACCGACAATGCGCCGCTCCCACCGGCCCTGCCTCCGCTGCCCCGGGCCGGTGTCCGGTGAAACTGGTCCGTCTGCTGGTCGGTGTCCTCGTGGCCGGGGCAGTCGCAGCTGCGGGGCGCACGCGTGGCGGAGTGGTTCAGGATCGCTTCGATCACTGGCAGCACCGAGCCGTCTTCCCCACCTGCGTGGGGTGCCACACCGGCGCAGCCGATCCCAGCCTGGCCCTCTGGCCGGCCCCACGCATTTGCCAGCAATGCCACGACGGTACCGTCGAGCGTACCGTGGAGTGGACCGCACCGGATCAGCCGCGAGCTACCAATCTCCGGTTTACCCACCCGAAACATGCCGAGCTGATTGCCAAGGCTGCGGGGGTCGATTCCGTGCTCCCATGTCGCTCCTGTCATATTGCCCCTGGCACCGATCCTATGCAGGTGCGGCTCGCCGTGGTCTCCAACTGTTTCACCTGCCACGGAATTCGGGCGTCGCACTTCGATGCGCCCGACACCGCCTGCGCCACCTGCCATCTGCCACTGGTCCAGGCGGTCCGACTCAGCCGCTCGGCGATACGGGACTTTCCGGCGCCGGCGTCGCACCGGGAGGCCGGATTCACCGGGGCGCTGCACGGAAAGCTGGCGCGTGCGGCACGCCCGGTCGCCGCCTCCTGCGCCACCTGTCACGCCCAGGATTTCTGTGCCCAGTGCCACGTGAACGCCCCGGAGGTGCCCGCGATCCAGGCGCTCGCTCCGGATCCACGCTCGTTGGCAATCCATGCGGAGCTCGAGCCCCCGTCGAGCCATGCCGACCCGGCGTTTCTCCGTCAGCACGGAGGGCAAGTCCGTAAGAGCGCGGCCACTTGTGCGTCCTGCCACACCCAGGAAAGCTGCCTGACTTGCCATGTAGGCTCCCCCGCCAGCGTCCAGGCCATTCGGGCTGCCGCACCCGGCCGCGGCAAGGGAGCCCAGGTCAAGCGCAGGCGACCGGAATCTCATGGCCTGGACTTCTCCAAGACCCACGCCGCTCTCGCTTCCGCGAGGCCGCAGACCTGCGCCGCCTGCCACGCCCGTCCCGCCTGTCTCGAGTGCCATCGTCCCAGCGCGGCCGACGCACCGCCGGGATACCATCCGGCCGGCTTCCTCACGACCCATCCCGCCGCCGCGTACAGTCGGGAAAGCTCCTGCAGCGAGTGTCACAGCCAGACCCAGTTCTGCACCAACTGCCATGTCAGCGCGGGACTGATTTCCCCCGGTCGGCTTCGGGGCAGCGGTTTTCATGATGCGAAGCAGGCCTTCATCCTGAACCACGGACAGGCCGCCCGCCAGAACTTGGAGAGCTGTGTGGCTTGTCATGCCGAGCGGGACTGCCTCACCTGCCACTCTTCGGCCGGGGGTCGGCGGTTCAATCCCCACGGTCCGGGTTTCGATCCGGGAACGCTCCGGCGGAAGAACTCTCAGGCGTGTACCGTCTGCCATGGTGCCCTGATTCCGAGTTCTCCCGGCCAGTAAGGTCTGATTCCTGACCGGCGCTTCCTCCAAGGTGACCTCAACCGAAGGATCCACATGTCCGGTACCTCCTGGCTGGCCGCTCTGACCGCCAGCCTCCTTCTCGCTGCCTGCCGTTCCCCCGCACCCTCCGATCATGCGGCTGACGCCAGCGGTGGCGAGTCCCGCAGAACCGCCAAGCTAGAGAGCACGACGACGCCTCAAGAAGAGCCCGATACGGTGCCACCTGCCGATGTATCGCACGGGGAGGCGCCAATAGGCGGTGCCCTCGCCGAGCCGGCACCGGTGGTGGCACAGCTAGCGCCGGCCGAGCGGACCCGGCTCCACCAGATCCGGTTCGAGATCCAGCACACGCCAGTGACCGTCGCCCAAGACGTGCGCTACGCCGCGTGGACCTTCGGCGGTAGGGTCCCCGGCCCGGCGCTGCACATTCGCCAGGGCGACACGGTGGACGTTACTCTGGTGAACCGCGCGAATATTCCGCACAGCATGGACTTCCATGCTGCGGAGATTGCACCGAGCAAGTACTACCTCAATGTGCTGCCCGGTGACTCGCTTCAGTATCGTTTTGTAGCCCGGGTGCCGGGGGCCTTCATGTACCACTGCGGGACCGCGCCAGCCGCGATGCACATCGCCAACGGAATGTACGGTGCCCTCATTGTGGACCCGGTGGTGCCGCGCCCCAAGGCGCGGGAGCTCGTCTTGGTTCAAAGCGAGTTCTACATGACGTCCCAGCCAGGGGCGGATGGCACTCGGGGGCTCGACTGGGAGAAGCTGCTGAGTTTGGCGCCCGACCACGTGGTCTTCAATGGCCGGGCCGGTCAGTACGCGGCCCATCCGATCGACGTTTCCCCTAACGAGCTGTTACGGCTCTATGTCATCAATGCCGGGCCCAACCGGATCAGCTCCTTTCACGTGGTGGGCGGAATCTTCGAGCGGGTTTTCCAGGATGGGTCTCAGACGAGCCCGTTGGCTGGGGTCCAAACCGTGAACGTTCCCGTAGGCGGTGGCGGCATCTTCGAAGTGCGGCTCCGCGAGCCGGGTGACTATCCCTTCGTCACCCACGCTTTCGCCGATGCCACCAAGGGCGCGGTGGGGGTACTGCGGGCACTCCCGCCAGGCGGAAAGGCGAGCCAGCAGGCGGGTACGATGGCGCACTGAGACGGTGTGCGGGGAAAGTTTCACTCCGGGTTAACGCCGGCTTCACAGACCGATTGCTATGTTGCACTCGCAATTCGGGCTTCAACTGGAGGTGGTATGCGGGTTGCGAAGCTGGCCCCCATGACGGGGAAGATGGGCGAGGAAGTCGAGCGGTTCTTCGATCGCTTCCTGGCCCCAGGGTTCCTTCCGGAGCCGTTCCTTCCGCCGTTCCCGTATGAGACTGCGGGCACGGAGTGGTACCCGACGCTGGACGTGACTGAGACTGCCGATGAGTTCATCGTGCGGCTCGAGGTGGCGGGAGTCCACAAGGAGAACCTGGACATCAATCTCACTGGCACGCTGTTGACCATTACCGGCCGCCGGGAATTGATGCCAGAGGTCTCGGGTGAGACGTACCTGCGCCGGGAGCGCGAGATCGGGAAGTTCATGCGGACGATCCGCCTGCCTGCGCCGGTCACGGAGAAGGAGGTCAAGGCCAACTATCAGGATGGCGTGTTGGTGGTCCACCTTCCCAAGGTGGCGCCCGCCGTGGCGAACCGGATCGTGATCAAGTAACGGCCGGTTGTCGTGACCTCCAGGCCTCGGGGTTTCGCCCCGGGGTCTTTTTCGTATGAACTTGAGTGAAGAATTCCGCCCGCGCGGCTTCATGAAGACTCTTTCACAGCGGCTTCAGGATCAGTTCGGGTTCGGTGTGCCAGGTTGACTAGGCAGGCCCACCTGAGGCGTTGGGTGACCCCGGAGGAGATATGCAAGTCCGCGAGCTGATGGAGAAGAACGTCAAGACGGTAGATCCTGAGGCCGCCGTGAACGACGTGGTTGTAAGCCTGAGCGATTCTCACATTTCTGCCCTTGCCGTGGTGGACGGGATGGGCCGAATGGTGGGGGTCATTTCCAGCACCGATATCCTGACCTCCGAAGCCGAGGCCGATGATGCGGTGGAGCGAGAGGCGCTGTTCGAGCAGATGACGGTCCGGGATATCATGACCCGGCGTCCGTTGACCGTCTCGCCCGAGGCAGACGTCAGAGAAGCCGCGCAGCAGATGCTCTACGCGGACGTTCACCGGCTGTTCGTCACCAGCGATGAGCAAGTGATCGGCGTGATTTCCACGACCGACATCATGCGCGCGGTCGCCACCGGCCATCTATAACCCTTCGATCACCAACGACGAGTTACCTATGTACACCACTACAGCTACTCAGCCAAACACCAGGGACAGCGATACCCTGGGAAAGCGCTTCGCAGCCGCACACGACAACTGGATGGCCGATGCCGATCGCTTCCTCCCGCCGGTCGCGGACGCGAACGCCACGTTCTGGGAGAGATGGGGAGCGGTCCGCTATGTCGAGGACCAGCTGCTGGACCGGTTTCAGCTCGAGCGGAGGCTGCTCGACGAGCTCCGCCCGTTTCTGACGCCGGAGATCAAGGAGCGCCTCGGGATGCAGGCCGATCGGCTGAGCCGTCTGCTGGCAGAGTTCCGCCGGCTCGGAGGCGAGCGGGCGCGAGCGAGGGAGCTGGCCCACACAACCCGCGAGCTGGTGGACGCGTTGCGCCTGTGGTACGCAGAAATCGAGTTGGAGGCCGGTGGGATCCAGTGGAGCGATGTAAGCAAGGACGGCATCCGGCTTCTAGCTGAGTTTAACATCGCTCGGTGTGGCTGGGCCGACACCAACAGCTGACAGGCTCGGCGGCGCCGCCGCGCGTTCATCGCTCACCCATCGTGCTGCATGGAGGATGTATGCATTGGAACGGCGATTGGGGGTCGGGTTGGATCTGGGGGATGCACCTCGTAGGGTGGCTCTTCTGGGTCATAGTGGCCATCGGGATCTGGTGGGCCATCACTCGCACCAGTACCCCATCCAGCCGATCCGTCGATGAGACCCCACTAGAGCTGCTGCGGCGCCGGTACGCCGATGGTGCGCTCACGACTGAAGAATACGAGGAGCGCCGCAAGGTATTGCTCACTCCATAAGGTGGTATTTGAGGTCGTGCGGGAGGGAGAAGGAGCGAAACCATGATCTACCGATCGGTGCGCGCCAGGCGGGGCGAGGATTGGCGGCAGTTACCCGGCGACGAGCTCCTGGGTGCGTACCGCGGCTCGCTCACTCATGCCATCTCTATTC
>JBGQLP010000046.1:0-25131 GCA_041500125.1 Gemmatimonadota bacterium
GGGTCGGTGGTGACGACGGCATCCCCGATCGAGGCCAGGGTGATGACGGCCTGCTCCTTCTCTCGGAACAGGCTCTCCTGGGCGCGCCGCCACTCGGTCAGATCGCGAATAGTCACCAGGGCCAGGGCGTCGGGGCCGGGGCCGAGGGGGCTCCGGTTGATCTCGACCGGGAGCTCGGTCCCGTCTTTCCGCCGGGCGAAGAGGCTGACTCGCACGCCCTTCGGACGGGTTCCGGGTGACTCGTGGTTGATGGGTAACTCGAGCATGTGCTCGAGCACTCGGTGGAAGCGGGCGGGGATGAGCCGATTCATCGGCTGGCCCAGCAACTCCGCCTCGGGCCAACCGAAGAGCGCCTCGACGTCACGATTTAGGGCGACCACACTCCCGTGCCGGTCGACGACGACGGTGGCATCGGGGGCGGCGTCGAGCAAAGGTCGAAACCCAATTTCGAGCAAGGAGTGCTCGGTCATGGGTGAAGGCTCCACTGGGGGGCGACGCATTCGCGTCGCACCAAATCTAATGGGTGGTCACGATTGATGCACCGCCGGGGGCCATCTCTGCCCTATCGCTTCGTTCCTGCGCCCCCAATCTGCTCGAGCAGCTCGCCGAGCCGCCGCATCTCCTCGCCATAGCGAGCCCAATCGAGGTCCCGCTGCGCTTGGAGCGCCGCCTGGTAGCGGCTCCATGCCTCGGCGGCCAGGGCGCTGACCCCGGATTCGCTGGGCGCCGCCGCGGCTGCGGGTGACGGCGCAGCTTTTCCTCGCCGCTCGGCGACTCCGCCGAAGATCTGATTTAGCGCGTCATCCAGCGTCTCCCCCATCACCACCTGGTTCTGGTGGGCGACCACCACCCGCTTGAGCTCCGGGATCCGCCCGCCCTCCGCCTGGAGGTACAGCGGCTGGACGTAGAGCAACGACTGCTCGATGGGAATCACCAGCAGGTCGCCCCGGATCACCTTGGAACCCCGCTGGTCCCAGAGCGACACCTGGCGGGAGATCTCGGTGTCCTGGTTGATCCGGTTCTCGATCTGCTTCGGCCCATAGACGAGGCTCTGCCGCGAAAGCCGATAGACCCGGAGTTTTCCGTATGCATTGCCATCGTTCCGGGCCACCATCCACGCCGCCAGGTTGTCCTTGCCCCGAGGGGTGAAGGGCACCATGTAGATGAACTCCGCCCTCGACTCCTCCGGCAGCCGCATCACGATGTGTCGCATGAACGGCACCGCGCGATCCGACTCGGTGGCCACCGGAATCTGCCACTGGTCCTCGCGCTGATAGAAATCGTCCGGCGCGTCCATGTGATAGGCGGTGTAGAGGCTGGTCTGAATCCGGTAGATGTAGTCCGGGTAGCGGATGTGCGCCCTGAGATCCGCCGGCATACTGTCGAGCGGCGCGAAGATGCCGGGATAAATCCGGGACCAGGTCCGGATCAGCGGGTCGGCCGGGGCGCTCACGTAGGCGGTGAGGGAGCCGTTGTAGGCGTCGATGACCAGCTTGACGCTGTTGCGCATGTATGTCGTGCCGTCGCCCAGACGTTGGGCATAGGGATAGCTATCCGAGCTGGTATAGCCATCGGCCAGCCACTTGAGCGTCCCATCGGCCGCGATCACCAGATAGGGGTCGCTGTCGAACCGGAGGAAGGGGAGCGCCTTCCGGGCCCGCTCCAGAATGGTGCGGTAGTAGAGCACCTTACTTCCGCTGGTGATGTCGCCGGAGAGCAGGATCTTGGACGAGCCGAAGCGGGTGGCGAGAATGGCACGGCGGAGGAGATTCCCCACCAGCACCCCACCGCTGCCGGTATAGGACGCGTACACGTTCTTCTCGCCCGAAGGATGATCGAACTCCCGCTGCCGGGTGTGCACGAACACGTACTCGTTGGCCAGCTCCCCGTAATAGATCTGCGGCCGGCTGATCTTGAGCGACACGGTCGGGACCGGGGGCAGGTCCTTGATGAACAACACCGGGAGACCTTCGCTGGTCACCTGATTGACCGGGCTCATGGTGAGCCCCATCCCATGCGTGAAGGTCAGGTGCTCGTTGATGAAGGTTCGGGTCGGCAGCGACGCCACGTTGAGCTCCCTGGGCGAGAGCAGAACCTGGCGGTATTTCCCGTCGATCCAGTAGCGGTCGTCGTCCACCGAGACGAAGTCGTAGTACGTGCGGATCTCCTGCAGCTGGCCGAAGGTCATCAGCAGCGGGTCCCGGTCCCACAGCCGCACGTTCTCGATGGTCGGCGCATTGGCCTTGATGTCGGCCAGGGTGAGCGTGGCCTCGCCCGCCAGCTCCCGGGTTTCCACGCTGTCTATTCCCCACGCCTGGCGAGTGGCCGCGATGTGATAGCGAAGGTAGGGCGTCTCCCGGGTCAGCTCGGTCGGCGCCACCAGAAACTTCTGCATCGCGAGCGGGAAGAGGCCCCGGCCGAGGAAGGCCACGGCCAGATAGCCACCGATCGCCAGGAGCGCGTAGCGGCCCAACTGGCGGCGCATTCCACCCAAGAGAACGGAGAGGGCGGCGAGGATGGAGACGACGGCGGAGATACGGAGCGCCGGCAGACTGGCGTGCAGGTCGGTGTAGCTGGCGCCGACCAGGGGACCGGTGGTCGAATAGAGCAGGCCGGGGATATCCACCAGCCAGAGTCGCAGCGCGGTGAGGAGAAAGAAGACCGCCAGGAGCGTGGCGAGGTGTTGTCCCGCCGACGGCTCCACGGCGATGCGCCGGGGGCCGACGACGATGTCGCCCCGGAGCCAGTAGACCGGCACCAGCAACAGGAGCGAGATGACCGCGATTCCGGATAGGAAGCCGAGCACCGCCGAGAGGGCCGGCAGGGTGAAGACGTAGAATCCGATGTCGCGAGAGAACACCGGGTCAGCAATACCGAACGGGCTGCGGTAGAGCGCCAGAAGCACGGTGTCCCACAGCGGGCTGAGGGCGAGTCCGGCCAGAAGGCCGAAGGTCAGCGAGACCGGCAGGCTCAGCCGTCGCAGCGCCGCGGTCATGTCCACCCGGGGCGCGGATTGCACGAACCGGAGCACGACCGGGTAGGGGACCAGTCCCCGCTGCGCCAGCCGCAGGTTCAGGTAGAGCACGCCGAAGGTCAGGCCGCCCGCGACCAGGAAGACCAGCACCCGGGTGACCAGCTCGCGGGTGAACACTACCTGGTACCCGATCTCCTGGAACCACCACCAATCGGTGAGGAGACCGATGAGGGCCGGAAAGAAGAACAGCCCGGCAAAGCCGGCGACCAGGAAAAGGGACAGCAGTCGACGTCGGGACACGAAGGGGCTTTGGCTATGGGAAACGTGCTTCGCTGAGCTCGGGTGCCAGCCTATAGCTTATAGCCAAAAGCTAACAGCCAATAGCCACTAGCCCTCCTCTTGACTCGACCTTGACTCCCGCTTGACTCGCCGGTGTAGACAATGCACTCCCCCAGGCCACTGACCCCGGAGAAGGTGACATGTAACGCAAAGGCTCCACGATGTCATGGGCTGAGATCATCAGAGACTCGCTGCAGCGCATTGCCCCCTACGTGCTCTGGGCTGTGCTGGCGCTAGGGACCAGCATTCTCCTCGCCTTCATTCGAGAGCCCCTCTCCCGACTCCTCCGCGAGGCCCGCGAACAGCTTCGGGCCCTGCGCAGCCGGCTGCTGGGCCGGTCCGCCATCGCGCTCGGCCGGAAGTCCCGCCGCTTCTGGCAGGCGCGACAGAGCGAGCCCGTGCGAACGGTGGCAGGAGCGCTCGACCGGCTGGCGGAGGCCCTGCCCAATGTCGGCAAGAAGTCCCTGGGGCAGGTGGCCACCCTCCAGGCTGACCTGCAGAAGCAGCTCGGAATCCTGGAAACGCTGGGACTCCACCCCTCCAGCCCTCGGACGGGCCCTCGGGACGCGGCTTCGACCGGCCCGGCGCCGATGGGAAGCTGGTGGAAGCTCCTGCTCCTGGGCTTCATCGCTAGCCTCACCGGCGCGGCCAATTCGTTCTTGCTGAATGAATTCTTCCAGGGGGTGCTGACCACCGATCCGCTCCTTCCCTCAGCGTTCCCGGACCTCCACGTCTCCCACATCTTCGCCGTCCTGATCTTCATGATGGAGGTGGCCATAGGGATCGCGCTCCACCATTTCGCCGAGGAGCACAAGGACGAGAGTCCCGCCCGCAAGCTGCTCGCCTTCGCCCCGTGGCTGGTTCTAGCCGGGTTGGTGTGCCTGGAGGGATGGGCCTATGCCCTGCTCTCCTACCAGATCGATATCCCCGAGCGATTGAACCTGTCGCCCGACAGCGGGCTCTACATCTTCGCCCGCTACTTTCTCGCCCTGTTCGGAGCCGGTCTCACGCTCTTGCTCTCCTCGCTGGGCTATCTGCTGGGTAAGGAGGTCGACAAGCTGCACGCCGGAAGTGAGGCCCAGCAGCAGGAGCGCCTGCTGAAACGCTATGGCGGGGTCATCTCCGGAGGGCCCGATCAGGTGGAGCGAACCATGCGGGCGCTCGCAGGTCTGAGAGCCGCGGCTCAGAGCTTTCAGCTGGATCTGGTGCTCCAGTTCAAAAGGGAAATCGAGGCGACAAGCAGATCGGAGAATCTCCAGGCTGCGGTTCGTGATGCCCTGGCTGAGCTCCTGGACTCGGCGGGTCAGGTCGACGGTACCAGGGCGCGATGGCTGCTTCGCCGGGAGAACGGAGAGCGCCGGCCGGTTCGGACCCGGGCCCAGGCCCTGGCGGACATGTGCCTCTTCACCGTGGCTCTGGCATTGCTCGTCGCCGTGAGCTGGGTAAGCGTGGAGTACGTGGCAGCGTTCGTCCGGGGCGTCCAGGGTGGCCGTCCATCGGCGGACTTATTTGGGCTGGTGAGTGGGGTGGTGATGACCGGCTTCGCGCTGTCGGCCGGGTACGTGGCTGGCCGTGCCTCGGGCCAGGGCCGCCATGGATCAGTCTCAAGCGGGCCGCAGCGCCTGATGCGAGTGGCGGGGGTCGCCTTCCCTCTCGCCGCCGGCGCCGGCCTGGTCGCCATCGCCATCGCCAACCGCACCTTGGGGCCCTCGACCCAGCTGAATCTGCTCTTTGGTCTGCTTCACGCCGGCATCCTGGTGATCCTGGGCGCCGGGGCCGATGCCGCCCTGGTAAACACGTTGCACCTGTCGCGGCTCGCCGGCATGTACCTGGAGCGCGCCGCCGTGTCGTTGGGCGCTCTGGTGCTGTGGATGCCGCGAGCCATCCTGGCGGTTCTCGATTGGGCCATACGTCTCGTCGCGGTGTTCGGCCAGCTGCTGGTGCGACCGCGGCCGGCCGTTCGCTACGGTGTGGTCGAAGTCCCCCGCGGCACCCGGGTACCCCGGGAGATGAAGACCCCCGCCAGAAGGTTCACCGACAAGGCTTACCAGCCGGTCGTCCGGAGCGAGCGTGCCTGAGCGCAGGGTCCTCTCCTGGTGGCCCGCGGGCACCATCGCGCTGGCGGCGATCGCCTTGCTGTATGTGCTGCGGCCTTCCACCGATGCCGGCATCACACCCCGCAGAGGAGCCACTCTTGACTCGGGCGGAGTGAGCAGCAGGATCCGGGGTCCGGAGATCGAGCCCGCCGCCTGGTTCGTCTACCTCATCGACATCTCGGGCTCTACCCACGTGGGCGCACGAAGGCGGCGAAGAAATCCAGAAGCCAATCGGGAACGGGATACACCGTACAATCGCGCGCTGGGCCTGATCTCCCAATCGGTCCTGGGACTTCGCCAGCTCACCGAGGCCTTGCCCCAACGGCACAGCGTGATGGCGATTACTACCGCCAGCCTCTACCAGAAGCCGTTGTGCGAGATCACGGTGCCGAGGGTGAACCTCTTTACCGGGGGTGACACCGTCGGCATGATGACCAGCATCGAGCGGTGTGACTCCACGCTCAGGAACATCCGATGGTCCGCCCGGACCGATATCCGGGGCGCGCTCAAGCTGGCGGGACTGGTGCTGGAGCAGAAGCCAGGCCGCGTGCGGGGCATCATCCTGGTGAGCGATCTGGAGGAAACCCTGCGACCCGGTCAGGAGGCGGCCGTACCCAGCCTCCACGGAGAATGCGTTCTCCTGGTACCGCAGATCACCCCGGCGGTGGCGCGGAGGCCCTCGCTACTCGACAAGCGAGTCGAGACCTGGCGACAGCTATTGCTGGAATGGGGGGCGTCCCGAGTGGAGGTTCGCCCGGTCCCTGCCTTCTCTCCGGGCGACGTGGTGCGGTTTTTCCGTCAGTGCGGTAAGGCGCGAGGCTCCACCTGACGCCGAAAGGACGAGTACAGCGCCACCGTCGCCACCAACGCATTCGCCACCACCACCGGAAACGCGTGGATGAGCAGCCCGTAGACTACCCACAGCACCGCGGCCGCGGCCTGGATCCGCCGGAGCGTCGCCTGCCGCTTGGCGAGGTAGGAGCTGGCGAACAGGGCGGTGGCCACCCAGCCGATCCAGGAGAGCATTGGTCCATCCATGTCAGGGGACGTCCTGCGGGGTCAGCGCGGTCTCCCGAATGGTGAGCGAGTCGGTGCGGGTCTTGTCCCAGTCCTGCAGCACCAGGCCGTTGGTCGCGAACAGGCTCCGAATCATGGCGCTGTCCCATCCGGCAATCTCCTCCAGGATGGGAATGAGGACGCTGAGCCCGTCCTCGCTCAGGATGGTCCGCTCGGCGATCGGCGTGAGGTAGCGGTTCTCCGAGACGGCGATGGTCAATCCCCCGGTCCGGTTCACATGCAGCATGACGTGTACGTCGGAGCTGCCGTCGCCGACATACACCACCCGGTCCGAGCTCAGCTTGAGACTCTGTCGGAGGTCTTCCAACACCACCACTTTCCCGTATCCCGCCGGTACCTGCACGATCGAGTCGATCTCACCGGTAATCGCGTTCCAGCGAAAGCGGGTGCCGAAGATGTGGCTGTCGGGAACCAGCCCCTTTAAGGCCGACTTGATGACGTCCTCTGGCGCCGCGGAGATCACGTAGAAGGCAAAGTGGTAGCCGGGTATGGACTGGAGCAGCGGCAGGAGCCGTTCCAGGTTCTGCTTGAGCCGCACCCGTCTGCCGACTTCGACCAGGTCTTCCCGCCGGACTCGCCGGTACTCGGGGTCGTGCAGCAGCAGGTAGGCCAGCTCGGCCCCCTGCTGCACCAGATGAATGTGCGACAGGCCGGCAGTCTTCTCCTCGAAACCGGTAATGCCAAGCATCTCGCTCAGCACCAGGCCGGAATCGTTGAAGCTCAGCGTCTGGTCGAAGTCGCTGGCCAGCAGATATTGCTTGACGGCCTGCTCCGTAGCTTTCGGCACTCGATGGATCCTCTCTCCCAAAAGCAACGGCCGGCTCAACCCGAGCCGGCCGTTACCGTTAGCGTGCGGCTGGATTTACAGCTTTACGACGTTCTCCGCCGCCGGGCCCTTCTGACCCTGTACGACGTCGAACTCCACGCGGTCACCCTCGGCCAGGCTCTTGAAGCCCTGGGCCTGGATCGCCGAATGATGGACGAAGCAGTCCTTTTGACCGTCCTCGGGCGTGATGAAACCAAAGCCCTTAGCGTCGTTAAACCACTTGACCGTGCCAGTGGTGCGTGCCATTTCCTACTCCTTGAACAAGATGTAATCGGAGTGGGGACATGCCGCACGACCGACTACGGTTGCGTGGTTTCCGCCTCCACGCTGGGCTAGGTTGCCGCGGCGCAGCTTGCGCCTGGAACGACAACCAATTGAAAGGGGCCGGCAAACCATGCCAGCCCCGGTGTAATCCTGCCTGACATTAGGCGCAATGGGCGCCTTGGAACCGGAAACAAGGTACCCAAAGAGGGGGAAAACGGCAAGCCCTCACCTCGCCGCTTGATCCAATCCCGCCACTGCCGCCAAAACCGCGGCCGGCTGCTCCTCCTGGATGTATTGGCCCGAGCCGCTCACACTGTCAGACCTGAAATTGGGGAGCTTTTCCTTGAGCAGCTCACGCTGCTCGCTCCCAATCTCGGCCGGATGCCGCACCGTGCCGACCAAGAGCCGTACTGGCACCGCGCACTGGTGGAGCTGGCCCGCGAGCGAGTCTGGCTCTTTGGACTTCGACATCTGCTGAAAAGCGTCAATCGAGCCGTTCATGTCCGCCGCCTGTCCCGCCGTATAGGCCCGAATGACGGCATCGGTCACCCAGCTCGTGTCCCCCGAATTCCGGACAATCTCCCGGCGGACATCGTGCCGCAGCTTCGACTCGTTCATGGCGAGCTTGACCAGGCCACCGCCTAACTTGAATGCCTTCTTCATGCCGGGCGTGGCGGCGCTCTCCGCCGGACCGCCGTCGAGCGAGAGGAGGCCGCGGACCAGATCGGGCCGAAGGATGGCAAGACGAAACGCGATGGCGGCTCCGCTGGACTGTGCCACGAAGAGGGCCCGCTTAATTCCGAGGTGGTCGAGGGTCCGGGCCACCCGCGCGGTCTGGGCGGTAAAGGAGTAGTCCGCGTTCTTCGGGTGGGAGGACGAGCCATAGCCCAGGGGCTCGATGACGATCGTCCGGTAGCCGCGGGCGACCAGTGGGCCGGTGATCCTCCGGTAGCCGTAGGCTCCCCCGAAGATGCCCGGGATGAGGACCAGCGGCTTTCCGGTACCGATGATGGTGGTGCGGAGAATCTCGCCGCGGGCGACCTCGATATCTCGAACGACCGCGCTATCGACGGGTAGGGTCAGTAAAGCCAGGGTCAGCAGGAACATGGTCGGTCTCGTGCGATTAGGAGAAAAGGAGGCCAGCTGACGTTGGTCCCGCTGTCCACTATGAGCAAGGATCGTTTCAGGCGGGCGATCTAGGCCGCCTTCGGCAGCTGCCCGAGGATCCCATCCACGGCCGCGAGGTACTCCGCGACCTCAAAGTGGTCGGGGTCGATCATCGCCTGGACCGGATATCCGAGGATCAAGCTCACGGCGGTGGCGGCCAGCGCGGCGGCCGTACCCTTACTGAGCCGCCCAGGTTCGCTGGGAAGCGCCTTTTCTGCGATGTGCTGAAAAGCCCTCCGGTAGCTGTCCAGCCCGACACTCATTTTTTCTCGAATGACGGCGTTGTGGGCACCCCGGGCCCAGTACTCCAACAACAGCCGGATCCGGCGAGGCTCCTGCGACAGGCGGTGCATTTCGTGTCGAAACAGCGCCTGCAGCCGCTCCCGCGGGTTCGTTACGGCGCCGATGTCGTCGGGAATCGTGAGCGCCAGGGTTCTCGCGAGTACCCTGTCGAGTAGGGCGAGCCCCAACTGGTCCTTCCGCTTGAAATGGAACAGAACCAGGCCGTGACTGAGCCGCGCGCGGGCCGCAACGGCCCGTACGGTGAGGCCGTCGATCCCCCGGCGCAACGCCACTTCGTATGCCGCCTTCAGAATCTGCTCCCGGCGGGCAGCCTCGGTTGCTTTGTGTCCTGGCATGCTCGGCCCCTTTCGTCGCATTGACCTTCTGTCCAATAAAGAGTAGTATGTATTAACCGCTTGGTCAATAGCGCACGGCCCTGGAAGGCCGGACCGCTGATGGCCGGACCAGGCTCTGAGGTACCGGCAATGCGCATCAGCAGCTCTTTCAGCCCGCGGTTCTTGTACCTCTTCGTTGGATTGGTCGTGCTGGCGGTGGGCGCCCTCCCAGACTCCGAACTCAACGCGCAGGACGTACGGCTCCGTCCGATGGCAGGCCTTTACCTGCCGAGCCGGATCTCGATCCAGAATGGGTCGCTCTACGCCCGGCAGAAGATCGGGGTGACGATCGGCGCCCGCTTGACCCTCACCTTCACCCAACGCTTCGACCTGGTCACCGCCGTTACCTACCTTCCGGGGTACGCCATGTTTCGCGGAGCCGGCAAACGGATCGACGTCGGCACCGGCTCCCACCTGCTCACCGCCACGACCGCCGGCCGATACTGGCTCCTGCCGCTGGCCCGGAGATTCTCGTGGGAGGTTCACACCGGTCTCGGCGTGGGATTTGGCGGCCTGCCCGCCTACGAGGATCTGTTCGTGAGCTCAACGGTGACCGGTATCCTCGGTACCGCCGTGCGCTACCGGATCGGCCGGATGGTCAGCCTCCACCTGAGGATTCAGGACCGCCTCTACCGGGTCCGCTTTGGGGGCGGTGATCCTGGTAGCTCGAAGCCGCCACTCCGAATCTCCTTTGGGCTGGGCCTTCCATTCGTGGAATCGGCTCCCTGAGCAGCAGGCTTACGGCGGACACTTCCCCGCCGTAAGCCTGGCCGATCTTAGTACATTCCGCCCATGCCACCACCCGGCGCGGTCATCGCCGGCTTCTCTTCCTTTTTCTCCACCAATACACACTCGGTGGTGAGGAGTAAGCCAGCAATCGACGCGGCGTTCTGCAGCGCCGTGCGGGTCACCTTGGTCGGATCGATAACGCCCGCCCTGACCAGATCCTCGTAGTTGTCGGTCGCGGCATTGTAGCCGAAGTTCTTGTCCTTCGACTCCTTGACTCGGGCTACCACGATCGAGCCTTCCGCGCCCGCGTTCTGCGCGATCATCCGGATGGGCTCCTCCAACGCCCGGCGCACGATTTCGACACCCACCTTCTCGTCCTCGGTGCCTCTGATCTTGTCCAGCGCGCTTTGCGCCCGGAGCAGAGCCACTCCCCCGCCGGTAACGACCCCCTCCTCGACGGCGGCGCGGGTGGCGTGAAGCGCGTCCTCGACCCGAGCCTTCTTCTCCTTCATCTCCGTCTCGGTGGCCGCTCCGACGTTGATTATGGCGACACCGCCGGAGAGCTTGGCCAACCGCTCCTGTAGCTTCTCCCGATCGTAGTCGCTGGTGCTCTTCTCGATGGCGGCGCGGATCTCCGCGATCCGGCCCTGGATGTCGTCAGGTTTGCCCTTCCCATCGACGATGGTGGTGTTGTCCTTATCGATCACCACCCGCTTGGCGCGGCCCAGATCGTTCAGGTTCACGTTCTCCAGCTTGACGCCGAGCTCTTCCGAAATGAGCTGGCCACCGGTCAGGACCGCGATGTCGCGCAGCATCTCCTTGCGGCGGTCACCGAAGCCCGGCGCCTTGACCGCAACCACCTTCAGAGTGCCCCGAAGCTTGTTCACCACCAGCGTCGCGAGCGCCTCGCCCTCGACGTCTTCCGCGATGATGAGCAACGGCCGTCCGCTCTGGGCGCTCTTCTCCAGCACCGGAAGGAGCTCCTTCATCGAGGAGATCTTCTTGTCGTGAATCAGGATGTAGGGGTCCTCGAGCACCGCCTCCATCTTCTCCGGATCGGTCACGAAGTAGGGCGACAGATAGCCGCGGTCGAACTGGGTGCCGTCCACCGTCTCCAGGGTTGTCTCCAGACCTTTGGCCTCTTCGACGGTGATGACGCCATCTTTGCCGACTTTTTCCATCGCTTCGGCGATCAGGTTCCCGATCTCCTTGTCGTTGTTGGCGGAGATGGTACCGACCTGGGCAATCTCCTTCTTCCCGGCCGAGGGAACCGAAATGCTGCGAAGCTGCTCGACCACTGCCTCGACGGCGCGGTCGATGCCGCGTTTGAGCTCCATCGGGTTGGCGCCGGCGGTGACGTTCTTGAGGCCCTCACGGAAGATCGCCTGGGCGAGTACCGTGGCCGTGGTGGTGCCGTCGCCGGCGAGATCGGAGGTCTTGGTGGCGACTTCCTTCACCATCTGCGCCCCCATGTTCTCGATCGGGTCAGCCAGCTCGATTTCCTTGGCGACAGTGACCCCGTCCTTGGTCACGGTTGGTGAGCCGAACCTCTTGTCGATAACGACATTGCGGCCCTTCGGTCCGAGCGTGATTCTGACGGCTTCGGCCAGCTGGTCGATGCCCCTCTTGAGCTTCGCGCGGGCCTCGGTGCTAAAGAGCAGTTCTTTCGCTGCCATATGTCCTCACTTCCTCTGAGTAATCTGAATCAGCCGATCTTGGCCAGGATGTCGGACGCCTTGATGATCATCAGCTCGTCATCGCCGACCTCATACGGCGTCCCGCTGTACCTACCGTAAATCACCTTATCGCCCGCTTGGACCTCCATCTTCACCCGCTGGCCCTTCTCGATCCGCCCGGGCCCGACAGCGAGCACTTCACCCTGGGTGGGCTTCTCCTTGGCGGTATCGGGGATGTAGAGCCTGCCGCGCATGGTTTCCGCCTCATCATCCGGCAAAATCACCACCCGGTCTTCGAGGGGATGGATCTTGATCTTGGGTTTGGACTTGGTTGCAGTGGTCATGGTACTCCTCCCAGCCAGGTCAGACATGGTAATGCACGACAACCGACTCTTACGCCGTGTGGAAATGGAGCGGGTCTCTCAGGTTCTGTAACTCCCGGTAATAAAAGAGAGGAGTCGGCCGCTTGCCCTTGAACCTCAGCCGCTTGAGGAACGCGACTTCCTCCTCGGTCGCAGTGCCGCTGAGGGCAGGATCCTCCAGGAATTCTCGGAGCCCCGGTTCTTCGACGAACACCTCCGTCGATTTCCTCTCGATAAACTCGAATCTCTTCACATGCCCGGAGACCACTCTGGGGTTTAACACGATGTCCAGGGCAAACGTCCTGAGGTTGACATCCCAGGATTCGACGAGGGGATCCAAGAACGAGACGCAATGTTCCGCCGATAGGTGGAAGATGTCGGTGTCGAGGAACTCGAGCACGATCACCCGGGTCTCTTCATAGCTTCGGTGGCTAAGGTCCGCCACCATACGGAGCCAGTAGTCATTCTCCAATTCCTCTGTGGCTACTCCTTTGACTACATCGAGCAGCGTCTGGGTAACCAGGCGTTCGAGCTCGCCGAATGGCTCCTTCTCGAAGATCGCGCGTACGTGTGGCTCTTTGTCGGGGGAGCACTTACGGAGGACCAGGTCGCGGACTTCGCGGAACAAGGGCGTGGGCTCCTCTGCCAACTCCCTTTTGAGCTCCCGCTTGCGCTGGACATTCGCCAATCGCGCCAGTTCCCCGCTCGGGAGTTTCAAAAACTTGTCCATCTTGTCGTAGATGTCCGTGCGCTTGGGCGCGGGTGGCGCCTTCCGCCGAGTCAGCAGCTGCGAGATGTAGGACTCAGTTACCTGCGCCGCCCGCGCGAGTTCCCTCTGCTCCAACCCGAATTCCTCCAGCCGCTGCCTGATGACCAATGACACGTCCACGGGACTCCTCCTCGAGCGGGCACTAATCTGATTAACAACAGTAAGTTAAGTCACTGCTCCTGTCTTGGCAAGTAGTGTGGTACACTTGACATGTAAAGTACAGTTAAGTAGGTTGTGCCTAGTTAACCAAACGTAGTGAATCGACACTATTGAACCCATATCCCCAAAGGAGTCCCCATGTACGCTCGACACGTCTCTTTCAATCTGAAGCCCATTAAGCGGGAAGAGCTTACCCAGATGTTCGAGAAAGACATCCTCCCCCTGCTTCAGAAGCAGAACGGCTTTACCGACGAGTTCACGTTCGTCAGCCCAGAGGGCAAGCAGGCAGTAGCGATCAGCCTGTGGGAAAGCAAAGAGAACGCGGACTTCTACAGCCGTGAGACCTATCCGCAAGTGCTCAAGAGCCTAGCGCGAGTGATTGAAGGCACGCCGGAAGTGCGCGGCTACGAGGTGGTCACCTCGACCGTCCACAAGACCGCCGCTACCAGATAATCCAAGCCGGTTGTCTCCGGTTATTCACGTACGCATAGTCACCTAAGGAGCTCTATTATGTACGCACGGAATGTTTCGATGAATCTGAAGCCCAATACCGCCCGTGAGTTTACCCAGACGTTCGAGAAGGACATTCTGCCCCTTCTTCGGAAGCAGAACGGCTTCAAGGACGAGATCACGTTCGTCGGCACCGATGGCAAGGACGTACTCGCCATCAGCCTGTGGGATCGTAAGGAAAGCGCGGACATCTATAGCCGTGAGACCTACCCGCAGGTGCTCAAAGGCCTAGCGCGGGTTGTTGAAGGCACGCCGGAAGTGCATGCCTACGATGTCAGCAACTCGACCTGGCACAAGATCGCCGCTACCATCTAAGTCTGCACTGATGGTTCGACTAAGAAGGGGGAGAGCTGCTGGGTCTGCTCTCCCCCTTTGTCGTCGGTGTGAACCCTGGCTCAACGCTTGCGCGCGCGATCACCCTACTTCAGGCACGCCAGTGTCGAGATCTCCCCGCCGCAAGCCTGCCCTCGCACCCTCCGCCAAGCGTCCGTAGCCAGCGAGTATCGCGTCGAGCTCACGCTCTTCCAGCTGTTCCAGATCCAGGAGAGCGTTGTGGGCGCCTGCCGTCGCGCGAAGCAACTCGTCCAGCTTTACCTGCACCGCCTCGGCATCACGGTTTTGGGTAGCCTGAATGAGGAATACCATTAAGAACGTGATGACGGTCGTCCCCGTATTGATGACCAGTTGCCAGGTATCACTGAACCCAAACAGGGGGCCCGTCACCAGCCAGACGAGAATCACGCCGACAGCGAGGGTGAAGGTTGAGGGCTTGCCCGTCACGCGCGCCGTGGCTTTCGCCAGTCGAGTAAAGCGGGATCGAGACTTCGTCGGACGCATGGGTTGGTCCTTTCCGTGAAAGCGCACGCTGGTGATCCCGCGCACACCGTTGAGCCGTCCCGAGGCCCATATTCGAGTCGCGGAGTTTGACAGCTTGCGGAAGTGGGTCGACTCTGCGGGAGGGTCCCGGTGGGCATTATCACTTCAGTTCGCCAAGCACGACTCAAGCCTGAGTGCGCCGAGCGCTATCCTACGCTTCCCGCCCGCATGTGGACTTCGGCTACCTGTCTGGCCGAACTGGTCACCGCTTCCCGGGGCGCTCAGCCCGCGAAGCTCGGTAAGGACCGCACCCTCTGCGACGCTGACTTCCAGTTCCGCGGCGGCTTCTCCCGCTGGTCGCATCAATCGTTCGCCGGCCCGCGTATCGGCGAGCCCCCGTTTAGCTGGTAGGACTCGCTTTACCCTCCGCCTGCCCGCTGCGGCGTCGGGGAGCTGCACGAGCACGGCACTGCTTGCCACAGAACCACTTCGCCATCCGCTATTGACCTTCTGTCCAATACAGAGTAGTATTTATTAACCGCTTGGTCAATAGGGACAGGGCTGTCGACGGCGCAGTGCAACGGCAGCACCAGGCTCCTTGCAGGACCGCCCCATGGAGGGCACATGCACAATCATCGGCTTCTCATGCTCGCAGTCTCCGCTTTTGCCCTAACCTCCTGTAATCCGTTCCGCCACGAGCCGGCGGTCCAAGTGAGCACGAAAGACGAGAACCTGAACTCCCGCTGGCACGCCAACCTGGCGACTCCGGCCGAGCTTGCCGGCGCGGTCCAGATCAGCGGGTCGGCCTCGATGGCACCAAGCACGAAGAGCGGCAACACCACGGTCGTGCTCGACCTCGCCAACGCCACCCCCGGCGGCCTGCATCCTTGGCAGCTCCACCGCGGGCAGTGCGGATCCGATCAGGGCGTGTTCGGCGCGGCTGACTCGTACCACGCCGCCAAAGTGGGCCGCGACGGCCGGGCGTCTTCCTCCGCGAATGTACCGATCACTACACCCACCACCGGCAGTTACTTCGTGATCGTTCGCGCGTCGGCAGCCAACGACGCCGTGACGGTCGCCTGCGGGAACCTGGCACCACCGACCCTGTAGCACTCCTGAGTCACTGCGCTCGGGCTTGGTGAAGTGAACTGAAAAGTCGACCGGGTGCCTTGAGGCGCCCGGTCGGCCTACTCTGAGGTACCGGCGATGCGTAATCACAGGTCTTCCAATCGGCGATTCCTGTACCTCTTCGCTGGGGTGATCACGCTTCTGGTCGTGTTGGCGGTAGCCGCGCTTCAGACCCTGAAGTCCGGGGCGGTGCGGTCGAGAATAGCCTCCGAACTCTCGGGCGAGCTCGGCCAGCCGGTGTCGATCGGGGGGCTGACCGCATCCATCTTCCCCACTCCTTCGCTCTCCGGGCGCTTCATCCGTATCGGAGGAGCCGATTCCACGGCCGCGCCGGGCGTTTCTCTCGAGGCCCTCCACATCGTGCCTCGGCTGAGCTCCATCCTCCCGGGTCGTACCATCGCCATCGACCACGTGGATCTCAGGGGTCTCGTCATCTCAGTGCGACGGGATAGCGCCGGTCGCTGGCTGCTTCCCGTGCCACCCTCTCCCAGCACCGATACTGCCAAGGGTGGAAGTGGCATCGATCTGAATGAGCTCCGAGCTCGCGCTGGCTCGATCCGGATTGTGGATGAGTACCTACGCGCACCCCGTGGAGGTCCTACCATCACCAGCATCAAGGGCGTCGAGGCGGACCTGGAGGCGATGGGCGGCCGGGTCAAAGTCTCTCGGTTCACCGGTCAGCTGGGCCAGTCCGTGGTGACCGGGTCTGCCGACATGGGGCCCGGCGGATTGAAGCTGAATCTTCACTCCGAATCGGTTCACCCGGCAGATATCCCTGCTCTTTTCGCGCTCGCGGGGATGGAACCCTCCCCCTTGCTTTCGATCGCGGGGAAGGCCCCCTTCGAGATGACGATCTCACTGCCCCCAGGTTTTGCGACCCATACGGTGACCGGAAAAGCCGAGATCGAGCGGGTGAAGTTTGGCACCCTCACCTTCGAGGGCGTCCTGGCACCGTTTCACCTGGAGCAGGGTGTGTTCACCCTTGACCCGCTCAGTTTCACGACCTACGGCGGAAGCCAGCTGGGTATCGTCTCGGTGGACCTCAACCAACCGGTCCCGGTCTATCGGATCCGCACGTCCGTTCAGGGCCTGGATGTGAACCGGGCGCTCAGCGCTAACACGACAATGAAGAACTTCCTGGCCGGTGGTGGTCGCCTGGCCGGGGACGTCCGTGGCAGCGGGAACACGGCGGCGGCTCTGGAGCGCACCCTCACGGGAACACTGGAGTTCGAGCTCAAGGACGGCGTGATTCGAAACTTTCCCCTGCTTGCCGCGATCAACCAAGCGCTCGGCATCACTCAGGGCAACAGCCAGGACACCAGGTTTCAAAGTCTCTCCGGTACCGCCACGCTCGGCGGGGGCACGGCACGAACCAACAACCTCGTCCTTCGCGCGGGCGAGCTGAGTCTTGCCGGCAAGGGTACCCTGGGCTTCGATCAGCGCCTCAACCTGCATCTGACGGCCAGCGCTTCACCGGCCATGTCCAATCAACTGGTCAAGCGGGTCGGACTGCTCAAGAGTCTGTCGAACGATCGAGGCCAGGTTACCTTTCCTGTGATTGTGACAGGGGTCGCGACGGCACCTAGTATCTCGGTGGACCTGGGTTCGATCGCTAAGAAGCAGCTGGAAGGAAAAGTGCAGAAAGGACTGCTGGATTTGTTGCAGAAAGACTCGACCCCATCGCAATGACAACCGAACTGGAAGGATTCCTTGTATGATCGAACGACCGGCACGCACTAGCACAAACGGCTCGTCCAGTGAATTCCCAGAAAACTTGACCGAACGGGTGCAGGCGCGGGTCGCCGAGGCCGCCTTCGCTCTGGACCGGCGCGCGAACGCTACCCGTCCCAAGTCTCACCGCCGCCGCACCCCTCTCGCTACGGTCACGGGAGACAGTGCTCGAAGCCCAGAGGAGGCCTTAGCGGAACAGTCGCTGCGTCGAGTTTTTCGGGATTTGGGGACCTCGTACCGCCGCTTCCGCAAACAGACTGGGACTCCGCTCACCCCCGGTCTCCGTGATGCGGCCTACAGCTTCCGGGCGGAACCCAGTCTCACCACCCTGGTGGCCGTCGCGGCCTTTCTGGACGAGCTCGACCTTCTGAGTTGAGATAGCCAAAAAAAAGGCGGCCCGCATTCCCCGAAGGGAACGCGGGCCGCCCGCGCACTGGTTACCCGGAGTCGGAGAATTGACTTCTCCGTTCTTCTTCTCTTGGCCACCGCCTAAACTGAAGCGTTTGCGGTATGGCCTCGAGAGCTCCGGCTTCTATCCCCAGATGGCTTGCGTGCCATCTGGTTCACCAGCGTGAGCGCTGCAAGTCGGCTGAATCGCGGATCAACCTCTTGCTCGGCACGCCGCCGCGCTACTGCGACGTGGACGGGACACGCGATTGGTCTCGTCTCTCCAAGTCGAAAAGGATCAGTTTTCGTCTTGGCGACGACAACATAAGAAAGCGTTTCCGCGCGCGCAAGAGTCAGATTTGTTATCCACTGCTGTGCACATTTTTCACATTTCCACAGAGGGGAAGACAGCTCAGTCTTTGTCGCGCGGCAACTGCTTCCATGCTTTCCGCAGAAGCTTCCTGGTGTTCTTGAATCGCAACCGCTCCAGCGCTTCGTCGAACGAACACCACGCCCGGCTGCGGCCTTTCTCTGGTGGCCCCACCTCACGCTTCAACACTGCCAGGAAATATTCGACTCGAAAACCCGCGCCAAGGAAACGATACTCGAGCGAGCCCGCCGGCCCGACACACTTGCCAACCACACCGGCCTCCTCTCGTGCTTCCCGCAACGCGGCGGCCTCCGCCGTTTCATTCTTCTCTATGTGTCCTTTGGGGAAGATCCAACGATCGGGGTCTCGCTTCGCGGTTACCAGCAGCACGCGGGGCTCATCCTGGTCCAGTCGCACGACGATGGCGCCGCTCTGTCGAATCAGCAGCATGGGATCTGCTTAGTCATGGCCGGGGTGGTAACGCCTAGCTTATCAGGCGAGCGGTCACTCGGATCACTCTATAGCATACTTGAGGACGCCAACCTCGCAATGCCGTCGCCAAGAAAAAAAAGGTGCCCCGAAGGGCACCCCCTATTTCCTGTTGCCACTCGTCGATTGCCACCCATCGATCGGCGATCAGTAGGAACTCCGCGGGCTCGTGGTGTTTGGGTCGGCACCTACCTTGGCTCCGACCTGTTTGGCCATGTTCAAGTGCTGCTCCAGCGTCGGGAGTTCCGCGGAAACGAGGTTCCGCACCTGCGCCGAGTTGGCCGCTCTGCCATCGGTGCGGAAGGCGGTGATGTAGTCCTTATGGTTCTGGATCATGAGAGTCATGTAAGCCCGGTCGAAATCCTTCCCGGACACCTTCTGCAAATCGTCCAGCTTCTTCCGATGCTTCTTGCCATAGCTGGGATAGAGTGTCAGGCCGCTGCCTGAAGCCATGTTCACCCAGTCACTCTGCAGCCTGTTGTGGTCGGCCACCATCCGCTCGGCAAACCGCCTGACCTCGGAATTCTCGGCCTTTCTCTCCGCCAGTTGGGCGAGATCCGTCTCCAGCTTATTGTCGGCGGTCTCTTCGCGGATGAATTTGATGTCCGCCTTCACGTTTCGGTCGACAGTGCCCGTCGGGGAATACGGAGTAGTGGGCGTAGCGGTGGTAGGCGTAGTAGTGGCCACCGTGGTCGTGGCTCCAACCTGCGCGCCGACCTGCTGCGCCAGGAGCAGATGCTGCCGCACGATGGGCAGGTCATTGGCGACGCGGGCTCTCACCGGAGCCGACTGGGCGTACTGGCCCTCAGACTGTAAGCGGTTGAGCGCGTCCTGATGGCCCTGGATCATGAAATTCATGTAAGTCCGGTCGAACTCCGGCCCGGACAGCCGGTTCAACTGATCCACCTTGGCCTTATCCGAATTGTCCAGCTGAGGGTTGACGGACATCCCGTTTTGCGAGGCCATGGAAATCCATTCACCCTGCATGCGACTGTGGTCGCTGATCATCCGCTGGGCAAACTGCCGGACCGAGGGATTCACCGCCTTTTGTTGAGCAATCTGGCCCAGGCGTGACTCGAGCAGATCATCGGTGATCACATCGCGAATAAGCTTGCCGTCTGCGGTAACGCCGACCGTTGAAACGCCGGCCGTAGTGGGTGTTGGGACCTTTCCCTGCCCAGCCGGAACGGTTTGATCTGGCGTCTTTCTCTGCCCGGGGGCGGTTCCGGTCCCCGGAACATTGCTCGCGCCTGCTGTGGTATCCTGCACCTGCGCATGTAATCCGTACATGGGCACGCCCACGAGAGCGATCACCAATCCACCGGCGGCCGTGGCCATGAGTCTTCGGTTACGCATTCTTGGACCTTCCTTTCCTATGCTCGTATCCTGAGATCGTTTGCCACGCCACCCCCCTATAGCCCACACTATCCACGACAACTAAGCGCATTGTCCCCGCCGGAGATGTGACCCGAGACACGATTTGACCGGGCCACACTATCGTCCCAGCGAGGGCCGAAGGAGGGAGCAACAGTCGGACCATTCTGGCCCGGCCGTTGCCTAACTCGCTCTACGACACCACCGTCCCGGGAGCGCAGGATTGGGGGAGCGGGGCCAGTCAGTCGATGGCGTCGCCTAGGGCAGACAACCGTGTCACCGGAGGAGTACGATCCGAGGGAGGACTGTGAGTACGCCGAGTCCGATCCACTCGCGGCGGCCGGCTTTGGCTACCGCAGTACTCAGGCATGGCCATCTCGAGGACCATGGGGATGGCGAGGAGCACGATGGCCCGACCGATCGAGCCGGAGGTGTTCGCGCACGACGGACCAGACGGTGTGCCGGGCGAGGGCTGGCTCGCTCACCTGCTGTGTGGTCATGGCTCCTTGGGCTAGGCTGGCGCTGTCTTGAGGCTGCGGGGCAGCAGCCGGGGGTCTCCCAGCCGCTCCGCCCATCCGGCGAATGCGTCAGTCGGGCCCCGCCAGCGCAGCTCTGACACATTGCCAAACAGCGCTGCGTCCGACCTGAGCGTCGCCAAATGCTTGAAGAGCAGGGCGAGGTCTCGGCGGTCCCCCAGCACCGCAGCCGGGAAGTCTTCTATGGCGCCGTACTGATTGAGGAGCCTCGCAGCAGTCACAGCCCCTATCCCAGGGATCCCGGGATATCCGTCCGCCGCGTCACCCACCAGGGCAAGGAAGTCGGGAATCAGGGACGGGTCCACCCCGAACTTTGCGTGAACTCCTGCCGCATCGAATATTTTCCGACTCCGACGATCGACCTGCACTACCCGGTCGCCTCGAACGCACTGCGCCAGGTCCTTATCCGGTGTCCAGATACAGACTTGTTCCACAGCCTCATCTTCCGAGGCGATCCGGGCGGCGGAGGCGAGCGCATCGTCCGCCTCCAGCTCGATCATGGGCCACACGATGACGCCCATGGCGGCAAGCGCTTCTTCGAGAGGGTGGAATTGCTCCAGGAGGGCAGGCTCGATGCCATCTCCGGTCTTGTAGCCGGCCCAGAGCCCGTTCCGGAACGACTCGATGACGTGATCGGTCGCCACCCCGACGTGGGTTCCCCCGGTCTCGATCGTCTGCAAGAGGGTGTGCAGCACGCCGGCCACCGCGCCAAAGGGACGGTCCTCCCCCTTGTTGAAGCGGCGCAGACCGTAGAAGTGGCGGAACAGCTCGTAGGTGCCGTCGATGAGATGAACGATCACGGGTTACATTCTCTCTCAATGAGCAATGCATTTCCCATCGCCCCGCCGGTCGAGCCGATGCTCGCCAAGCTGGCCGACGCCCTGCCGGCCGGCGGGAGTTTTCTTTTCGAGCCGAAATGGGACGGGTTCCGCGCGATTGTTTTTCGCGGCGCCTCGGACGTTTTCATTCAGAGCCGCGATCTGAGACCGCTCGATCGCTATTTCCCGGAGCTGCACGAGACGCTGCTCGAGAAGCTGCCCAAGGGCTGCGTGATCGACGGAGAGATCGTGATCACGACGCCCCATGGTCTCGATTTCGATGCGCTGCAGCTGCGGCTCCATCCGGCGGCCTCGCGGGTCACCAAGCTCGCGAAGGAGACGCCGGCATCGTTCGTCGGCTTTGACCTGCTGGCCTCGGGGGGGCAGAGTCGGATGGAGGCGCCGCAGAGCGAGCGCCGGGCGCTCCTGGAGCAGCTGATCGCAGACATCGGCCCACCGGTCTACCTCACGCCGATGACGAGGGATCGCGATACCGCAGTGCAGTGGCTCGACCGGTTCGAGGGCGCCGGTCTGGACGGCGTGATCGCCAAACCGGCTGACAGCCGCTACCAACCCGGTAAGCGCGCGATGATCAAAGTGAAGCACGCCCGCACCGCCGAGTGTGTCGTAGCGGGGTTCCGCTGGCACAAGACGGGAAAGGACGCGGTGGGCTCGCTGCTCCTGGGCCTGTACGACGACAGGGGTATGCTGCAACACGTCGGTGTCACCTCGTCCTTCACTATGGTCATGCGCCGGCAGCTCGCGGTTGAGCTCGCGCCGCTGCGGAAGAACGCGCTGGAGAATCATCCGTGGAAAGAGTGGGCCGAGGCGGACGCGAGCGAGGTCAACCGCATGCCTGGGGCGCAGAGCCGCTGGAGTGCAGGCAAGGATCTCTCCTGGGAACCGCTGCGCCTGGAGCGGGTGGTTGAGGTGAAGTACGACCACTTGCAGGGCAATCGATTCCGGCACGCCGCCACGTTCCTGCGTTGGCGCCCGGACAAGCAGCCGGGCGACTGCCGCTACGACCAGCTCGAGGTGACCCGTGCCTACGACCTGGACAAGGTCTTTTCGTCCGGGTCGAGCGGCTCCTGAACCGGTCGCAGCTCAGCAGCCACATTCTGCAGGTTCACCCGGATGCGGGTCCAGGTGGTGAAGCGGCCGCGCATCGAATCAACCAAGACGTCCGCCGGCTTAAGATGAGCGGCCGCTTCGGGGTGCCGGATTTTCCAGCGCTCCAGTCCCGCGAGCGCGTCCTCCTTCCGCTGAGCCCGACCGATCTCGATCAACGGATGCTTTGACGTCCGGCGTTTCGATGGTTGCACCCGGGCGGGCTCGCCCCGCTGCTTTTTGTAGTGCGGCGGCCAGGGCGCATCTCCCAGCCCGTCTCGCTCGTGCTGCGCCGACAACTCGAGCAGGCGCTCGAGCGAGCCGGGATGCAGGTCTATTCCCTGGTGCGGGTCGCCGATGCGGGCAAACCGAGCGGGCATGGTGGTCAGGGTGAAGTCGCCCGGCTCGGCGCTGTCCACCTCGTCCCAGCGGAGGGGGGCCGACACCCGGGCATCGGCCTTGGGTCGTACCGAGTAGGCCGCTGCCACAGTCCGGTCCTTGGCGTTCTGGTTGTAGTCCACGAATACGCCGTGGCGCTCCTCTTTCCACCACTTGCTGGTAGCGATAGTTGGTGCGCGCCGCTCCACCTCGCGCGCGAGCGCCAGCGCCGCCCGCCGCACCTCGTCGAAGCTCCAGCGCCTCTCGATCCGCACGTTGACGTGCATGCCGCGAGAGCCAGAGGTCTTGGGCCAGCCCGCGAGCCCGTAGTCCGCCAACGTGTTCTCTACCACCCGCGCGACCTTACGCACCTGCTTCCACTCCACGCCAGGCACCGGATCGAGGTCCACCCGCAGCTCGTCGGGGTGCTCGAGGTCCTCGGCGCGCACCGGGTGCGGGTGCAGCTCCAGGCAGGCGAGGTTGGCGAGCCACACCAGCGCGGCAGCATCACGCGGTACCACCTCGTCGGCGCTTCGTCCCGAGGGAAAGCGAAGCGAGACCACCTCGATCCAGGGCGGACGCGAGGCCGGCGCGCGCTTCTGATAGAAGAATTCCCCGGCGATGCCGTTGGGATAGCGCACCAGCATATTGGGGCGTCCCCCAGCGCCGCGCAGGGCTCCCTCGGCAACCGCGAGATAGTACCGCGCCAGATCGAGCTTGGTGTGCTTCAGCTCCGGAAAGAGCACTTTGTGGGGATTGGATATGGCGACCTCTCGACCGCCCGCCACGATGATCTCCGAGTCCGTCACCGAGGCTGCGGTTCCTCCGCCAGTCGCGCGCTTGCGGCGGAGCGCTCGAGCAGCAGCGTGCGCTCGCGAGCGTTCTGGGTGAGCGATGCCGCCCGCTCGAACTCGGCCCGCGCCTCCTCGAAGCGTCCAAGCTTGTCCAGGAGATCGCCCCGGACGGCCGGCAGGAGGTGATAGGACTTGAGCGACGGCTCCGCTCTCAGCGCATCGACCAGATCCAGTCCCGCCGCTGGACCGAAGGCCATCCCCACCGCGACAGCCCGATTCAGCTCCACGACGGGAGAGGGCGTGACCTCCGCCAGCGCATCGTACAGCGCCGCGATCCGCTCCCAGTCCGTCTCCTCGCCGGTCCGGGCCCGGGCGTGGCAAGCGGCGATGGCGGCCTGCAAGGCGTAGGGGCCATTGGCGCCGCCGAGCTGCTCGGCCCGCTCGAGGGCGGCCAGGCCACGACGGATGAGAAGTTGATCCCAGCGGGAGCGGTTTTGATCGAGCAGCAGAATCGGCTCTCCCGTCGGACCCACCCGGGCTCTCGAGCGGGAGGCCTGGATTTCCATCAGCGCCACCAGGCCGTGGACCTCCGGCTCCTCCGGAGCCAGCTCGGCCAGGATGCGGCCGAGGCGGAGCGCATCCTCACAGAGCGCGGGCCGCAACCAGTCGTCGCCCGCGGTGGCCGCGTAGCCCTCGTTGAAGATCAGATAGACTACCTCCAGCACCGACGACAGCCTGGCGGTGAGCTCGGCCCCCCGGGGAACCTCGAAGGGGACTCCCGCGTCGGCGAGGGTGCGTTTGGCCCGGACGATACGCTGGGCCACGGTCGGCGCGGGTACCAGGAAGGCCCGCGCGATCTCCTCCGTCGTCAGACCCCCGAGCAGGCGGAGCGTAAGCGCAACCCGCGCTTCGGTGGAGAGAACCGGATGACAGGCGGTGAACATGAGGCGCAGCAGATCGTCGCCAACATGGTCGTCTATGGCGGCGTCCAATTTCGGAACGGCCAACTCCTGCTGGACCTCGAGCTCGTAGCCGAGCTGCTGGTGTTTGCGCTCGAGCCGGGTCCGCCGGCGCAGCAGGTCGATGGCACGATGCTTGGCCGTGGCCATGAGCCAGGCTCCCGGATTGTCCGGCACGCCTGCCTCCGGCCACCGCTCGAGCGCGGCCACGAGCGCATCCTGGGCGAGATCTTCAGCGACACCGACGTCGCCAACGATTCGGGCCAGTCCGGCGATCAGCTTGGCGGACTCGATCCGCCAGACCGCGTCGATCGCGCGATGGGTATCGGGAGCCGTCACGGCTCCCAATCACGCCATCTTCACCCGCCGGTGCAAGGTTCTCCTGAGCCCTGCGAAGGGCTTGCCCTGAGCTGAGCGAACTACCGAGCCGCGCCTACCTGCGCCGGCTGGCGGTGCTTTACTTCCCCGGCCTCGCCCATAGACTCGGGAGCGCAGTTCCCGCCCTCGAATATCTGGCGAATCTCGTTCTCACCCTCGCCCGCCACCTCCATGAAGCGCCGGCTCCATTCGATCGCCTCCTCCTTCGACTTTACTTCGAAGAGCGCGAAGCCGGCGATCA
>JBGQLP010000047.1:0-24711 GCA_041500125.1 Gemmatimonadota bacterium
CGCTACACCCTGACTTTCGGCACCGGGCGCACCCGGCGCAGCGTCACCGCCGACCAGGTGGTCCTTGCCCTGCCCTTCTCCAAGCTCCGCGACGTGGACTACAGCAAGGCCGGGTTCGTGGAGCCCAAGACCCTGGCGATCAAGGAGCTGCCCATAGGCGCCAACGCCAAGCTCCATCTCCAGTTCGGCACCCGCCACTGGCGCACCCGGGGCAACAACGGGGACAGCTACGCCGACACCGGCTATCAGGACACCTGGGAGGTGAGCCGAGCCCAGGGAGGTACTTCGGGACTGCTGGTGAATTACACCGGGGGCGACACCACGAGGAGCCAGGCCGCTGGGAGCCCACAACAACTGGCGCAGCGGTTCCTGGCTCAGATCGAGCCGGTGCTCCCGGGTCTGACCAACAAGTGGAACGGCAAGGCCACCTTCGATTACTGGCCCGGCAACCCGTGGACCAAGGGTGCGTACTCCTACTGGCGGGTCGGGCAGTACACCCGCTTCTCCGGCTCGGAATATCTGCGCTCCAACAACTGCCACTTCTGCGGCGAGCACACCTCGATCGACTCCCAGGGCTATCTCAATGGCGCGGTCGAGACCGCTCAACGCGCCGCTGCAGACGTGCTGGCCGACCTCAAGGTGAAGGGGTACGAGAAGTAACGGACCGATTGTCACAATAGAGCTCGCTGGGACGTTCCTCAGGGATCGCCCGCCACAGAAGATGCCTCCCATGGGAGATCGATTTGCCGACTGCCCTGAAGACGCTGGAGCTGCGCTGGCGCCGGGCGCTGCTTGCCGCCGGGCGCCGTCCCTTTGCCGGCCAGGTGGCCTCCCAGGCCGAGGATCTGCTCCAGCTCCCGGCAGCGCCCCGGATTCTGCTCATCCGGATGGAGCGGATCGGCGACGTCCTGGTGAGCGTGCCGGTGCTCCGCTCCCTGCGCGACCGCTATCCCCAGGGTCGCCTCGATCTACTGGTGAGCCGGGCCAACCTGGCCGTGCGCGATGCGGTGCTGCCGTTCGTGGACCGGGTCTGGTGTTACGACAAGACAATACGGTCGGCCCTGGGACTGCTGCGCGAGCTCCGCCGAGCCCACTATGACGTGGTGGTGGACCTGGTGGACAATCCCTCCGCCACCGCACAGCTGGTGATCCGCTGGTGCGGGGCGCCGGCCGTTGTGGGCCTGCTCCACGCCGAGTCCGGCCTCTACACCCACGCGGCGCCGCTGCCGGATCGAAGTACGGTGCATCCGGTGGAGCGGCTGGCGCAGCTCCTCCTGCCGTTCGGCATCGATCCGGCCTCCCAGTCGCTGGATCTGGCCTACCCCATCAACCCGGCCGACATCGAGACCGCCCAGCGCACGCTCGGCCCCAACTTGCGCCCGCTCCGCCTGGGGGTGAACCTCTCCGGCCGCGAGGCCGAGAAGCAGTGGGGCTCGGCCAACTACATCGCGGTGGTACGGCATCTGATGACGAAGGATCCGCGCTTTGTCATCAGCATCTGCGGCTCTCCCGCGGACGCGACCGAGGTGCGCCGGGTGGCCTTTGCCACCGGGGCCCAGGCGGTGCCGCCCCAGTCCTCGCTCAAGGAGTTCGCCGCGATCGTGCATGAATTCGATCTGCTGCTGACGCCGGACACCGCGGTGGTGCACCTGGCCGCTGCCTGGAAGATCCCCACCGTTGCCCTCTATCACTCCGATCCCGCCGTCGCGCCCTGGGTTCCTTACAACACCCCCCACCGCGCGGTCGCCGACCCCGCCGGCATTCCGGCGATTCCGGTGGACCGGGTGATCGCCGCCCTGGAGGAGCTGATCCACGAACGCTTTGCCGTCGTGGCTCCCCCCACCGCGCTTCCCTCCGAGATCAACCGGTAGATCGGCCGACTCGGAAACTTGTCGAGTTCGCCGTCCGGAGGTATTACCTGTGAAGCCTTGTCCTCGATCTCATGGGTCAACCACCGTGCATGCACTGATGCGATCCCGCTCGCTTCCCTGGGCGCTTGGCCTGCTGGCCTTGAGCTGCGCCCGCGCTCCTTCTTCGTCGACCTCCGGGGCTGCGTCGCTCGAGGCGCCGGCATTCAGCAGCGCCAATCCCTTTGCCCAACCCAGTTCCCTGCAATACCAGGCACCCCAGTTCAACCGGATCCGCAATCCGGACTACCGGTCCGCGATCGAGGAGGGGATGCGCCGCCAGCTGCAGGAGGTGGATACCATCGCCCGGCAGACGTCCGAGCCGACCTTCGAGACCACCATCGTCGCCCTGGAGCGGACCGGGGTGCTGCTCACCCGGTCGCTCAAGGTGTTCGGCGCCGTAGTGAATGCGAACACCAACGACACGTTGCAACAGATTCAGACCGCCGAGGCGCCCAAGCTCGCCGCCCACGGAGACGCCATCTATCTCAACCCGGGGCTCTTCCAGCGAGTCGAGAGCGTCTACGACCGGCGGGCCCGGCTGAATCTGACTCCCGAGCAGATGGCCCTGCTGGAGCGCTACCACCGGGACTTCGTTCGAGCCGGCGCCCAGCTCTCCCCGGCCGACAAGAGCAAGCTCAGCGCGCTCAACCAGGAAGAGGCCAAACTTTCGACCGGCTTTCAGAACAAGCTGTTGGCCGCGACCAAGGCCGGCGCCCTGGTGATTGACGATCCGGCCCAGCTCCAGGGATTGAGCAAGGACGACCTCGCCGCCGCGGCCCAGGCAGCCAAGGAGCGAGGCATGCCGGGCAAGTACGTGATCGTGCTGCAGAACACCACCCAGCACCCGCTCCAGGCCTCGCTGGCCAACCGCGCCGTCCGGCAACGCCTCTTCGAGGCCTCCACCCGTCGCGCCGACCGGGGCGACAGCAACGACACCCGAGCCATCATCCGCCGGCTGGCCGTCCTCCGGTCGGAGCGCGCGGCCTTGCTCGGCTTTCCGGATTACGCTGCCTATGCGCTCGACAATCAGATGGCCAAGACCCCCGAAGCCGCCATCGGCCTGCTGAGCCAGCTGGTGCCTCCAGCCACGAGGAAGGCCCGCGCCGAAGCGGAGAAGATGCAGGCGATCATCGACCGGGAGAACGGCAACTTCAAGCTGGCGCCCTGGGACTGGCAGTACTACGCCGAGCGGGTGCGCGAGGCCGAGTACAATCTGGATGAGGAGAAGATCAAGCCCTATTTCCTGCTCGACCGGGTGCTGCAGGACGGCGTGTTCTTCGCCGCCAACCGGCTGTACGGACTCACCTTCCAGGAGCGAAAGGACCTTCCGGTCTATCACCCCGACGTCCGGGTCTACGAGGTGTTCGACGGGGACGGGAAGTCCATGGCCCTGTTCTACACCGACTACTTCAAGCGGGACAACAAGAGCGGCGGCGCCTGGATGGACAGCTTCGTGGATCCATCGGGACTGATGGGGACCAAGCCGGTGGTGTACAACGTCTGCAACTTCACCAAGCCGGCGCCGGGGATGCCGGCGCTGCTGACCTTCGACGACGTCACCACCATGTTCCATGAGTTCGGCCATGCGCTGCACGGCATGTTCGCGCACGTGCAGTATCCCACGCTTCTCAACGTGCCCCGCGACTTCGTGGAGTTCCCCTCCCAGTTCAACGAGCACTGGGCCTTCGACCCGGCGGTGTTCGCCAACTACGCCAAGCACTACCAGACCGGCGAGGCCATGCCCCAGGATCTGGTGGACCGGATCACGGAGACCCGCACCTTCAACCAGGGTTTTGCCACCACCGAATACCTCGCCGCATCGCTACTGGATCTGGCCTGGCACAGTTTGCCACGAGGCGCGCCGGAGCCGGACGTGGAGCAGTTCGAGCAACAGGCGCTGGCGCGCTTTCACGTGGACCTGCCGGAGGTCCCGCCCCGCTACCGCAGTCCCTACTTCGCCCACATCTGGGGCGGCGGTTACTCGGCTTCCTACTATGCCTATCTCTGGAGTGAGCTGTTGGACGACGACGCTTACGCCTGGTTCACCGAGAATGGCGGGATGACCCGAGCCAATGGACAGCGGTACCGCGACATGATCCTGTCGCGCGGCAGCACCGACGATGCGGGGGCGCTGTTCCGGGCTTTCCGGGGCCGGGATCCGAGGATCGAGCCGTTGCTGGAGCAACGTGGACTGGAGGAGACACCGGATGAGAAATGAATCCGCCCTGGATGCAGGCCTCAGCGTACCGCCTCGGGTCGTCACCGCCCGGCGGCGCGCACGCCTCTTCTACGTCGGCATGGCAGTCGCGATCGCGATCCTCGTCTTCGCCGGCTTCTCTCGCACCTACTTTCTCAAAGCGTACTTCGGTAGCCCGGAGCTGAGCCTGCTGCTGCACATCCACGGCCTGGTGTTTACCGCCTGGGTGCTGTTCCTGGTGGCTCAGACCACCCTGGTCGCAACCGGCCGAACCTACATCCATCGCCGCATGGGCGTGGCCGGAGCGGTGCTCGCGCTACTGCTGGTGATCGTGGGGACCACGACTGCCATCCTCCGGGTCAAGGGCGGCTCGGCCCCTGTTCCTGGGGTATCGGGTCTCTCCTTCCTGGCGATCCCGCTGTTCGACATGGTGTTGTTCGCGATTCTGGTAGGTACCGCGCTCTACTTCCGCCGGAGACTCGAGGCTCACAAACGCCTCATGCTGCTCGCGACCATCGCACTGCTCGGCGCCCCCATCGCCCGATTCCACCTGGGGGGACCTCCCACCTTCTTCGGCCTCTCCGACCTCTTCATCGTAGCCATGGTGGGGTACGATCTACTGGCTCGGAGGAAGCTGCATCCCGCTACCCTCTGGGGTGGGCTGCTGATTGTAGCGTCCCAGCCGTTGCGGCTGATGATCTCGGGGACACCGGCGTGGTTGGCGTTCGCCGGTTGGCTCACGCGCTAGGTCTCGCCGGCCGCAGAGGAGTCACCCTTTCAGTTCTCGACCGACGTCTACAACTTTCGGGCTCCCTCTACCCGGAGTACCTATGCGGGCATTCCATCTCGCCTCATGCCTTCTAGTGTTCGCCGTTCCCGCCCTTACCGCCCAGGCCAAGGCGCCGGCGCTGAAATGGGGTCCGGCCCCCGCGGTGTTCCCCAAGGGCGCCAAGATGGCGGTGGTGAGCGGCGATCCGAGCCAGGCCCAGCCGTTCGAGGTCCAGCTGTCGTTTCCCAGCGGCTATCGAATCGCGCCGCACTTCCATCCCACCGATGAGACCGTGGCAGTGAAACAGGGCACGTTCCTGGTCGGCATGGGCGACAAGTTCGACCTCAAGCAGACCAAGACGATGAAGAAGGGAGACAGCGCCGGCGTGCCGGCCCAGCAGCATCACTTCGCGATGGCCCGGGGCAGGACGATCGTCGACGTCAAGGCGATGGGACCGTTTGCCATGACCTACGTCCATCCCGCCGACGACCCCCAGCAGGCGCACGCCACGCCGTAGGCATCTGGACTGGCGGTGTAGCTCACATGGGACTCTTGAGCGACCGGCTGCGCTCCTGGACCGAGTCGCTGCTCAGCGAGCGGCGGCAGATCCGGGGGCTGCCGGTGCGCATTCTCAATACCCGGCGCGACATCGCTACCGCCGAAGTGATCGGGCGCCTGACTCAGGCGCTCGATCTCATCGCCCGCTATGCGCCCCACCGGTTCCACCGCCTCCGGCAGGACTTTGCCGGTATCGTCGTGCGCCGTTTCCCCTGCCGGGGGGCGTTCTTCCACGATAGTCGAGAGTGTCTGGTGGAGCTCACCTTCACGGTGAATCCCCGGCACACGCTCGCGGAAATCGCCGCGTCGATCGTGCACGAGGCGACGCATGCCCGGGTGGCCCGGATGTGCGGGCCGCTGCCCGGGGAGCAGCGGCCGAGGGAAGAGCGGCTGTGTCGCCAGGCTGAGCTGGAGTTCGGCCTGGCGCTGCCCGATGGTGCGGTCGTGGTGGAGCGCGCCCGGGCCTCTCTCGCTCTAGCGGATCAGGAGGTAGCGCCGGCGGTGGATTGGGCGGAGGGGGCCCGACGGGTTGCCGCGATCGATGCCCTGGAGCGGCGCTCATAGGTCAACGGCAGGCTCGGGCTCCAGCCGCGTGTCCCACCACAATCGCGCATCCTCCCTGGTCCACGGTGACTCCACCTCACAGGTGCCCAGCCGTTCGCAGAGCTCCCTGGCGCTCTCGGGGCGATCGGACGGACGCTTGGCCAGGCAGGCGAGCACGAGGGCTTCCAGATCCCGCCCCACCGGAAACGCGCTGTACCTGGACGGCGGGTCCGGCGGGGTATGAATCCGGCGCGCGGGTTGCCGATCTCGGTCTCGATGAGTCGATGGCTGGGAGCTGGGATCCTGGATCGGGGAGTCATTTTTAGTCGGCCAGGCTCACTGCGGGCTCGGGCTCGAGTCGAGTCTCCCACCAGCCCCGGGCATCCTCCCTGGTCCAGGGGGATTCTATCTCGCATTGCGCCAGCCGGTCGGCCAGCTCCCACGCACTGGCCGGCCGCTGGGAAGCGAACTTGGCCAGGCAGTCGAGCACGATCTCGTCCAGCTCCGCCGGGACCGTGAAGGGGCTGTGCCGGGATGGCGGCTCCGGCTTGGCTTGAATGTGCCGGGCAATCATCTGCATCAGCCCGTCCGCCTGAAATACCTGCCGCCCGGTCAACATCCAGTAGGCGACACACCCCAGCGAGTAGATGTCGCTGCGGTGGTCTATTGCCTCGCCGGAGGCGACCTCCGGTGAGAGATAGGCCGGAGTGCCGGCCAGCATGTTGGGCGAGGTGAGCCCGGGCTCCGACGGCTCCCCCGGTCCGGAGCGCTTGACCAGGCCGAAATCGAGCACCTTCACGAAGTCGCACTCCCGTCCCATCCGGCAAATCTGGATGTTGGCCGGTTTGATGTCGCGGTGAATCAGGCCGCGGGTGTGCGCCTCTCCGAGTGACTCGCAGACCTGCTGCAGGATATGGATCGCCCGGGCCGGCGGGAGTGGGCCGTGCTGGGAGACCAGGCTCTGCAGGTCCATTCCGTTGAGCAGCTCCATCACGTAGTAAAAGGTCCCGTCCGCGGCCACGCCGAAATCGTAGAGCTGAATCGTATGCGGCGAGCGCAGCGCCGCCGCGGCCTGGGCCTCACGCCGGAACCGCTGGACCATCACCTTGGCCTGCTCCGGCGTACTGGCGCCGATGGTCTCCGATTTGATCAGCTTGATCGCCGCCGGGCGGACCAGGAAGCGGTGGGTCGCCTGCCATACCTCGCCCATTCCACCTCGGGCGATGAGGTTTCCCAGGATGTAGCTCCCCATCTCCCGCGCCTGTCTGACTTCTCGCCCCAGCCGGGTGATGAGGTGCGAGACCACCGGCGCCATCGCGGCGCAGAGGTAGTTGGGAATGGAGAGCACCAGGATCTGCCGCAGTCCCGCCGGCTCCGCGCCCAGGAGCTTCCAGATCAGGGCGCCAAGCGGACCCATCGAGGCCGCGAGGAGGGCGGTGATCAGGGTCTTCCGCGGGGTCGCCGGTATCATCGGCGCAAACAGCAGGATGACGACCGCGATCCACGACACCCCTTCGGTCGGACCTTGGTCCGCGTAATCCAGAAGCCCGACGGAGAACGCGGTGAACACCTCGTACGCCAGGGCAATATTCAACACCAACCGGGGGTCCACCCTGCGCCGGCGGGTAAACCAGAAGAGGCCCAGAGAAACCAGAACGTTGGCGGTTATGACCAGATCGTACAGCGATTCCCACTTCAAGTACGAGGCGGCTCGCTCGGCGGCGACATTGCCGGGGACGGCGTAGACGAAGTTCAGCAGGAGCAGGTTGGCCGACCAGACACAGGCGCTGATCAGGCAGATGGTGCCCAGCCGGCGGGAGGCTTCGCGCAACAGGTCTTCCGGCAGGCTCTGCCGCGCGCCGGGCGAGGGCGGATTGCTGCCGATCTCGGTCTCGATGAGTCGGGAGGCAGGAGTCGGGAGTCCGGGATCGTGACTCATGGACTGGTGGAAAAGGGGTACAGCAAGGGTACGGCGGGAGCGGGGGCTGCGCCAGTCGTCGGGGTGTATTTATTTCACCACAGAGGCACAGAGGACACAGAGGGCTCATCTCGTCATACAACTCACGACATCGCGGGTGCTGAGATTCGTCTTTGTTGTTTGTTGTTTACCAACACCTTCGCGGAGTTCCGAAGCGCCCTGAACCGTCTCCCGAATGGGTGACGTTACCTCTGTGTCCTCTGTGCCTCTGTGGTGAATTACCTAGTTCCTGATCAAAGAGGTCGTGTGCCATATCTCCGCTTGTTCCTATCAACCATCGGTCTGGGTCTGTCGGTCTGCGCAGGGCTCACGGCGCAGGAGCCCGCCCAGCAGCAGGCCACCGATTCCTCGTTGGTCACCCTCGACCGGCTCTTCAACTCGAGCGACTTCGCCCCCGAGCGGCTGGGTCCGGTCCGCTGGCTGGAGGACCGTCCCGCCTACGTGAAGCTGGAGGCGGACAGCGCGACCCCCGGCGGGCGCTCGCTGGTCCGCTACGACGCGGCGACCGGCAAGCGCGAGGTGTGGGTACCAGCGAGCCGCCTGGTGCCACCGGGCGACACCGCGGCGCTCTCGGTGGAGGACTACAGTCTCTCGCCCGACGGCCGGCGGTTGCTGGTGTTCACCAACTCGAAGAAAGTCTGGCGACAAAACACCCGGGGCGACTTCTGGGCCCTCGATCTCTCCAGCTGGCGGCTCACCCAGCTCGGCGGGCCCCAGGCCAAACCCTCGACCCTGATGTTCGCCAAGTTCTCCCCCGACGGCGGCCGGGTGGCCTACGTGCGGGAGAACAATCTCTACGTCGAGAACCTGGGCGACGGCCGCATCACCCAGCTCACCCGGGACGGCTCCCGCACCATCATCAACGGCACCTTCGACTGGGTCTACGAAGAAGAGCTGAACCTGCGCGACGGATTCCGCTGGAGCCCCGACGGCCGGCGGATCGCCTACTGGCAGCTCGACGCCTCCGGGGTGCGCGATTTCCTGCTGATCGACGACACCGACTCGCTCTACTCCTTCACCATCCCGGTGCAGTACCCCAAGGCGGGCACCACCAACTCCGCCGCGCGCGCCGGCGTGGTCAGCGCGAACGGAGGACCAACCGTCTGGCTCCAGGTTCCCGGCGACCCGCGCAACAACTACATCGTCCGGATGGACTGGGCCGCCAACTCCGGCGAGGTGGTCCTCCAGCATCTGAACCGGGCGCAGAACACCCTGGAGGTGATGCTGGGCAACGCGCAGACCGGCAAGCTGAGCACGGTGCTCACCGAGCGGGACAGCGCCTGGGTGGATGTGGGCGATGACCTCCGCTGGATCCAAGGCGGCAAGAGCTTTACCTGGATCAGCGAGCGGGACGGCTGGCGCCACCTCTACGTGGTCTCCCGGGACGGCAAGAAGACCCGGCAGGTCACCAAGGGCGCCTTCGATCTCCACAATCCGTTCAGCGCCTTCGGCGAGCCGCTGGTGGTGGGCGTGGATTCGGCGGCCGGCACCATCTACTACACCGCGTCCCCCGAGAACGCGACGCAACTCTACCTCTATCGCAGCCGGCTGGACGGGCGCGGCCAACCGGAGCGGGTCACGCCTCAGAACCAGCCGGGGTACCACCTGTACCAGATCTCCAGGGACGGCCACTGGGCGCTGCACACCTATTCCACGCTCGGCACCCCTCCAGTCGTGGACCTGGTGCGGCTGCCCTCCCATCAGGTGGTGCGTACCCTGGTTCGGAACCAGCGGCTGCGGGAGACCGTTGCCCGGCTGCGGCGCGGTCCCGCGGGGTTCCTCAAAGTCGCCGCCGGCTCGGGGCTCACGCTCGACGGCTGGGTGATGAAGCCGGCCGACTTCGACTCCACCCGGCGGTACCCGCTCTTCTTTCTGACCTACGGTGAGCCGGCCTCCCAGACGGCGCTCGACCGCTGGACCGGCGATTACCTGTGGCATCTCCTGCTCACCCAGGAGGGCTACGTCGTCGCCACGGTGGACAACCGGGGGACACCTGCCCCCCGGGGACGCGCGTTTCGGAAGGCGATCTACCGCAAGCTGGGCGTGCTCAACACCGCCGATCAGGCGGCCGCGGCCCGCACCATGCGAAGCTGGAGCTGGGTGGACTCGACCCGGGTGGGAGTGTGGGGCTGGAGCGGCGGTGGGTCGATGACGCTGAACCTGATGTTCCGCTATCCCGACCTCTATCAGACCGGGATGGCGGTGGCGCCGATGGCGGAGCTCCGGCTCTACGACACCATCTACCAGGAGCGCTACATGGGGCTCCCCCAGCAGAACGAGCAGGACTACCGGGAAGGCTCGGCGATCACCTACGCCGACAAGCTGCGGGGAAATCTTCTGGTCGTGCACGGCTCGGGCGACGACAACGTGCACTATCAGGCCACCGAGCGGCTGGTGAATGCGCTGGTGGCCGCGAACCGGCCGTTCACCCTGATGGACTATCCCAACCGGTCCCACTGCATCTGCGAGGGGGAGGGGACGACCCTGCATCTGTTCTCGCTGCTCACCCGCTATCTGGAGCAGAACCTGCCGCCGGGACCGCGCCCCGCCGTTCGAGCATCGCGGTAACGCCGTCCCGGCCCTCACGGGCCGGGTGGGCCGCAGGCCCAGACGAATAATGCATGCCCGCCCAGCGGGCGGGCGGTGAGGCCTTTAGCGCGGCGGCGGGCCCTCGGGCGGTGGGCTCGGCCCAAACATCCCCGGCGGTGGACCCGGAGGATGGGGGTGCTTTCGCCGGATCTCCTCTGCCTTCTTGCGTTGCTCCGGCGTGAGCACCGAGTCCACTTGCCGCCGAGTGCGAGCGATGATCGAATCCAGCGTCGGCTGAACCTGTCCCCGCACCGCACGCAGCTCGCGGCCCCGGCGATCCATGATCGAATCGATCCGGGTCTGCTGCTCGGGCGAGAGGCCGAGCTCCCGGGCAAATCGAGCTCTGAACTCCCGGTCGCGTGGGGGCCCTCCCAGCCCATGCTCGTGACCGAACCCAGGGCCGCGGAACATGTGCGGCAGGAACACCAACCGATCCAGCGCAACCCCAGCGAAGCCCCCCACGATGGCGACCAGCAGCAACACCAGCACGGCCATCAGCGGTCCGGGGGGAGGCCTCCTCGATCCGGGAGCGGTCATGGCGTGATCCTCCCGGCGATCATCGGGTCAACACCTGCTCGAGTAGCCAGTCGTTGCTTTCCGGTGCGATCAGGTGGGCGGCCAATTGCCCGCGGGCGGACGGCTCCGAAAAGGCAGCCACGATCAGAGTGCTGTCGGCCCCTGCCTCCGCGGTGTAGCTGCCGAGGCTGTCGGTCTCAACGCTGTGCGGCAGGAGCAGACCGGCGGCAAGTGAGGCCGCGAGACCGACCGGCAGCGCGATTCTCACCCAGCCGGAAAGCCAGTCCCACCAGTGCTTGGTCGGAAGCTGAGGCTCCGCCAGTCTGGGCCGCGCCCGAGCCATGATTCTCCGCCGCAGATCCTCCCCCCGAGTGGCGTCGGGAACCGAATCTGCCTGTCTCAGCGCGGCGGCGAGCTCCGGGTCTCGGCCCGGCTCACCCAGCAGCCACCTCATTCCGCCCATCCCTTCAGCGACTCACGCAGGGTCCGCCGCGCCTGATGCAAGTGCCACCGTATCGTCACCTGACTCACTTGGAGCATGTTCGCTACCTCCTCCGTCGAATGTCCGTCGATCTCGAACAACGTCACGATCAGCCGCTGGCGGTCGGGGAGCGCTGCCAGTGCCCTGCCGAGCGAATCCTTGAGCTCGGCGCGCTCCATCTCCTGCTCTGGGCTTACACCTCCCGCGAAGGTCTCGGGGTCGTGCGGCTCGGTGCGCCGCACCTTCTGCTTCCGCCGCTGATCCAGCCCCAGGTTCACCAGCAGGCGGGTGAACCAAGGCTCGAACGCCCTGGCGACGTCGAAGGTAGCGATCCGGTCCAGCGCCCGGAGAAAGGCGTCCTGAACCAGGTCGTCCGCGTCGTCCGGGTCCTGCATCAGGCGCCTGGCCACCAGACGTGCCCGACCCAGATACCGGCGCACCAGGACGTCGAATGCATCGGCATCGCCGTCCTGGACCCGGAGCAACAGCTCGCGGTCGCCAAGCTCCTCGCCGGCCCGGCCGCGGCTGACCGCCACTGCCTGCGTCCCCATCACGGCAGTCCGCCGGTGCCTCTGAGTCGAATCTCCAATTCCTCGCGGTTGCTCGGTCGGTCCGGCCCTCTCGACCTGATATACGCAATACCCGCTGTTTCGTTGGGCAACGCGGCTTTGCAGTGCACGCCAGGTGGGTAATAGTTTCCCTGAGCTGAAACGATCTTCATTGGTCTACAGAATGCTCCGGTCGCGAGCGTCCAGCAACCACTGGGTGAGACTCAGGGTGGCGCCCTCCGCTGCCAACGGACCAGACCTCCGGTCCGTATGTCAGCCAGAGCGACGTAACACCCCCAACCTGCCCGATCGGAGTGCACGTATGTCCTTGACTGCCATAGCATCGCGGAGGCCGGCCGACCGGTCCCAAACCATTGTGAGGCTGGGGCTTTTCATGATACTGGTGATAGGTCTTGCCGGTTCGTCGCTGGCTCAGAGCTCCCCGGGGGGATACGGTCCCGGGAGTCCGGGCATGCGGCCGGGAGGGGGTTACGGCCGATCCCCGCGCGGAGGCGAGCACCGAATGCTCTCGCAGGCGGCGATCGAGGGCCCGGCGTCTCCCGACATCATGCGAGACTCGATCGGTCTGAACGGCAGTCAGCTCCAGGGATACACCCGGCGCTATGAGAACCACATGGCCAACACCAAGGAAGCCAGAGACAGTCTCCGGACCGAGGTGCAAGCGATGCGTGCCGCCTTCGAGAGCGGAGATCGCTCGGCCGCCCGGGACCAGCGCGATCGCATGGAGCAGCAGTCGAAGGAGCTTTCCAAACAGGACGAAGCTTTCGATAACGGATTGAAGGACATTCTGACCAAGGACCAGCAGAAGCAGTACAAGAAGTGGAAAGACAATCGGGAGAAGGCGGAACGAGCGCAGTGGAGTCAGCGGCGGTCATCGGGGAACCGTGACGGCTGGGTCAATCAGGTCCAGGTCCGCTGAAGAGTGTTCGGCCGAACCCGACCCCTGGGCCTTGGCCTCAATGCTCGCACTCGCTCCGCGGGCCAGCGGCCACAGCGGCCGCAATACTTTCGCGCCTGGGAGACTCTCACTAAACGCCGGTCCAGCCTCCGGACCGGAATCGCGAGCGCAATTCTCCATGTCATAATGATCGTCCTGGTCGCATTCTCGATCCGGCCCGATCGCTCCCCGTCGGGCAATAGGCAACCGCAGAATTCCCTGCCCGTCGCAGTCACCATGATATACGTGCCGCCCAAGGAGGTACCGACCAGACCGAAACCGCATCAACCCCAACCTGCTCCGGCGCCCGCGCAGGCGGCCCCTCCGAAGACGCCGGAGTCCTCTCTCCCCACTCCGTTCAGCACCGCCAAGGCACCCGAGCACGACGACCCCGCTGCGATGAGTCCGGAGCAAAAACCGGCGAGCCGAGCGGGAGATCCGGAGCCCCAGACCCCGCAACCGCGCGAGCCGCTCGACGATCCGATGGTTCTCGAGGCCCGCCGCATCTTCGGGCCCAAGGATGAAGCCACCGGTGGGCCCATGTCGGGCCCGGTCCAGGCCGGCCGGCCGGTGACACTGATGGGCGGTGGCTCCCGCTGTAGCTGGGACGGCGATGACGCCGGCGCGGACGGGGGCGGCCCGGCCAACGGAGTGGTCGAAGGAGTGGTCCGCAGCGAGGGCGACGGACAACCGGTCCCCGGAGCGTTCCTCCAGCTCCTCGGCACCGGCTCGGCCACCTTCGCCGACGACGCCGGGCACTATCGCCTGCGCTTCGATCCCAAACTGGTGGACCGGTGTCATAGCCAGATCGTCCGGGTGACGGCGCCGGGCTATCGGGCGAGGACGATGGTGCTTGCCTACGGGACCTGGTCGGACAACGTGGTGGATATGAGAGGCAGGTGAGAGGTGAGAGGTAAGAGATGGTGCGGTTTCCTACCCAACGATTTGCCGTCGGCACCCGTATCCCATTTGTCCACCAGATCGACATCGGCGAGAGCTACCCTCTCACCTCTTACCTCTCACCTCTCACTTGTTGACTCATGGACCTCGACGACATCCCCATGAAACGCACGGTCCTGGTGGTGGATGACGAGGAGTTGCTGCGTCACTACGTGGCGCGAGTGATCGCCAACGAGGGGTATCGCGTGTTCGTCGCAGGGGATGGTCTCGATGCGCTCGCCCTGTTCGACCTCGGGGCACCGCCGATCGACCTGGTCATCACCGACATCCTCATGCCGGGCATGGATGGGGTCGAGCTGGCGCGACGTCTAGCCATTCTAGCGCCGGCACCACAGGTGCTGTTCGTCACCGGGGGACACGGCCTCTCGGACCTTCCCGGACCGGTGCTGTGGAAGCCGTTCCTGGCGGATGACCTCAGAACCCTGGTGCGTCGTCTCCTGGACGACGTTCCCCCGCAGAATCGATCTGATCAGGACAGCGAAACGGCGCGGTTCGCGCGCCGTTCAGCCCAGCCCGGATTGACCTGCACCGGCCCGTAATTACCGCCGGCCGTTTCCCCCCTGCGTCCCCTGCAGGTGGGCCTCCACGAACCACAGCCACTTGTCCACGCCGCGCGAGATCTCGGTCAGGATGTCCATGCTGTCGGCGTCCTTCAAGTCGTCCAGCTCCTCGATCGCCTGCCGGGCACAGCCCCCGAACGCGGCCAGCGCGGTCGAGAGCGCGTCCACATGCTCCTGCCCCCCCGCGATATTCAGAGGATATTCGGGGAGGGTGGTACGCCCGGCGACCGTGCGAGCCGTGCCTTCGGCTACCCCGCCGAGCTGGACCACCCGCTCCGCCAGCAGATCGACGTACTCCTCCACATCCTCGTTGATGTCGTCGAACAGCTTGTGCAGTCCGATGAACTGCGGCCCCTTCACGTTCCAGTGGGCCTGCTTGCATTGGGTCTGGAGATCGATGCAGTCGGCGAGCCGCAGGTTGAGCAGCTCCGCGACCTTGGCCCGGGTCTCCACCGGGAGGTCGTTCTTGGTCGGGAACAGCCGGGTCTGCGACTCGCGCTGGGAACGCGAGGCTTGTTGCCGGGCTGGAGGTTCAGCTGTCTTCTGCATTATCGGGGTACTCCTCTCGGAAGGGTGACACCGTGTCGCCCGTGGCCAGTGGCCTCTGCGGCGGCGGTGCGAAGGGCTTCGTGCAAGCCATCGAGGCTGGGGGCGTAGCCGTAACGGACACCGTTGATGAAGAACGTCGGGGTCCAGTGGACTCCGCTCTCCTCCCCGCTTTCGATATCGCTCAGTATCCGCTCCCGGTGCGCTCCGGTGGCGAGCTCCATGTAAAATCGGGGCACGTCCACCCCGATCTCGATGGCGTAACGTTCCAGCGATTGGCGGTCCAGGGCGTCCTGGTTGATGAACAACTTGGCGTGCATCTCCCAGAACCGACCCTGTGCCCCAGCTGCCTCCGCCGCCTCGGCAGCCAACTGCGCGTGGCTGTGGCTCAGGTTGATCGGGTAGTGGCGGAAGACCAGGCGCAAGCTATCGCCCATGAGGACACGGATGTCCTCCAGCACCGGGAAGGCTCGGCCACAGTGGGGGCACTCGTAGTCGCCGTACTCCACGAGGGTCACGGGGGCGTCGGCGGGTCCCCGAGTATGGTCGCGATCGCCGACCGGCCGACTCAAATAGCTCGTCATGCCTCTGGCAACAATATGGGCGGGATGGAGGTTCCGGACCGTGAGCCGGGTCGCATCATTGAATGCTAATGTCGGAATCAGATGCTGGAAGCAGGGATTCTCTCCGAGCGGGTCCCGGGACAGGTCCACCCGGGGGCCGGTCTATCCGGAGCGCTCACCTACCCTCATCTTACTCTGAAATGGCCTGCATCACAGTATCCTCTGCAGTGCCATGAGCCGTAAGGATCTGGACGGGGTGACGGAGTCCTGGCGGTAGGGACCGCGACCAGCTAGGCGGGAACCTCCGCCGGCTCGTCCACCAGCCCCTGTCTGATCTTCTCGCGGAGCTCGGGGGTGTCGCCATGACCATGCTCTTCGATGGCATGGCGGATTGCAATAGCGAGAACTTCCTCTTCGGTGCCGGAGATGGCCACGCTGCAGTTGCGCTCGCTCGGCATGCGACGACAGTCAATCATCTTGCGGGACATAGGTACCTCAGGAGAGAGCTGCGGTGAGAATGGAGCGCCGAGGCCGGCAGCGCGCCTTGGCGCACCCGAACGTCTTCCGGGTTGAGGCAGATATTATGGTCAGGACCTGGACGCGCAAGCGTCAGTCTCGACGCTGGAGGCCGTATGAAAGTCGCCATTATCGCGGCAGCTCTAGGGCTCACCGCCTGCGGCCCTGAGCCGCTCAGCCAGAACGGAGTGCCCGGGAAGACGCTGTCGGTCAATGTAGGTCAGACGCTCGATCTCAAGCTGCAATCGATTGGGCCAGGAGAGTATGTCAGTCCGCCGGTAATCTCCTCTACTGCGATTCGCTTCTTAGGGGTATCCGCCGTCGGGCCTGCCGTGCCCGCCGGGGTCACGCAAACATTTAGCTTCCAAGCAGTGGCGCCCGGCTCGGCGATCATTGTGTTTCACCACTCTGCTCAGAACCCCGTGGTGGAAGACACGGTAGAGGTCCGCTGATCCCTACTTCCTCAGCACCAGATGTTCGCTGGTCGACAGCGCGTGGTCTTCCCGGTACCCCAACTTGGCCAGCGTACCCCGAACCCGATCGGTTCCCTGGGTCCCGATCACGCGATCGTGTAGCTCCAGGACGACCCTGGTCACCGTAGGTAGCTCCGCGCCATCGAAGAGGTCGCGCTCCGCGCCCTCGGCGTCGATGATGAGCAGCGTGGGCTGGAAGCGGTGGACCACGTAGTTCAGCGCCTTGCCGGGAACCTCCACCGGCCGGGTGCCCCCTCGCCGGCGGCCGACCGACGACGAGACCAGATGCTTATTACGGTAGATGGTTACCCTGCCTGCCCGCGCGCCGACCGCGCACATGTCCAAGTTGGGTTCCACCCCGTTCAGCTCGTAGGTTTCCCGGAGGCAGGGCTCGAGGTCTGGATCGGCCTCGAACGCAAACACCCGGTTCGACCCGACCCGCTTGGCGCAGTAGGTGGAGACCAGACCGAGGCCGGCGCCCACTTCCATCACCACATCGTCCAGCTCCAGCAGCACCCCGATCAGCTGCAGCTCCTGCCGCACATAGCCCCCCCTCGACAAGGCTCGCTCGACCCGGCGAGACATGTGGCGCCCCACTCGGATCTGGACCCCCTCGATGGTGATGATCGGGCGCCGCAGTATCCGGAATTGGTAGGCCAGCCACTGCGAGGCCTTCCGGAGAGTTCTACGAGTCCAGGAACGCGAGCGGGTTGGCATGTCGATTGATAATCTAGTAGCCGCTCGGCCCTGCTACGGGGCGTGCGCCGGAAACGAGGGAACCCAACCGATGGTGCTGCTTTATCCGGGGAGGGACCCTAAGCGGCCTTTCGCTGGAGATGAGCGCGGGGAACCGGAAGTGACTGAGCCAGCGCGAGCGCCACCTTCACAGTAACGCGAGGTGGCACCGGGGCAGCTTCGAAGGCGTCGATACCCTCGCGCTCCTCTTCCGGCACATCTGCCCACCCGTTGTAATCGCAGCTGAACACGGTCTTGCTCCTGATTCCTTGAGGCACGTCCTGTTCGGTGTAACGCCTCGAGCGGGAGAAAGGTTGCAAGCAGTGTACCGCAGCCGCGGGCGGCGAGTAGGTACCTATTCATGCGGCCGGTGGCTGCTTGAGGCGCTGCCCAGGGACGGAATGACCCATCGGGTGGGCAGTCACGAGGAGAAGGGACGGAGTGGCGCGATGGGTTCGTGACCTGGATCACACGTGCTATGTTAGGACTTCCCTTCTGAGGAGACTCGATGCCGGATCACGTTTACAAGACCATTGAGCTGGTCGGCTCTTCCGCCCGGGGGATGGAGGATGCCGTTCAGAAGGCCATCGCCAAGGCAGCTGAGACGGTGCGCAACCTTCGCTGGTTCGAGGTGCTGGACACCCGGGGACACATCGAGAACGGGAAAGTGGCCCACTGGCAGGTGACGCTCAAGATCGGTTTCACTCTCGAGCAAGAGTGATTGGAGGCTAGGGTTCCCGGTCGAGCGTCGCCTTCCGCAAGGCGGGTGTGGTAGCGCAAGTGTAGACGTAGCCTAATGACCCCACCATCCCCTTGTCTCGGCGCCACACGTCGGCAACCAGCGAGACGCACGGGGCGAGCGGAGCAACGAGGTCGTCCATGACCCACGCGCCCTCCGCGGTGCGGCCCACGTTCGCGACTCGCAAGGTGGGGTAGCGCGCGACTAGCTCATCGCGTCGGATTGCACGGGGAAGCTGAGATCGGTTCGTGATGGCGGCCACGAGGCGCTCGTGCCGGTCGAAGTAGAGGGTGTAGCGGCCCGCTCCGATCTCGAGCCGGTAGTGAGCCCGCAGAGCTCGATCGCCGGGAAGTTCGGTGTCGGTCCGGACCGTGTCCGGATTGCTGCCATGTCCCAGAGGCACTCGCACGCTATCCTGCAGCTCCACCGCAAAGATGCGGAGCGCCGAGGCGAGGGTGGTCTGTCCTAGGACGAGCTCACCGTAGCTGGGGTCGGTCCCCAGTGAGGGGTCGGTGAAGATGGCGGGCCGGGACGAGAGTGTCTGGGCGGTGCAAGGTCGTGTTGCGAGCAGCGTGAGGGACAACGTGAGAACCGGCAGCAGGGGGCGCATGGGCAAGTCCTCGGAATCCGGAGACTGTTGCCTACCGCAACTCACGCGCCTGCCGGAGGGCCGAGGTAAAGTCGCAGAGTCGTCGTGTGTTAGAGGATCAGTGCGCGGAGTTGCAGCGGGAAGGTCAGGGCATTCTACGAGAGACCAGCGGCTATGGCTAATCCCTCACTCGGGGGATTTGGGAATGGACTTCGAAGTTTGAGCGGCGACACCCGCCGATGCGGCCGAGCTGGCGAGACTCCGTTATGAGTTCCGGACCGACCTGGACCCACCGGTGGAGGCGAAAGCCCAGGCATTGACGCCGTTTTCCTCTGGCCAACCGGACGCAGCCGTTTATTGTACCAGCGGCACGGGTTCGCCGTCCGGGACGATCTCTACGAGCGTCGCTAGTACCGGCACGGCCAGCGGAGCTCAGCAGCCCCAAAAAACGAACGCGCCGGCTGATCGCCGGCGCGCCGCTTTCCGGATGGGTCGTTGTTTAGATCACTTTCCCCCGTCTCACCCGGAAGTCCACGATGTTTTGCATCCAGGACCAGAGCGAGTCCTGCTGCTCCATCCTGGCTGTGGGCACGAATTGCCGGCGCCACCCCGCCATCACGTCCGCGTCTTGAGTCCAGAGCCGGACCCGTTTCCGCGGCACCATCTTCTCCCACTTCTGGGCTATTCTGGGCGAGGCATAGAGCAGCCGCACGGTCACGCTCCGGGAGATGTACTCCAGCGGCGTGACGTTGATGCGGCGGTAGAGCTCGTCGCCCTTGACGCCGGGCATGTCGGGAACCCCATCGGAGAACATGACGATGCTGAGCGGCTGGAGCCCCAGGTTCTGCCGCTGCACATGCACCGCCACCCGCTCGAAGAAGGCGTTGTAGTCGGTGATCGGATCATCCTCGGGAAACCAGGCTCGGAGGCTGGCCGCAATCTGTGAGGGCGATTTGCCGGTGAGGTCCTGGATCGGATGAAAGGTTTTCGCCTCCACGGTCCTCTGCCCGCCCATGGTGCCGATGAACAGGTCGGTGGGCTGGCGCAGCTCCCTGAATCCCTTCATGTGGGCATAGATGTAGAGCGACGCGAAGTCGATCGCATCGTCGTAGTGACCGCCCTTCCGAAACGAGCCGGAGACGTCCAGGCCGATCACCAGCGTGGACTTGGGCGGTGGCCCACCCTTGGGCATCTGACACCCGAGCGTCAGCGCGGCGAGGGCCGCGACGAGAAGCGCCCGCTTCATGCGGCCACCTGCGGCGCCGTCCGGCCGGAGGCCTTCCGCTCGATAGTAAGCGGGGTTGCCGCCAGCACCTCTTCCAGCGAGCGGAAGGGCAGCGTGAAGTGCGGCCGGCCCAGCAACACCACCAGCCAGAAGTTGAAGCCGGACGCCATGAGCTGGAGCACCGGCAGGGTGAGCAGCTCGAACATCTCGCGCGCTTCGGACTTGAACCATTCCACCTCGGCCTTGAGCGCCGTGATCGGAGCCTTCCAGAACTCGGGCTGTTTCGGCGGAGCGATGTCGACCGAGCCGCCGTGGCTGATGGTCTCCCGGGCCAGCACCGCGATGAGCGCCGGGGTGCCATAGCGGCCGAAGAGGAACCAGGTCATGCCCCGGACGCCGAGCCAGCCGGCGAAGGCCAGACCCAGGACGCCGACGATCCCGAGGTTGAACCCTTGCTGGGCCATCCACGGAGTGATCGCGTCCACCAGCTCACGATAGAGGAAGAGCACCTCGAAGGCGGCGACCACGATCTCGATGATGGTCATGGAGATGATGGTGCCGTACTTCCTGGTCTTGATGGCGTCGTTCAGGGCCTGGATGCAGGCGAAGCTTCCACCCACCAGGAAGAATAGGAAGATGTAGAGCAGGGCCGTCAGCATGATCGGATTCGGGCTGAAACCGGTCAGGTCCGACAGCAGCTCGTTCATGGTCGGACGCAGGGTAAACGTGAAGATGATGGCCTCGATGGCGGACCACAGGATCAGCAGCAGGAAGGCCAGCCACGGCACACCGGGCTTGAAGTACCGGCGCGAGGTCCAGTCGAGGATGGCAAAAGGCGAGTTGAGGGCGCCCTTGATCGCGTTCCACAACAGCCGGAAGAAGGCCCGGATGGCGCTACCGATCCAGCCGGCCAGCACGAATAGAAACTGAGCCATGCCCGCCCAGTAGAACCAGATCATCCGGCCCACGTCCCACCACGACATCAGCAGCGCGGTGAGGAAGTAGCCGCGACCGGAGCGGAACGGCAGAGTGTAGAGCGACGTCATCGTGGCCCACATGCTGGCGATGAGCACGGCGACCGGCAGCAGGAGCAGGGTGGCCTTGAGGACGGCGAGCCCGGCCGAGCCGCTGAACACGAAACCGAAGACCAGGTGCTGGAGGTCGAGAATCCAGGACATCCCGGACCACATCCAGCTCCACAGCTGGGTCAGCATCCAGCTCCACTGGTCCGGCTGGGCGGTCTGGACGGTAACGAGGGTCGGTAGCATGCGCGTATCCCCTCCGGCAGTTCGCAGGATGACAGATTGGTGGCGACGGGTTTAGGCAGTTCGGGGGGGGAAGCGCAAGCGACGTGCCGGGGTACTGCAGGCCTCGGCGCACCGTCGTTACCGGGATGTGACCAGCAGACTTGGCTCACCCCGAGCAAGTAGCCTGCCGGGGTGAGATTACGGGGTCGCCGGCATGCAGCCGACCAGCGTTGACGCGAACTGCGCTGCGCCTAAACGCTGGTCGGCTGGATGACAGTTATTGCACTCTCGGCCGCCTCAGCGGCCGTCGATGGTTCCGTCGGCGCCGAGGCGAGGGCTAAGCCCTCGCCCGGACCTTCCCCTCGCTTACGCCTTCATCTTTTTGGCCTTCACCCGCACAAACGCGTAGTTGAGCGCCGGCAGCGAGTTCTGGTCCGCCGCGCGCTTGAAGAAATCCGCTGCCTTCGCGCCGTCTCCTTTGCTTTGATATGCCAGACCCAAGCGATACAGGGTGTAGGCGTCCTGCTGATTTCCCTGGCTCAGCTCCGCAATCGCCTGGTCGAACTGCTTCTCCTCCAGGGCGATGGTCCCGGCCAGCTGATGGGCCAGGCGGATCTCTCCGTCGTTTTTCTTGGCGGTGACCCCTTGCATGAACGCCTCGGCGTGCTGCCGCGCCCCCGCCAGATCGCCGGCCCGCGCCGCCACGCGTCCCAGATTGTAGTGGTGCACCAGCCTGGCGTCCTCCTTCACCTCCGAGGAGAGATCGGAGCGTTCCTGCAGCTCGAGGGCCTGCTGGTAGCGCTTGCGAGCTTCCTCGGGCTTCCCCGCCTCGAGCAGCACGTCGCCCATGGCCGTGACGTCTCCCGCCATGGCCGCGGCGTCGTGGATCTTCTCCGCCACCGCGTACTCTTTCCGCAGCTCTGCGAGCGCCCGGTCGAAGTTGCCCTCGTCCGCATACACCACGGCATTGGTGATGTACGACGCCCGGCGATCACCATCGTTGCGAGCCAGCTGGTACAGTTTCCCCGTCTCCACCCGCGCGCCATCGTAGTCACCCCGATACATCATGTTGGCGGCAACGCCGATACGAGAAGGCGAGAAATTCTGATCGGTGGCCAGCGCCTTGCGATACATCGCGATCGACTCATCGAACCGCCCCAGCTTCATCAGCAGCTCGGCGTACGAATCGTAAGGGTTGGGATCGTTGGGGATGAGCTCGATGTATTTCTTGAAGGCTTGCTCCGCCTCGCCGGACTCTCCCGCCTGACGGTGGGCATAGCCCAGCAGATTGTAGGCCGGAGCGTAGTCCGGCGCGAGCTCTACCGACTTATGGTACTCGGCGATTGCCCGGGGGTAGTCCTGCTGACCGAAGTAGGCGCCGCCCAGGAGGAAGTGGGCCCGCTCGTCTCTGGGATAGGCGGCAGCCAGCTTCTCGTAGTAGTCCCGTTGCGTCTTGGTATCTGCGTTGGCCCCCGCCTGCAGGCCGAGGATCATCAGCCGCTCGCCTTCCGAGGCCTTGGCGGAAAGGCTCACCGCTTGCTTCAGGTGTTCGAAGAACTCCTTGGCCGTGGGAGAGTTCAGGGCAAGGCTGTAGTGGGCCAGGGCAAACTGGGGGTCCTTGGCCGCCGCTTGCTTCAGGATTTCCCGGGAGTCGTGCGCCCGAAGATTCTCGCCCATCGCCCGCCCCTTCAGATACAACTGCCTGGCTTCCAGCGACGATGTGGTGATGGCAATCTTGCCGGCTCCGCGACCGCTCTGCGCCGACGCCGTGCCAGAACTCGCGAGCACGGCCACCAAGGCCAGACAGGCGAGCCCAGCGCGCGATCCAACCGATGGTTGCGACATGAAACCTCCCGAGTTGAAGGAATCGGTATACGAGGCTCTACTCGGGGGTCTGCTGAAAAGATTCAGGAGGAGGGGCCACCAAGGTCTCAGAGGGATTTCAGATACTCGATGAGGTCCGCCTTCTGCTGGGGCGTGAGTTGCAGGCTCTTGGCCGAATCATAGCGGTCCACGACTGGAGGGCGGAACGATTGACCGCTATGAAGCCCCTGGGCGAGTAGCTGATGTGGCCGCTGTTGCGGAGGCGGTTCAGGAGGCCGGACACGACCTCTCGGCGGGCCCCGACGATTTTGCCAGCTCGTCCTGCTTGATGTAGTGCCCGATGTGCGTCCCTGTCGGCGAGGTTTCTCCGAAGTCCGCCGCCAACTTGAGCAGCGCGCGGATGAGCCGCTCGAGCACCGTCTCCCACGCAAGGCTCCCCAGCTGCTCATAGGCGTCAGACAGTCGCTCGCACATGGTGGACGCGAGCTCCAGCGCGGCCTCGGGCTCCCGCCTCAGGCTGCTCAACAAGGCGGCCAGCGGCAACTCGGTGACTATACTCGCTTCCAGCGCGATCGCCTCCTCCCTGCGGCCGCCCCCGCAGAGGCAAAGCTCGCCCAGAATGTCACCGGGCTTGTGGATCCGGAGGGTCAGCTCCTCGCCTTCGTGCGAGAGCACGCTGGTCTTGACCAGCCCGCTCCGCAGCAGGAACAGGGTGCGCGCGGGGTTTCCTGTACGATAGAGACGCTCGCCCGGCAGAATATGGCGGGGCGGGAGGCTCGCCAACTGCTCGCAGAGCTTGCCCCGCAGACAGGACGACAGCGCCACACATTGGGCATGGTCCGTCAGCCCGGCAGACTCAGCGGCATCTTCCAGGACCAGATCGAGCAGCTCGAACTGTAACGCTTCAGCCTCGACAGACACAGGGCCTCCAATCGTTCTGTAGTGCCTTCTCAGCAGATCTCACTTTTAATATACGGCGAATACCATACCTTCCCTCCATGCCCGACCTGCTCGCCGCCCGCTCCCAGATGGCGGTCTCGCTCGCCTTCCATATCATCTTCGCCGTCGTGGGCATCGGGATGCCGGTGCTGATGGTCATCTCCGAGCGCCGCTGGCAGAAGACCGGGGATCCCGTTCATCTCGATCTGGCCAAGCGCTGGTCCAAGGGCACCGCGATCCTGTTTGCGGTCGGCGCGGTGTCGGGGACGGTGCTCTCCTTCGAGTTGGGGCTGCTCTGGCCCGAATTCATGAGATTCGCCGGACCGATCATCGGAATGCCGTTCTCGCTGGAGGGGTTTGCCTTCTTCACCGAGGCCATCTTCCTGGGGATCTATCTCTACGGCTGGGATCGAATCTCCCCCCGAGCTCACATCTGGGCCGGCATTGCGGTGGCGGTGAGCGGGGCCGCGTCCGGGATCTTCGTGGTCAGCGCCAACTCCTGGATGAACACCCCCGCGGGCTTCGACCTGGTTGCCGGCCGGCCGATCAACGTCGACCCGATCGCCGCCATGCTGAATCCGGCGGCCTTCCAGCAGACCCTGCACATGACGCTCGCCGCCTACACGGCAACCGGGTTTGCGGTCGCCGGTATTCACGCCTTTCTGCTGCTGTTCGATTCGCAGAACGCCTTCCATCGCCGCGCCCTGAACGCGGCGCTACTGCTGGGAGCCCCGGCGGCGGTGCTGCA
>JBGQLP010000048.1:0-23656 GCA_041500125.1 Gemmatimonadota bacterium
AACGGGGAAACGGGGAAACGGGGAAACGGGGAAACGGGGAAACGGGGAAACGGGGAAACGGGGAAACGGGGAAACGGGGAAACGGGGAAACGGGAACGTACGTCAAGCCGTCTTGTCACCACTCCCGCTTGCGCTTCCTGCCTCCCCGCTTCCCCGCTTCCCCGCTTTCCCGCCTATATTCTCCCCATGGCCACACCGCAAACCCTAGCCGTCCGCACCTTCACCGATCGTGCGGAAGGTCTCTCTCACTTCGTCCTCCGCGCCGGCGAGGCTCCTCGATTGCTGGCGTTCGACGACGCGCTAGGCTGCCCGGTCGAGACCGCGTTGGCCGCCCTCGAGTGGACCGGAGCCGTGGGGATTCTTCAGGACGACGACCTGCTGCATGCCGCTCGACTCACCAGTGAGACCGCCGCGGCGGTCATCGAGCGCAAGTCGCAGGAAGGTCGCCGCTACGTCTATCTGGGTCCCCGCCTGGATGCGCCTCCCATGGACGTCTTCGAAGGCGCCATTCTGTTCGACGAGCCCGGAGTCAAGGCGATCGAGTTTACCCAGCGGGCTCATGGATTGGCCCACTTCCTCCGTGCCACGGCCGGCGCCGGCGCTCTGCTCGCCCTGCTGGGACGCCGAGCCCCCGAGATTCGCCATCTGCGCCGCTGGCTCAGCCCGATCATTAAAGAGCTCGATCTTCCCCGACCTCTCGTGGCGGGATGGTTTGCCGCCAGCTCGGCGGGATGCCTCTTCTCTCCCCTCGAAGGCGAGCCGACCTACCGATACATCGAAGTGGGCATGGAATCGTGAGGCGGTCGGCTTGGCTGGCGATGATGGGCATGCTCAGCGCCGGCACCGTCTCGGCTCAGGCCACGGTGATTCTGCCGGAGGCGCCACTGGACTCGGCTCGCGCGGGCCTGCGGGACGTCCTATTGGTCCTGCGTGATTCATTGATGAGCGTCGATGGCGCGGCCGCCAGACTCCAGCGCGACTTTCGGCAGACTTCGGCGGCTTCCTTGCTGTCCCGTGCGCGAGTGATGCACGATGCCTGCGCCCGATCGGTTCGAACGGTGCCACCCACGAGAGAGGCGCTGCTGGCAGCCGATCTCTCGGACCCGCTGCGACTCAAGCGCCGGCGAGAGCTGGTTCAGGCGCTGGATCGCCTTCGAGACGTGCTGAGCCGCTGCGAGGCGAACTTCGCGGCGATGAGCCGGCCAGGCGAAGGGGAAACGGTTCGGGGGTACGCCTACGCCCGATCCGAGGTGGTCCAAAGCGCTATCCGGAGGTACGAGGAAAACCTGCGCGAGTTCTTCACCGCTCTGGGTATCTACGTGTCACCCGCCGGCTCCAATCCCCGCGCGACATCCAGCTGAGCCCAAGCCCAGAATGTGGATTCACATGTCCACATTTTGTGGATGGAACCCGATAGGACGCACCACCCGTACGGGTTAGGTATCCACATCCGCTCCACGTCAGAACGCCGTAACCCGAATAAACAAAGGCACTTGCGAGATCTTCTCCGGGACCTATCTTAGTCGCACGCATCTGCCGAAAACGTATTGGGACTCCGTGTCACTTTGCGAGCGGCAGATGGGTTCGAGCGGTATATCGGGGGAGAGTGCCGACGCAACCAAGGGCTCAGGTACTCGTCGATCCTGGTGATCACTCCGGCTCGAACAGATGAAGCCAGTCGCGTGCTTCATCCGCCCCGATCTGGCGCCTCGGGGTGCAGTGCGAAGGGTCGGTCCGCGACCCGATCCGACTCGCAGCGCTCGCATAGACGAACCAGGTGGGATGGCCATCCGGCCTGGGGATCGAAGCCAAGGCCTTACCTCGCCCTCCCGAGCGGCGAATCAGCCAACCGGTGGCAGGTGAGAGAAGAACGGCGGCAGCAATGCCCCGACCTTGGGTAGTCAATGTGTGGGACGGCCGTCTAGCCACGACTAGACGGCCGTTCCGTTTTTTGGGTGCAGGCTATTGGCTACGGGCTATTCGCTAGCTAATAGCCTCTGTACTTTCAGACATGAAGCCGCTGCATGTGTTGGTGCTCGATCGGGACCCGGATCGACGCAGGGAGCTGGTGGCGATGTTGCGGGGTGCCGACCACCAGGTGGTAGCTGCATCGGACGCGGCGGCGGCGGCCGAAGCGATTGCCGCTGCCGATTTCGACGCGCTGCTGCTCGATCTCGCCCTTCCCGATCTCGACTTTGGCGCTTTGCGCAGCGCGATAGCCCCAGCGGAGACCGCCGAGCCGGACTCACTGGAGGACGCCGAGCGCCGCCACCTGGCCCTGGTGCTCCGGCATACGTCGGGCAACAAGCGGAAGGCCGCGCATCTGCTAGGCATCTCGCGGTCTACCCTGCTGAACAAGGTGAGAAAGTATGGTCTTGAGGGAAGCTGAATGCTGGTATTAGTTGGCCTTGCCATCTCGCTGCTTGCCGGCCCGCCCATGGTTGTTGCTCAAGCCACTCGTCCCATCCCCGACGGTCGGGTCACGTCGGGCACGCTCAGCTTCGACGGCCGTGCCACCGCGGGCGACTTCGTCGGCACCACCAGCACCGTGTCAGGCCAGCTCACCGGCGCCTCCGACTTGACCGGCGTACGGGGCTGGGTTGAGGCGCCGGTGAAGACCCTCAAGACCGGGAATGAGAGGCGGGACAAAGATCTGAACAAGTCGATGGAGTCAGACAAGTTTCCAGTACTGCGCTTCGAGCTGGCGCGGGTAACCCACACCGGCGGCACGGCAGACAGCCTCGGCGTTGTCCTGCATGGCACCCTCGCGATTCACGGTGTACCTCGCGATGTCGATCTGCCCGCTACAGTCCAGCTCGCCGGGTCAACGGCCCGGGTCCGCACCGATTTTCCGCTGAACCTCAAGGATTATCGCATTGGCGGGCTCAGCAAGCTGCTCGGGATGCTGAAGATGTACGAAGACATCAAGGTGCACTCCGATCTGGTCTTCGAGCTCGGTGTTGCCCGATGACTGTCCTTGCGAGCCGCACGCGTACGCCTGAGGAGTGGCCCGGATCCGTGGGGGCGTCCGGGCCGGCCGCCCGCTGGAAGGGGCCGTCGCCCTCCCAGCCTGCGGCTTCAGCGAACGATTCGAATTCGCCCTAAACGAGAAATGACGAGCGTTCGAGTGGTGGAGCCCCGGGTGAGCTGAAGGGTGGCGTTGGAGAATCCGAGAGTGGTGCCGCCCGGTGAAAAGGTGAACTGGCGAGCCGGTCCCGCGAGCTCGACTCCGGCGGCGGCTGGACCGATGTCGGACCAGAGTGGCTCGGTCCCCCCTTGCACGGAGATGGTGAGCCGGGTTGAGTCGATCGAGAGCAGCACGACCTGACCTCGGGCGATGGCCATGATCCGGGCCCGCCGGTGGGCGGTGATGAGCCGGTTGGCGGCTCCCTCGACTTCAATTCGATCGATGGCTACCGAGAGGCGCGGCAAGGCCAGACCGGTGAGGATTCCCACGACTGCAAGTACCAGCATCAGTTCCGGAAGGGTGAACGCCTTTCGCATGGGGTAGCATAGGGGGGAGACCCATGTCCGGCGGCACCCTTTTTGTGCGGGCTGCGCTCGCAATCGGCGGGCCTTAACGCGCTGCAAGGCGTGGCCCTTGTGTGGCTAGCCTTCGGACGCGATACTAGCTCTACCCCCGTACGCCCAGGCAATGGAAGGACGCGCTTTGTATACGCCTCAACGGCTGTTTGGTGAGGTCGGGTCGTCGTCGGACATTCTCAGTCATGAGCCCTTTCTCGAGCGTGCTCGGCTCCAACGGGAGCAGGAGCACGACGGGTCGGCGCGACTGGCGCTTGGCGCGTATGTCGTAGCCCGCCTGATCGATAAATTGCTCGCGATGGAGACCGACAGCGTGGCGCTCGACAGCTTCCGTTGGCAACTGGAAGCTGTGCGCCGCCACGTTGACGAGCTGCCGGTCGACGCCCCCGAGACCGCACATTTGGCCGGCGTGGTTGCGGCGGTTCCCGCCCCGGGCCGGCCTACGCCGAGCCTCTGGATGAGCCTCACGGCGTACGCATACTTCCTGGAGCATGAGGGCCGGCTGGAGGAGAGTCTCGAAATTCTCACCCAGGCTGCTCGAGTGCAGGGCACGGGCACGCCGGCTCCGGACTTCACAGCGTACGCGCTGTTTGCCGGCCGTCTCAACCGCCAGCTCGCTCGCTGGGACGTGGCCACCACCTGTTATGGTGCGGCGGAAGAGGCCGCGTCCAAGACCGGAGACCAGGTCTCTGCCCTGCGGGGAAGACTGGGCAAGGGCGCGGTTCATCGTGGCCAAGGCAACTACCCGCTGGCCCGGTCCATTGCCGAAGACGTCGTGCGTGACGCTACCGCGCTGGAGCTTCCCGATGCCCAGGCGCTGGCCTACGCGGATCTCGGCACGATCTATAACTTCCAGGGGCTCCGCATGGAGGCCCTCAAAGCCCATTACCAGGCCTTCCGCCTCACCCGCGATTCGCTCCAGCGGATGCGGACGCTCAGCGACCTGGCCATCGACCTCTCTGAAATCGGCGCGTACGATGCTGCCCGTCTCGCATTCGAGATCGTGATCAACTCGAATACCAGTAACCTGGTCCGGGTGAACGCCCTACTCGAATTGATGGATCTCGAATCGTTGGCGGGGAACCGCGTGGCCTTCGAGCGCTGCCGGAATGCCGTTGGTCACACCAACGCGGCCGGCCAGACGTTCGATAGCCTGTCGCCCGGCATTGCGACGGACTTCCAGTTCAAGCTGGGCATCGGGCTGGCCCGCTTCGGTCAGCTGGGCCGCGCCCGCGAGGCCTTACAGGCAGCGCTGGCGCTTGCCGAGGCCAACCGGCTCAACGCCTGGTATTTCAAGATCGAGCAGGCCTTGGAACAGCTCTCGCTGAGCCAGGACAACGAGCTCGAAAAGCAGAAAGCCTTGGCGATGAGCGAAGTGCCGGTTATCGACCAGGTGATGGTGGGACTGCGAGAGTACGCCGCGCTCGCTGAAGCCTAAAGACACAAAATTCTGGGGCCACTGGTCGTGACCCCAGAACTTGGGCTAGCACCGCTCCCGCTCAGTTGTTAGCGCCCTGGCTCTCGAAGGAGGCCGGCGTCTGATCGGACGGGCCGGTGGCGTCGGTGCGGGTGCAGGCGGTGCTGAGGGCGGCGGAGGCCAGCAGGGCCAGTACGAGACCATAGGTCTTGGAGCGAGACATGTGAAGTCCCTTTCAGAATGGCTGTAATGCCTGAGGAAGGTGGGGGCATCGGCCAATCTGGGGGCTGATCATTGGCGTTTATAGGGCCCATTTGCGACAAATAGGGGCCGATTTGCGACATTTGCTCCTCGCCGCAGTTCCCACCGAGCGCCTGCTACGGCTTCGTATGCTCGACCCGGACCGCTTTCAGTGGGTTTCCGGGAGCGGCTGGCCCGAAGTCGTGGAGACGATCCGGGCTAAACCGGTAGAGATGGCCGTAGTCGACCCCCTCCTCGGGGGCGAGTCCCGGGCCCACGGGATCGAACGAATCCGTCTGCTCTTTCCCTCGTTACCGCTCCTCATTTATACCGAGTTAGCGCCCGCCACCGCCTCGGTGCTGCTTCAACTAGGGCGGTCCGGAATCACTCGAGTCGTGTTCCACCGGTTCGAAGATGCTCCGGCCTCGCTCCGGACGGCCATCCAGGCGGAGCTGGAGCAGAGCGCCTCGCAGCAGGTCATGCAGGCCCTGGGGGGTGCTCTGGAGGAACTCCCGCGCGAGCTCCTTCGGGCGCTGGAGGCAATGCTGCACGCTGGGGATGAGGCGCCAACCGTCACCGCCCTGGCGCAGCGGGCCCAACTCACCCGACGCACTTGCGAGCGCTGGTTCACCAAGGTAGGACTACCATCGCCACGGATGGTGATGGTGTTGACCCGGCTGCTCTACGCTCACCGGCTGCTGCTCGATCCCGGCTATACCGTGGAGGACGTAGCGCTGAAGCTTGGATACAGCAAGACGAAAACCCTACAGATGCATCTCCGGTCGGTTTTCGGGGTCACCGCGGGAGAGTTGCGGGTTTCCCTCTCCACCGAGGAAGCCCTGATGATTGTAACCGGTCGCTACTTCTCACCTATGAGTCAGGTCGCATCGTGAGTCCCCGCATCCTCATCGTGGACGACGAACCTGCCCTCCGCCGTACCCTGGAACGCGCGCTCCGCGGCCACCGCTATGAGGTTGTGTCGGTCGCGGATCCTCATTCCGCCTATCAGATGCTGGACGAGTCCACCTTCGACCTGGTGATGCTCGACCTCCGGCTGCCTCAGATGGCGGGCGACACGTTCTTCCTGGCGATCGTGCGGCGCTGGCCTAGACTGATCGGTCGAGTCATCTTGATGAGTGGCGATCCCTTATCCGAGCAACCGGACTGGCCGGCGGAGTTGGCCGGCTGCCCGGTCTTGCCTAAGCCGTTCAGCCTGGACACTCTGATAAAGACTGTGGGCGCGGTGTTGGCTGCCGCAGAGCCGAAGTCCGACCTTCTCAAGGGGAATGAGAACGGATGAACCCTGCGCCTTCCCGCTCGCCGGCCGACCCGCTCAGCACCCTCAGGGAATATCGAGCGCTGGCCCCCTGGGGGCTGCGGGACCTCGCCGCGTTGGCTGGGGGTATTCTCGATGCCTCTGGAGTGGTGCCGGTGAATGCCGCGGCACGCGCCCGTCCCAGTGAGCGGACCATCCGCTTTTATGTCGCTCGCGGTCTGGTGAGCCCACCGGATGGCCGGGGCACGGCGGCGGTGTATTCCTATCGCCATTTGCTTCAGGTGCTGGCGATCAAGCTCCGCCAGATGGAGGGTGCCACCCTCGAGTCCATGCTGAAGGAATTTGCCGGCATGACCGGCGATCTGATCGAGCGGCGTGCCGCCAGCGCCCTCGGTCCAGGGCTTCCCCCTCCCGAACAGCTTCCGCTGCTCCGAACCCCAGGAACCGGCCGTGGCCGGGTCGGCCGCGCCGTCATGGCCTGGCTCGCGCCGGTCGAAGGGATGACATCGGCCAGCTCGACCTGCCGCCGCATTCCCGTTGCCCCTGGCGTCGAAGTCCTGATGGACGAACAGCACCCAGCCCTTCGACTCAACAGTGATCCGGCGGTGATCGCGGAGGCCATTCGCCACGCCCTGGCGACGGTGGTCGGGCTGGAGCCATCCCTCTCCGGCTCCGGGGAGCCAAGGCCCGCCGCCGAGCCGACCTGGGGCTCGCTACAGCAGGAGCCCGAGATGGACGAAACTTCGATGGGTACGGAGCAGCCGGGCTAACCCTCCTCACATAAAGGACCGAACATGAGCACGGTCGTCCTGCTGGTCGTCCTTGCGGGCATCGTTCTATGGGTAGTCGGCGCCTACAACGGGCTGGTTTCGCTCCGGAATCAGGTGATGAATGCCTGGAAGCAGATCGACGTGCAACTGAAGCGCCGCCATGATCTGATTCCCAACCTGGTGAACACGGTGAAGGGGGCGATGAATTTCGAGCGCTCGACTCTTGACGCCGTGATCTCTGCCCGCAACCGCGCGGTGAGCGCCTCCGGCGTACAGCAGACGGCCCAGGCCGAAGGCCAGCTCACTCAGGCGCTGGGCCGGCTATTCGCGTTGACCGAGGCGTACCCCGACCTCAAGGCCACTGGCAACGTGGCTCAGCTTCAGGAAGAGCTCACCAGCACCGAGAATAAGATTGGGTTTGCCCGACAGCTGTACAACGACGTCGCCACCCAATACAACACCAGGCAGATGCAATTTCCCACCAATCTGGTTGCCGGCCTCGCCAAGGCCACGCCGGCGGAGCTCTGGGAGATCGAGGACGCGGGTGAGCGCGCCGTCCCCGTGGTCGATCTCTCCATGAACAAACCGGCTTCGTGAGCGACGAGGCCAACCTCTTCGCACAGCAGGAAGCCAACCGCCGTCGATCCGTATGGCTGGTGATCGGCTTCATTCTCTTCTTTGCCTGGGTTGGCTTCGGCGGCGACCTCGCGTTCTTCCTGCTGACCCGGGACGCCTCGCAGTACTCCTATCACCACGTCTTTCCCGTCATCGGCATTGTCACCACTCTGGCAGCCGGCGGCATTTGCTGGTACACGTGGCGCACCGGCCCGGAGAAGGTATTGTGGGCCACCGGCGCGTGGGAGCTGATCGAGCCGGCCACGCCGGAGCAAAAGCAGCTGGCCAATGTGGTGGAGGAGATGGCGATTGCGTCGGGCCTCCCCAAACCCAAGATCTGGGTGGTGCCGGACTCGGACCCCAACGCCTTCGCCACCGGCCGGGATGCCGCCACGGCCAGCATCGCGGTTACCGAGGGCCTGCTGGGCCAGCTTTCCCGAGATGAGCTCCAGGCGGTCATCGCCCACGAGATGGCTCACATTCAGAATCTCGATGTGCGACTCATGACGCTGCTGGCCGGGATGGTGGGAGCGGTCGCGCTGATGTCGGACGGGATGGGGCGGATGATCGGGCGGGGCGGCCGGGTCGTAGGGCGGGGCAGCGTGGGGGGTGGACGGCGGGGAAGTGGGAAAGGTGGCAACCCGCTTGCGCTGGTGATTCTGGTTCTCTGGCTGCTCACCCTCGTCATCGCACCGGTAGTGTCACGGCTCCTGGCAATGGCCGTCAGCCGAAAGCGCGAGTATCTGGCCGACGCGGCCGGAGCTCAGTTCACCCGCAACCCGATGGCTCTGGCGTCCGCGCTGGAGAAGCTGGAAGGAGCGAGCGACCCCACCCGCGCCATCACCAGGGGCGCGGCCCACCTCTGCATCGTAGACCCGGCGCCGGGTGTGATGGGGTCCAAAGAAGGATTTCTGGCGGATTTTGTGGCGTCGCACCCTCCTATCCGCCAGCGGATCATCCGGCTCAAGGGGATGGCTTATCAGCAGGCGAAGCGGGAGCCAGCCGGCGCAGTATCTCCGCCGTAAAGGTCCCGGGATCGAACGGCAGCGGCACCACGTGGTCCGCGCCGGCCGCGAGGGCTGCCCCTCCCTCTCCCGCCACCAGAGCCACTACCAGGTAATCCCGTTCCGCATCGGGCTGAAACCCACCTAAGGCGTGCGCTCCCGGGGTACTGGCCCCTCCTGCCAGCACCACGAGGGAGACACCGATGTTGCGCGCCCGGGACTGGACCTCGGCGACGGACGGGATCCTTTGCACCTGGAACCCGGCACCGCGCAGCAGCAGCGACACGATGCGAGCCAGGTCCTCGTCGGCAATCTGCACCAGAGCGGCTCCCCGGTCGACGGCCGGCGGGCTGTGCTCCGGCCGATCCAGGTCAAGCATCCGGACGCCACGCAGGTAGTCTTTGCTCCGCGCCTCCCGCAGTCCTCCGATCCGCTGGACGATATCCCGAATCCTTCGGAGCGCCTGCCGGATGTCCTCCAGCCCTTGTCGCCGCTGATCGGGGGAGGCGTCGAGGTCGCCCAGCAGCAGCTCCACATCTGCGAATGCCGCCATGAGGGGATTGTTGATCTCATGATGCAGGGTGACCGTCATCTCCCCGATGGCGGCCAGCCGCTCCGCCCGCATCAGATCCTGCTCCGCCTCCGACAACGCCTTTCGGAGCTCCCGATTGCGACGGACCCGCTCCAGGATCTGGGGCAGCATGTCCGCCAGGGCCGCATCCTTGGCCAGGTAGTCGTCAGCTCCGCGGCGGAGTGCGGTGGCGGCCAGGGATTCGTTCCCATGCGCGGTCACCAGCACGACCGCAGGCGGGGTGGGCCGGGCCCTGATGGCATCGAGAACATCCAGTCCGCTGGTGTCGGGAAGCTGGTGGTCCAGGAGTACGACATCGATTCCCTCGAGCGAGGTCAACGCTTCGCGCCCGGTGCTCACCTGCCGGGCGGGGCCCAGGCCATGCGCCTTCAGGACGTGCTGGATGAGGCGCACAATGTCGGGATCGTCATCGACGAGAAGAATTCGCGGGGGGGTAGGCTCAGCCATGCGCCGGTGCTTCTCCGGGGCGGAACCCCACCCGGGCGAACTTCTCCCATCCGGTCTTGCCCCGCCAGGCGTCCCACAGTCCCCGCAGTCTCCAGTAGATGGTGAGCTGGCGGTAACCGAAATTTTCCAGCACCGCGTAGACCAGCAGGGTCAGCACTTCGCGCCGGCGGCTGAAGGGCAGCAATCGGCGTTGCAGCCGATCGGCCAGGCCATAGCGGAAGCGCCAGGCGCCGACCAGCACCGCCAGCACGTTGACCAGAACACCGTAGCCCAGCGAAACCAGGAAGAAGGCCAGCAGGTATGCATAGCTGATGAACTGTTGCCCCAGGAGCAGCTGCATCACGAAGAGAAACAAGACCAGGAGGTATCCCGCGACCTCCACTAGTGGACCGTAGTACTCGAAGAGCCAGAAAGTCGGCAGGGCAAACCAGCCGATCCGGCCAAACTTGGAGCGCCACAGCATGGGGCGGTGATAGCGCAAGGACTCACGCAGCCCGCGATACCAGCGGCCCCGCTGCTTCCGCAGGGACTCGAAGGTCTCCGGTACCTCGGTCCACGCCACCGGATGCGGCAGGAATGCAATCCGCCGGTCGTGCAGCTTATCGAGCAGGAACCGATGCAACCGGACGATGATCTCCATGTCCTCACATACGGTGCCGACCCGCTCACCGACGTACTCACCGGTGAGCCGGTGGCGGAGGAATGGCGTCAGATAGCCCCCGGCGCGAATCACGGTCTCCTTTTCGAATACGGCAAAGACCCCGCTCAGGATCATGACCGCGTGGACTCGGTCCAGGCCGGTGCGAGCGGCGGTAAACGAGCGGAGGTACTCCACCATCTGAAACCGGGGCAGCGAGCGGGCGGGCAGTCCCACACTGACCACTCGACTGTTGCGCACCGTACAGCCATTGGCGATTGCCACCTGACCGCCGACCGCGACCACCTTGGGGTCTTCCTGAATTACTCGCATCAGCTCCTTGAGCGCTCGTTGATCCAGGATCGAGTCGGCGTCGAGGGAGACGAAATACGGCGTCGTCGAGGCGTTGATCCCCGCGTTGAGGGCATCGGCCTTTCCGCCGTTCTCCTTGTCGATGACCACCACCTGCATGACCCCCGCCGGCAGGGGGACGGTGGCTTCGTACATGGCTCGCACCGGCGCGGTGCCGATCGCCGGACGATAGGGCACGTCGGTTCGGCGGAGCCCGAAGGCCCGGGTGAGCCGCTCCAGCGTAGCGTCGGAGGAACCATCGTTCACCACGACGATCTCGAACCGGGGATAGTCGCAGTTGATCAGCCCGGTGACGCTGTCCACGATGGTCACTTCCTCGTTGAACGCCGGCACGATCATAGTGAGCGGCTTGGTCAGATCGCGTTCATCGATCAAATCGAGGTCCTCGATGAAGTGACCGGCGACCCGCCGCCGCACCTGCCGGGCGGACAACGCGATCAACCACAGGGTGTAGGTGTTGTACAGCACGAAGTAGAGCAGAAACAGCGGCTGCACGAAGATGACGAAGAGAATCAACCAGCTCAGGAGCGGGTTTCTCACCGTGCCTCCGCCGCGCTACGCTGCATGGAGAGCTCGAGCGCCCCTCCCACCCGATGCCGGATCGCGGGAGCGGGATCGGTTCGCGCCACCTCGTGAGCGACTTCGTCCTGTACCAGGGCCAGCGCCAGGGCCGCGGCCAGGCGCCGTTCCTCACCCGGCGCGCCTCGCGCGATCTCCCGCAAGGAGGAGAGGCTGCCCGCATCCCGGACGGCTTCCGCGGCTATGCCCGGATCGAGGCCGGGAGGCAGGGGCACCGGAATGCCCTGGAACAGCCGGCTGGCATGGGCGGCAGCCCGCACCGGCATTTCAGCGTCGGCCTCCAGGCGCTCCAGAACCAGCAGGCCCGGTTTTCTCACCGGCGCCACGTGCGCCAGGGTGATGGCCACCTCACGCCGGACCCCTGGGTCGGGATCCTGGGTCATCCGATCCAGAAGATCATACCGCTCACTCATCGCGGCGGCTCCAGCCGCGGCGGTGCGCACGGAGATCACCGGGTCCATGCTCAGCGCTTCAAGCGAGGCAGGATCCGCCAGATCGGGGCGGTGACGCCAGAGCTCGGCCACCGATTCACGCACCGGAGGCGCACCGCTCCGCGCCAACGGTATCATCAGCGCCGCCAGCTCCGGGTGATGGATGTAGCGGGACACCCGAGTCACCAACACCGCCCGGGCATCCGACAGCGGCGCAGCCGAGACCGCATCCCGGAAGGAGGAGAAATGTTCCTCGGCTAGTCCGGCGACCTCCGCCAGCACGGCGGGATCGTCGTCCACCCGGAGCGCCTGGATCAGGCGGGGGATTGCTCGGTCGGGCACCACCCGGGAAAACAGCCCCACCGCGGCGCGGCGCACCATGATGCTGGGATCGCCCAACGAGCGGCTTCCGAAGGCAAGAAGCTCGTCCGGGTCGAGCAGATCGCCGGCGGCGGTCAGCGCAGCGGTGCGGACCTCCGGGCTGGGATCAGCCCGGACTATTTGGAGCAGTGCGCCGCGGCTTTGCTCTCCTTGAAAGGCCCGTAGTCCGCTGATGAGACGGACCCGTTCGCTGGCGTCGAGCGTGCTCTGGAAGCCTTCGGCGAGGGCGACCGACCCGTTGGTGGAACCGCTGGTGGCCAGTGCCCGCAGCTCCAGATCGCGGGCCCGGGGCAGCGTACGACTCAGCAGGCGGAACCAGGGATCGTCTTTCGACCGTCGCCGCAGCAGGTCGCGAACCGAGGCTTGGTCCGGCATCTCCACGACCCGGCTGATGAGACCCTCCCGATCGAATGCGCCCGCGGCGAGCGCTGCCGCGGCTCGCACATTGGCTGCCTCACCGGGACGGCATGCCGCCATCAGCGCTGCTTCGCTTCCGCTCACCCGCAGGATGCCGATCGCGATCGCGGCTCGTTCCCGAACCAGAGGCGAGGAGTCGGTCTGGAGCAGCCCTATCAGCCGAGGTCCCTGGTCGGGCAGGCCGATGCGGCTACAGAGGTCTACTGCTGCGGCCCGTACTGATCGATCCGCATCGCCGAGACCGGCGGCGACGGCATCGGCCAGGAGCTCCGCGGTGGGTCCTCGGAAGCGCGCGGAGCGGCCGAGCGACTCCAGGGCGGCGGCGCGAACCCGCGGATCGGGATCCTGCGAGAGACGGCCCAACACCTCGACGACCTCCGGCTGCCGCACCCGGCCAAGGATGCGAGCCACCGAGAGCTTGCCGCCGGTGTCGTCCCGTTGAATCAGAGCATCGATGAGCCCCGCAATGGCGCCGGGCTCGAGCCGGCTCACCGCGGCCGCGATGCCTTCGCGCAGATCGGGAGGAGCTTGAGAGAAGGCCCGCAGTAAGGCGGGAACGGCAGAACGGTCGCTCAGGGCAGCGATGCTGCGCGCGGCAGCAGCGCGGACCTCCTCCTCGCGGTCGCCCAGCAGCTCGATCACCGCGGGCACCAGCTGGCGCAGTCCGGCCTCAGCTACCGCCAGCACCGCGGATTTCCGAACCGCGGGAGTCGGGTCGTCCATCAGCCGGGCCAGATCGTCTTGCGCGGAGCGGGCCTTCAGCGCGCCGAGCGCCCCAGCGGCGGCGGCGCGCACCGAGGCATCCGGGTCCACCGTGTGGGCGCGAACCACCTCGACTACATCGGGCTCCCCCAGCGTACCGGCAAGCCGTATGGCGGCGGCGCGGACCCGGGAGTCGGGATCGACCGCCCCGGTGAGCGCAGCCGGAAGAGCCTGCTCCAATCGCAAGACCCGGAGGGCATCGAGCGCCAGGGCGCGAAGCGATGGCTCGGAGTCGGCAGCAGCTTGCCGGATCAGCTCGGCCCCGAGGTCACCCCGCCCGTCCCGGCGGATGGCGGTCAGGGCGATTTCACGGACGTCGGGCGCATGGTGGTGCAGCAGCTCGGCCAGCAGCTCGCGAGTGCCTGCGGAGGCCAAGCGGACCAGTGTCTGCGAGGCTTCGGCGACTCCATCGCCAGCGTCGATCATCCGCACCAAGTCGGCCGCGACGCCGAGCCGCTCGAGCGCAACCGCGGCCCGTTGCCGGATCTCCTGATCCCGATCGTCCAGCGCAACCAGGAGCGGGCCATCGGCAGCGGAGCCGATCTGTTCCAGCGCCTCCACGCTCCGCATACGCACCCACCACGCCGGGTCACCCAACGCACGAACCAGGCGGTCGATCACCTCCGGTCCGCCGAACTGCCCCAGCGTCGTGGCCATCCGGCCGCGCACAAAGGGCGCGGAATCGGTGAGCAGACGCTCCAGGAGATGGTTGATGGCTCGCCGGTCACCCAGCCGGCCCAGCGCGGTGGCCGACTTGGCTCTGACCTCATCGTCGGGGTCGTCCAGTGCCTTCACCAGGACGGGGAAAGCGGCTTGGGCCCGCACCTCGCCCAGGACGTTAGCGGCCCAGGCTCGCGCAGGATTGCGGCCCGAATCAGCCAGCAGCGCCATGAGTGGCTCGACCACCGCGGTGCCATGTCGGGTGAGGATGTCCGCGATCCGGGGAGCCAGCCACGCCTCGGCGCTGGCGAGCGCTAGAATGAGCGGCTCGACGGCGCGGGGGTCCGCGATCCGAGCCAAGGCGCGCAAGGCGATCTCGCGCACATCCGAGTCTTCGGTCTGGGTGGCCTGCACCGTTTGCAGCAGGGCAGGCACCGCCTTGGCGCTTCCCACCCTTCCCAGCAGCTCCGCGGCAAAGGCGCGGTCCCGCCATTTTCTCGCGGTGCGAAGCTTCTCGATGTACTTGTCCACCAAGCCGAGCTGGTCATACACCTCGAGCAGCCAGCCGGGACGACCGGTTGCGGTGCGCGCCTGCTCTTCCAGCACGGCCTCGAGCGCGTCGAGATCGTAGAGGGTGCTCATCTGATGGATGGTGGGTTCCAGGAGGGCCCGATCGCGGGTGGCGAGCTCGGAAACCAGTTCTCGGTAGAGCCCCTTCCGGGCGGCTAGCCGCCGCTCAACCCGATCGAGATATACGCTGTAAACCAGCCACGCGAGAACGGTCAGGAGTCCGGCGCCCAGCATCACGCCGGCGGCGATCAGGATCGCCGTCACCCCGATCATGGGGTGGATCGAGTGCCGGCGGAAGCCGGCCGCAGAGGAGACATGCCAGGAGGGTCAGACGCGGGCGTCGTCGAGGAAGACCAGCGCCTGACGATGCGATACCACGGCCTCGAGCGCCTGGTGAACCGCGGGGTCGATCATGGTTCCGACCAAGCCTCGCATCCGGTCCACCCCGACCTCGGGAGCCATCCTTTCCTGATACGGGCGCGCGGTGGTCAGGGCATCGTAAATCTCCACCGCTCCGATGATCCTGGCTCCGAGCGGGATCGCCTCTCCCTTGAGACGGTCGGGATAGCCCGTCCCGTCCCAGCGCTCGTGGTGGCTGCGGACAAAGCCGATCACGTCGCCCAGGTGCACCAGCGGCGAGAGGATCTGGGATCCCACGGTGACGTGCTGCTTCACGTGATCGTACTCTTCCTCAGTCAGCGGTCCCTGCTTGTTGAGGATCTCTTCCCGGATGCCGATCTTGCCGATGTCGTGCAGGCGACCACCGGTGCGCACCGCTTCGATCTGCTCGTCGGTGCAGCCCACCTGGGCGGCGACCATGGCGGAGAGGTCGGCCACTCGAGCCGAGTGTCCCCGGAGATAGGGATCCTTGGCTTCGAGTGCATTAACTAGCGCTTCCAGGGTCGCCACCGAGATTCGCTCCTGGTTGGCCTGCTCCACCCTCCGCTCGGCCACCCGGGCTGCAACCTCGTCCTTGAGCCATTGATTGATCTGCTGGCCTTCCAGCTGGGTATGGCGGCGTTGCAGGGCGTGGTGGATGGCCCGGCCGAGATGGCCCAGGTCGATCGGCTTGATCAGGTAGTCGAAGGCCCCCCGCTGCATGCAAAGAGCTGCACTGGTCGCGTCATTTACTGCAGTCAGCATGAGGATGGCGACGGTGGGCTCGAGCTCCATGATCTGGGGCACCAACTCGACCCCGCTGATCCCCGGCATGTTGACATCGAGCAGAATGCCGGTGATCCGTTGGCGCTGCAGGATCTCCAAGGCCTCCTCACCGCTGGCGGCGGTGGCGACTTCGTATCCTTGCTGTGCCAGGAATTTGCGGAGCGCGTTGCGGATCGCTTCCTCGTCGTCCACGACGAGCAGCGTAACGGGCCCATCGGTCAGGGGCACACACACTCCTCCTCTCGGTCAGGCTCGGCTTGATGCCTCTCGAGAGGCGCAGTGAGAAGATCCCAGGGTGTTCAGAAGGTAGGAGAAGGTTGGGGTCGGGTCAAGAAAGAGAGGAGGCTATGGGCTATTTGCTATTGGCAAAGCTCGGCTCGAAGGGCTCCATCTCCATTCGCTGACCATTTTTATGGTTCTTGCTCACGGACTTCGAACTACTCTGGTGTGCTTAGCGAACAGCGAATAGCGAATAGCCCTCACACAAATTCGACGGCAACCCGCTCCGGAATAATCCCCGCTGAATGCGCTCGGTCCAGCAACAGCTGCACCGCCGCACGGCCGCGAGGCCCGTAGTCTACCGTCCAGTGATTGACGTACATCCCCACGAATGTGTCGGTCCGCTCGTCACCGATCCCGCGATTGAACTGCTTGGCATGGGCCAGCGCCGGCGCGCGATGCTCCAGCGCGTAGACGATGCTTGCCCGAAGATCACGGGCAATCTGGTTGATGACGTCCGGCCCGAGGTCGCGCCGTACGGCATTGCCCCCGAGCGGGAGCGGAAGGCCGGTCTCCTGCTGCCACCAGGCCCCCAGGTCGGCCCAGAGGTGCAGACCCTCGTCGGCGTAGGTGAGCTGGCCCTCGTGGATGAGCAATCCGATCTCGAAGTCTCCCCGGTGGACCGCGTCCTCGATCTGGTCGAAGGGGACGACCTCGGTGATGCAATCCGGCTGATACAGCTGCAGCGCCAGGTATGCCGTCGTCAGCTTGCCCGGAACCGCGACCCGGCGTCCCCTGAGCGCGGTCCTCGGGTCCGCCGGGCACGCAATGGTGGAGACCAGCCTGGGGCCGTAGCCATCGCCCATCGAGGCACCGGAGCTCAGGAGGGCGTAGTCGCGCCAGAGATAGGCGTAGGCGTGAATGGAGACCGCGGTGACTTCGAGCTCGCTCCGCCGGGCGCGCTGATTGAGCGACTCGATGTCGGCCAGTTCATGGATGTACTGAAGGTCACCGGTATCCATCTTGCCTTCGGCGAGCGCGTAGAACATGAAGGCGTCGTCGGAGTCGGGACTGTGGGCGACGTGGATGGTCTTAGACATGACACTCCGGTGAAATGGTTCAGACTACCGGTCCGTCTTCTCCGCCTCTTTTCTAAACTCGTCCAATGCCGGCTGGTGCTCCAGGTATTCGACCCGCTTCGCCGCTGTTTCCTTGGCATAGTGGGCGAGAAAGTCCCGTTGCGCCCGGGCGCGAGCGGCGGGGTTGTTCTGCAAACGCGCGACGGTTCCCCGGATCAGATACCCGAACAAATGACCCGGCGACTCGGCCAGGATGGAATCCGCCAGGGCCAGCGCCGGTGCAAAGTCTCCCACCTGGAGGTGGAGCACCGCCGCATGGTAGCGGGCATCGGCGTCGCGGGTGTCCAGCTGTTGGTAGGCGCCCAGCGCCATTGGCGTGAAGCGCTCGACCTCGACCGAATCGCCGCGCTCTGCCGCCTGCATGATCCGGTTGAAGAGACGGTCGAACCGTTCCTGGGGGCTGAGCGCACTGATATCGGGCGCTGGACCGGCGGCTGTTTGGGCCGCTCCCCGGTCCCCGCCGGCTGCTCCCGTGTTCGCCATGTCGGGCGCCGCCGGCGGTGCTGAGCTCGACACCTTGTAGACGATCCCTCCCACCAGCAGCACGCATAGGGCTCCGGCAATGCTCCAGGCCACCCGGTCCGAACGATTCATCCGGCTGTGATCGGCCCCGGCGGGTGCCGGTCGGCCGCACCGATGACAGAAGCGGGCCTTCGGGGACAGCTCCGCGCGACAAAACGAGCAGGCCCGCGGCGTCAGGCTCGCGCCGCAGCTGCCGCAGAAGTTGCCCGAAGCGCCAGCTCCGCAGGTGGGACAGATAAGTGTGGTCATTCCGGGAGAAGCGTAAACGGTCGGTGAGTCTAGAGTCTAGAGTCTGGGGTCAAAGCCCAGAGATCCTCCGACCGCTCGCGCCTCGCGACTCTAGACTCTAGACTCCAGACCCTAGACTTTACACTCCTCACTTTGTCGAGTTGATCGCATGCCCCCAGCAAAGCAGCGCCCAGCCGGTTCGCCCGAACGGCCGACTCTCGAGGGTTTCCCCACCGATTTGAAGGGGACGGGGAAAAACGATGTCCTGGAGCTGGCGCACCGGTTCAAGGTGGATTTTCTCCGGCTCCAATTCACCGACATCCTGGGTGTCAACAAGAACGTCGAGGTGCCTCGCAGCCAGTTCGAGAAGGCCCTCGATGGCGAGATCATGTTCGACGGCTCGTCTATCGAGGGGTTCGTCCGCATCGAAGAGTCGGACATGTTGCTCAAGCCGGACCTGCACACCTTCCGGATCTTGCCCTACGATGATGAAGGAGGCCGGGTGGCCCGGCTGCTGTGCGACATCTACACCCCGGATGAGCAGCCGTTCGCCGGCTGTCCCCGGACCACCCTCAAGCGGCAGGTCGAGCGGGCCGGAAAGCTGGGCTTTGCGATGATGGCGGGCTGTGAGGCCGAGTTCTTCATGTTCGAGAAGGCTCCGGACGGGTCGCCGACCACGATCACCCACGATTCGGCGGCCTACTTCGATCTGGGCCCGGTGGATCGGGGAGAGGAGATCCGTCGGGTCATCGTCGAGCAGCTGGTGGAGATGGGCTTCGAGGTCGAAGCGGCGCACCACGAGGTGGCCACCGGGCAGCATGAGATCGACTTCAGATATGCCGATGCCCTCACCACGGCCGACAATCTCACCACCTTCAAGTTCGTGGTTCGCAATGTCGCCAGCCGCTTCGGCTTCATGGCTTCGTTCATGCCCAAACCGATCGAGGGGATCAACGGCAGCGGGATGCACACCCACCAGTCCCTCTTTCGCGGCAAGGAGAACGCCTTTTACGATCCCAAGGCCGAGTACCAGCTCTCCAAGACCGCGCTGAGCTACATCGAGGGCTTGCTCCAGCACGCCCGCGGTTTCTGCGCCATCACCAACCCGCTGATCAACAGCTACAAGCGCCTGGTGCCCGGCTACGAGGCGCCGGTCAACGTGGCCTGGTCGATGCGAAACCGGTCGCCCCTCGTCCGCATCCCCGATCGCCGCGGGCTTGGCACCCGCTGTGAGCTGCGGATGCCGGACCCATCCTGCAACCCGTATCTGGCCCTCACGGTCCAGCTGGCCGCGGGCCTCGACGGGATCGAGCAGAAGCTCGAGGCCAGGGAGCCGGTGAGCCGCAATATCTTCACGATGAGCTACCGGGACCGGCGGAAATATCGGATCGACGAGCTACCTCGGGATCTGCACGAGGCGCTGGAAATGCTGGAAAAGGATGACGTGGTCAAAGCCGCTCTCGGCGAGCACCTGACCGAGCGGTTTCTGGAGGCCAAGCGAAACGAGCTGCTGCAATACAACCAGCACGTCAGCAAATGGGAGATCGATAATTATCTGGGGAGGTATTAGGAGGCGGGTAGGCGGGTAGGCGGGTAGGCGGGTAGGTCGGGAAGCGGGTAAGTCAGGAAGCGGGTAAGTCAGGAAGCGGGTAGGCGGGTAAGCATGCACGCAGGTCAGGACGCAAGCAGGGATGCTGGCACGGGCCGAGTGCGCAGAGCTGGCGGGTGTGCTGTTACCTACCCGCCTACCCGCTTACTTGCCTACTCACCAACGAGAGCGTCACGCTCCCGAATGGAAGCGGGATCTCCATCTGTACCGGCAGCCGGCGTTTGTCGTCGGTAAACCACACCCGCATGGTGGTGCCTCGGGCGGTGACCTGTACCGCAAGGCAGGAGGCGCTTCCTCCGCCTGGCATCGGGATCGGCTCGCGACCGGTGACCTGCACTTCAATGGGGTTATACCCGGCCTTGAAGTATCGTTCCAGGGCATAGGTCCGGCCCACCTGGAGGGGCGCGGCCCGGAGATAATAAAGAAAGGCGAGCTCGTCGAGGGGATGGGAAGGGGCGACCCATTCGCCCGTCACTCCCTCCTCACGATAGCGGGCCGAGTCGGGGACGATCACGTACCCATGTTCGTCCACCTTGCCGCCCTGCTCCAGCCGGCGGTGGAAGCGGAGCGAATTGAAATCGGCGGTACCCACCCTCGAGTTCATGTCGTACTGGACTCGCCAGCCGGGCGGCCCACCCTCTCCCGTCGCGGTGAACTCGAAGGCCTCGGCACCCCGCTCCTTGACCAGCCGGGTCACCGATACCGTTGCCGTACCCACCGGGAAGTAGCCGAGCTTTGCGTCGTAGCGCAGAGTCTCGCCGACCGCAAAGGGGTACGGCGTGGGGGCTGCCAACCGCGCGAGAAGGGCGGCGTGGGCGATAAGTTGGATCGCAGGCGTCACGAATCGGAATATAATGGTCACTCCCCAAGCCTACCTCCTGGACCTCGACGGCACCCTCTATTCCGGAGGCGCCGCAATCCCCGGCGCAGCGGAGGCGGTGGCCCGGCTCCGGGAGCGGGACGTTCCGTACCGACTGGTAACCAATACCACCAGCCGGTCCCGAGCCATGCTGGTCGACCGGCTCCGGAACTACGGTTTCGACGCCTCACCGGATGAGGTCTTCACCGCCACGGTGGCCGGACATTTGTTGGCCCGCACGGCCGGTTACCAGCGGGTCGCGCCATTCATTCCGGAGCCGGCGCTGGCGGACCTCCAGGAGCTGGACCTGGTCGGAGGCACGTCCGGAACGGCTGCGGTTCGGCCTCCGGAGGCGATTCTGGTCGGAGATCTGGGTGACCGCTGGACCTACGCGCTGTTGCAGGAGGCGTTCGAGTACGTGATGGGAGGTGCTGCGGTGGTCGCACTCTCCCGCGACCGGTACTGGCTCCAGGGTGAGCGGCTGGCGCTCGACACCGGACCCTTCGTTGCGGCCTTGGAGTTCGCCACCGGAAAGCAGGCGGCGGTGGCGGGCAAACCGAGCGCCGCTTTCTATACTGCGGCCTTAACCAGTCTTGGCTTGTCCTCTTCGACACCGGCGGCGATGGTGGGTGACGACCTCTGGTCCGATGTGGAGGGCGCCCAGCGGGCAGGACTGCAGGGTTGGCTGGTCCGCACCGGCAAGTACCGGGAGTCGGCGCTCCGGGAAAGCGGCATACAGCCGGACCGAATCCTCGACAGCGTTGCGGCGCTGGCGTAGCGGTTCTCTTATCTTCCCCCACCTCTCACCGTCTTTCTCGGAGTCCGGTTGCAGCTTCGGTACCTTCTGCCGCTCGCGGCGCTCATACTTCCAATCCGACTCCGCGCCCAGAACACCGCCGACTCGGCACCGCCGTCAGATCCCTCGTTGATCATCCATCGAGTGCAGCTGCAGCCGCGCGACATTTTCGACCCCGAGGAGCGCAGCTGGCTTGCGCGGCTGGCCAACAAGCTGCACTTCCAGACCCGACCGGCCGTGGTGCGCCGAGAGGTGCTCGTCCACCCGGGCGAGTCCTATGACTCGGCGCTGGTGGCAGAGTCCGAGCGGAACCTCCGCGCGCTGGGGATCTTCCGCCGGGTGCAGATCGACTCGGTGCGAACTGATTCGGGGTTGGTGCTGCGGGTTCTAACTAAGGATGGCTGGAGCACACAGCTGGACTGGAGGTTTCGCAGCACCGGGGGCGAGGCGGCCTTCACGCTCGGCCTGGTGGAAACCAACCTTCTGGGAACCGCCTCTACGGCGGCCGTGCGCTACCGGAAAGACCCCGATCGTTCCAGCGTCGCCCTCCTGTTCCGCCGCCGCCGGCTCTTCGCCGGCACCGTGGGCGTGGCCCTGCAATACGAAAACCGCTCCGACGGGAGGAGCGGCGCCGTCTCGGTGGAGCGTCCTTTCTTCGCGTACACCGCACCGCGGGCCTTCCGATTCGATGCCGAGGACCACGACGAGCGGGTGCTTCGCTTCTTCAACGGCATGGATCTGCCCCGCGACACCCTGCAACGCAGGTTCACCCTGGTCCGAGGCTCCGCTGCCTGGGCGGTCCACGCCTCTTCGTCCGGCTTCTTGCGCCTCGGCGTCGCCGCCCAGGTGCGCCGCGACGATACCCTGCGGGTGGGCTCCAGCGGATCGTTTCCCGAGACGGTGACCGGCTCGATCGGCCCCTATCTCATGTGGAACCGAGCCAATTTTCTGGTCACCAAGGGATATGCCGGGTTCGCCCGGGAGGAAGACGTCGATGTCGGAACGACGCTGCGGGTGGGCCTGCATGCGGCGCCAAAGCTGTTCGGGTATGATCGCGACGGGCTGGGGCCCGAGGTGAGCGGCCGCGTCGGCGCGCGGCTCCCCGGCGGCTTTGCCTATCTGGACGCCATGGCCGACGGGGTATATAGCTCGGCCGGGCTGGACTCGGGCTCGGTTCAAATCGGCGGGACCGTGGTGCTCCAGCCGGGGGCCCGCCACGTGGTGGTGCTTCATCTCGAAGGCGGCTGGCTCAAGGATCCGGTGCCGGGAGAGGAATTCGACCTGGGGCTCGGCAGCGGCCCCCGCGCGTTCGGAAGCCACGCGTTCACCGGCGACCGTTCGATCTTCGGCACAGCCGAGTACCGGTATACCGTGGCCGAGGACCTCGCCGGCCTGGTGGGGCTGGGCGTGGCCGGCTTTGTGGACCACGGCGGCGCGTGGTATGCCGGCTCGCCCCGGAGGGTGGGATGGGATGCCGGAATCGGTCTCAGGATCGGCGCCAGCCGGTCAGCGGACACCCCCGCGTTACGCTTCGATCTGGCTCGCCGGTTCGCGAATGACGTGGAGAAGGCTGGCTGGGTGGTGAGTGTGGGCAAGGGATTCCCCTTTGCGACGCCTACTCGAAGCCCGAACTAAGAGGTGGCTGTGCGGAAGCAGAAGCCGTCACCTGATTCGTTGATCGGCCTGCTCCTCGAGGTCTTGGATCAGGCGTTCGACCGGAAGGGCTGGCACGGGACCACGCTCCGGGGAGCGCTCCGGGGGGTGACGCCCGCCGAGGCGCTGTGGAGACCGGCCCCCGACCGGCACAACGTGTGGGAGCTGACGCTGCACACGGCTTACTGGAAGTACGCAGTGCGGCGCCGGCTGGCAGGCGCGGCGATCGGATCGTTCGACCGGAAGCCGAGCAACTGGCCGGCCATCCCCGATCCCGCCGACCTGCGCGCATGGAAGCAGGATGTGGCCTTTCTGGACGCCGAGCACCGGAAGCTGCGGGAGGTGGTGAAGGGACTGACGCCGGCGGCGCTCGGACGGCGCTCACCCCGAGGAGTATGGACCTACGCGGAAGAGATTCATGGCGTCGCCGCGCACGATCTGTATCACACCGGGCAGATACAGTTGATCAAGCGTCTCATGAAGTAGCGGTACGCAGGTAGCGCACCAGGAAGATCGCCACGACCACCAGGGCGATGATCAAGAGCAACAGGCTCAACACCGTGATGCCTCGCCCTGACTTGAGTCTCGATCCATTGTCCGGCATTGCCTCCGCCTTTTAGATGACCTGCCCATAGTATTCGCTCCGCTTGCGGGAAACCAGGCGCCGGGACTCATTGCAGCGCATGGAAGATTCGGCGACATCGCAGCGTCTTCTGACCGGAGCCATTCTCGCCGGCCTGATTGCGGCCGGGCT
>JBGQLP010000049.1:0-23468 GCA_041500125.1 Gemmatimonadota bacterium
CCACATGACCGTCCGCGAGAATCTCTCGTTCGGGCTCAGAATGCGAGGCGCCGAGCGGGGTGTGATCGATCGGAGAGTTCAGGAGGCCGCGCGCGCCCTTGGCCTGGAGCCGGTACTCGGCCGGAAGCCGGCGCAGCTCTCGGGAGGCCAGCGCCAGCGGGTGGCCCTGGGCCGTGCCATCGTGCGGGAGCCGAAGGTGTTCCTGTTCGACGAGCCACTCTCCAATCTCGATGCCAAGCTCCGGGTAGAGACCCGGGCCGAGTTGGCTCGCCTCCACCGGCGCTTGGGCGCGACGGTCGTCTACGTGACCCACGACCAGGAAGAGGCGATGACGTTGGGGAGCCGGGTGGCGGTGATGCGGGACGGCTTCCTCCAACAGGTGGCACCTCCGATGGAGCTCTACCGGCGGCCGGCCAATCGTTTCGTCGCGGGATTCGTGGGATCGCCAGGGATGAACTTTCTGCCAGGAACCATTCTCAAGAGCGAGGCTCCAGGCGGCGGAAAGGGGCTGACCCTGGGAATTCGCCCGCACGACCTGACGATCGTGCCGCGAGGGACCGGGGACATCGACGCCTGGGTGGACGTGGTCGAGCCCAGGGGAAGCGAGCTGCTGGTATATCTGCGGTGGGGGACCGACGCCGGCGACGCCGAGCTGCGGGTGGTTGCGCCCCCGGAGCCGGCCATCGAGGCCGAGCGATTCGTGGGCGTGGTATTCGACCGCGCCAGGCTGCATTGGTTTGAGGCGGAGAGCGGAAAGCGGGTCGGCTAGACTGCGGCGGGTCAGGGTGACAATCGCGGCAGCTTCGAGAGCACGTACTGCACCACCAGATTCGTCGTATTCCACAGCTGCACGTCCGAGCTGGTCCCGTACCTCGTCGGCACCAAGCGTCCATCCTTGATCTCATAGCTCCAGAGCTCATTGTGCTGGAGGCCGGAGGCGTTCACCGCATCCAGCGTGCGCTGGAGCGTCTGGCTCAGCGAGTGGATGTATGGCTCCTGTGCCGGATTCTTCAATTGGCCGGAGCTGTCGACCGCGGCGGCGATCTGATTGGCCACCCCCAGCAGCAGAAGGTTGACCTCGCGGCCCCACACCACCCTGGGGCCATGGTACGGGTCGGCCTGAAACCGATCCCAGATGTCCGGTGCCGCGTACGCGTCGTTGGCCACCAGGGGACCAAGCCCATCGACGAAGAGGCCCACGGGATAAAGGCGGAGAAACGGCGCAACCTCTCGCTGCACGCGATCAGGTGGAGCCGACCCGTTGAGAAACAGCTCAGTCGAGGGATCGGTGTTGACCACGGGAATTGGGTGCCCCCCGGCGTCGAGCGAGAGCACCAGGAAGGTGAGCGAGTCCTGCACCTCCCCATGGTCGGCCATGACCTTGTCCCAGTATGAGCGCTCCAGCTCGGGCAGCCAGGCCAGCTTGGACCGGGTGCGTTGCCTGATCTCCTCCGGGGTGAGCGTGATCTCGAAATGCCGGCGGGCGCCATTCCACACGTCGATGGCCCGGCGGAGCGACGCGGGATCGCGCATATACTGGCCCAGCGCCGTGCGGCGAATCTCCGGCGCCATCGAGTCGATCGTCTGCACGCTGAGCCCGAGCCCGGGCAGCGTCTCCAGAATGGTTGCGATCGCCGTGAGCGCGGCCGGGGCCCAGATGACGTTGATGTCCATCGCGAAACGACCCCCGGCGTACCCGGCGTCGCTGTCGCGCCAGCTGGCCGAGCGCCAATGGGTGGCATCGCGTTTGGGAAAGCCCACCAGATTGGTGGCGCGAGGAGCCTGCACGTAGGGCCGGGTTTCCGCCGCAACCAGCGCCATCTCTCGCAACATGAGCACCAGGCGGGACCCGCCTCCGCCGGCTTTTTCCAGCAGAAATCCTCGCCGTCGCTCAACCGCCACCATGGAATCCTCGAGATAGCGCGCCTCCAGCACGGGGAGCTGGAACTCGTCGTCCATCATGTGGTAGTTCTCGCGAGTCGCCTGAAGCGCCCGGAGCACCTCGCGGGCGCGTCCGAGGAGGCTATCGGCCCGCTGACGCCGCCCGGCCCGGGCCAGTCCGAAGTATCCGGTGATGAGCGAGTCGTACACCACCGCGTTCTCCCGGATGGCCTGTCCCCCTAACGCCTCCTCGTGGCTCACGTCGCCTCTGGGCCCAAGCTTCCGTAGCACGCTGGCGATCACGTGCTCCGCCATCTCCGCCGACCAGATGGGCCGCATCATGAGCGCAGTCATCATCATGTCGCGGCCGAAGTAGGTGGCGAAATTGGGCAGACCGGCCATGAGCTTCTCGCCGGTGCTGAGGAGCTCCACGCCTCGCACCTGACGCTCCAGCCGCCGGGAGTAGGTGCTGCCGGAGCTGTCGGCGCTCGCGCGCTCCAGGAATTCCAGAAAGGCGGGAGAGAAGATCTCCTGCCGCTTGAGTGGTGTGAGTGGGGCGGCGTCGGTGGTGACTCTGACTTTCAGCTGGATTGCGGAACCGGGCCGGGTCTCGAACGACACTGCGCCGCCATGAGCCCGCGTCTTCACCTTGCGGGGATCGACAGTCAGCTCCAACACCAGCCGATTGCGCCCGTCGAGGGAAGGCCGTTGGACTCGTATGGTTGACGCCGAGGTACGTGATTGCCCGATGGCTGGCAGGAGACGCGACGTGAGTACGCCCACGGTGCTGGCGTTGAGCAGCGCCAGGTGCCGCCGGCGCTCCGCCGGAGCCAGGCGGGCGACGTCGGCAACGAGGAGCGATTCCTCCGCCACCCGGAATGGAGGCGTGGAGAACGGCTGCAGGTGACGCTTGGCGTACACGAAGTCCCGCTCGACCCGCATGGAGCCGAGCACGAACCCGCCGACTTCGATGTGAGAGACATCGGCGGTAAGACGGTACTCGATCGTACGCAGCGATCCCGAGCCAGACACCTCGGCCGATTCTGCGCCCCACCTCAGCTGGGCCGGGCGGCCCGCTGCATCCCGCACGGTGAACCCGACGCTCTCATTGGCGGCGTCGGCCCAGACCAGGACGGCGCGCGCTCCCTGGGGCTGGAGGTAGATCTGGACCGCATTGTCCTTCGAGTCGCGATAGAAGCGAGTCTGATAGCCCTGGTACGCAGCCGAATCGTCCAATCCAGGCTCAGGGAACGCCAGCACTGGAAGCACCCGGCGGGGAGGAGTGGGGGCGAGCTGGGGTCCTGGAGGTCGAGGACCGGCGAGCACCAGGGTGAGGGCCAGGATCAACCGCGTCATCGGGCGGAAGCCGCCGGGCGGGGTTTCATGCGGCGTCCGGCCGAATCGATGACCACGTCGTAGCGCTTGCCCCGGGAGTACACGTTCCGAAGGACCAGCCGAGTGATCTTCGAAGGCAGGATGGGCGGGAACGCCGGTTCCAATCCGTTGTCTCGGAGTCGAAGTCCGGTGTAGCCGTAGATCACCTGCTGAAGGAATCCGCCGGCACCAGTCACAAAATTCACCGCGTCGTTGGTCGGGGTCTCCGAAAGCATCAGGAAGGGGCCCTTCAAATGACCTTGATAGCTGTGGGGCAGGAGCGAGTCGATCAAAGCCCGGTCGCCTAGCTCGGCGGCGTCGACTGACAGCAGGGTGGAGCCCATCATGGCGCCGGGTCCCTCAGCCAGCAGACGCCGCGCGGCTTGCTCCAGCTGGGCCCGCTTGGCCCGTTCGCTCATCGGCACGCCCAGCGGATAGGCCAGAAGCGGAGTGACGTCTCCGAGAGTGGAATCCGGCGCTCCCTCGTAGGTGCGGAAGAACTGGCTAGCCGAGTCATAGGGCATGTGGAGTTTGGCGGCCACCTGCTCCCAGCGAGGATCTGCCGCGTTGCCCAACCGTTTGCTGGCCAGGCCGGCCACCTCCAGGTTCTTGCGGGCGACGGCGTTGGTGTATGCGTCGTCGGAAACCCCCACGAGGCCTTCGGAGACCGAGACGACGTTGTTGATGTGGTATTGGCCGGAACTCGAATCGAGTGTCGCTCGGCTGACCCAGAAATCAGCCGTCTCCCGAATGACCCGATATCCTTCCCGCGCCAGCCAGGCCGAGTCGCCGGTGGCGAGATAGTACTGCCACTGAGCCATGGCGACGTCACCCGTCACGTGGATCTCGGATCGGGCGTTCTGCACCGCGAAGTGCGGAGTGGTCTCCTGGCCTCGCTCGTCAGCCTCCCAGGGATACATCGCCCCGCGGTAGCCATTCTGCTGCGCATTGGCCTGCGCTGCGGCCAAGATGCGAGCGCGAAATGATACCAGGGAGTGGGCGACGTCCGGATGGGTGGCCAACAGCGATGGGAACATCCAGGTGTCGGAGTCCCAGAAGATGTGGCCGTAGTAGCCGGCGTTCGACAGCCCCATCGGTGGAATGCCCAGCCGGGTGCCCGAGTCGGCGCTGCACAGGAGATAAAACAGCATGGAGCGCACCACTCGTTGCAGTCCAGGGTCCCCGGTTATCTCGATGTCGGTCTGCCACCGGTGCCGCCACGCGCGGGCGTTATCCGCTGCCAGCGCCTCATACCCGCGTGCCCGGGCGGTCTGAGCCTGCCGGGTGGCGCGGGGCAGCGGCTGCGGCCCATCGGCAGAGGAAGCGCTGCTGACGATCTGGGTGAAGGTGTAGCTGTGCCCACGCGAGCCGTCGAAGGCGATCTCGACCTGGGCGGTGTCCCCCGCAGCCACCGTCCGCACGGCAACGCCGGGGAGGTCCTTGCCCCAGGTGATGGCGGCGGCCTGCGCGAGGGTAGTGGTGGGGCGTCCGTCAGGGTCGGAGGTCATGGCGAGGCGAGCCCCGCCGGGCACCTCGGTGGCAGCGCGCGAACGAACCACCATACGCCCCGGATACCAAATGTCAGCCGGCTTCCAGTCCCGGTCGGCTTTCTCCAGCGTGGCGAGCGGAAGCCGGCGGGGCGGGGGCCATCCCACGAGAGCAAAGCGCACCCGCAAGCGGCCGCGATACTGTGGGGCCAGCGTCAGCCGAATGGCCGAGAGACGCGGCTCGGCGCGAGAGATGAAGGTCTCGACCCGGACCGACATCCGCTTGGACTTAATGGTCCAGTGATAGCTGGTTCGCGCAGTTCCCGTTTTCATGTCCAGAACCTGCCGGTAGGCGCTGACGCTGCCATCGTCTGCCGCCTTTGCCTCCAGCCATCGGTCGCCGTTGAAGACCTCGATCGCATTCCAGGCCGGGACGGCCACGATCCGGGGCACGTCGCCGGGGGCCTCCTCGTACATCCCCGCCATCATCGAGGTTGACGCACCGATGCCGAGAGCGGGAATGACGACTCCGAGGCGGCCGTTCCCGATAAACGGCGAGGGGGAGCGGCGCGGATCGTCGGTGCTGAGTGCGAAGCTGGAGTCTCGAGCCGCCGGTGCGGGCTGCTGTGCTTCGACGGTGGCCGAGGCGAGAGCCTGGGCGCACCATGAGCCTGCCAGTATCCATCTTCTCATCATTCCAAACTCCGCTCCAAGCTCACATAGCCGACCGGCGGCGGGCCAACTCGACCCGTCGCCGGCATTTTACATAGTTCAGTCAACTACGAAAGGTCAGCGCTGCGGCCCACCACCTCCAAAGTCGTACTGGATCGACGCCTGCAGCCGCCGGGGCAGCAGTGGCCGGGCCAGGAAGATGGGGGTGCCACCGGCGGCAATGAGACGCGGATTCCCCTCTTCGAGTCCCTTGCTCTGGAAAGCATTGAGCAAGTCGACGTTGATCCGAGCTCCCGCATTCGGTATGGCGAAGCCAACGCCGAAGTTGAAGTAGTTATAGGACGGGAGCTTCGTGCCGGTGACTCGGTCCTGCGGGCGTTCGGTGTACCGGGATCCCACGTGATGCAAGTCGGCCTTGAACTGCAACCCTGTTGCCCGTTGCGGGGAATAGATCGCGGCCAGGTTGCCGATCAGCGGAGGCACTCCACCAAGTAGTGTGCTGATGAGCGGGGCACCATTGCTGATGGTAGCCGGTGCACCCTTGCCAAGCTTGGCGTCCAGGAGGGTGCCGCTCCCGATGAGTTGTAGTCCTTCAATTGGGCTGACGAACGCCTCGACCTCGGCCCCGTAGGACTTAACGTCCGGATCGACCGTGATTTGCCAGGTGGTGGCTCCGGTAACTGGATCCACGATCGCGCCTTGACCGGTTTGGTTCTTGAGCGTGGTGTAGAAGGCGTTCAGCGTCACGGCGAGGCGCGAGGTTCCATACTTCACGCCGCCTTCGAGGGACTGCACCTTACGCGAGGTGAACAGATCGACCTGGGCCTGAGCGCTCGCGTTGAGGAACTCGTCCAGCGCCGGCATCTTGTAGCCTCGCGCCCCGGTGACATATAGTCCCACCCGGTCATTGAGCCGGTAATTGAGTCCAACTGAAGCGGACCAGTCGGTAATATTCTTGCTGAAGTGGCGGAAGCTGTTGTTCCCGAATGTCTCTTTGTCATACGTCGTGGCGGGATTCAAATCGAGATCTACCGTCGAGGTGTTCTCCGAGGTCTGGACGAAGGTGTTGTACTCGCCCCGGAGGCCCACGTCGGCACGAAGCCGCTCCATCAGCTGGACCTCGCCTCCTACCACGCCAGACACGATCGTCGTCTGACCGGTTCCGTTGACGTAGTTGGACAGGAAATTCCGGAATCCGTTCTTGGTGACGTTGACCGGTGCGCCACCGCCGGCCGGGGTGACGATGAGGTCGAGGAATCGCGGGTTGTCGCGCACGTCGGTCAGGATATCGGTGAAGAACCACTGATTATCCTGGGTATAGTTGGCAAAGTAGCCACCTAAGGAGAGCGAGTGCGGGCCGAAGCTCCGCCGCAACGAAAGCTGGTCTTGAACGGCGCTGATCGGCTTCGCCACGTGCCACTCACCACCTGGCGCCACCAGATCGTTGGAGGTGTCGAATGGCAACGGATTTCCGAAAGCATCCTTGTGGTTGGTGTAGAAGTATTGACCGGTGCTGCCCGGCGCGAAGCCCAGTCCACCCTGACCGGCTGGCGTAGTGATATAGGACTGCGAGGGCAGGGCGCTGAAGGGCAACAGCGCATTCCACTCCTGGTCATTGTGCATCGCCTGCGCCGTGTTCTGGAGATGCCATTCGCTGCTGAGGTCGAAGGACGCGTCCGCGGTAAACCAGGTGGCCTTGGTCTTGAGCCCGTTGTCCAGCGGCAAGGTGAGCTGGCTAGTTGGGGTCGGCACGCTGATATCGATGCCCTCGGGGGTGTTCATGGATCCGTAGTCGCTGAATCCAGGAGCGTAGTTCGGATTGGACGGATCCGCGAACGGTAGAGGGAGAATGAACTGGTTCCGGTCGTCGATATGCTTGACGGAGAACCGGAGATATCCGTTATCGAGCAGACGGGTGACGTTCGCCTTGAGCTGTCCGCCTCTGATGCCGGGGAATCCGGGATCGCGGACCCCGTGGTCGTAACGGTAGAAGCCACCCACGCTGAAGCGCCAATCGTTCCCGAACGGGCCGTTCATGTTGAGATCGTAGCGGGCCAGACCCTTGGTGGCTGCCGAGGCCTGCATCGTGCCGCTGAACTGATCTCCCCCGGACTTATTGATGAAATTGACGATGGCTCCCGGGGTATTGGATCCGAAGAGCGGGGAGCTGCCCCCGCGGACCACTTCCATCCGCTCGATGTTGCTGTCGAAGCGGAACAGATTGTCGGCGTTCATGAAGAAGGTGTGCATCGTGGGGAAGACGGGCAGCCCATCCTCGAGGAATGCCACATACTCCACGCCCAGGATGCCGCGCATGCTGATGTTCTCATTGACCTCGCCGCCGGAGCTCTCGACCCGGGTGAAGCCGGGAACGTAGCGCAGCATCTCAGTGGTGCTGCGGGGTGCGGCGGACTGGACCTCGGAGGCGGTCAGGGTCGTGACGGCGACGCTGGCATCGAGGTTCATTCGGGGCGTCTGGGTGCCGGTTACCACCATGGTTTCGAGCTGCAAGGGGTCCTGGCGGAGAGTAAAGTTCTGGGTCACCCTGGTATTCGCCAACACGTTGACGCTCGCGGCCTCGGGCCGGTAGCCGAGCAGGCGGGCATGCACCGTGTGGGTCCCGGCGGGAACCCGCGCCAGGACATAGTTCCCATCGTTCCGGGTCTGCGTCGCGAGAGAGGTGCCCTCGACAAACACTTGGGCGCCGATCAACGCGGTGCCTTGCTGATCCACCACCTTGCCGGCGATGACCCCGGTCTGTGCTGCCGCGTCCTGTGCGGCCGCGTCCGAAGGTCGAGCTATGGGCATCGCGAACAGCGATGTGATTGTGAGGGTGAAGAGGTGATGTAAGAGGGTTGGTCGAACCGAACCAGATCGCATCATAGCGGCATCCTCCATCATCTTTTTTAGTTCTGCCAGCGGAGGGACCACCTCGAGGTCCGTGCCATAGTGGCACCGATTTCGGGGCGCGTCAACTGAGTACGGGCACGACCCTACCCGATGGCCACACTGTCCTGCAGGGTGTAGCGTAGTAGACACAGGCCGCCTCTGCGCAAGATTCGGTCGGGCGACCTCTCAAAACGGCCAAGGTAGGTCTCTCTGGTTGCCGTCAGAACGCCCTGCGATTCCGGTGTGGTCAAAGGTGCCCGGGCGCCTCGCCAGCCCCAGCGCTCGGCCGAGCCCTGGGTGCTTGCCGCAAGCATCCTCGGCTCCAGCATGGCGTTCATCGACGGCACCGTCGTCAACGTCACCCTCCCCGTCCTGCAGAAGGCGCTCGGCGCCACCGCCATCGAGGTCCAGTGGGTGGTGGAGAGTTACGCGCTCTCTCTCGCCTCGCTGCTGCTCCTCGGCGGCGCGCTAGCCGACAAGTTGGGGCGCCGGCGCATCTTCGCGCTGGGAGTGGGTCTCTTCGCCTTGGCGTCCATCGGGTGCGGTGTCGCCCCTGATATCCGCTGGCTGATCGCGGCGCGGGCAGTGCAGGGGCTGGGCGGCGCGCTGCTCGTCCCCACCAGTCTCGCCCTGCTGGGCGCCTGCTTCTCTCCGGAGCGGCGGGGGCAAGCGATAGGAAAATGGTCGGCGTTCTCGGCCGCGGCTGGGGGGATAGGACCGGTTCTGGGCGGCTGGCTGGTCCAGGTAGCGTCATGGCGTTGGGTCTTCTGGATCAACGTCCCCATCGCCGCCGTGACCCTCGGCATCACATGGCGCGGAGTCCCGGAGAGCCGAGCGCCCGGTGCCGGCCCACGGCTCGACCTGGTGGGAGCCTGCCTGGCCACCCTCGGTCTGGGCGGCCTGGTGTTCGGCCTGCTCGAGGCGCCGCGTCTCGGTTTCGGTCATCCCCTCATCATCGGCGCGCTGGTTGGAGCGGCGGTGAGCCTGCTCGCGTTCGTGTTCGTGGAGGCCCGCTCCACCGATCCGATGCTCCCGCTGGATCTCTTCCGCTCTGCGACCTTCAGCGGGGCGAATCTTCTCACTCTGCTGCTCTATGCGGCGCTGGGGGGCTCGCTCTTCTTCCTGCCGTTCGATCTAATCCAGGTTCACCAGTACAGCCCGGCCAAAGCCGGGGCGGCCCTGCTTCCGCTCATCGCCTTGCTCTCGCTGCTCTCCGGCCGGGCCGGCAAGCTGGTGGACCGCTACGGCGCGAGAACACCGCTGATCGTCGGCCCCCTGATCGCCGCGCTCGGATTCGGGCTCCTGGCCCTGCCAGGAACAGGAGGCAGCTATTGGAAGACCTTCTTCCCTGGAGTCACGGTGCTGGGGCTCGGAATGGCCATCACCGTGGCGCCGCTGACCACTGCGGTCATGGCGGCCGCGGGACCGGAACGCGCCGGCCTCGCCTCGGGCGTCAACAACGCCGTGTCCCGCACTGCCTCGCTGCTCGCGATCGCCGTGTTTGGGATCGTGGCCTATGTCCGATTCAGCCAGAGCCTGGCCAGACAACTGGATGGGGTCGGAGTACCGCCGGAGATTCGACGGTTGCTCGCGGAAGAGCGGGGGAGGCTCGCAGCGGCGCGGATACCCTCCTCCCTGCCTCCGGCGCTGCAGCAGGCGATTCAGGGAGCCATCGCGAGCGCGTTTGTCGATGCGTTCCGGCTGGTCATGCTGCTCGCGGCCGGGCTGGCTGTCGCGGCATCGGTCATCGCGTGGTGGCTCATCGGGCGAGAGCCGGGCGCGGTCGTCGAGCCCTCCAGCAGCGGAGGTTTGCTCGGATTTATAAAACGCTGAGAGGAAGCTTGAGGCTCATCACCCACCGCGTTTTGCTGTCGTGACTTACGGCATACATCTATGGTAGCTTGCGAAGCCCCGTCGGCGGAGTAGAGCGGCCATTTGGCTGATACCGCTGGTCCAGCCGGCCTTCACTTCAGAAAATACTGTACGGCGGGAGTCCTTGGCAAACTGCTCCGCCGCCTCCCGCGCGGGCGCTCCGATCCTTCATCCGATCTCCGTGGGACTAGCAGTGCTGGGGGGAGCTCACCGGCGCATCGCCCGGCGGTACGCGTGCGGCGTCTGACCGGTGTGACGCTTGAAGAAACGGGTAAAGTGGCTCTGATCGGCAAAGCCCGCCGCCAACGCCACTGCGGTTAACGATACATCCGACCGCAGCAGTTCGCGCGCGGCCCAGTCCAGCCGCAAGCGACGCACGTAGGTTCCTATCGACTGGCCGTAATGGATACGAAAGCCACGAGCGAGGTGGGCGGGGTGGACCCCCACCGCACTCGCCAGCTCGGCGGTCCGAATCGGCTCGGCAAAGCGGGCATGCAGCATCTCCTGAGCGCGGAGCAGCCACGGAGGAGGACGTCGCGCCCGCCCGTAGTCGAGCCGCGCCAAATCCACCAGCATTTCAAGGACGATCCCCTCGGCGGCAAGGACCGACAGATCGTCCGGGCTATCCAGCTCCCGAGCGAGCCGGGAAGCTCGCTCCGTCAGGCCGGCGTGATGGGAATGGGCGGCGCGGCCGAGCATGCCGGCGAAGGGCTGAAGCAGCTCGGCATGGACAGGATCGGGCTGGACGACCACCACATGGGCCCCGCTTGGTCCCATGTAGTTCGCGTGGGCCTCACCGGCCGGCTCGGTGAAGATTGAGGTGGGAAAACACCGATAGACCTTGCCGGTGAGGCGGAGGTCGAAGGAGCCGTCCACCATGACGGCGACGCAAGCGCGGTCGTGAGTATGCCGGGGCAGGACCTCGGTCGCTGGAAACCAGGCCTCGGTAATCCCGAAGCCGTCCAGCTCGAGGGACCGGAAGGTAGGGCTCCCCATGGTCACGGGGACAGACCGAGTCGGCGTATTCATGGGCTCTCCGCGGGACGGTTCAGTCCGCAACTCTTCTAAGACAGACGTCCGAGCGCTGGGCCGGCACACGGCACAACGCTCGTTCCGTTCTAGCCGCTGCGGCTCCCATTCAAGAACCTGGGTGGGTCAGTCCCTATGCTGCTGGGGCGGCGTCCATAACTCAGGAGGGACTGATGCGGAACGCGAAACAGATGGGGGCTGGAGTGCTCATGCTCGTCGCAGCCGGGTGTGGGCCTCTGGCTCCGAATGGATCGAGGTCGCAGGCGCAGGGAACGGAGGCGGAATTGGCGGGGGACGCAGGTGTCGAGCAGGTGACAGGTGGCGGTCAGTTCGTACATCCCGTTTTCGGAACCGTGACATTTTCCTTCACAGCCATCCGCCATGCCGATGGCCGGGTCACCGGACGGTTTCAGCAGCATCAACCATTCTTCGGTTTTACCTACAAGGGAGACGTGACCTGCTTCGCGGTGGATCCGGCGAATCACCGTGCCTGGATAGGAGGGGTTCTCACCCAGAGCAACGATCCCGATCCGGTGACCGAGGTTGGGGACGACGCCTGGTTTCGAGTGCTCGATACCGGAGAGAGCAGTTCCGAGCCTGACCGCAGCACTTTCATGGGGTTCGAGCAGCCACCACCGGGTATTGTGACCTCGGAAGAGTACTGCCAACGCCAGATCTGGCCGGACGGCAACGCGCGTACCTGGCCGGTCGTGAATGGGAACATTGTCATTCATTGACCTCGAGCACCCAGCCACGATCGCCGAGGAATCGGCGGACGTAGGTCTCGCCGCTGCTCCTTGGTGAGCAGGGTGCCGTTGGGGAGCACGACGGTAAAGTCATCGGCCGTCAGGCCGTCCCAGGTCGCCGCATCGGCGCTGACCACGGCCTGGCTGCGCTTGCTCATGGCGTCCTGCAGCTCGGCGGGAACCTGGGCAACGACAGGATTCGAGATGAGGGTTGCCAGGGCGAGCGACAAGGTGAACCCGCTCGGCCCGCGCGCGGACGACCTCCAGGATGTTCTCCTGGATGCTCCGCATGATGGCATCGGTCCAGGGGGCCGCGTAGAGATTGAAGTGGGTCGAAACCCTGAGCTCGCTGGTCAGATCCAGAATCACTCCACCACTCGGCGCGGGCCGGACCAGGAGGGGCGCGGATGAGGTCGCACTGTCAGGTACCCGATGACGATGGGGACCAGAAACAGGAAGCTCAGCGTCATCACTGAGAACAGACTCTGAAAGCGACAGCAGTTCGCGGCGAAACGACTGACGATCCCGTAGCCCAGTCCGCTCGCCAGGCCTACCCGTATCGCGGGACGGAGTAACCTCACCGTCCCCGGCCAGTCACCACGTGGCATGATTTCGCTCGGTGGCTCTCCAAGACCGTTGGTCATTGTCTGAGCTGTGTGTCCCCGCCGCCGTGATCCGTCACAACTCTGACACAGCGTCGTCCCGACATCGGAGGTTCCTACGAAAAGAGGAAGCACTCTGGTCTCCATCGTATTGCTCCTCCTCGCGTGCAGCGGCACCACGACCGCAGTGGAGCCGGGCCCCGCCGGTGGGTACCGGGTGCTCTTCATCGGCAACAGCCTCACCTACTCCAACGACCTTCCGGGTACCGTTGCGCGGCTTGCGGCGATGGGCGATGACACGATCCATGTCCAGATGGTCGCCCTACCTAACTTCGCGGTGATCGACCATGCGAACGGAATGAGCAACGCGGTGGAGGTGATTCGGGGAGGAGGCTGGGACTACGTCGTGTTACAGCAGGGACCGACCACGACATCGATTGGCCGGGATACGCTGGTGCTGGCCGCGCGGCAGCTTGACCCTGATATCCGTGCGGCCGGCGGCCAAACCGCCCTGTTGATGGTGTGGCCGCCGGCGGGCAATCTGGAAGCATTCGACGCGGTCCGGGCCTCGTACCTGCAGGCGGCTCAGGCGGTGCGGGGCCTCTTCTTGCCGGCAGGCGAGGCCTGGCGAGCCGCCTGGGCCGTCAACGCCGACCTTCCACTCTATGGTCCGGACGGCTTTCACCCCTCCGAGCTGGGCACCTACTTGGCCGCGCTCGTGGTATACGAGGCGATCACTGGCCACGATGCCCGGTCCTTGCCGGCCGTCGCTGCGGTGGCGGCACACCCGTTGACCACGTCCGCGACGACCGTCCGGATACTACAGCGAGTGGCCCACGAGACCGTCGCCCGGTTCCCGGGGCACCCCAGAAGAGCGACGACACCCAGGGTCGAAGCAGCCGCCCACCCGCGGCCAACATGAGAATACCGCCCACCACGCAGAGGACGAATCCGATCGCGATGGCGACGTGAATTGGCCCCCACCACGGCGTCCGGCTCAGTACCGAAGGCTGCTCCTCGAAGCCGCCGGCGGGCACCGGATGAAAAACCAGGCCAATGACGACCAGCAAGGATGCCAGCGCGAGGACGTAACCTCCGGCCCGGGCGGCGCCGCGCTCACGAAACTGGATCGAGGTCACGGAATCCGCCTTCATCGGGACGTGACCCGGGGAAGGCCCCGCTCAATGGTGACTCGATGCGGCTCTTCCCACGGGGGCAGCTTCAGCTCCCGGCCCAATTCAGACCGGGCCTCATCCACGGTAAAGCCGGGGCGGATCGTCGCTACCTCCAGAAGCACGCCGCCGGGCTCGCGGAAGTAGATCGATTGGAAGTATTGTCGATCCAACACGTCGGTTACGCCCAAGCCTCGGCCGAGCAGCTCCTCGCGGAGCCGGAGCTGCTGGTCGAGCCCTTCGATCGCCAGGGCGACGTGATGCACCGTGCCGAGTCCGTTGCGTGCCCGCGGGGCCCCAGAGCCGTGAAGGATCTCAATCGTCTTGCCTGGCTCCTGGGCGGTCACCGCCAGGCGTATTCGCCCCTCCCTCTCATCCACCACCTCGAAGCCGAGCACCCCGGTCAGCAGCGCTACCGTTGCGGCGGGAGAGCCGACTGACAGGGTGACGCTATGCAATCCGCGGATGCTGTCCTCGGGGCCGACTCCGCTGCCGGTCCACGGAGTGCGGCGGTCCGGGGATCCGATTAGTTGAATGCTCAGGCCGGATGGGTCGGAGAAACCGATCGCATCCTCCCCAAATGCGGAGCCCTGCTCGATCACCTCCATACCGCGGGCTCGGAGCCGGTTCTTCCAGAAGCCGAGCGAGCTTGCCGGGACTGAGAACGAGGTGACGGTAATCTGCCCCTCGCCGTGCTGGCCCTGGGGGACCGCCCATCCTTTATAAGGGAAGGTGGTCCAGATCGTTCCGGGGCTGCCCTGCTCGTCTCCATAATAGAAGTGATAGACGTTGTGGTTGTCGAAGTTGACCGTCTTCTTGACCAGCCTGAGTCCCAGCGCATCGCGATAGAAATCGAGATCTGTCTGCGCCTCCCCCACCGTCGCGGTCACGTGGTGCAAGCTTTGAATCGGGTGCTTCATCTCGAAGGACCCATTGTCGCGCCTTTGTAACGATCCGGTTGGCTGCCACGGGCTGCACCGGAGCGGCCGTGAGCCGGTATAAGCGGCGGGATCTCGACTTGTAACCGTGCCACGATTCCTAACCCCCGAGTAGCTGTCGCATTCTTCGCCGCGACCAGTTTCAGAACACTTGAGCCGGCTTCTGGCACGGGCAATACTGCCGACACGACTTCCACGAGGAGCGCCATGTTCCCCGCTAGCCTTCGTAGCAGGGTGCTGGATACGTGTCTGCTCGGGGTAGTACTGTCGGCCTGCGCATGTACCGGAGGTGTGCCCCCGATGGCACCCGCCTCGCTGACTGTGCCCGGCGCCCTCCCGGCGCCCATGGCAGATGCCAGGCCGGATCCCTCGCGCCGCCGAGTGTCGCGCCCTCTAACCAGGGCGGCGCGGACTCGGGTCGATAGCGCTGCGCTCGAGCGCGAAGTCACGAAGCGGCTGGCCCATCGTCCGCTGGCCATCGCCCTCACCCGGAGGCTGCGCAACCCGGAGCTGGCCGACCGGGTGGCAGCGGCCGTGGTGTATGAAGCGGGACGGGTCCGGATGAGCCCCAGCCTGCTCGCTGGCGTGCTCCTGATCGAGAACGGCCCGGCCGACTCCACTGCCATCAGCACTCAAGGGGCGATCGGCATGATGCAGGTCATGCCGGTGCACATCGGGAGCTATGGCTGCCTGTCAGGCGATCTGCTGAACGTCGAGGCTAACATCTGCCACGGCGCTCGGCTGCTGAATAGCTACCTCCACCGAACCAAGTCGGTAGAGCAGGCCCTGCGACGCTACAACGGGTGCGTCCGGGGGCGCAATACACCTCGCTGCCACCGCTATCCGCTGCGGGTTATGCGCACCGCTTCCAGCGTGCGCCGGGAGATGCTCGTCAATGCCGCGAAGCTCTCCGAGGCCTCGCCCGAAGACCGTGACGTTGCGTCGTCCATGGGGGCCAATGTACCCCGCTCGATCCAGAGTCCCGATTCCACGGCCGAGGACTCGATCCGCACAGCCGCCTGCGCCACATTCCTCGGCTGCCTGAGAAACAGCTGGAGCCGTTAGGGACTCCTTCCTTCCCGCTTGCGCTCCTGTTGCGTGACGAAAACAGTTACCCTGCTGGCCCTACCTTCGGAAGTCCCGCGGCCTCCAGCTCTCCGTCGGCATCTCCGGCGGAGAGCTGGTCGTTTGAGCGGGAGGCAGCGTGTTGTCGAGTTGATGGACCAGGCTGCGTGAGGCATCATACAGTATGAATCCCTATCTCGTGCGACCGGGCCGGAAGGTAGATCTCAGTGAGTTCGATCCCGACGACACCCATCAGGTGCCAGGAGGAAAGGTCGAGGCAAAGAAGAAGAGCGCCGTCATTCAGGAACGGCTGGCTGATCTCCAGGAGCTTCTCTATGCCGGACACGAGTGGAAGCTCCTGATCGTACTGCAAGGCATGGATACCTCGGGGAAGGACGGCACCATCCGGCATGTCATGGGCGGCTTCAATCCGGTCGGGACCCGGGTCGTCTCCTTTAAGAAGCCCTCGCCGGAGGAGTCGGACCACGATTATCTCTGGCGGGTGCATCGCCAGGTACCAGGAAAGGGTGAAGTGGTGGTGTTCAACCGGAGCCACTACGAGGACGTCCTGGTGGTTCGGGTGCACAGTCTGGTCCCCAAGGCCACCTGGCAGAAGCGCTACGACCATATCAGCGCGTTCGAGCAGATGCTGCACGACGAAGGCTCGGTGATCCTGAAGTTCTTCCTGCACATCAGCAAGGAGGAACAGCGGGCTCGGCTGCAAGCCCGGATTGAGGATCGGACGAAGCGGTGGAAGTTCCAGCCGGGCGATCTGGAGGAGCGCAAGCTGTGGAAGGATTACCAGCGAGCCTACGAGGACGCTCTTTCCAGGACCTCCACCGAGTCGGCCCCCTGGTACGTGGTGCCGGCCAACCAGAAGTGGTACCGGAATTACGTGGTCGGATCAGTGATTGCGGATAAGCTGGAGAGCCTGCACATGAAGTATCCCGAGCCGGATCTCTCGGGTGTGGTGATCAGATGATGGTGCCGGCGGTCATGGTCCCGGAGGAGGATCCGGCCGGCGGAAGGTTCCGGTGTGCGTCTGCTCCAGGCTGAGGACCGGCAGCTCCACCCGCCACAGAATGGCGACAAACCGAACCACCACGATCGTCCCCATTCCGACCAGCGCAGCCGTGTCTCTTGGTGTCCCGGCCCGCTCGAGCATCAGATACAGCGCGGCACCCACGATGGTCGAGCTGGCATACAACTGTCCCCGTCTCAGGATGAGTGGGATCTCGGCGCAAAGCACATCCCGGATCATCCCGCCGGCGACGCCGGTAATGGTCCCCATGAGCACCGCAGGTATTCCCGACAGTCCGGCCTGCTGAGCGATCTGTACCCCGCCGATGGTGAAGAAGGCAAGGCCCAGCCCATCAGCGATGAGCAGGGCCCGCCGGTTGGGGACCCGGAAGTGGACGTAGAAAAGCGTGAAGCCAGTGGCCGCCAGAATCACCAGCAGGTAGGTGGGGTCGGCGATCCAGAAGATGGGATAACGCTCCAGCAGCACGTCGCGCAGGGTGCCACCGCCGATGGCGGTCACCACCGCAATGACCGCGACCCCCAGCCAGTCGAGGCTCTTGCTGCCCGCGGTGAGGACGCCGCTGATGGCGAACACGGCGACACCGAGAAGATCCAGGAAGTGGCGGATCTGGTCAGGCCCTCGACCGGGAGTCGCGGCTCGATTTGCGGGCAGAGCGCTTCTTTGCCGCCATGGGACCTCCACGGGTGGAAGGTGTAGCGGAAAGCTAAGCCGGGTCAGGGCCGGGCGTACAGGATGGAGACGCCGGGCTCGGAAACGAGGACTCGTGACACCACTCGTTCCTGCTGAACTATCCAGAGGCGAGCCATGGGCACGGTCGAATCAGGCTTTGCCAGAACTTCCCACGCGGGTTCCTGCGCTCCTGCACTGCTCGACAGCGTCGTGTCGCCGAGAACCTCCACCGTGTACCACGCCACCCGGCCCGACCGGTCGCTATACACGGGCATGACCGCGCGATATCCCGGGTGAAGCGGCAGGGCTGCTATGGCAAGGCCGAAGACGTTCCATTCAAAGGGCTGCACCCCGTCGAGTGTTGTCCGGCTCAGGCTCTCCATCTGTCGACCGAACGACCGCGCGCTGTCGCCTTGGGTCAGAGTCAGAAGTCGAGTGAGGCTGAAGTCACGGAGCCGTTTGGCCGACACCGCAGGGCTCCCGGCTGGGACCGTGTCGGGGTGAGCTCGTTGTGACTGGTCGAAGGAAACCTTTGCCGTGGCGCCGGAATGGAGGATCAGCCCAGACCAGAGGAGAAAGTGAACCATTTCATCGGCCTCAGAGCGGAGGTATGCAGAGCGGGATAGTTAGGACGACGTCCCGGTCCGCATTGAGGTTTCGCTCACTCCCTTGGTCTCCCATTGGCTAGGTGCGGCGATCGGCCACTCGTCGGTCGGCCTCCGTCTGGGGGAAAAAGCGCTGGCGGAGGGTCCCCGCCAGAAACGCGCCGATCCCCGCCACGACGAAGGTGTACCCGCCCAACAGAAGGACACTGATCATCCAGGTCTCGCTGCCGCCGGGACGGGTCATCACCCGGTAGATCAGCGCCAGAAACTGGCCGGCGAAGACTCCCGCCACGGCAGCGCCAGGCCGGCCCGGGCCCAGGAAGCCAAGCCCCAGCCCGATGAGGAGCAGAGTCAGCGGGTACGCTGGTCCGTGACCGTCCCATGGCTCCGGCTCGGCCAGGAGCAGCCAAGGCACCAGCCAGAGTGCCAGTCCGACAATGAATCCGGCGATGAGCACCGCACGACGCGAGAGTCGAGGCATTGGTCTTCCCTTGATCAGGCGATTGAACTCCTGGAAACCATCCCTATCTGCGCAGGCCCAGCAGCAGGACCCCTGCGCCAACGCAGGCGATGCCCATCCAGTCCCGAAAAGCTGGTCGCTCGCCCAGAAAGATTACCGCGAACAGCGCCACCAGCACCACGCTGAGCTTGTCGACCGGAGCGACCTTGGACGCCTCTCCCACTTTGAGCGCCCGAAAATAGCAGACCCAGCTCGCTCCCGTGGCCAGCCCCGAGAGCGTGAGAAAGAGCAGCGCCCGACCGGGAACCGAGGTGGGGTTCTGCCACTTGCCGGTGGTGTAGACCAGGGCGCCGAGCACGATCAGGATCACGGTGGTGCGAACCAGCGTCGCGTAGTCGGAGTCGATTCCCTCGAGACCGATCTTGGCGAGAATGGCGGTGGCCGCGGCAAAGAGCGCGGAGAGGAGGGCCCACACTAGCCAGTTCTGAGAATCAGGCATTCAGTTCCTTTCAGTCGGCTCCGTACTTCAAGCAAAGTAAGGCTCCCAGCGCTGCCATTCCGAGGAAGGCAACGCCAATGCTTGGCGCCGGCGCGGGATCAATCCGTCGCCACCCGGCACCGCAGCCGGCAGTAAGCAGGAGCAGAAACAGCTCGAGCAGATCCCTCCTCACCACTACACGGCCCCAAAATGTATCGGCGGACTGCACCGGAATCACCCATAGAGCTTTCTCCGAATGCCGGTCCAGATGTCCATGGATGTAGTTCCAGGTTGTTTGGTGTCCAGGTCCTCATCCACCCGATAGAGGTAGACGTAGACCATCTCTATCGAGCTGGCGAACGACTCCCCATCCTCGGCTTGGGTGATGAGTGGCAGGTAGGTGCCGGTGTTGATGTACATCTTCACGGTGCCATCCTGATTGCCGACGTAGCGCACCGAGAAGGCGGGGCAGGTCCGCTCCAGCTCCGTCAATGTGATGATGAACTGCTGCGCGGTGGGTGAGCCAAGAATGTCCTGCAGGATGGTGAGAAACTGGCGCTCGATGGCCTTGCTGTCCGAGTTCATCCCGGTCTTGGGATCCAGCTTCCCACCCCAGGGTCGTTCGTCCGGAGCGAGGCGCTGCCGCAGCCAATAGTCGGTGCGTACCAGGTCGATGATGTCGCCCAGCAGGACCAGGATGGTCTCCCGGGCTCCGCGCTTCCTGGCGGTGGCTGCGACTTCCGCCCCGAAGAGTTTGAACGCCTCCGGGTTTACGTTTCGGGCCGTGCGTTCGTCGGTGAGGTGCAGATCACTGACCAGGACGAGCATGGGGCTCCTATGGTCCCAGGTTTGCAGCTAGGTGCCGCCAACCCTCGAGATCCTCCGCCGGACAGGAACGTATTCCAATGAGGCGTAACAGCTTTGCCGTGCTGCTCGGCCTCAATGCCTCAGGACTCGCGTTGGCTCTGAGAGCCGCCTGATGCAGTTCCCCTCGCTCGTTACCCTATCCCACCGGGCCGGGGAGGTGCTGCGCCGCTTCCCCTGGACTCTCGGTCTTGGTGTGCTTACCGCCGCCTCGGCCATCGCCGCCACGACCCACCACGCTAATCACGAGTGGGCCCGACTCGCCATGGTCGGCGCCCTGGGTCTCCCGCTCACCGTGGCGCTCACGCTCTTTGCCGAAGAGCGCGGCTGGTCCGCTCCCCGCGCCGCCCTGCTGAACGCCTGCGGCGTGGCCCTGCTGGGTCTCTTTTATCTGGTGTGGCCTGGTCCGGAGCGGAAACACGAGGCGATCCGCTATTTCCAGCTCAACGCGGGTCTGCACGTCCTGGTGGCGGTTCTCCCCTTCCTCGGCGAACGGGAGACCTCCGCGTTCTGGCAGTACAACCGGCGGCTCTTCCTCGGCTTTCTCCGAGCCGCTGTCTTCTCTGCGGTGCTTTACCTCGGGCTGATTGTCGCTCTGGTGGCGTTGGATAAGCTCTTCGGCGTCGATGTGCCAGGCGAGCTCTACGGACGGCTCTATCTCGTCATCGCCTTCGTGATCAATACCTGGATCTTCCTCGCCGAGGTGCCCCACGGTCTGCGGGAGCTGGTGGACGATACCAGTTATCCCAGAGTGCTCAAGGTCTTCGCCCAATACATCCTGACCCCGCTGGTCTTCATCTACCTCCTGCTCTTGCTGGCCTACCTGGTCAAGATCGTTGCCGGCGGAGAATGGCCGTCGGGGTGGATCGGCTGGCTAGTCACCAGCGTGGCGATTGCCGGACTGCTCGGCTTCCTCCTGGTGCACCCGCTGCGCGACGATCCCGGCGAGTCCTGGATCCGGACCTACACCCGCTGGCTCTTTGTCGGCCTCATTCCCGCCGCGATCGTGCTTCTGGTGGCGTTCTGGAAGCGAGTGCTCCCGTATGGGCTGACCGAGATGCGCTTACTCGGCGTCCTCCTGGGAGTCTGGCTGCTTGCCATCGCCGCGAGCTACAGCCTGCGGCAGGAAGGCGGAATCAAACGAATACCGGTGACCCTCGCCGCGTTGCTGCTTCTCACGCTGTACGGGCCGCTCAGTGTCACCAGCATCTCAGTGGCGAGCCAGGCCCGGCGCTTCGCGCGCCTGGTCGCGTCCCGTCCGGGTGAGCAGACCACCAGCGACCAGCGGGACGGCCGCGAAGCCAGCGCCGCCTTGCGGTTCCTGCTGGAGCATGGGTCGCAACGCCAGGTCGCGTCCGCCATCCCGGGCGAGTTGCCGAAGCTCGATTGGGATTCGTTGCCGGACCAACGAGACAGACGAGAGAAGGCCGCCGCCCAGATTCTTGCGATCGCCCACATACCCTATGTCTCGCAGTACTCCGCCCGGGCGGAGGGCTATGTCTATCTCTCCGCCCGCCAGGAACCCGCCACGCTTATCCGCGGATACGATTGGATGGTCAGGCTTTCGGATTACGACAAGACTCCCATCGTCGTCGAGCAGGACACCGTCCAGGTTCGGTTCGACAGTCTGTCCGGGATACTGGGAGTGAGGATTGGCAGCGATTCGCTACCATTCAACTTGAGAGACCTCGCGGCCCGGCTGGCAGGGGATTCCGATGGGGGTGTCCCGGTACCGGCGGAGCGCTTCCAACTGGAGGCCACCGGCTCCAAGCGGAAGGCGAAGCTGGCACTCGAGTCGCTGAACGGAAGACGCAGAGGGAGCTCGGTCAAGGTCGAGCATTGGCAGGGGAGATTGTACCTGGGCACGCGCTAGGACTCGTAGTGCGAAGCCACTTTCCGGCCGACGTACATACCGGCTCCAGTTCCAACCATGCTGACCATGAAGGCAGTCATGACTCCCACCGGAGCCCCAATCCACCATCCCAGGTAACCGCCTGCGGTCGCGCCAATGAATCCGAAGAGCTTTGTCATGTAGTCTCCAGACCGGAGATCAACTCATGCTGGCCAACTGGATCACGCTGTCGCGCTTCCCCCTGCTCCTGATCATCGTCCTCATTCTGTACCAGGGGTCGCCGTGGGTCCAGCTCGCGGGAGTGCTGCTCCTGTTTACGGGACTGATGCTGGACTCCGTAGACGGCGTAGTCGCCCGCAAGAAAGGTCAGACCAGCCTGTTTGGAAGCGTGCTCGACATCGCGGCCGACCGGACCTACGAGCTGGTCCTGTGGGTGTGCCTTGCCGATCTGCGCATGATTCCGGTGGCGATCCCCTTGATCATCATTGCGCGGACCACGCTCACCGACGCGCTCCGGAGCATCGGGGTGGGGAAGGGGACTGCACCATTCGCCCAGCACCGCACCCCCCTCGGTCGATTCCTGGTGGGCTCCACCCTGATGCGAACCGGCTACGCGGTCACCAAGGTCGTGACCTTTTGCGGCCTGGCTCTGACCCAAGCGCTGAGTGGCTTTCCCGGGACCAATCTCCCCCTGGCGCTGCCCTCAATGTGGAGCGTATTCCAGGTCACCGCCTGGCTGGCTGTGGGCTTCTGCGTCTTCCGGGGTCTCCCCGTCATCGTGCACTCGCTGCGGGAGTACTGGGGTGTTCCGGCAACCGCCCGAGCCAAGTCCGCCAGTCGATGATGCTGCCACAGGAAACCAAAGCGTAGTACGTCCGCCCGTCCGCCCGTCCCGCCGTTCAGAACGGCATCTTGTACTCGGGCGGGGTGACCCCGTTCAGCCGGAGATACGGCAGCTCCCCTGCTGCAGCGCGCTCAGGAAGTAATCATAGGTGGCCGCGGCATCCGGAGCGCGGCCTTGTAGTGGAGGTACACGGCAGTATCGCCCAGGGCCGGGGCCGCCTTGAGCCACCGCAGGGCCCCCGCAGCGACGTCCAGATTCGTGCTCACGATGTGATCGAATTGCCCAGCAAAGGAGCGGACGCCTGGGGTCGGCCGGAAGTTGGTGGCCGAGTCGGGCATGGTATCGATGTAGGCGAGCACCGTCGTGCGGTTGCGCTGCCAATCGGCGAGCAGGTCCGGGTTCACCGCAGTCTGGGCCAGGCCCAGCGCCGGCGCGAGGGTGAGGAACAGGACAAAGAGCAACGAACGCATGGGAGGCTTCTGGCTCGTGAGTCTGGTCTTGATCGCCGGCCACTCGGTGTCGATGATGGAGAAGTAGACCGTGTCCCGCACTCGGCCGGAGGCGGTGATCAGGTGCTTGCGGAAGGTGCCCTCTTCGACCGCCCCCAGGCGAAGTAAGGCGTTGCGTGATTTCTCATTGAGCACATCGGTCTTGAATTCAACCCGCTGCATCCTCAGGACCTCGAAGGCATGGGTCAGGAGGAGCAGCTTGGCCTCGGTATTCACCGCAGTGCGCTGAAACGCAGGGATGACCCAGGTCCACCCGATCTCCAGCCGGCGATTCCCCGTGTCGATGCTGGCGTAGCGCGTGCTGCCGATGGCCTTACCACTCGCTCGGTGGATGATCGCAAAGGGCAGCGCAAGGCCGCGGCGCTGCTCGTCGAGCGCAATCGAGATGTAGGTGCGCATCTCCTCGGCGGTCGCTACC
>JBGQLP010000050.1:0-22146 GCA_041500125.1 Gemmatimonadota bacterium
ACGGGCTCCTCTTCATCGGCGTCATCGGGGATGACCATCCGGGGCGGTTCCGGATCCGCGCCCGGCAGGCGGAAGGCACCCAGCTCCTGGACGTGCCGCCCTCGGGACAACTGAACCTCAGTGGGCTTGCCCCCGGCGCCGTCGAGCTTACGCTGCTGCTTCCCTCGGGATGTCAGGTCGCCGGCCCCAATCCTCAGACTCTGATGGTCAGCCCCGATCAGGCCTCCCGGGTTGCCTTCGACGTGCGCTGCAACCCGTAGTCGCCTGCCCAGTCAGACGTCACTGCTCCAGCACCAAAAGCCTGAAGCTGCCCGGCACCACGCGTGGCCGCGGATGCGGCTGCGCCGAGGTGGGCGCCGGCGTGGTTCCGAAGTCGGCCGTCACGGTGTAGATCCGATGGGTACGTGGGTCGAGCGCCATGGTTCGAGCGCCGCGGCTGGTGGGCACCGAGGCGACCGGATGAAAGCTGGTGGGACTGTCTTCATGGACCACGGTGATGGTACCGTCGCCGTTGGAGGCGAATGCCAGACCGGTAGCAGGATCGAAGGCATCGTCATCCACACCTTCGCCGATCGGCACCGTCGCGATCATCTTCCCCGCGTTGGCGTCGGAGATGGCCATGATCTTGCTGTGGCAGCCGCTGAACAGCCGGTGGTGGGCCCGATCGATGGCCAGTCCGGTTGGCTCGGTACAGGGCGCTAGCGGCCACCGGCGGGTTACCCGCTGAGACTTGGCGTCTATCTCCGCGACCTGGGCACTGTCTTCGATGTTCACGTACAGCTTGCCGTCTCCCGCACTCACCCCGAACTCTGGCTTTCCTCCTAAAACAAAGTTGCCGATCGCTTTGCCCGTCACCGGGTCGATGACGGTAGAGGATCCGGCGTCGCCGTTGAAGGTGAACACGTGTTTGGAAACCGGATCGTAGAGGATCGCGTCCGCATCGTCGGCGGCGCGAGCCTTTCCCAGCTCCTGCAGGGATTTCAGGTCGAACATCAGCACCTGGCCATCGCGCCCGGAGGTGGCAAAGCCGTGCCCGGTGGTGTAATCAAGGGCGACGCCGTGGGCGCCGTTCAGCCCGGGAATCTCGCCCAGCAGCTTGCCGCTGACCGGGTCCACTACCATCACCCGGGTCTGCCGGGCGATGAACAGCCGGTTGCCTGCCGTGTCCAGGGTGACGTAATCCCAGCGGCCGTCGCCGCCGAGCGGGATCTGCCGCACCACGTGGTAGCCTTGACCGCTGTTCGACTGGGCGGCAACCGGGACCACAAGAACAGCACTTAAGCAAGCCAGCAATTGGACTTTCATAGGTAAATCCCAGGAAGGATTGCGTTCATACTTCAACCAAAACTTGAAGCCGCTTCGGTGCCACCAGCCGGTAGGAGTTCCGCAGCAGATCGGCCACGTCTCCCCAATCCACCGGGCCGTCGAGCCAGACTCCGATCCGGCCGCTGGGACCGACGTACGGCGGCACGAAGAAGAGTTCCGGCTCGGCCCGCACCATGAACGCCTGATTGCCGGGTCCCGCCTTGCACCACACCGCCGGCCGGCCGCCGCCGTGATGATTGCCGGCGGCCGCGTACATGGCGAAGAGTTTGTTGCGCACCCGGAAGGTGGGTTCGCCCCAGGCCTCGACTTCATGCGCTTCGGGGAGGGCAAGGCAGAGCTTGCGGAGCCGGGTCAGTGGTCTGGATGGCACGATGAGATAATGTTCGAGGAACCAGAAATCTACCCCCAGGGAGGCACCATGGCCCGGATGACCTCGCGGCGCAGCTTTCTCCAGACCAGTTTCGCGGCGGCCGCCTTTTCCGCGCTCCCCCGGCTCCGGGCGCCGAGGGGGCGGCCTCCCAACATCCTCTTCATTCTCGCCGACGACCTGGGCTACGGTGATCTGAGCTGCTACGGCCGGCCCGACTATCGCACGCCACAGCTCGACCGGCTTGCCCGGGAGGGACTCCGCTTTACCGGCAACTACACCGCGGCCGCGGTCTGCACTCCGACCAGAGTCGCCCTCATGACCGGGCGCTATCCCGCGCGCCTTCCTATCGGGCTGGTTGAGCCGCTCGCCTACGGCGACGAGAGTGTCGGGCTCCCCCCGGAGCACCCCACACCGGCCTCGCTGCTGAAGCGGGCGGGCTACAACACCGCGCTGATCGGCAAGTGGCATCTGGGTTACCTCCCCGAGCACGGCCCTCTGCGGCACGGCTTCGACGAGTTTTATGGAATTCTGAGCGGCGGCGTGGACTACTTCAGCCATCGCGAGCCCTCCGGTCAGCTCGACCTCCACGAGGGAAACGTCACGGTAGATCAGGCCGGATACATGACCGATCTCCTGACCGACCGCGCGGTCGAGTATGTCCGCCGGCGTCATGCGGCTCCATTCTATCTGGCCCTGCACTACACCGCGCCCCACTGGCCCTGGGAAGGTCCCGGTGACACCGCGGCGAGCCGGAGTTATCGCACCGTCGCCGACACGGTGAAGGATCGCTTCGTGAAGGGCTATGCCGACGGCGGTTCACTCCCGGTCTTTGCCGCGATGGTGCGGCGCCTGGACGAGGGCGTCGGCCGGCTGCTCGGGGCGCTCGAGGCTGCCGGTCAGAGTCGCGACACGTTCGTCGTGTTCACCAGCGACAACGGGGGCGAGCGCTACTCCTACAATTGGCCAGCCAGCGATGCCAAGGTCTCGCTCCGGGAGGGCGGCATCCGAGTGCCCGCCATCGCACGCTGGCCGGGGAGAGTACCGGCCGGGCGCACCACCGATCAGACCGTGATCACCATGGACTGGTCGGCCACCATGCTGGCCCTAGGAGGAACCAGTGCGGATCCGCAGTATCCGCTTGACGGGATAGACTTGCTGCCCCTCTGTCAGGGACGGCCGGTCCGTTTCGATCGTACGCTCTACTGGCGAACCCGGAAGCAGGACGCGGCCCGCGAAGGACCTTGGAAATACCTCAGGATCGACCAAGACGAATTGCTCTTCGATATCGCCAATGATCCCGGTGAAGGATCCAATCTCGATATCTACCAACCTGAGAGGCTCAATTCCTTGCGCCAACAGTTCAGCCGGTGGAACGCCCAGATGCTGCCGCGGCCCGCGGCCCCTGTAGCCCGCTAGCTCGTGTCGATGAATCGTCTGCCTCTCGCGCTGGCGGCCGTGGTGACCCTGCTTCCCCGTGCCGTCACCGGCCAGAGCAGCCACACACTTCCGCCGCCGGCGCAGCAGCAGCGGGCGCGCGACATCCTCAAAGAACTGATCGAGATCAACACGGTGGGCGACTCGGGTGCCACCCCGGCCGCGGAGGCGCTGGCCTGGCGGCTCAAGGCCGGAGGCTTTCCCGCCGCCGACGTGACCTTGGCCGGGCCCAAGCCGAAGAAGCAGAACCTGGTGGTCCGGCTTCGCGGCCGGGGCAAGGGGAAGCCGATCCTCTTCATTGCCCACCTCGACGTAGTCGAGGCCCGCCGCGAGGACTGGTCGGTGGACCCGTTCCAGCTCACCGAACAGGACGGGTACTTCTACGGCCGCGGTACTCTCGACATCAAAGACGAGGCCGCCGATCTCATTGCCAATCTCCTCCGGCTCAAGCGGGAAGGCTACATCCCCAAACGTGACATCATCGTGGCGCTCACCGACGACGAGGAAGGCGGCGATGACAACGGGGCAGCCTGGCTCACGGAACACCGGCCCGATCTGATCCGGGCTGCGTACGTGATCAATACCGACGCCGGCGGAGCCCAGATGCAGAACGGACGCCGGCTCCGCAATCCGGTGCAGACCAGTGAAAAGCTCTACGCCAGCTACCGGCTGGAAGTGACCGGTCCCGGAGGACACAGCTCTCTTCCCACCAAGACCAACACGATCTACACCCTGGCGAGAGGGCTCGATCGGCTCTCCCGCTACGACTTTCCGGTCCGGCTCACCTCGACGACGCGAACCTTCTTCCAGCGACTCGCCGGGCAGGTGGCCGATTCCGTGGGGCGCGACCTTCAGGCGGTGACTCGGCAGCCCCCGGATCCGCAGGCCATCGAACGGCTGAGCGCCGTGCCGATGTACAACTCCTCGATGCGAAACACCTGTGTGGCCACCATGCTGGACGCCGGCCATGCGGAGAATGCCCTGCCTCAGCGCGCCCGGGCCACGGTGCAATGCCGGATTCTCCCGGGCGATACGCCGGAGCAGGTTCGGGATACCCTGATCCGGGTGCTGGCCGACTCTTCGATTCACGTCACCCAACTGGGCGAACGTGAAGCCGCCCCCGAGTCGCCGCTCTCGCCCGAGGTCATGGACGCGGTGGAGCGAGTCACCCGCAGCATGTGGCCCGGCGTGATCGTGCTTCCGGTGATGGATCCCTGGTCCAGCGACGGCCGCCGCTTTCGCCTGGCCGGATATCCGGTCTACGGCATCTCCGGTGTGTTCTATGACATCGACGATGTGCGATCGCACGGAAAGGACGAGCGGGTGTCGATACAATCGTTCTACGAAGGGGTCGAGTTCATGTACCGGCTGATGAAGGCGCTGACATGAGGACCCTCGGACCAGCGGTGCTTGTGATTGCCTCGGTTTTCCAGGTGACGTTGCTGACCGCACAGACCATTCCGGCGCGGGACGACTCGCGTCACAGCCTTCTGCGCGAGGCCTGGCTGGGACTCTTTCCAGCACACGACGCCGTTCCAGCGACCCAGGCCGGGAAGGTGTGCGTCCAATTGCCGAAGGACGAAGAGAGCGAGGAGATCCAGGGCCCCCACGGGGATTCGCTGATTGCCAGTAGCTGCCGGGTCGCCTCCTTCGGCCCGGTCGACTCCACCGCGCAACCTCACTGGATGGCGGCCCACTACATCTGGACCTCGGTCTACACGGCCGAGGACTCGAGCCGCGCGGCAGGAGCGCGCGACACCGCGATGGAAGAGGAGGTCGTGCTGTTCAAGGCCGCGAGCCCGGGCAGTTTAATACCGATGTGGCACGGCCGCTTCGAGACCGGTGACCACGCCATCTGGCGGTCCGTCACCCCGGAGCTGGCCCCTGCTCGCGGGGGCACGCTGCTCAGCGTCATGCAGTGCGTCAACGGCACCGGGGGCTGTGGCCAGGAGTTCCTGTTGCGGCACCCGGACGGCCGCTGGTTCCCGGTCTGGCAGGCGTGGCTCGATCAGCTGCCGCGCGGCTTCGAAGGCCGGATTCGGCACGGGGTGCGCATCGATCCGAAGACCCTCCGGGGCGAAGCCGGCTTCTACGGCGACCGGGACCCCAACTGCTGTCCCTCCCAGGTTCTGATCGTCCACCTGACGGTGCGGGGAGATTCGCTGGTGCTCCTGCGACAGGCGCTCCAGCCGACCCCGAAAGACGCGTCCTAAAGAAACATCCTTCTACTGCAGTGGTTAGGTCTTCGCCGTGAGCCCGCTCACGGTTCCAATCCGCTCATGAACCCACAATGCATCCTCCTACAACCAACGGCCCGCCGGCGGAGCATTGTCGCTGGCGGCAATCCTTGCAACAGGAGTGATACCATGGGTTTCCTTTCAAAGCCGATCAAGACGCTGGACGATCTGTTCGTCCATACCCTGCAGGACATCTACTACGCCGAGCAGAAGATCACCAAGACGCTCCCCAAGATGATCGACAAGGTCACCGATCCGGAGCTCAAGCAGGGGTTCCAGACTCACCTTGGCGAAACCAAGAATCAGGTCAAGCGTTTGGAGAAGGTCTTCCAGATGCACGGCCAGCCGGCCAAGGCGGTCACCTGCCCCGCGATCGATGGCATTGTGGACGAGGCCGAGGAGATCCTGGGCGACGTCCGTGACCCAGAGGTGCTTGACGCGGCGGCACTCGCAGCGGCACAGGCAGTCGAGCACTACGAGATCGCTCGCTACGGCACCCTGATCGCCTGGGCCCGCCAGCTGGGAAGAAACGATTGCGCCGATGTGCTCCAGCAGACCCTCGAGGAGGAGAAGGCGACCGACCGGAAGCTGACGACTATCGCCGAGGCCCGGGTCAATCGGGTTGCGGTCTGAGGACAGCGCTGATCAAGCCAGCCTGAATCAACACCGGAAGACGAATTGGGCGCCGGCATTTGCCGGCGCTATCTTCTGGGCTCCGTGAGTTACCCCCTCCGTATCTACCTCCCGGCGCTGCTCGCGCCCATGCTGGTTGCCTGCAGTACTCCACCCGCACCGATCGCTCCGACCGACGGGCAGCTACGCAGGGTCGAATCGCTCTACGCGGACGTACGCACCGCCCGCGACCGGATCGACGTTTCGATTGCCGCCGGCCGGACCGGGATCCGCGATACGACGCCGATGGCCACGATGATCCTGGGCTACAACGGAGCGAGGAAAGAGCTGGCATCCCGGCTGGCAGCGATCGACTCGGCTACGCTCCGGAAGGACGACGCTCGAGCGCTCGGAGTCATGCGTCGCACCCTGGCACGAGACCTCGATTCGATGGCCTATCCGCTTCGTCCGGAAGCAACCGGCGCTCATTCGCCACCGGACTGCGGCTACGACCCGAGCGCGGTTGCCGCGGTCAAGAACGGACTGGACTCGCTCCGGCAACGGCTCTACGCCTGCTACGGCTGGGCCCAATCGCACGTCGTCTTCCAGGCCGACACCCTCGACCGCCTCACAGTTCTGTCGGCGATGGGCCGCTCCGACGACCCCGATCGCCGGCGGCGGCTGTTTCTCGCGCTCGATCCCGTGTGGCGCAGCGTAAACCGGAACAACGAGCCAGCCAGTCCCTACCGCCGGCTGATCGCGGAAGAGGCGCGGCAACGGGGAAGCAACAAATCCCCCGCCGCCGAGCAGGCCCGCGCCTCGGGAGTGCCGCCGGACTCGCTGGAGAGCTGGCTGGTCGGCCTGCTCACCACCTGGCGCGCGGTCAACCCCGATTCTTCAGTTGAGCCGTGGGACTGGTACTACATCACCGGGCGAGCGAGCCGAGTCCTGAGCTCCCGGATCTCACGAGAGCGGCTCGCCGAGCTCAACCAGAAGGTCTACCGGTCGCTTGGCGCCGACGTGAAGGCGCTCCGGGTGCAGTACGACCTGGCGCCCCGCGCGGGCAAGACTCCGGTGGCCTATACCACGTTCGGAGCCCGGCCCGGATTCATCAACGGCAAGTGGCAGCCGGGTGAGCCGTGGGTGTTCGCCACCTACCGGACCGGCGGCCTGGACAACCTCAACGAGCTGCTGCATGAGACCGGCCACGCGGTGCACATCGCCGCCATCCGGACTCGTCCGGCCTACGCTGACTGGCCCGACAGCGATCCGTTCACCGAGGCGGTGGCCGACTTTGTCGCCCTCGATGTGTACGAGCCGGTCTGGCAGCAACGCTGGCTGGGTGATTCGGTGCCCCTGGCCGACGGGCTCCGGGGTCGCTATGGCGGGATCCTGCTCGACGTCGCCTGGGCACTCTTCGAGCTGCGCATGCTGCGGGATCCCCGGGCCGATCCGAACGAGGTATGGACCGCCCTCACCCGCGACTATCTCAGGATCCGCCCTCATCCGGAGCTCTCCTGGTGGGCCATGCGGGCCCAGCTCATCGACGCGCCCGGCTACATGATGAATTACGCTGCCGGGGCCATTCTCATCGCGGCCATACGGGCTCGCACCCGGGAGCTGCACGGACCTTTCAGCGCCGGAGACTCGACCTGGTACCGCTGGATGGCGCCTCGGCTCTACCGCTTCGGCCTGGAGCGGCCGACGCGGGAGGTGATTGAGGAATTTCTGGGAGGGCCGGTCTCGCCGGCGGCGATTCAGGCGGACATACGGCGGATGAGTCGGTGAAAGTGGCGGGATTTGTGAGCCGACCACTGAAGGAGCCGCGCGTTACGTGGGCATCCCCTCCGGCGTCACGTAGGCGGCCGTGATCCCCCCGTCCACCCGGAAATCGGCTCCCGTGATGTAGGACGATTCGTCCGAGGCGAGGAACAGGGCGGCTTGGGCGATCTCGCGAGGTTCGCCGAAACGGCCCATGGGGATGTGCACCAGCCGGCGCTGCCGTTTCTCTTCGGTGGAGAGGAACTTCTCGAGGAGAGCGGTCCGCACCGGGCCGGGGGAGAGCGCGTTGGCGCGGATCCGCTCGCGTGCGTGAATGACCGCGATCTCCCTGGTCATGGAGAGGACGGCCCCCTTCGATGCCGTGTAGGCGATTTGCGGCGTGGCCGCCCCCACTGTCGCCACGAAGCTCGCCACGTTGATGATGGAGCCGCCGCCCGCCTCCCGCAGATACGGAATGCCGGCCCGGCAACATCGGGCCACGCCCTTGACGTTGATATCGAGGACCAGGTCCCAGATCTCGTCCGGGGTGTTCACGACGCCGTCGTCGTCACCCGGGGAGACTCCGGCGTTGTTGTAGAGCACGTTGACCTTGCCGAAGGCTTTCCGGGCACCGGCGTAGAGGGCCTCGACCTGGGCGCTGGAGCGGACGTCAGCCGCGATGAACACCGCCTTGCCGCCTCCAGCCTTGATCTCTCCCACGACGCGCTCGCCGGCGGTTGTCTCCATGTCGCTCACCACCACCGCGCAACCTTCACGAGCAAACAGCCTGGCGGCCTCGGCGCCGAGTCCACCGCCAGAACCGGTGATGACCGCCACTTTACCTTCGAGACGAGACATTAGGAGTACCTCCGACACATCACGCCCGCTCAAAATTCCGTTGCAGGTCCAGATCCGTCACCCGCCGATCGTAGACCCGTTGCTCCTGCCAGGCGGTATTCACGTAGTGGTCTACCACGACATCGCCGAAAGCGGCTCGCGCGGCCTTCGAGCCCGCCAGCAGCTCGACCGCCTCATAGAGCGTCTTGGGCACTTCACGTACCGTGGGATCGGCGTAGGCGTTGCCGGTGTAGAGTCCCTCGAACTTGAGGCCCTGCTCGATCCCGTACAGACCGGCCGCGATCGTGGCGGCAAACGCCAGGTAGGGGTTGGCATCGGCGCCGGGACAGCGGTTTTCCACTCGGATCGCCTTGGCCGAATGTCCCAGGATCCGGATGCCACAGGTCCGATTGTCGATGCCCGCCACCAGGCGGGTCGGCGCGAACGTGCCCGCCTGGTAGCGGCGGTAGCTGTTCACGTACGGCGCATAGAATACGCTCAGCTCGCGTCCCAGCTCCAGCTGCCCCGCTGTCCAGGCCCCTAGCTTGGCCGACATGTGGGCCGGCCCCTTCGGGTCCCAGCCGAGGGGGTCGCCGGCCTTCTTGTCCCAGATCGAGCTGTGCACGTGGCAGGAGTTGCCGGCGAAATTGGTGTTCCACTTGGCCATGAAGGTCACCGACATCCCCATCAGCGCGGCCACTTCCTTCACGCCGTGCTTGAAGATGCTGTGTCGGTCGGCCATCTCCACCGGCTCCTCGTGGCCGAGGTTGAGCTCCTCCTGTCCCGGGCCCCATTCGCCCTTCGAGTTCTCCACATCGAAGCCGAGCGCGTCGAAATACCGGCGCAGGGGCTGCATCAGCTTCTCTTCCTTGCTGGTCTGCAGAATGTGATAGTCCTGGATGTACTTGCCGGCCGTGTCCAGCTCCTGGTAGCGCCGGGCCCCCGCCTGTTCGTAGCTGTCGTTGAATACGTAGAACTCGAGCTCGGATGCAACGCGGATCGTGAGACCCATCTGCTCGGCGCGGCGCACCTGCGCCTGCAGGATCTGACGGGGCGCCACCGGGAGCGGCTTGTGGTTCTTGCCCTCGATGTCACCCAGTACCATGGCGGTCCGGTCGAGCCACGGAATCAGGACCAGGGTGTCGAGATCGGGGCGGACCATGAAGTCGCCGTAGCCCTGCTCCCAGGAGAACGAGCTGTACCCCGGGAGCGGCTCGTTCTCGAGATCGCAGCCGAGGAGGTAGTCACACCCCTCCCATCCCTCGCGGGCCTGGCTCAGAAAGGTGCGAGCCGTGTAACGCTTCCCGGCCAGCCTGCCCTGCTGATCAGGGAACACGGCCAGCACGGTATCCACGCTGCCGGCCGTCGCCATCTGCTCCAGCTCGGCAGGAGAGATCGTCTTCACGGGGGGGGTCCCTCTCTAATTCGTCTCGAAATAAATGTTCTTCAGCTCGGTATAATGCTCCATCGCATGCATTCCCAGCTCGCGTCCCAAACCCGACTGCTTGAACCCCCCAAACGGGCCTTGCAGGTGGACGCTGGACGAAGAGTTGACCGACAAGACCCCGGTGCGCACCGCGCGGGCGACCCGGAGACCCCGCTTGAGATCGTTGGTCCACAGCGACCCTGACAGGCCGTAGATCGAGTCATTGGCGATGGCGATCGCCTCGGCTTCGGTGTCGAAGGGAATGACGACCACCATCGGCCCGAAGATCTCCTCATCCACGATCCGCATGCCGGGCCTGGCGTCGGCGAAGATCGCCGGCCGAAGAAAATAGCCGTCGCCCTCGAGTCGCTCCCCGCCGCAGACCTGGCGCGCGCCCTCCTGCCTGCCCAGGGCGATGTAGTTCTCGGTGCGCTCGCGCTGGCCGGCGGAGATGACGGGCCCCATCTCGGTTTTCGCATCCAGCGGGTCGCCCACCCGCATCGTGGTGGCGACGGCGGCCATCGCCTCGACCAGCTTCGAGTACACCTTACGCTCGACGATCACCCGAGCGCGGGCGCAGCAGTCCTGGCCCGCGTTGGCAAACACCGAGGCGCAGGCGTGTTTGGCGGCCTCTTCGATGTCCACGTCGGGAAAGATGATGTTGGGCGACTTGCCGCCCAGCTCCAGCGATACCCGCTTGATGGTCTGGGCGGCGGTGGCCATGATCCGCCGGCCCGTCTCGGTCTCGCCGGTGAATGCGATCTTTGCGATGTCAGGATGGGCCGACATCTGCTGGCCGATCTTTGCCCCCGGGCCAGGGATCACGTTCAGCACCCCCGGTGGAAGCCCCGCCTCCAGACCCAGCTCGCCCAGGCGGAGCGCGCTGAGCGGCGTCAGGCTGGCCGGCTTCAGGACGACGGTGTTACCGCAGGCCAGAGCGGGGCCGAGCTTCCAGGTTGCGATCACCATGGGGAAGTTCCAGGGCACGATCAATCCCACCACGCCAAGGGGCTGGCGCAGCGTGATGTCGAGACCGGCTTTGGCAGTCTGTACGGTTTCCCCAAAGAACTTGTCGGCGGCGCCGGCGTAATACCGCAGGGTGTCGGCGACGTGGTTCGCTTCCCAGCGCGCGTCGCCGATGGGTTTGCCGACGTTGCGGGCCTCGAGCGTCGCCAACTCCTCCACGTGGGCCCGCACCACGTCCGAAAAGCGAAACAGGATCTCCGCCCGAGCCACAGCGGTCTTTTCCGACCAGTCGGGAAAGGCCTGGCTCGCCGCGGCAACCGCCTGATCTAATTCCGCCGGCCCCGCGGAGGCCACCTCGGCCATAGGCTTGGCACGGGCGGGCTCGGTAACACTGATCGTGCCGGCGCCCGCCGGGCGCCGGTTCCCAATGAGCAGAGGCTGCATGTGTCTGCTTAGCCCGCTGCCCCGGGCGCGAACGCCGCCTCGAGTTTGCGGAGCGCGGCCTCGTCGGTCTTGGTGGGACCGACAAAGCTCTTCTTGGCCGACAGCTGCCAGTAGAGGGCGAGCACGACCGCAAGGCCCAGCATGGTCCACAGCACCAGTTCGTTCGGCGGCAGGCTGAAGATCACCGAAATGATCAGCACCCACACGATCGCGATCACGTTCACCAGCGGCCCCCACTTGCCCATGCTCCACGGCGCCGTCTCGCGGGTGGTGAATTCTCCCTGGCGGCGGCGCTTATTCCGCCAATTGAGATAGATCGGGAACATGTACGCCAAGTAGAGCGTGATGGTGCTGATGGACGTCACCACGAAGAACGCAGCCGCGTAGATGCAGATCAGCACCGCGAGCACGCTGGTGATGACGATTGACCAGACCGGAGTCCGGTACTTCGGGCTCACCTGCTTGATGAGCCCCGAGCCCGGCATCCCGTCGTCGCGGGCGAACGCGTACCACATCCGCCCCATCGACGTGATCGAGGCGAGGCCGCAGAGCCACATCGCCACGCCGATGATGATCGCCACCACGTTGGCAAAGAAGCTCGACAGGTTGTTGTAGACGATGTACAGCACCGGGTAGGCGTCGGCCGCGGTCTCGGCGACCTTCCCCTCCGGGATCGACCAAGTCAGCGCCAGAAGCACGATGTACCCTACCACCGCCGACACCGCCACCGACAGGAAGACGCCCCAGGCGGAGTTGAGCCGCGCCATGACCGTCTCTTCCGCGACGTGTGCCGACGCGTCGTAGCCGGTGTAGGTCCACTGTGCCTGCAGGGTCGCGAGCAGGAAGACCAGCAGGAACGGCGCCGCACGGTAGAGCTCCGTCAGGCCCGGGACCAGCGCGAACAGCGGCGACGCGAACTTGAAGTTGCCGAACACCAGCGCCGGCTCTGGCGTGCCCTTGCCGAGATCGACCGATGAGGCGTCGAGCGGGTTCACCGAGCCTTGGCTCGAGAACATGAAGCTCAGGCTGTTGTGGTGCTGGCCGAGAAAGATCAGGAGTGCCACGATCACGGCGACGCCGATGATGTGCCAGTAGACGCTGAAATCGTTGAGTCTGGCCGTGAGCCGGATGCCCTGGATGTTGATGAGCACCTGGGGAATCATGATCAGCACCATCACGAAGATCTGGAAGTACCAGCTCGTGGTGGACCCGAAGATCGGGACGGCGGCGTCCGCTGGGACATTGAAGATGCGCGTGACGGCCCCAATGATGTAGATCGCGGCGGCAACGTTGATGCCAGCCGTGATCGTGATCTGGCCGATCATGTTGAGCCACGCGGTGGTCCACGCCCAGCACCGGCCACCCAGCCGGTAGGCCCAGAAGTACAGCCCTCCCGCCGTCGGGTACGCCGATGCCAGCTCCGCCATCGACGCCGCGACGCAGAGCGTGAGCACGCTGATCAGCGGCCAGCCGACGGTGTTGATGATGGGCCCGGCGAACTTGAGACCGTAGCCGTAGAGCAGGATGGCGCCCGTCAGGATCGAAATAATGGAGAAGGAGATGGCGAAGTTCGAGAATCCGCCCATCTCCCGGAACAGCTGCTGGGCATAGCCCAGCCGATGCAGGTCTTTCACATCCTGCTGGATCTGCTGTTCCCTGTTCAGTTCGGTCGGGGCCATCGCTCACCTCACAAGGTTGGGGGCGACGTGCGATCGAGAGCGGTCTGGGGGACCCGCGCTCGGAAGTCGACATGGATGGGGAGCGCCTGTCAGGGCTGGCAGAATATTCCGCCCGGCAGGCGGGTCGGCAAGGGCGGGCGAGGAAACCGCTTCAGCCCGAAAAACCCAATGTCGTGCTTCGTCTCACCCCGCTGCGCCAGATCAGCCATTATCTCGCCCACCACACTACAGAACTTGTAGCCGTGTCCGGAAAACCCCGCGGCGATGGCGACCTCGGGGTGGTCCGGGTGCAGATCCAGGATGAAGTGCCGGTCCGGGCTGTTGGTGAAGAGACAGGACTTGAGCATCAGCGTCGCGCCGGCGCCCTCGGGGAAATACCGGCGGGCAAAGGCTCGGAGTAGCTCCTCATCGTCCTGGTCCGGCTCCCGGCTCACCCCGTCGGGATCTACCACCTCTCCCCGGTGGTGGTACTTCCCGAACTTGAAGCCGGGCACCAGGAAACTGGGGAAGCCGTAGTAGCGCCCTTCCTCCACCTCCAGATTGAAAACCGGAAAGGCTCCCAGCTGAAAAAGCTGGGGCCGAGTCGGCTGGAGCCACGCCAGCACCTGCCGCTCCGCCACCGCCAGTCCGTTCAGCTCGGGGATCAGCTTGGCGGCCCAGGGTCCGGCACAGATCACGAGCCGCCCGGACTCGTAGCGACCTCTCGTCGTCCGCACCCAGACCCTGCCCCCGGCCGCGCCCCATTCGAGCACCGGCTCCCGGAAATGGGTTTCGGCGCCCTCCGCCTGGGCCTGCGCAACGTGGGCCACATTGCATCGTTCGGGCAGGAGGAACCCGCCGTCAGGCTGGTACAGGCACTGCAGCTCGGCCGGAAGCCCGTAGCCGGGGAAACGCCGGTGCAGCTCTCTCCCGTCCATGACTTCGTGCGGCAAGCCATGCAGCTGGCTGGAGTTGAGCGCGCCCTTGAAGACCATGCCGCTCGGGGGGCCGGCATCAACGCTACCGGTGATGTAGAGGAGCTGCTCGTCTGCGAGGCCCTCCAGCTCGCGCCACAGCTCGTACGAGCGCCGCAGGAGGGCCACGTAGGTTGGGTGCTCCCAGTATGCCAAGCGGATGATGCGGGTGAGGCCGTGGGAGGAGCCGTGCTCGTGCAGCAGGTCGTAGCGCTCGAGACCCAGCACCCGGAGACCCCGGCGGGCGAGATGGAACAGCGTAGCGCTGCCCATCCCGCCGAGGCCGAGCACGATTACATCGTGCGGTCGGACGGCCCCTTTCAGAAGCTGACCTTGATGATCCGCCCCCCAGTTCCGACCAGCCATCCGGCCTTGTGGTTGGCGAATGCCACCGCCCAGAAGCCTTTCAGACCGGATATGAGGTTCCACGAGGTTCGACCTTCATTCGAGGACCAGGCGGTGCCGCCGGGGCCGGTGACCACCACGGTCTGGTGTCCCATGCCCGGCACGTAGCTCAGCCCAAACACGGTGCCGCCGAAGTCTCCGTCATTCGACGCCGAAAGCGGCGGCGGCGTGACGAGGGACCAGGTCTGCCCCCCGTCGCTGGACACGGCGACCCTCTCCCGCGGAGCAGGTGCGGTGGTGGGGGAGGCCAGGTCTCCGCCGGCAATGATTCCGTGGAACCGGTCCCGGAAGGCGACGGTCGTTCCGCCTGCCGCGGGACCGCCAACGAGCGGCGTGTTGTAGGCGTTCCAACTCTTCCCCCCGTCGGTGGTGACCAGAACCCTGGGGGTGGCGGTGCCCCCGGTGGCGATCCAGGCGCGCTGGCCTCCCTGGGTTGCCAGGCAGGTTCCGCTGGCGGCGAACCCCGCCTCCCCGGTCAGCGGGGTTGGCAGGCGGTTGCCGATGTCGTGCCAGGTCTGACCATTCGTGGTCTCGATGACGGGGAACCGCAGTCCGCCGCCGGTTTGGGGCACCGCATCAGAGAAGGTGATGCCGTGATTCGGGTTCCAGAAATCGAAGCAGTCGTAAAACGCGTTCGGATCCTGATTGGTGAACTGCAGCGTCCAGGTGGCTCCCCCATCCCCGGTCTTGTAGATCCGTGAGTCGGTCCCGGAGCCGGCCGCCATCAGGTAGGCAACCTTGGCGCTGACCCCGTGGACATCGCGGAACTCGAGCGCCTCTGCGCCGGGCACGACCCCGGCCCGCCAAGTCTGGCCGCCGTTCGTCGTAACGACGAAGGTGCCATTCACCCCGCTGGCCCAAACGATCTGAGCATTGACCGGACTAACCGCCTGCAAGCGGCTGGTCGTGCCGCTCGACTGCGGTGTCAACGTGGGGACATTGGCGCTCTGCGAGGACGACTGATCCGGGGTGCGGGAGAAGGCGGTCGTCGGCTCGAACGTACCAGAACAGGCGAAGGACAGGGCCGCGGCCACACCGGTGACCAGGGTGACGATCGATAAAGGGCGAAGCACGGGGTCTCCAAAGGTGGGGGACTTCAGAGGTTTCCCCGTCAGAATTACCGCTCGCCGGAAGGGTTCGCAAGACGCGCTTACCCCACCCTTCCATCGCTCGGGGAGCCGCCGGTTCCGGCACCTGGCGGCTCACGCCTCGCTGCCCCAGTGGGTGGGGTGGAGCAGACGGCACGGCGTGGCTCGACGGCCCGCTCCGCCATCGTGGCGCTGGATCGGGTGCGCGAGCTCCGCAGCCTCGGCGGAGGAGGGTACCGGGTCCTGTTGGCCGACGGCACTCAGGTACCGATGAGCCAACGCTACCGGGAGCGCCTGCCCTGACGAGGATTCACTCCCCCACTTCTCCTTCCGATCTCGGTCTCCCAATAAGGCCCCAAACTTGAAATGCTCCGGCACAAGCGAGCGCAGCGCCTGGCAACACACCTTCGAAAAGCGACTCGTGACCCGATCTTGAAAGGAGTGTACCAATGGGCCGAACTCACTGGGCCGCAAAGGCCTCGGCCGTTGCGGGCAGTCTGCTGGTGCTGGGGATGCTAGGGTGCAGCGATTACACGAGTCCCTTGAACGGTACCCTCACAGCAGCCGAGACTAGCGAAATCGCCGACGCTTCCGCCGATGAAGTCGACCAGTCGGTCGGCTCTCTCACCAGCGACGGAGCCGCGTTCGGCGTGGTTGCCGGGCATTCTGCGGGAGGACTCTCGGCCCTGTACATGCCGCCCGGGGCCGGCTGCGCCACCGTGGACAACACGACTGACACCGACGCTGATGGCGCTCCGGACAACGCGACTTTCACTTTCGCGCTGCCGGCCTGCAGCTTCACGGGATTTCGGGGGGGCACCCTGGAGGTCACCGGGACGGTCGCTATCAGCGACCCGACCCTCAATGTGGCGGACTTCAACTTTCTCGCGACCCTCACCGATTTCCAGTTCAGGCTGACGAACGCCAGCGCGACCTGGAGTTACACCGCCAGGCGGAACGGCACCCGCACCCTCTCGGGGGATGCCAACGGCGTCACCCTGACCAACAACATTACCGTGGTGCGCAGCGGACCCTACCGGGCTGACGCTACCGTCGTCCACGACCTCAGCCTGAGCTTTACACCTGCGCAGGGTGCGACCCTGGTCTTGGGCCAGCCGCTCCCCAATGGCACTTTCACCCAAAGCGGCACCTTCACCTGGACCCGCGGCCTTCTTATCCGCGTCTTCACCGTCACCACCGTGACTCCACTGGTCTGGGACGCCTCGTGTACCACCGACCGGAAGATCACGTCGGGTGAGATCCACTGGACGCTGCCTGAGGGTGGCTACATCAAGACCGTGTGGACCGGGTGCGGTGTGGACCCGACGCGGAGCTTCGTCCCGGCTACGGCCTGACGGGCTCGAGGTTCACGTGGGAAATGGGGGAGGACACGAATTGATTCGTGGCCTCCCTTCTTTTGGGCCAAACCTTCCATCCGGCTTCAGCCCTTCTTCATCCTTGAGGGGCTAGTCTAGGAGGAAACCGAGAGGGGTTTCCTTATGTCCATGTTGCGCCTCCGCCGCCGATGGCTGGTTGCGTGGCTGATGCTAGGCGCCGCCCCGGCGGCCGCCCAGCAGCCCCCCAGCCGACCGCCCGGCGTGACCGATAGTACCATTGCCTGGGGCCGGCACCTGTTTCACGGGTCGGCGAACTGCGCCGCCTGCCACGGCGACAACGCCCAGGGGACGCGCGACGGGCCGGCCCTTACCGGCGCCCTCTGGCTGCACGGACCCGGCACCTACGAGTGGCTCATCGAGCAGATCAAGCGCGGCATTCCGGCCCACGAGACCTGGACGCGTAAGCCGATGCCAATGCGGGGCTGGACAAACATGCCGGACGAGGATGTCCGCGCCGTCGCCGCTTACGTGTGGTCGATCACGCATCCACCCCGTGTGATCAAGCCGATGCCCCGCCCGAGCTAGGCGGGCTCGCGACAGCCGCCAACGATGAGCCCGTCGCGTCCGCTGGTGGCTTGGCACCCTTGATCACGAGCCACAGCATGAACGCAATCTCCCCGAAGAAAGCGGGCTGGAAGACCGTGTACGCCTTGTCCTCGTATTGCGGCAACAGTACGCCCGTAAGGCTCAGCATCACCCAGGCGAAGCCGGCGATGGCGAGCCAGACGCCCAGGAACCGCGGCAGGAATCGCGACCGGTACACCAGCAGCGCGAGCGGAAAGAGCCAAAGACCCCAGAATATCTCGGCGACACCAAACCCGTGACCATGCAGATTGATGAATAGCATAGCCAGAGCATCGCGCTGAGGCTTTTCGAATGCGGTCAGGAAATCAGCCCCGCGCACAAGAATGAGGGCAGCAATTGCGTTCAGCTCATTCAGAAAGGCTATCGGAATCGAGACCACGATCAATGTCGCCATGAGCGAGGCCTGCCGCCGGTTGACCCCCTTGAGCAGATCGTACAAAGCCAGGGCCACGAAGATAAAACCGGCCTGGCCGATGAGTCCGCCCGCGATGCCGAGGCGAAAGAGCGTCTCGTGGGCCGCGATGTTGCTGGCCGTCGCCGTTGCGTTTCCGTCCACGATCAGCTTCCCGGGGACGTAGCCCATCGCGAAGAAGCCAACTATTGAGGTGAGTACATACAGTAGGCCTGCGAATCTGCCCGGGTTCCTGGTGGATCTCATGCGCCCTCGCCGTGAGAGTGTCGCCTGAGATAAGGCCGCGAGCACTACGGAGTGCGACTCAGCGTAATGCTGTTCGCGGGTGGTGGTGCATTCTCCGTGAGCGTTACCTCATTGCCGCTGGCCGTGAGTGTCCAGTTGCCGGTCCGGGCACCGATCGTCAACACGACAGTGCTGCCGCTCTGAACATAGCTGCCATCAATGACGAGGGACTCGGTAGGCTCGCCTGGAAAGGTGATCGTCCCGTTGACTTCAAATGTGCCGTCAGCTCGGAATTCGCAGGTGCCGGTCGTTACCGCGGATGCCCCCATGTCAGTGAATCCGACAAGGTCCCAGGTGCCGACGAGTGACGTGCTGGGCGCCGTGCTGTCTGTGGCGCACGCGGCCAACCCCCTTCTGCGCGTCGCGACGCTCGCCGGAGCCACAGAGGGGGCCGGGGCGCGTTGACACCGCGCAAGGACCTGCGCTCCATCACTGCGCGCGGGTGCCCTCGAGCCTTAGGTTGCGCAGCGAGTCGGGGCCGTGCGTGGCATACCGCGCGACGGTCGTGCCCACCAACTTGCCGTCCTGGAGGCGAGCCACGCTGTGGGTTGTGACCTGGACACCCTTGCGCAGCACGCTCTCGTACGGACCCGCCTCGAGAACGATGCTGTCGCCGCCGACCGCGACGTGCGCCGGCACCGGCTTCCGTTTCGGAAAGTTGAATGTCCAGCCGGTGGTGTCGCCGGTGGCAACCAATTCGTATTTCACTAGCGTGCTGTCCCCCTTCTCGGTCGTTGTAGTCATCGCCCACTTCCCGGCGACATCCGCAAGCGCGATGCCGACCGGCGGCGTGGGAGCGGCCGCGGCCGTCGTATCCTTGGCCGGCTGCTGCTCCGATTTGGCGCAGCCGACCAGAACGGCAGCGCAGCAGCAAGAGACGAAGTAGCGCATGACACCCTCCGTTGTCGAGGAAGTTACGGGGCGAACTTACGCTCTCGATGGGGCGCAAGCAAATGAGTGGCAATGCCTGGTGCCGCCTCACGGACCCGCGCATCAGCCGCAGGCCCTGAGGCCCGCACCCGACCAATTTGCGTTCCGCGACGCGAGCGCGATCTAGCGTAGTCGATAGAAGAGGGCCAAATCTAAGCCCGCGACCAACACGAGCGCCGGGAGCACTCGCTGCCAGATTGGACGTGCGGGCACGTGCCCGATCGCGATCGCATGAACCGTACCCCCCAACACCAAGGCCCCTCCTAGGATCCAGTGATGGGCTTGTTCGACGAGGCGGGGAAGGTGCTGGTGTGTCCCGCCATGCACGCCGATTGCGAGGCCGGCAGCGATGGTGAGGAGCGGCAGAGCCCACCGCCACTGTGGCGCGGACAACCATTCCAAGGCCCTGCTCCCCTCGATACCGCCCGCCAGCATCGCACACACCCCGGTGACCTTGTGCTGGATGACGTGGGCCTTTTGCACGGTCCTGAGCCATACACTGATGCTATTGGGGAACACGCTGAGGAAGGTGTCCCAGGTGTCGACCTGAACATAGGTGCGCTCTTGGGTCTCCGTGGGAATCACGAGGAAGAACCCTACGGCAAAGAGGAGCAGCGGCCACACATACCGCAGGGGAGCGGCAGGGTACGCCTGCGCGCCCAGCCACAGGGCTCCGGTCAGTGCGAGACCGATGCCGAACAAGAGGTGCACGTGCTCCGTGTGGGTCATGGTGGCGAGGTGGGCGGCCCCTCGATCTCGAACTTCAAACGCCCCGGCCCCTGCACGTATGCAGCCCGCACACCCCACGGCTTGTTGCTCGGAGGGTCCAGGGCTGCGGCGCCCCGGTCGAGGACGGCGCGAAAGTCACGATCGCAGTCATCACTCTCGAAGCCAATCGTGGCGGGACTGTCAGCCTCGGCAGCATCCAAGATCAAGGTGAAGGCCCCGAAGCTGAGGGTCGCCATCCGGTCGCTCTGGAACTGGGGCTTCAGCTGCCAGACACGGTCGAGCCAGTCGAGGGCTACACCGAGGTCGCGAACACCGAGGTGAATGTGATTGAGGTTCATACTTAGAACTGAGTCGCAGTCGGTTGCATACGGTTGGTAGACGGCGCCCGATTTGGTTAGCTGGTCAGGGCACTCACGAACGCGTCGGGCTGATCCGGTGTAATCAACCACGGCCGCTCCCCGCCCCGCTCGATCCATACGAACCGATCGAGGCGCGAGACGTACATCTGCACGATCCCTCTACGCTCGGTCCAGAGCCAGCCGAACCCACCCCAAAGGCCGCCGGCGCCCACCCGCATCCCCCATCCCACCTGTCGTCGCAGCTCTTGCCGATCGATCAGACGCACGGCGGTGATCTGGTCGCGCCGGATTGCTCGGCGTTTGAGCGGCCAAATCACCTCCAGGGCGTGTGGGTGCACCACAAACGCCGTGGGACGGAAACGGGTCCACACCCAGCAGTAGATCAGGACCAGCACGAGTGCCGGACCTCCGAGCAGCGGTGGACCGAACGCCGCAGCGATCACGAATGCCAACGGGAGTGCTGCCAGAGCGAGCGTAAGCCCCAGCATGACTGGGCACATCCGCGCGAGCCCGAAGCTCATTCGCCAAGCACCTGTGGTAGAGATCGAAAAGACCAGCAAGAAACCCAGTGCTAGTCGGCCAGCCCGACGGTCGCTCGAAGATAGCGGCGATCCGTCAGTTGATCGAGCATGAAGGCCGCCACGTCCGCCCGCGAGATTCGCACGGTCCAGAGCCAGTGGCCGACCCGAGCGCCGTGACGGTATCGGCCTCGCTTCGGCCCGTTGGTGAGGACGCCCGGGCGGACGATCGTCCAATCGAGGTCCGAGGCCCGAACCACCGCTTCCTGCCGAACCTTGTCCCCGAAATAGAAGGGCAGGATCACGGGCCGGACAAAGAGGGTGTAGTAGAGGCCCATCTGCCACCAGCTATCCGAGATGCCGAGGGCGGTCTCGCAAACGAAGCGGCGGACCCCATGGCGGCCCATCGCCGCGATCAGGTTGCGGGTGCCCTCGGACAGGATGTGGGTGGGCCCGAGCCAGTGCTTGTGGCCGAGAGCGGACAATACCGCCTCCTGACCCGGCATGGCTCGGTCCAGCGAGGCCGGATCCAGGACGTCGCCCACAGCCGGGGTGAGGCCGGGCCCTGACTCCGCGCGCGGCAGCCTGCGAACGAAGGGGGTGACCCGATGGCCCCGGTCGAGAGCCTGGGTGACGAGCTGCTGGCCGGTACCGCCAGTGGCACCGACGATCAGGAGGTTCATAGAGAGGTTGGCTGCATAACGGCCCGCGCATCAGCTGCGGCGAATTCTAAGTCTCGCGACGATTGCCTCGGAATGTTTAAAGTGGATGAGCAGAAAGTTAGCCTCCGGTTTCAGGTGGAGGAAATCCGCTGTGCATGGCCCGAAATGCGACATCCCGGGCTAATTAATGTCGCAAATCGAAGCAGGAGAAGCATTCGTGGTCACTTCGGGCTCCCTCGACGCGCCTTCCCCGCCAGGATCGCGGCCAACTTATCGTGCGCCTTCCGCTCTGCCAGCTGGCGGGTCGGACCTGACTCCGTGCTGGACAGTCGGGTCGGGAGGTGGATCACCGTCACGACGACCTCGCCATCGCCATTCAGGCTGACGTCCACCTCGAGCTCTTCATCCGGAACGCGATTCGGCCTTCTGCGCTCCTTCTCGATCCTGGGACCAGTTCGGCCACTCGGCCGGCGAAGCACCAGGTACAGCATCGGGAGGTAGACCGCACCGAGCGACGCGGTCCAGCTGGTCGGGGTCCACCCCGCGATGCTGTGGCCGAGCCGCATCCAGTCTGCCGCCACCGCCACGGCTATCCAGGTCCCGGCCACCAACATCCCCATCTCGACGAGACTGGCCGGGATGAGCGCCAGCGGGACCAGCTCGTACGGCAGCGTGGTCTGGGGTACGCAGGCGATCGCAAGCAGGAGCCGTGCTTCCGGTGCACGCCACCG
>JBGQLP010000051.1:0-21220 GCA_041500125.1 Gemmatimonadota bacterium
CGGAACCCGTCCGAAGGGCGTGCGAGTCAGCCTCTTCGCCCGGCGGAGAGACGGGAGCGAGCTCCCGGTCGAGATCAACCGGAGTCCCCTCGGCCCCGGCCCCGACGCGCTGGCCCTGGTGACGATTCGCGATCTGACCGAGTGGCGGCGCGCCCAGGAGAGCCTGTTTCGGGAGAAGGAGCAGGCCGTCATCACCCTGGCCTCGATCGGGGATGCCGTCGTCACCACCGACCCCGATGGAAACGTCACCTACCTGAATCCGGTGGCTGAGCGGCTCACCGGCTGGCGTACCACCGAGGCGCTCGGCCTGCCCGCAGCCAGCATCCTCACCTTCATCTCCGACACGACCAGGGAGCCGGTCGAGAGCACGGTGAGCCGCTGCCTGGAGGAGGGTCGCGCGGTGGACCTGGCGGATGGCGTGTTGCTGCTGCGCCGGGATGGAACCGAAGTAGCCATTGGAGACTCGGCGGCCCCTATTCGGGACCGTAACGGGGCGACGACGGGGGTGGTACTGGTGTTCCATGACGTGACCGAGAAGCGCCGGGTGTCCCGCAAGCTTTCCTACGAAGCCTCCCACGATGCGCTCACGGGCCTGGTGAACCGGAAAGAGTTCGAGCGGCGGCTGACGCGGATCCTGGCCGACAGCGCCGATTCGGAAGAGGCGGAACACGCGCTCTGCTACCTGGACCTGGACCGATTCAAGCGGGTGAACGACAACTGTGGCCATGCGGCCGGCGACGAGGTCCTTCGCCTGGTTGCCGCCCTGCTGACTGGTCACATGCGCAAGCGAGACACGCTGGCGCGCCTGGGAGGCGATGAATTCGGCGTACTGCTGGAGAACTGTCCGCTGAGTGAGGCCAAGGACATCGCCCAGGCCATCCTGCAGGCGATGCAGGGCTTCGAATACGCGTGGGGAGGGCAGACCTTCTCCCTCGGAATCAGCATCGGGGTGGTACCACTCACCGGCTCCAGCGGACGGATGGCTGCGGTGCTCCGGGCCGCCGACGCCGCCTGCTACGGCGCCAAGGAATCCGGAGGCGGCATCCAGATCGAGCACGCGAACGCGGCTCCCGAGGTCCTGACCCCGCGAGAGACCCGACGAGTCACCCGCCTCGCCCGAGCGGTGGACGAGGGCCACTTTCATCTATACGCTCAGCCGATCGTACCCCTGGTGCCGGAGCAAAGGGCCCGGCCGCGATGCGAGATCCTGTTGCGGCTGCCGGACGAACAGGGAAGTCTGCAGCCGGCAGCCTCTTTCTTGCCCCAGGCAGAGCGTTACAACCTCATGGCGTCAATCGACCGTTGGGTCGTGCGCCGGACGATCGAATTGTTGGGCGGGTGGCACCGCAGCCATCCGGAGTGCGAGCTGCCCCTCTGCTCCATCAACATCAGCGCCGCTTCACTGGAGGAGGAGAGTCTGGTCTCCCATCTGCGAGAGCAGCTGGCCGAGCACCGGCTCCCGCCCAGCGCCCTCTGTTTCGAGATCGCCGAGGCCACGGTGCTCGCCAATTTTGCCCAGACGGTGCGCTTCATCTCCGAGATCCGCAAGACAGGCTGTGGGGTCGCGCTGGACGACTTCGGCAACGGCTTGCATTCCTTTGCCTACCTCAAGGCGCTGGCGGTCGATTTCCTGAAGATCGGTGGGCACTATGTACGGGGAGTGATCGATGACCCCGTATACGGCACCATCGTCTCCGCCGTCAACGAGATCGGTGCGCTCATGGGCATCGCCACCATCGCCGAGGAAGTGGAAAGCGAGCCGATTCTGGATCGGTTGCGGAACCTGGGAATCGGGTATGCGCAGGGACATGCCGTGGCGGTCCCGAAGCCTCTGGTCGACGCCGAGGGTGAGGTGGTTGGCTTGCCGTGTTTCCAGCAGACGATGTGATGTGAGTGCTCTTACGATAGCCCGCGAGCTCGTCGGCAACGCCGAAGCCGCCGACTTCCACGCCAGGCTCGTCTCCGATATCCTCGCCCTGCTCACTCCCGGGCAGCAAAGCCTGCTTCAGAGGTAACTCTGGGCCGCACCAGCACGGTGTGACGCTCGCCGTCGTCTACCAGCGTAATCCCTCCGCCCGACGAGATCTGCCCGTCGACCGCCACTTCGACTGGCCCGCGCCCGCCCTCACCGTCGTTGCTCACGACGATGGTGTAGAGGCTCTTGCCGTGCCGGTACTCGATGGTGTATTCCCGCCATGAGGTCGGAGCCGCAGGCTCGATGAACAGAGTGTCTCCCCGCTTCCGGAAACCCAGGATCCCCTCCAACCCCACCCGGTACATCCAGCTGGCCGAGCCGGTATACCAGGTCCAGCCGCCGCGGCCGAGGTGACCCTCCGCCGTATACACGTCGGCGGCGACCACGTACGGCTCCACCTTGTAGGTCTCGACCTCCTCCGGCGTGCGCGAGTGGGTGAGCGGATTCAGCATCTGGTACAGCTCGAAGGCTCTGTCGCCGTTTCCTCTCAGCGCCGTGGCCAGCACCGCCCACAGGGCGGCATGGGTGTACTGGGCCCCATTCTCCCGCACACCCGGCAGGTAGCCCTTGATGTAGCCCGGATCCTTCGGCGTCCGGTCGAACGGCGGAGTGAGCAGCATCAGGATGCGGGCGTCCTCCCGGACCAGGTGCTCTTCCAGCGACCGCATCGCCAGAGCCTGGCGGCCGGGATCACCGGCGCCGGAGATGACGCTCCAGCTCTGGGCGATGGAATCGATCCGGCACTCGTCGTTCTGGGACGAGCCGAGGGGGGTGCCGTCGTCGAAGTAGGCCCGCCGGTACCAGGCTCCGTCCCACGCATGAGTCTCCACCGCAGTAGCGTAGGCATCGGCCTGCTTCCGGAACTCGGTCGCGACCGCGCCGTCACCTCGCGCTTCGGCGGGCTCGGCAAAGGCCCGGAGCGTCGTGATCAGGAACCAAGCCAGCCAGACGCTCTCGCCCTTTCCTTCCACCCCGACCCGGTTCATGCCGTCGTTCCAGTCGCCGATCCCGATCAGCGGCAGGCCATGCACGCCGACGGTGCAGGCCCGTTTGAGCGCCCGCAGACAGTGCTCGTACACGCTGCCGCGCTCCTCGGTCACCTTGGGCAGGTCGTAAACCTCGTGCTCCTCCGGCTCCAACTGGCGCATGCTGAGGTAGGGAACCGATTCGTCAAGCACCGACGTGTCACCGGTGACCCTGAGGTAGTGGTCTACCACGTAGGGGAGCCAGGCCAGGTCGTCGGAGAAGCGGGTCCGGACGCCGCGTCCGCTGTGGGGGTGCCACCAGTGCTGCACGTCGCCCTCGAGAAACTGCCGGCCCGCCGCCCGCACGATGTGCTCCCGCGCCAGCGCCGGCTCGGCGTACACGAACGCCATCGTGTCCTGCAGCTGATCGCGGAAGCCATAGGCCCCGCTGCTCTGGTAGAGCGCGGAGCGGCCCCACATCCGGCAGGCGAGCGCCTGATAGAGCGTCCACCGGTTGAGCATCGCGTCGAAGCTGGGCTCCGGGGTCTTGACCGTGATCGCGGAGAGCCGCTCCGCCCACCCCGCCGCGGTGACATCGAGCGCCGCGCGGGCCCGGGCCACACCGGTGTACTCGGCCACGGCCTGCCGTGCCTCAGTCTCGGTGGGGGCGGCCCCGAGCAGGATGGCGAGCTCTCTGGTCTCGCCCGGCGCGAGCTCGACCGAACACTGGAGCGCGGCGCAGGGATCGATCCCTGCCCCGGTAATGCCCTCGAGTGCGGCGCCGGCGTGGAGCGCCTGAGGCGACTCGGCGCTGCCGTTCCTTCCCAGAAAGTCGCGCCGGCTTCCGGTAAACGCGGTCACCGGCTCGGTGATGGCATGGAACGCGGTCCAGTCGGCGAACTGCGGATCGAAGGAGTTCTGGGCGAAGATCACTCCGTGCCTGCGGTCGAACGTGGTGCGCACCTGGTGCTGGGTGTGCTCCCGCAGAATGCCCAGGCTCCACTCCACATAGGTAGTCAGCGTTAGCCGGCGGGGACGGCTATCCCGGTTGGTCACTCGGAGCAGCGTGAGCTTGACCGGTGCGTCCTCCGCCATCCCCATGGTGAGCTGAGTGCCGATGCCATCCTGATTGTGGCCGAACGACGTGGTGCCGGCGCCATGGCGCACGGTGTAGGGAGCCTCCTGGCGGATCGGGCCGGGGGTGGCACACCAGGTCTCGCCGGTCTCTTCGTCCTGCAGATACACGACCTCGGTGGCTGGATCGCTCACCGGATCGTTGTGCCAGGGCGTGAGCCGGAAGAAGTAGCTGTTCTCCGCCCAGGTGCATTGTCCGCCTCGCTCGGTGACGATGAAGCCGCCGTGACGGTTGGCGATGACGTTCGACCACGGTGCCGGTGGCACCCGATCCCCCGCGACCACGATCTCGTAGTCCCCGTCGGGGGCAAGCGCGCCGAAGCCGTTCGGGTGCGCCGCCCGCCCGCCGCCGGACGCGGTTCTGACGCGCGATGGCCGGAACCCGGTGGCCGGCGCCTTGAGCGATGCCAGCAGCGCGGGGACGGTCGGGAGGTGAACTCCGATCCGCCTGACCGCCCTCGCCACCCTCGAGTCGCTCCGCGCCGGGGGCCGGGGCTCGGCCGGGAGGTCGTCCAGATCCTCCGGCGGTGATTCCTCCGGCATGGCCGTCGCCAGAATGCGGCCCAGCGCCCGGCCGTCACAGGAGATGTGCACCCGCGCGGTGGCCCGCAGCATGAGCAGCTCATCCTCGTTCAACAGGTCCCGGCGGCGGACAAACACGCCACCGGGCTTGTCGATGGAGGCCATGTCGCTCAAGGCATAGACCGCCGAGCTGACCCGGTCGGCCAGCTCCTGGTAATAGGTCTCCGCCCGGTCGATGACCACCACCACATCGACCATCATGCCTCGGCGCCGCCAGTAGCGATGGGCCGTCAAGATCTGGCGCAGCGTCGGCAGTCCATCCGCGGAGTCGATGCTCGCCAGCAGAATCGGCCAGTCGCCGGAGACGCCGTTCCTCCACAGCAGCGGCTGGGACCCTCGGTTTCGCCGCAGCTCGGCCTGAGGCGCTCGCAGCGCCGCGCTGCCATAGAGCAGATGTCCGGCCAACTCCTGAAACACAGCCGCATCGCTGGGAGAGAGATGGAACTCCCGCAGCTCTACCTGGCTCGAGGTCCACGCCAGATCCAGCGCCCGCTGGGCCGCATGAGAATCCCGGTAGCGGTCGGCCAGCTCGAAGGCCCGGTCGCGGCTGGTGGCGACCAGGGTGGTGAACGCCACCGACGCCGACTGACCCCGCTCCAGCCGGATCCGGGTGCGGAGGGCAAAGATCGGGTCGAGCACCGAGCCGGTGGTCCCCGACAGGGCCCCATCTTCCTCCAGCGCCATCGGATCGCGAGTGGAGCGCCCCCGACCGAGGAAGCGCGCCCGGTCGGTCTCATAGGTCACCGGTCCAACCCGATGCCTTCCCGTGTCCACCACGTGGACGCACCAGAGCGGCTGCTCTTTCGACGAGCGGGGCCGGCGGGTTGCGGTGATCGCGGTACACCAGTCGTGCCACTCGGTCTCGACGAAGAGATTGCCGAAGGCCGGATGGATCCGGTCGGCCTCGGGCGTCGCCAGCACGATCTCGCCGTAGCTGGTGAGCTCGATCTCGCGCGACTCGTCGCTGTTGTTGGTGAGGGTGACTCGGCGCACCTCCGCCGAATCTTCCGGCACCACGGCAATCTCGGTGCGGGTCTCGATGTCGCCGTCGGCGCGCTCGAAGGTGATCCGGTCGGTGGCCATGAGGGCGTTGTACCAGTCCGCCGGCGCACACACCGGCTGGTGCGCCGTGGACCAGACCCGGCCGGCCGACAGGTCCTTCACGTAGCAGAACTGTCCGGTCGCGTCGCGGGTCCCGTCCGACCGCCAGCGAGTGACCGCGAGCGATTCGTAGCGGCTGTATCCGGCGCCGCAGTGGCTCACCATGATGGTGTAGGGCAGGTGACCCAGCAGGGCGACGTGCGGCTGGGGCGTATCCGGCGTGTCCACTTGGCGCACCGCGGGCCGGTCCACTTCGGCTTCGGGCAACGCCTCGTCCGGCCGCGCCCCCTGCGGCTCCTGCAGTACCAGCCGCCGCGGTATCCGTTCGTGCAGCAGCAGCTCGGCCGACCGCACCACCGCATCGGCATGGAAACGGCGCTGCCATACCTCGGAGCCCAGCACGTTGGTCAGGGCCACGAGGCCCATGCCGAGGTGATGCGCCATATAAGTGCCCACCACGGCATTGGGTTGGTCCGGTTCGGGGCGGGTGTAGTCCAGGGCGTCGCGGAAGCCGTAGCGTCCCAGCGCTCCCTCGCTCTCCAGCAGCCGGAGATTCACCAGGGCCTTGGCCGGATCGACCATCGCCGCGAGCACGGTGGCGTAGGGCGCGATCACCAGCTCCCGGCCCAGGCCCCGCTTGAGCGCGAGGTCGGGCACGCCGAAGGGACGATACTGGTAGGTGAGATGCCGGTCGCGCACGTTGTACGCGCTCTCACTCACTCCCCAGGGGACGCCGCGCTCGTTGCCGTAGGAGATCTGCCGTGCGAGCGCCCCGTCGTAGGTCTGCGCCAGGACGGTGTGGGGATACGAGCGCATGACCAGCATCGGCATCAGATACTCGAACATGCTCCCGCTCCACGACACCAGCGCGGGCGCCCCGGCGGCGTAGGTCAGTGTGCGGCCGAGGCGGAACCAATGGTCCACCGGGATGTCGTTCTTGGCGACGGCGATGAAGCTCGCCAGCCGGGCCTCGGAGGCCAGCAGATCGTAGTAGGAGCCGTCCAGCGAGTGGCTGCTCTGCTGGAATCCGATCGCGAACAGCTTGCGCTCCCGGTCGAACAGGAAGCGAAAGTCCATCTCCATGGCGTAGCTGTAGGCCCGCTCGGCGATCACCTGCAGCCGCGTCACCAGCTCGGCTGCCGCCGCTGATTGGGCCGCCAGCTGGTGCAGGGTCGGGGGCGAGTCATTGCGAGGATGCGGGGCGTCCGGAACAATCCCGCCGCGGAGACTTTCGACCGATGCTCGGTGAGCGGCGATCAGACGAATACTCCACGAGATCCACTCCAGTGCGGCATCCGCCGCCTCGGGCGCGAGCCCTGCCCCGTTGAGTGCCACCTCGCACCGCTGAAGTGCCTCGGCCACCCGCGCGAGCGAAGCGCTCGAGGTCCGGTTCCCGTTCGCCGATGCCAGCACGGCGCGGGCCGCCCGCAGGTACTCCGCGCCGTGGCCCGATGGGACCGAGCGCATCCGCTCATCGGCCAGGGCCAGCGCAGTCTCCACCGCCCGCCACACGCGGGAGTCCAGGACCGGCTCGTCGATCAGTTCCAGGCACGCCTGTCGGAGCGCGATGAGGTGTCCGGCCAGGTTTCCACTATCCACGGTGGAGACGTAAGCCGGCTCCATCACGCTGAGATTGTTGAGATCGTACCAGTTGTAGAAGTGGCCGTGGAAGCGCCGCATCCGCTCGAGCGAGCGGAAGGCCAGCTCCAGCCGCCGGACCAGGTCGTCGAGCGTGATGAAGCCGAGATCCCACGCGCTCATCGTCGCCAGCAGCTGGAGGCCCATGTTGGTGGGCGAGGTGCGCATCGCCACCACCGGCTTGGGATCCTCCTGAAAGTTGTCCGGCGCGAGCCAATTGGTCTCGGTGCCAACGAAGCGATCGAAGAAGCGCCAGTGGAGCAGCGCATAGCGGAGCGCCTCCCGCCGGCTCGCGGCGGGAATCCGCAGCTGGCGCCGTACGGCCGGGGCGCCCAGGGCGTGGGCGATGGCCGGCGAAGCGATCCAGACCAGAATGAACGGGAGCACCGCCACCGCGAGCTCCCAGACCGGGACTGCCGTGCCGGGTCCTCCCACTACCCGCCAGGTGACCGCCGCTGCGATGGCGCCGGCCAGTATCACCGCGGGCCACATGCCTCGCCAGGCCGCGCGAGCCGAGCTCTCGATGGCGCGCTCGGTCTGAGACGCGGTACGCCACTCGAGCAGGTGGTTCCGCGACACCCCCATCCGCCACAGGGTGCGGACAATCGCGTCGGCCGAGACCCAGGCCTGATGAGGAAGGAAGACGATGGCGAGCGCCACCTGTTGGATGCTGGTCGCCGCGTCCCGTCCCACCGCCGCGTAGTAGGCGCGCCAGGACTTGTCGAGCGGCGGCCGCACCAGGGCGAGCAGGAGGGAGACGACCCAGGGCGCGGCGATCGCGCCCAGGCCGAGCAGCGTCCAGCGGATCAGGGAGCCGGGGAGCAGGGTCCATCCACCCACCAGGAACGCGAGCTGAGCCAGCTCGACCGTGCTGCGGCGGAGATTGTCGATGATCTTCCAGCGGGAGAGGAGCGACAGCCGGTTTGGCTCGGAGCCCTCCGGGCCGGGGACGAGCGACCTCAGCCAGGGCAGCAGCTGCCAGTCGCCCCTGATCCAGCGGTGCTTCCGGCGAGTGTAGGTCAGGTAATGGGTGGGATAGTCGTCGTAGACGATCACATCCGTCGCAAGACCGGCGCGGGCGTAGCTCCCCTCGATCAGGTCGTGAGAGAGGAGCGTGTTCTCGGGAAAGCGCCCGTGGGTCGCCCGCTCGAAGGCCCCGACGTCGTACACTCCCTTGCCGGTGAAGCTCCCCTCGCCATAGAGGTCCTGATACACATCGGACACCGCGGTGGTGTAGGGATCGACCCCGGGATGGCCCGAATGAATGGCGGCAAAGATCGAGCGGTGCGCGCTGGGGAGCGACACGCCGACCCGTGGCTGGAGGATCCCGTATCCCCGCACCACCCGGCCGAGCGCGGGATCGAACACCGCCCGGTTGAGCGGGTGAGCCAGCGCCCCGACCAGGAGCGGTGCTGCGTCGGGCGGGAGCACGGTGTCGGAGTCAAGGGTGATGACGTAGCGCACGCTCTTGATCGGCTTCACGTCGCCGACGATGACCGAAAAGGCCCCATCACCCAGGCCCAGGACGAACTGGTTGAACTGGGCCAGCTTGCCCCGCTTCCGCTCCCATCCCATCCAGACGCCCTCGTGGGGATTCCACCGCCGGGGACGGTGAAACAGATAGAAGGCGTCGGGGCCGCCCTCGGCGTAGCGCGCGTTGAGCGCCTTCACTCCGTCGACCGCCGCTTCTACGATGGCGTCGTCGCCCTCCCGGGCCTCGGTCGGCGAGTCGGTGAAGTCGCTCAACACCGCGAAGTGAAGGTGGGCCTCCCGGTTGGCCAGGAACTGGACCTCCAGATTCTCCAGCGCCTCGTGCACGCCCTCGACGCTGCCGAAGAGGGTGGGGATGACCACCGCGGTGCGGTACTCGGGCGGCACGCCGTACTCGTGCAGGTCGAGCTTGGGGAGAGGACGAGGCGGCAGGAAGGCGGTGACCAGCTGATTCACCACGTTTACCCCGATGTCGTTGGCCAGGACGATGCCAAGCAGCAGTACGGCGAACCACATCGCCCGGGCCGGCGGCCCGCCCAGCAAGAGCACCGCGGCGAGCGCTCCCACCGTCGCCAGGACCACCCCGCCCACGAACACCAGGTTGGGATGGCGCCGGACCCAGCGGTCCACCGCTTCTCCCGCCGCCGGCCGGTAGTCGGTGACCCGCTCCAGCTCGGCGAGCCCCTGGTCGATCAGGTAATAGCCCACGTGCGCCCGCCGGGGGTCCTGCGCGCTGACCGCCAGACCGGCGCGGGCGAGCTCGAGGGCATGCCGGGCTACCGCCTCCTCGGACCGGCTGGTCCGCTTGGCGATCCGCTCCACCACGTGGCGGTAGCGGTCGCGGGTGGCGAAGGTCATCGTGGAGTAGAAGCCCGAGGGATCGTCGCGCAGCACCGCCTCGATCCGGCTCTGCTTCTCGACGAAGGCGTTCCACTCCATCCGGCCGATGGCGCGGAGGCTGGTAATGCTGTTGGCCATCACCACCTGGGTGAGGGCCAGCCGCTGGGTGGAGCGGGCCGTCGCTTCCTCAGCGCTCAGCGCCTCCTCCGCGATCCACTGCTCCAGCCGCACCACTGCCGGCAGCGCACCTCCCTCCACCCGAAGCTGCTGGAGGAAACGGGAGACGAATGCCGGGGTCAGCGGTGGCGGGTTGGAGGCGAAGCGGTCGAGCTCCAGGTCCAGCGCGGTCTGTCCTGCATCCGCCGCGCGGGCGATCCGGGCCGCTTCGGCGTCGGCCACCTCCAGCTCGTCCAGCCGCTGCACCGTGCGGAGCGCCATCCGGCGGACGTTCTCGATCAGGCCGAGGCGGAGCATCGCCGGCACCGCCCACAGCTCACCTATGGTGAGAGGTGTGACCTCCTGGAAGGCCGCGACGAAGCTGGTGACGTTGTCGAGGTCGACTCGCCCTTCGGTGTGGGAGATCAGGGTGATGGCGAGCTCGTAGACCCGGGGGTAACCGGACAGCGGGCCACCCTTCAGCTCGGGCAGCTCCCGGTAGTAGCCACCCGGCAGGCTCTCCCGCACCTCCCCGATGTGCTCCTGGATGACATGGAAGTTGTCGAGCAGCCACTCGCCGGCAGGACCGACGTCCGCAGCTCCGTCGGAGGCGGTGAGCCGGGCGTGGGCTTCTTCCAGGATCTTGCGGGTCCCGTTGAGCCGGGCGAGGAGGGGAGTCCGGCGCCGGGCGCGCTTGCCCGTGGCCAGGCGCTGGCTGGCCGCCACCTCCTGGGCCCGCTCGGCCAGGCGTTCGGCGCCGAGCAGCTCGCCCCGGATGGGCCCGGCAAGGCGGTCCTCACGGGCGTCCGTGCGGACGAGGGGCATCAGGGAGATGAAAGAGCGGCGCGACTTCAGGGGGATGGCCGTGACCTCAAAGGCGGTGTGTGTGCTGGCGAACAGGCAGTATAGGGGGAGAGGCGGAAGAGGCGGAAGAGGCGGAACGAGGGGAATGGTATGAAGGAGTGCGGTCCAAGGGCGCGGATGCCAGGCTCCGCCTTAGTCCAACCCCGCGTTCGCCGCACTCAGCTTCGCCAGCGCCGCCCAATCGAGATCGCCCCAACCATGTCCCATCGCCGTGAGGTACTGGTCTCGAACCAGGCTCGCGGTCGGCAACGGGGTGGTGGCCTCGTCACCCGCGGCGAGCGCCAGTCGCATGTCCTTGAGTCCATGCCGCAGCTTGAAGCCGGCCGGCTGATAGCGCTGACCCACGATGAGGTTGCCATAGTTCTCGTAGACCGGCGAGCGGATCAGCCTGCCGTTCGCGATTTCGAGGAAACGCTTGGGCTCCACTCCGTACTTCCGCACCAGGGCCAGGGCCTCGCCCATCGCCTCGATGGCTGACGCCAGGAGAAAGTTGCCGGCCAGCTTCACCACGTTCGCCACCGGCGGGTCGTCTCCGACCACCTCCACTCCCTGACCCATCGCCTCGAACAGCGGACGGCAGCGCTCGATCGCCTCGGCCGGTCCGGCGGGCACGATCCAGAGTTTGGCGGCTTGGGCTGCATCGGGCCGGCCGAACACCGGGGCGGCGACGTACTTCTGCCCCCGAGCGCCGTGCTCGGAGGCGAGCCGGCGGGAGAGCACGTGGCCAATGGTGCTCATGGAGACGTGAATCGCGCCCCGGGCAAGGCCGAGGAGCGCTCCCTGGTCGCCGAACATCACCGATTCCACCGCGGCGTCATCCGCCAGCATGGTGATCAGGACCTCGACGCCGGCCGCGGCCTCGCGGGGCGACCCCGCCACCTTGGCTCCGTGCTTGGCGAGCGACTCGGCGCGCTCCCGGGTACGGTTGTAGACGGTCAGGTCATGCCCGGCCTTTATGAGGTTGGTCGCCATGGGGAGACCCATGCTGCCGAGGCCGATGAATGCGATTTTCATATTAGGGGCACCCCTTTGGTACGCTTAGGATCCTGGCGCGACCACGTCCGCCAGGCGGGCGTCGCGGGTTCAAGAGCCAACGAGCCCCCACGGGATCAATTCTCTGCTCGGCAGCGTTATCCTAAGTATCTCTTCCCGGAGTCGTCTGCCATGCATCGCTCCATCGTCCCCTTCGCTGGCATCGCCGCGGCTATCGGCCTCTTCGGCGTGCTGGCCTCCGGCTCTCGGCTCGGCGGGGTCCCTGCCGGTCGTGAGCGGGAGCCGGCCGTGTTGCCGGTGCCCACCCCGGCGCAACAGGTGGCCACCTTTGCCGGTGGCTGCTTCTGGTCGATGCAGAAGGCGTTCGACGGGGTCCCCGGTGTGGTCAGCACCACGGCGGGCTATTCCGGCGGCACCGTTCCCAAGGCGACCTACGAGGAGGTCGAGACCGGCCGGACCGGGCACGCTGAGTCGGTGCAGCTGATCTACGACCCGGCCAAGATCTCTTACCAGCGGCTGCTCGACATCTACTGGCACCATATCGACCCGCTCACGCCGGACCGGGCGTTCTGCGATCACGGCCCGCAGTACCGCTCGATCATCTTCTATCGCGATGCGGAGCAGCAGCGGCTGGCCGAGGCGTCGAAGCGCGCGCTGGACCAGTCGCATCGATTCCCCACCCCGATCGTGACCGCGATCCAGCCGGCAACCGAGTTCTATCCGGCGGAGGAGTATCATCAGCAGTTCTACAAGAAGAATCCGGCGAGGTACGAGGCGTATCGCATCGGCTGTGGCCGGGACGAGCGGATCCGGGAGCTCTGGGGCGACCTGGCCGTCGGAGTCCATTGATCGCCCTCAGGACTTGCTCCATGGCTTCTTGCGCGTTGATTCTCCCTAAGGCGGAAGCGGCGGAGGCGCTGTACTCTTCTCCCGTCGGAAACTGATATCAGCCATCCCATTCCAAGCTAACCACGGAGGACTCCGGTGGGACTTTCCCCTCTCGTTCTTGCTGTCGGGATTGGTATCGTGGCCGGGTTGCGTTCGCTTACGGGTCCTGCGGCGGTGAGCTGGGCCGCCCATCTGGGATGGCTCGACCTTCAGGACTCTCGGCTGGCGTTCATGGGATCGACGCTAACCGTAGTGATACTCTCGCTGGCGGCGCTGTTCGAGTACGTGGCGGACGTGCTGCCGACGACGCCGAGGCGAACCCTGCCGGGACCGTTGATTGGGCGAATGGTCCTGGGTGGTTTCTCCGGCGCTTGTCTGACCGTGTCGGCGGGTCAGTCCTGGCTATTCGGGGCGATTGCGGGGGCGATCGGGGGAGTGATCGGAGCGTTCGGTGGTTATGAGATCCGGAAGCGGCTGGTCCGCGGTCTCAAGGTGAAGGACGTGTTCGTCGCGATACCGGAGGACCTGGTCGCGATCGTGCTCGGGTTTCTGCTCGTCGCTCGGCGTTAGCCCCTCGGCGCCACGACGCCCGCCGTCAGGCGGGCGCCGCGGGTTCGACCGATTCCTCAGAACGCCAGCCAGGCAAAGGCAAAGAGGGTGTTGTTGCCGGAGGCGTCCCGGCCTGAGCCATCGTAGTTCGTCTTCCCGCCATTGAAGTTGGAATAGGCCGTGTATTGTAGGCCGAGGCGGGTGTTCTCCCAGGGGTTGAAATCGACCTCCCCGAGGAAGCCGTTCGTCTTGGGACTGCCGCTTGCGCTACCGTCCACCGCGGCCGGCGGATAGAGCGCCGCATCGGTCGAGCCGCTGGTGTCGAAGTAGCCGCCGCTCACACCGAGCCACTGTCTCGGATAATAGCTGGCGTTGAGCCGTAGAGCCTTGAGGGTGTTCTTTGCATTGGACCCGCCGGCTGCCGCGGTTGCATCGAGAGTCTGACTCTCATGGATCCAGGTTCCCCTCACCACCACATTGCCGGTTCCCACCGCCGACTCGAACTGGGCATCGGCGCCCACGTCCGTATAGGTATTCCGGGGACCGGTCAACACATCGGGGAAGAGGCTGGTGTGCAGGCCGAACGTCCCCACCATCAGATACTGGTGCTCCCAATCCTTCTGCAGCGCCAACCGCCAGTACGGCGCCACGCCATGGATCGCCCCCGTAGTTGACGAGGGCGCGGCCGTGCCCTGGAACGCCGACCGGTAGACCGAGAGCTCGGCGTAGACCAGCTTGGCCACCAACGTGTAGCCACCGAGGCCCAGCACGTTCTGCGAGAGCCCGCCGTCTATCAGCGCGCTCGCCGCTCCCCCCGGCGCCCCTTCCGACCCGATGAACGGGAAGCCCCAGGCGGGAGTCGTGTTCCAGAGATCCTGCACCGCCGGATTGTTGTTGAGGGTGAAGCCGTAGTGCATTTCCGTGCTGCCGCCGATCATCGCCTTGTCGGCGAATCGGATGTCCACGTTGTCGATGCCGAACGCCCCGTCCGCACCGGCGTAAGTGAACTGGGAGAAGATGCCGAGCTTGGGAGTGATCCGGCCCGCCAGAAAGCCGCTCAATTCCTGCGGCAGAGCGGCGGCACCGTTCTGCGTGTCGGGGAGGGCGTCCCTGGTGTGGGTGACCGAGGCCGTGACCATCGCCGACAGCATCGAGAAGGGATTCAGGCCCAATTTGCCGCCGTTGGTGGTGGAGTCCTTCTCGACCAGCGATGGCTGGTTGGTGAGCGTGTATCCGTTCAGCTTGAACTCGCGCCCGAACGGCGTCAGCGTCAGGAACTGATAGTGACAGGCGCTGCAAGCCAGCCCGGTCTGCCGGGCGTAGCTGGGGAGGTGCCAGGCCATGGTGTGCCCAGCCACGGTGTGCGCGGCCACGTAGGCACGCACCAGGTCACGTAGATTGTCCGTTGCCGAGACCGGGGAAGCGAAGGCGAGCAGGAGTACGGGAAGGAGCCGGCGGATCCCACGCATGCTGACCATCCGTTTTGGGGATGTCCCAATACTCACCTTTCGGGTGAAGAGAGTATGAAGATTCCTCGAAGCTCCCCTCCTGGTTTTCGGGACAGTTTGTCCGGCGGTGGGGCACCTATTGTTTCCTGAGCATGTTTGCACAACTATGCATGTCGGAAACCGCCACTCATTCCCTATGGGGAAGCGATGACACGAGCGCTGCTGCGCGCCTTACTGTGTGGAGCGATGGCCCTGGGCGCTCGCCACGCGGCGGCCCAGGTCGTGGACACCACCTTGAAGGGCCCGCTGCCCGATTCGACCATGCTGACCCCGACCATGGTCGATGCCGGACGCAAGATCTTTCACGGCAAGGGGACCTGCCACGGGTGTCACGGGGACAAGCTCCAGGGCGGTCCCGTCGCCCCGGCGCTGACCGGCCCGAGCTGGCGCCACATCACCGGCACCTTCGACGCCATCATCGACCGGGTGGACAACGGGCTGCCGGGCACGCTCATGGTGCCGCACCCCGGCGGCATCACCGAGGCCCAGATATTCCTGGTCGCGTCCTACATCTACGCCGTGAGCCATCGGTTGACCAAGCCCTGACGCGCCATCCCAAGGAACCGCACCCATGCAAGGGGGGCCGATGAACGCCGCACGTGCAGCCGCCGCAGGCCTCGTCGGCACCGGAGTCATGACCGCGCTGCTGCTGGTCGAGCCTTCGGTGGGTCTGCCCAAGATCGCGATGGGACAGGTTCTGAGTACGTCGCTGGGCCTCACCTCCGCTCATCTGCCGGTTGGGCCCGCCCTCGGGTGGGTCCTGCATTTCGTCATCGGAATGTTGCTGGCGCTGGTCTACGCGGCGGTCTTCGACCGCCGGCTCCCGGGCACGCCGCTGATGCGGGGAATGCTCTACGGGGTGCTGGTCTTCCTCGTCGCCCAGCTGGTGTTCATGCCACTCGTCGGTGGGGGTGTCTTCTCCCGCGGAGACGGCGAGCTCCTCGCCGGCAGTCTTCTTGGCCACCTCGTCTACGGCGGACTGACCGGCTGGATCTATGGTGGGGCGCCATGACCAGCATCGCACCTGACTACCCGGCATCTCTCGAGATCGACTATCCCGACCGGGAGCTGAACCGGCTGACGACCTTCTTTCGGCCGTTCGCAGTCATTCCTATCGCCCTCATTCTGGGTCTGGTATCCGGGCCGGCGGCGCGCGCTCGTCCGGAAGAGCATTCCATGGCGGCGGGGGGAATCGTCTTTGCCGCCACGGTGCTGATGCTGGTGTTCCGCCAGAGATACCCGCGGTGGTGGTTTGACTGGAACCTGGCCTTGACCCGGTTCAGCACCCGGGTGATGGCCTATCTGGCGCTGCTACGGGATGAGTATCCCTCGACCGAGGACGAGCAGGCGGTTCACATCCGGATTCCATTCCCCGATGCGAGAGAGGATTTGAACCGCTGGCTGCCGCTGGTCAAATGGTTGCTGGCAACACCGCACTACATCGCGCTGGCGTTCCTCGCCGTCGGGGCCATTTGTTCCGGGATCGTCGCCTGGTTCGCCATTCTGTTCACCGGACGCTATCCGCGACCGCTGTTCGACTTCGTGGTGGACGTGTTCCGCTGGTGGCTCCGGGTGGGCGCCTACGCGTTCTTGCTGACGACGGATCAGTATCCGCCATTTCGGTTGGGTAGATAATGGATCCGGGCTAGCTCAAAGCCTTCAATGCGATGCGAAAGCCCCGCCGAGATAGTACGGCCACAGCAGGATGGCGAGGACACCCTTCCAGAAAGGCAGGTGCAGGTAGCCGAGCGTGAAGAGCCACGCGCCGAACCAGAGTAGCCCGGTCGAACCATGTTGCTCGATTCTGACTCGTTCCATGTGAGCTAGTATACGACGGCGGCCGAGTAGCGCAACCGAGCCGAAGCGACTCCCACCGCTCAGAACTCTCGACAGGCATGCCACAGGAGCAGGAATCCCACGGCGAACGCTATGCCGCCGCCGGCGTAGCGGCCGCGCTGTTCCGCCTGGACTCGGCCGACCAGCCGCAGTACGCCGTAGACGAACAGGACCCAGCCGAGCAGCAGCTCGATCATGGGCCCCAAGTACCGACGACCGAAGTCCAGCACGTCGAAATTGGGCTTCATGGCGGCAACATCCTCTGGCGTGCAGCCGAATAGCAGGCCCGCCGTCAGGCGGGTGTGGCGGGTTCGAGACCAACCCCGGCCTGCGCCGTGATCTCGAACGATCTCAACCGCGCCGAGTGATCGAAGATCTGCGACGTCACCATCAGCTCGTCGGCCCCCGTCTCGGCCGCAAAGGTCTCTAATCCCTGCCGCACCGTCTCCGGCGATCCCACGATCGAGCACGCCAGCGTCTCACTGACGATCGCCCGCTCCACCGACGTCAGGCGATCGCCATATCCTGCGACGGGCGGCGGAAGCCGGCCGGGCCGGCCCAGCCGCAGCCGGACGAATGCCTGTTGCAGCGAAGAGAACAGTCGCTCTGCCTCCGCATCGCTCTCGGCGGCGAAGATGTTGACCCCGAGCATCACGTAGGGGCGCTCGAGCTGCGCCGAAGGATTGAATCGCCGGCGGTAGAGCTCGACCGCCTGGGTCATGAGCGCAGGCGCAAAGTGAGACGCAAACGCAAACGGAAGCCCCATCGCCGCAGCCAGCTCGGCGCCGAAGAGACTGGAGCCGAGAATCCAGATGGGGACATCTAGGCCGGCTCCTGGAACCGCCTGCACCGCCTGTTCCGGCCCGGCGGGATGGAAATAGCGGATCAGCTCGCCCACATCATGGGGGAAGGTGGCCGCGGCGGCGGGACTCCTCCGGAGCGCGCGAACGGTCGCTTGATCAGACCCGGGGGCTCGCCCCAATCCCAGATCGATCCGTCCAGGATAGAGCGAGGCCAGGGTACCGAACTGCTCGGCGATCACCAGCGGCGAGTGGTTGGGCAACATGATCCCGCCGGCGCCGACCCGGATGGTCGAGGTGCCACCGGCGACGTACCCGATCACGACCGAGGTGGCCGCGCTCGCGATGCCTGGCATGCCGTGGTGCTCCGCCAGCCAGAATCGCCGGTACCCCCACCGCTCGGCGTGCTGCGCCAGATCCAGGCTGTTTCGCAGCGCCTGGGCCGCCGTGCTGCCCTCGGCTATGGGTGCCAGATCGAGTACGGAAAGCGGAATCATCATGACGAGGATAACACCCTGGATCGGGAATCGGTTCTGAAATCGCCAGCAGCCCTTGCAGATGTCAAAATATCTATCAACAACGCGGACCCGCTTCACAACGCTAGTCTCTTACTCCCCCTGCACTTACGCCCCTCCATCATCCCGGTCCGCCTCTTGCCACCGGGGGGCTCACTTCAGCCCGGTGACCCGATGCCGAACGCATTCCTGGTAGTGGACGACTCCAAGCTGCATCACCAGATGTACAAGGTGGTCTTCTCGCGGGGCAAGCTCGCGGGCAGCACCGTCCACTACGCGACCAACGGGCGAGAGGGCTATTCCCTCCTTGCCGCCCATCGCGAGCTCACCCTGGTGTTCCTCGACCTCAATATGCCGGAGATGAATGGCCTCGAGTTTCTGGAGCGGCGCCGGACCGAGAAGCTCCATCTGCACGTTCCGGTCGTCCTGGTGACCACCGAGGGCACCCCGGAGGACGAGGCCCGGGGCCGTGCGGCCGGGGCCTGGGAGTATCTCCGCAAGCCGTTCAAGCCAGCCGACCTCGAGGCCATGGTCGAGCGCGCCCTGATACAAGCCAAGCCCCGGTCCGCCTGATCATGAGCAGCGACGAGAATGCCTTCGGCGACCTGATCCAGGACTACATCGTCGAGTGCCTTCCGCTGGCCGAGCAGGTGGGCGACGCGTTCGTCGAGCTGGAGCGCCGGTGGCGGGAGGGCGACGCGGGAGACGACCTCCTCGCGTCGGTGAAGGGCCGGCTGCACACCGTGAAGGGCAACTCCGCGATGATGGGCCTCCCGCCCATGCAGACGGTGGCTCACGCGCTGGAAGACGCGTGCGCTCTGCTCGAGGCGGACCCCGCGCTGCGAGGCGACGACGCTGCGGCTCTCCTCGTCCGCGGCAGCGGCCTCCTGATCGAGCTGGTCCGCACCGCGGCGGAGAAACCCGATCCCAAACCCGCCGCGCGGTTCGTCAAGCGGGTCCGCACTTTCCTGGCCCGAAGCAAGCGCACGAACGAACCAGCCAAGCGGCCGGGGCTGTTGCTCGAGCGCCGCCGCGGAGATCGCCGCGCCGACGACCCCGGCGCCACCGACGGGAGCGGCGTGGTGCGGGTCGACTTCCGCCGGTTGGATGCGATGCTCGAAGTGCTGGGAGAGGGCATGATCGAGCAGGCCGCCGTGGCCGAGCTCTATCGCGGGCTGGCCCGCAAGCTGGGAGCATCGCCCGAGGCGGCCGATCTCGACCGCGCGATCGTCGCCCTGCAGAAGACCATGAAGCGGCTCGAGGGGATTCTGATGGAGACCCGGCTCCTACCGATCTCCACCGTGTTCGGCCGCTTTCCTCGCCTGGTGCGGGACCTGGCTCAGGCCAAGCAGAAACAGGTCCAGGTCGTCAGCACCGGTGGTGACATCCCGCTCGACAAGGCGGTCCTCGATCGGATCAGCGAGCCGCTGGTCCATCTGCTGACCAACGCGGTGGTCCACGGGATCGAGAGTCGGGAGGAGCGCGCCCGCGCCGGGAAACCGGCGGAAGGCAGGCTCGAGCTTCGGGCCAGCTCGGCGTCCGGCAGGGTGATCATCCGGCTCTCCGACGACGGCCGCGGCCTGGACGATTCCAAGATTCTGGCCAAGGCCCAATCGCTCGGCCTCGAAGCCTCGCCGGAGAACACTGAGCAGCTGCGCTCGATGATCTTCCTGCCCGGCTTCAGCACCGCCGAGCGGGTGTCGTCGCTGGCGGGTCGCGGCGTCGGGCTCGACGTGGTGGCCAACACCGTTCACGAGCTGGGCGGGACGATCGAGGTCGAGAGCCGGCCGGGCCAGGGAGTCACCTTCACCCTGAGCCTGCCGCTGACGCTCGCCATCCTCCGCTCGCTGATCGTCGAGGTGGACCGGGAGCGGTACGCCGTGCCGATCAGCCATGTGGCCGCGACGGTGCGCACCGAGCCCGACACCATCCACCAGGTGAATCAGAAGGGTGTGGCCCTCTGGCGGGGCGATCTCATCCACGTGTCCGACGGGGGTGCTCTCCTGGGCACTGGTGCCGCACCGAGCACCTCCCGCCGCTTCTACGTGGTGATCAGCCTGGGCAACCGCAGGCGGGGAATTCTGGTGGACCGTCTCATTGGCCACCAGGACATCGTGGTCAAGAGTCTCGATCCGACGGTGGGCCGGCCCGACGTGATCTCTGGAACGACGATTCTGGGCGACGGCAAGGTGGCCTGCATTCTGGACGCGGTGCGGATCCTGGAGCAGCGGATGTTGGCATGAGCGCGACACCGAAGCGGCGTGAGGCGGAAGGCCTGCTCGATTTTGCCGACGAGCTGCAACGGCTTTCTGCCGCTACTGAAGCGCCCAGCCCGGGGCCGGAGCTGCACCTGGTCACCTTTGCTCTGGATCAGGAGGTGTTCGGCATCCCGATAGCACAGGTGCGCGAGGTGATCCGGGTGGCCGAGATCACCCGGGTCCCTCAGGCTCGCCCGCACGTGCGCGGGGTGACCAACCTCCGGGGACGGGTGCTCGCGGTGGTCGAGATCCGCACCCGGATGGGTCTCACTCCGGCGGAGATCACCCCCCAATCGCGGGTCGTCGTGGTCGGGGTGCACGATCGAACCCTGGGCATCCTGGTCGACAGTGTCTCGCAGGTCGTGAAGGTCCCGGCGGCAACTGTGGCGCCGGCTCCGGACGAAGTCTTATCGCCGGGCGCGGACTACATCAGCGGTGTCGCCCGGTGGAACTCCCGGCTGATCATCCTTCTGGATCTGGAGAAGGTGCTGCTGCTTCCCGAATAGGACTACGGAGATACGACCATGGCAGGCCGCCTCGAGCAGAGCGTCAGAGACTGGACCATTCGCCGGAAGATTCTCAGCGGCTTCACGGTCGTGTTGCTGCTGACCGGGCTCATGGGATGGCAGGCCCTCGAGGGCCTCCAGCGGCTCACGACGGCGGTATCCAATGGCCAGCACAGCCCGGAGGTCATGGATCAGATGTTCCACGACACCCGGCTCCTCATCCTCATCATCCTGGGGATCACCATCTTCCTCGGCGTGGCCCTGGCGCTGGGGCTCTCCAGTCTGATCGCCGACCCGCTCACCCAGCTGGGCATCCTCTGCGAGGAAGTTTCCAAGGGCGACCTGACCACCGAGATCAAGAGCCAGTCCCGAGACGAGATCGGCTGGCTGGAGCACTCGATGTGGCAGATGGTGAAGAACCTCCGCCAGATCGCCAGCCAGATCACCAGCTCGTCCCGCGCGGTCGCCACCTCCGCCGAGGAGATTGCCGCCTCCTCCATGCAAATGGCCAAGGGAGCAGAGAACCAGTCCAGCTCGACCGAGGAGACCTCCTCGACCATGGTCGAGATCGCCGCCCAGATGCAGCTCCTGGCCAAGAACGCCGAGGCGCTGGCCACCAAC
>JBGQLP010000052.1:0-19854 GCA_041500125.1 Gemmatimonadota bacterium
TACGAGTGACCGGCTGGAACTTGAGGCCGCTCATGGCCGGCAAGCTGCGCTCCCACGCCTTCCGAATAGCAGCCTTACCGTCGAACCTCTTCCCCTCGATGACGAAGCGGATGTCGTCGGTGTAGGTCGCGAGGATGCCGTCCAGGTCTTTGCGGTCGTATGCAGCCAGAAACCTCCCTTCCAGACTATCCAGACCCATAAGGCCCGGAGCGGAATCGACTCCCGGCTCAGCATCGCCGCTTCGTGAGGTCTGGGTGCGACGGTTTCCGGGTGAGCAGGCAACGCACGACAGGAGGGCTACCGATAGGACGTATCGCATGGCGGTTTCCTCGGGGGGTGGGAGAGCACTGTGGCCTTGGAATCCTCCCAATCTGCAGGGCGGCCACGGCCTCGCCAGGGCTAGTCAGCCTAGCTGCCCTCGGTACCCTACGGTACATCTAAGCGTCCCGAAACATCGCCTGAGGCAATCCCTGCGAGGGTAACAGCCATGCCCATCCACCGTACGCTGGAGGTCCTAGTCCTGTGTGCGCCCGTGGTACTCGCTTGCAACCGAGGGCCCACCCGACTGACCGATCACGATCGCAAGGAGATGCGGGCCGTCGTCGACCGCTTTGGCCAGGCCGTACTGGCCCAGGATTGGCCGAAGGTGGTGTCCTTCTATTCCGAGGACGGGATCCTGTTGCCGCCGAATGGGCCGGCAGTCCAAGGGCGGGCCGCGATGCTGAAGCTGTTCGAGAGCTGGCCCAAGCTCATCGAGTTCACAGAGAGCATCCCTGAGATCGAGGGGCGGAGTGACCTCGCCTACGTGCGCGGGACCTATGAGATGGCGTTGAATCCGCCGGGAGCGAAAGCGCCGGTCAAGGACGTGGGTAAAAGCCTTGCCATCTGGCAGAAGCAGGGCGACGGATCCTGGCTGGTGACTCGAGTCAGCTGGAATTCCGATCTCGCGGCCGCGAGATAGCGCGCTTGCCTCAGACGGGCTCCTCGGACGGACCGGCCCTCTTCTCCACCGGGAATGCTGCTTCCGGCGTCTTCGCTCGCGTCGTGGTGATCACCACCACGCTGACCAGAACCAACAGGGCCCCGAGCACGGTCCTGAGACCGAGCTCCTCGCCGGCCAGGAAATATCCCAGCAGCACGGCCACGACCGGATTCACGTATGCGTAGGTCCCCACCTTGGTCGGCGATTCCCGGTGGATCAGCCAGACGTAGGCGGTGAACCCGATGATGGAGCCGGGGATGATCAGGTAGAGCAGGGCGAGCCACGCCTGCCGGGAGATCAGCTGCGGATGGAAATCGCGGAATTCGCCCAGCGCGGCGGCCGTCAGGGCCAGGAACACGCCGCCGGCCAGCATCTGCGCTCCCGAGCTCATCACCTTGGAAGACGGCAGCGGAAGCTTCCGAGCCAGGGCCGACGAGACCGCAAAGCTCATCGCTGCGACCAGCAACGCGACGGCGCCCAGCCGGTCGATCGGCGCGCCGCCCAGGTCCAGCGTGCGGGTCGTCAGCACGGCGACCCCGCCGATCCCAATCAACAGCGCCAGCGCCAGGCGAGGAGTGAGCCGCTGGGTGCGGAGGAAGATGATCTCCGACAGCGCCATGAAGGCGGGGATGGTGGCCATCATGACCGCGGCCACGCCCGAAGGCACCCGCTGCTCGGCCCAGAACAAGAGGCCGTAGTCCAGGACGAAGATCAGGATCGCGAGCACCGATACCGACATCCATTGCCGCCCGCTCGGTGAGCGCTCGCCCCCCACGATCATCCAGCCGTAGAGAACCAGTCCCGCAGCCAGGAACCGCATCGCTGCCAGCAGAAACGGCGGCACCTCGCGCACCCCGACCCGGATGGCGAGAAAGGTGGAGCCCCACACCAAATAAATGATCGCGAAGGCCAGCAGGGTGAGAAGCTTCTCGCTCATCATTCTCAGACGATGGGGGTTGAATGATGGGGTAGAATACTGCACGGAAATGTTGAAGGCGGTAAGGCGGTACGCTCGTATCGCCTCGGTACAGCAACGTATCGAAACGATAGGGCCCGGCCGTCTCCGCCTGGCCGTAACATCCCACGCAAACTCATGACACCCAAGCGGCTAGCCCGCTCTCAACCACCTCCGGGAATGGCGGCTCGAAGCCTGCACTTCAGTGCCATTGAGTAGGCAACGTTCCTTTTTATTCCCGGAGGTTATGATGTCCCGTCGCACTCTCGCTTTCGCCGTGCTTTCCACGCTGGTCCTGTCCACTGATGCATGCAACTCCGCCCTCGGCCCCAGCGCGGCGCCGTTCTCCGCGAGCCAGGGAGCCGGCATCCCCGCCGCTTCGGGCGACTCACTGCCGCAAGTGACCAGCGGCTCCGACGACCCGGCCACCCACGATGTAGGCGATGACAACGGCGTCGACAATCCAGCCACGCAGGATGTGGGCGACGACAACGGCGGTCTCCGGGGAGATAACGGGTCTGGCGGCGGCGCTGACGACCCGGCCAACCATCAGTAAGACCCAAGCTGCACCAGCGCGGTCCCGTCACCTTGTGGCGGGACGAGGGTTCTTCTTGCTTTGGGCATGATCGATCTCAAGCTCGACCTGCTCCAGACGCTTACGCTGGCCGCCCTGGTCTATTTCGCCGGCATCCAGCTCCGGAAGCGGGTCGCCTGGCTCGATGCGCTCAACATACCGGCCGCCGTCCTCGGCGGCCTTCTCTTTACCCTGCTCGTCCTCCTGCTGCACGACCGGGTCCTCAACCTTCAATTAGATACGGCGCTTCAACCCACCCTGAGCGTCGCCTTCTTCACCTCTATAGGAATGGGCGCGAGCCTGGCCCTGCTCCGGGCCGGCGGAATCCAGGTCCTGGTGTTCCTCGCGTTCTCAGCGGCGTTCTGCTTCGTCCAGAACTTCACCGGCATGGCCATCGCCACAGCGTTCCACGAAAATCCGCTGCTGGGGGTGATGGCCGGCTCGGTGACCCTGGTCGGCGGCCCCGCCACCGGGCTCGCCTTCGCCCCGATCTTCGAGCAGGCCGGCCTTCGGGGCGCCGGTCCACTCGCGCTCACGTCCGCGACGGTGGGGATCGTGTTCGGCGGACTGGTGGGTGGACCGGCCGGCACCTGGTTGATCCGCCGCTACGGCCTGAAGCCGAAGGCCCGATCCGCTGCAGAGCTCAAGGCGGAGCTCGACACCGCCCCGGAAACCCTGATCGTCGAAGTGGATCGGGAGGATTCCGGCCTGATCCGCAATCTGGTCGTCCTGGCGTTGGCGATGGGACTCGGCAGCATCGTGAGCAAGTACATCCAGTCGCTCGGCATCACCCTGCCGGCCTACATCGGCGCCATGCTGGTGGCGTCGGGCCTCAGAAATCTGGACGACGCCACCGGCTGGCTCCGGGTCGACCAGCGCGCCATGGAATTCGTGGGCAACCTGGCGCTCAACATCTTCCTGGTCGTCGCCCTGATGAACCTGCGGCTCTGGGAGCTGGCCGGTCTCGCCTTTCCATTGTCAGTGATTCTGGCGGTGCAGGTGATCGTGGTCCTCGCCTTCGCGGTGACCGCCTCGTTCCGGCTGATGGGGCGGGACTACGACTCGGCGGTGATGGCGAGCGGATTCGTGGGGTTCGTGCTGGGGACGACGGCGAACGCGGTGGCGAATATGCGGGCCCTGGTGGCCCGGTTCGGGCCGGCTCCCCGCGCGTTCCTGGTGGTGCCACTGGTGGGGGCGTTCTTCATCGATTTTGCGAACGCCATCATCATCACGTTTTTCGTGAACTGGCTCAGGTGACGGCCGAGGTTCGGGCTGCGGCGTGGATACTGCGGAGATATGGATCGGGGTCACAAAGCAAGGGTCTTAAACGTTTACTGGACAGTGCCATCCGCCTCGTCCGGCGGTACCCCGATGACAAATTGGCCCAAGTTTGAGCCAATCTGGCCATGGAGATCCCTGGTATAAGGAAGACTATGCGGAGCCGAAGATCGGGTTCACCTGCCATCGCCGCGAGTGCGGCGATTTCCTTGCTGGCGATCGCGCCCCTCAGCGCGACCCCGCCCCGCCACGGGTGCGAGGGTCCCGATGCACCGGTCAACACCGTCGTGGAGAAGCACGCCGTCGTCATCACCTTAGGACCCTGCGTAGTCCCCGCCCTGGGTTCGATGGATATGCCGGGGATGGACATGTCGAACATGGCGATGATGGGGTCCGGCCCCGGCCACGAGGACGTGCGGGTGCATTTCCGCTGGCCGGCCAGCGTCTGGATGCGGTCGTTCGATCTGAAGCTCTTCGACCAGAATCACCGGCTGCTGAACCAGCCCACCACCATGCATCATATGGAGCTGCTCAACTTCGACCGGCGCCAGGTGATCTACCCCATGGTGGAGCGGGTCTTTGGCATGGGGGAGGAGACCGGCAGCGCCAAGGTCCCCAAGTCCATCGGCCTGCCGCTCGATGCCGGCATGGACATGGCGCTGTACGTGATGTGGAACAACCATACCGACACCGCCCTGCCGGGCGTCACCTTCCAGCTCACCATTGACTACTCGCCCCGCAATCTCGCGCCCCGGCCGACGATCGTGCTGCCGTTCAAGGCCGACGTGAACATCCACCCCGGCGCCGGTGACGCGTTCGACCTGCCGCCCGGCGGCGGCTCGAAGTCCGCGGTGTTCACCATGGAAGTCAGTGGGCGACTGATCGCCGTCGGCGGGCACCTCCACGACTACGGCAAGGAGCTGAGGCTGGAGGACGTGGCGACCGGCAAGGTCCTCACCCGGGTGCATGCGCTGCGCACGCCGACCGGCGAGGTCACCGGCGTCTCCCATGGGCTCTACGGCATCCTCGGACGGGGACCGCACCTGATCGCCGGCCGGCAGTACCGCCTGGTGGCGGTGTACCAGGGAAGCCCGAAGGACTCGATCCTCGGCGCCATGGGGCTGATGGGCGGGATCATCGCGCCGGACCACTATTCCAAGTGGCCCAAGCTGGATCGCACCAATCCGGACTATCTCATGGATCTGAATCCGAAGCGGACGGCGGTCGCCGCCGCGACGGGAAGGATGGGAAGGACGGGAAGACGGGAAGATGGGAAGGTCGGGAAGGAGTAAGCGAATCCTCCCGTCTTTCCCTTCCTTACTCGCCTTTGGGCAGGATGTCCCGAAACGGCGCCGTCAGTGCCGCGAACGCCGCCGCGCGAGCGGGCGTGGGTGATTTTTCGAGGAGGTCTCGCATGAGCACCGCCCGGGCGGCCGGCAGAATCGCCTCCACGACTTCCTCGACCAGCATCGAGCTGGGGCCAGTTTCCGCTATCCCGGTCGCCTCGGCCATACGGGCGGCGATCGTGATGTAGTCGCGCAGCGGGCGCATCTGCGCCCGAATCTCGTTGTTGCCCTGCACCACCTCGCTGATGACTCTGCGGTCGGTCTGGAGCCGGTCCCATTGGCGGTCGATCTGGCGCAGGCGGCTGTGCGGCAGGCGGAGGGCGGATTGAACGAATGCTTCCACCTCGGGAGGGAACGGCATGTCAGTCGTTCCTCCAATTCGTCGCCCTCATCCCTGGTCTCTCCGGGAGATATCCTCGATCCGGGCTTCCACCCGGAGAACCTTCTCGACTGCTCGTGCGGCCGTCTTCTCATCGATCGTTCCATCGAGCTCGTACGTGACGTTTATCATTCAGTCTTCCCTGTCATGGTCGTTCGTATCTCCCGTCCCGAAGCGATGCCGGGACTGGGTACCTGCGGGTCCGTTCGGATTGGTCCTGGCTTACCGGGCGATAACCTACGAGATCGCAATCACTTTGGCGGGATCTCAACTCTCACAAAGCTGGTGACGTCGGCCACACCGCTGAACAATGCGCGTCCTCCAACTCCATGCCCTCGCAATGACTCCGCTCCCGATTTGACATCCGAGCGTCCTGCCACCACCTTCAAAATTCAACTCATCCGAGGAGGTGGAGGCCATGAAGGTCTATGGCTCCAACGCCATAAGAAACGTGGCGTTCGTCGGGCACGGGGCCAGCGGGAAGACATCCCTGGTTGACGCCCTAGCCTTTGTAAGCGGCGCCAGCCGGCGCCACGGCAGCATCAAAGACGGCACCACGCTCACCGACTACTCTCCCGACGAAATCGAACGCAAGCACTCCATCAATCTGGGCCTCGGCCACGCCGAATGGCTCGACACCAAGCTCAACCTCATCGACACCCCGGGCTATCTCGACTACTTCGGCGAGGTCGTCAGCGGCCTGCACGCGGCCGATGCCGCCGTCGTCGTCCTCAGCGGTACGGGAGGGGTGGAGGTGGGCACCGAAAAGGTCTGGGAAGTCTGCGACCAGCTCCACCTGCCCCGGGTCCTGTTCGTCTCCCTCATGGACAAGGAGCACGCCGACTTCGAACGGGTCTTCAACGACGTGAAGGCCCATCTGACACCCAGGGTCGTGCCGGTCGAGATCCCCATCGGCGACGGCCACGACTTCCACGGGATCATCAACCTGTTCTCCGGCCACTGCCACTTCTATAAGAAGGGCACCAAGACCGGGGAGTACGAGGTGGTGCCGATCCCGCCGGAGTTCGAGTCCCTGTTCAAGCAGTACAGCGAACAGCTGACCGAGGCGGTGGCCTCGACCGATGACACTCTGATCGAGCGCTACCTGGGGGGCGAGGAAATTCCCCGCGCCGACTTCATCCGGGCGGTGAAGCAGGCGGTGATCGACGGCAGCGTGGTGCCACTCTTCTGCGGCAGCGGCGAGCTGACCTACGGCACCCGGACCCTGCTCAAGAAGATGGTCGAGCTCCTCCCCTCACCGGCCGAGGTGAAGCCGCCGGTGGACGCGCCCCTGGTCGGCCGGGTGTTCAAGACCCTGTCCGAGTCGCACGTGGGCGACGTCACCCTCTTCCGGCTCTACACCGGAGAGATCCGGAACGGCAGCGAGGTCTTCAACGCCGAGCACGAGACGATTGAGAAGCTGAACCACCTGTCGGTCCAGCAGGGCAAGGAGCGGTTCGAGATCGAGCGGCTCGCCGCCGGAGACATCGGGTCGGTGGCCAAGCTCAAGGACACCCACACCGGCGACACCTTCTGCTGGCGAGAAGCCCCGGTGCGGCTGCCGCCGATCCCGTTCCCCGATCCGGTGGCCACGTCGGCCGTGGTGGTCAAGCAGCGGGGCGAGGAGGACAAGCTCGCCGCCGGGCTGCACAAGCTGCACGAGGAAGACCCGACCTTCCACTTCGAATACAACTCGGAGCTGGGCCAGACCCTGATCCACGGCATGGGCGAGCGGCACTTCGACACCATTCTCAACCGGCTGGAGCGGAAGTTCGGGGTGCACGCCGAGCTGGCTCGGCCTCGGGTCGCCTACCGTGAAACGATCAAAGGAAAGGCCGAGGGCCAGGGCAAACACAAGAAGCAGTCGGGTGGGCGAGGCCAGTACGGCGACTGCTGGATCCGGGTGGCGCCACTCCCCCGCGGGTCAGGCTATGAGTTTGTGGACGAGATCGTGGGTGGCGTAATCCCCAACAAGTACATCCCGGCGGTCGATCGCGGCATTCAGGAGGCGGCGGTAAGGGGCGTCATTGCCGGGTATCCGCTGGTGGACTTCAAGGTGGAGTGCTACGACGGCTCGTACCACGATGTGGACTCCAACGAGATGTCCTTCAAAATGGCCGGCATCATGGCGTTCAGAAACGTCACGCCCAAGGCTCGGCCAGTCCTGCTCGAGCCCTTGATGGAGGTCGATGTCTGGGCGCCGGACGATGTGCTCGGCGATGTGATGGGCGACCTCAGCGCGCGTCGCGGTCAGATCCTGGGCACGGAGAGCGACGGCCGGCTGACCCTGGTTCGAGCGATCGTGCCTGAGGCGGAGCTGTACAAGTACTCCACCACTTTGCATTCGATCACGCATGGCCGTGGGACCCACCGCCAGAAATTCCACAAGTACGCGGAGGCGCCTCCGGAGGTCTCGGCCAAAGTGGCGGCGGAGAATCAGAAGGAGCACGCAGTGGCGTCGTGAGGAAGGCGGTAGGGCGCCCTACCGTCTATGCTCGCTGACCTCGTCGTCATCCTCCACTTTGCCTTCGTGCTGTTCGTCGTGCTTGGTGGATTGCTGGTACTGCGGTGGCCCAGGGTCGCCTACCTGCATGTTCCGGCCGCGCTATGGGGCGTATTGATCGAGCTCACCGGCTGGATCTGCCCGCTGACCCCACTGGAGAACGCCCTCAGATCCGCTGCAGGCGCCGCGGCCTACCAGGGTGGATTCGTGGAGCACTACATCCTGCCGGTCATGTATCCCTCCGCCCTCACCCGAAACATCCAGCTTCTCCTTGGCGCCATTGTGCTGCTGCTCAACCTGGCCGGTTATGCCTACGTCCTGCGCCGACGCGCAGGGAATCGCACTGCCTCCGCGGGAGTCCGTGGCAGCGATTCGCCCTGACACCGTGGCATCTGCGCCCGCCCCACACGGCTGCAGGATTTGCATTTCGTAGCGAATGCTGACAGAGCATCGGCCTCCCTCCGCATCAACCTGTGTTTCTCCTTTCCTCTGCGACCTGGCGCATAACTGTACATCAATCTTTTGACACCCCGGTCGGCGAGGGGCACAACCCTTGCTTGCTAACCGCATGTCACAAACTGTCTTCGGCGAACCGAACAGAGTTGAGGCGGCGCGCACCCTCTGCCCGGAGTGGTTCCATGAGTTTGCTTCGCAGATCTTCCCTTCTCGGCCTCGCGTTGCTCCTCACGGCCGGGGTGAGCTGCACAACCAGCGACAGTCTCACCGCTCCCGCAACAGTCTCCAGTGATCAGGCCACGCCATCGTTCGGCCTCATCGGCGACCTGACTGACGGGCTTACCAGCACCGTGGTCGGCACGCTGGGCAAGGTGACTGACCTGCTGCTGTGCTCGCCTCAGCCGTACGCCGTCAACACCGAGACCATCGGGCCGAAGGGCGGGACGATCAACATCGGCACCCATTCGTTGGATATCCCCAAGGGAGCGTTGGACAAGTCGGTAACGATCACCGCCGAGCAGATTAGCGGATCGACCAACTCGCTGCGGTTCAGCCCGGAAGGCCTCCGCTTCAAGACGTCGGCCGAGCTGACCATGAACTACGACAACTGCTTGCTGGTGCTGGTGCAGAAGAAGATCGTCTACACCGACGAGAACCTCAAAATCCTCGAGGTGTTGAAGTCGCTGGACCTCTTCAAGAAGAAGACGGTCAGCGCTCCGATCGATCACTTCTCCCGCTACGCGGTAGCGTACTGATTTGATGAGCTCCAATCAGCCTGATCTTATTCGAGATGGCCGGGCGCACGAGCGTGCCGGATCGATGGCGGAAGCAGTTCAGTGCTACGAGGCCGCGATCGATGCGGCCGAGCGGGATGGCGAGCGGGCCGCTCTGGCTGAGGCGCTCCGCCGGCTGGGCGTAGTACACTACCACAGGGATCTGCCCAAATTGGCCGTCGAGCTGTGCCAGCGCAGCCATCAGACTGCGCTCGATATCGGCGATTCGGTCCTGGCCGCCGAGGCGCTCAATGCGCTTGCCGGATTCGATTTCGAGGGGGGCTCCATCGATTCAGCCCGGGAGAAGTTCTACCGGGCGCTGGAGCTGGGTGGGGCCAGCGCCGAGCTGCGCGGGCGCACCGAACAGAATCTGGGGATCTTGGCCAACATCCAGGGCGCTCTCGCGCAGGCCCTGGCGCATTACCAGCGCTCGCTCGGCGCCTTCGAGAGCATCGGGGACGACCGGGGCTGCGCCATCGCCTACCACAACCTCGGCATGGTGAGTGCCGATCGCGAGCTGTGGGACGACGCCGACCGGTACTTCCTCCGCAGCCTCCAGATCGCCGAGGCCACCGGCGACGTCCACCTCCAGGGACTCGGGTTGCTGAATCACGCCGAAGTCCATCTGGCCCGGCAACGCTACGATCAGGCTCGCCAGAACGCGGAAGCCGCGCTGGGCATCTTCGACCGGCTGGGTTCCCGGCTGGACAAGGCCGACGCCTACAAGGTGATCGGGCGAGTCTACCGGGAGACCGGACGCAACGCCCTGGCCGAATCGAGGCTTCGCTCGGCGGTGGAGCTGGCAGTGAGCACCGGGTCGATCCTGAGCGAGGCCGAGGCGTCCCGGGAGCTGGCCCTGCTCTATCAGAGCATGGGGCGGAACCAGGAGGCCTTGAGGCTGCTCAACGCGGCCCACCGGCTGTTCGGCCGGCTCGACGCCCGGGTGGACCTGGTGGACGTCTCGACCAAGGTGCACCGGCTGGAGGAGACCTATTTCGCGGTGGTGCGCGACTGGGGCCAGTCGATCGAGTCGTCCGACAGCTACACCTACGGGCATTGCGAGCGGGTGGCGAGCTATGCGCTGGCCCTGGCCCGGAAGCTGGGACTGGATGAGGAACAGCAGACTACCATCCGGATCGGAGCCTACCTGCACGACCTCGGCAAGGTCCGGGTGCCGCACGAGATTCTCAGCAAGCCCAGCGCGCTCACGGCCGATGAGTTCCGTATGATCCAGATGCATCCGGCCTGGGGACTCGAGCTCCTGGCTACGGTCGATTTCCCCTGGGACATCAAGCCCATCATCCGCTGGCACCACGAGAAGTACGATGGCACGGGCTATCCCGACCGCCTGCGGGGCGACGAGATTCCGATCAACGCGCAGATCATCTGCATCGTGGACGTGTACGACGCGCTCACCACGACCCGAAGCTACCGCGCCGCCATGTCGCGTGCTGAGGCACTGGCGAACCTGGCAGAGCACCGCTCGTGGTGGCGGCCCGACGTGTATAGGGCCTTTGTGCAGTCGGTGATGAAGGTCTCCGAGGCCGCCTAAGTCGCCTGGTCTTCTGAATCCTGCCTGAGCCGCTCGAGCAACGTGAACGCACCCAACAGCTGAAATTGCGCTTCCGCCTCGCCCCGGCGCTGGTCGGCCTCTTCTACCCGCCCGAGCGCGCGCAAGGCGCGCGAGGCGATCCAGGAGCACTCAGCGTTGAGTTGGACGCTGTCGTGCTGGAGCGCGACCGCCCTCGCCGCCTCGGCGTGGTCCAGCGCGACACCCCAATTCCCCCGCCGCAAAGCCGCCAGGCCACGCACCCGGTGAACCTCGGCTCCGACGATGTCATCGGTCGCCTCGTGGGCCAGATGCTGGGCCCGCTCGAGCTCCCGTTCAGCCAGGGCGACGTCGTCGCGCTCCACCCGGATTTCCGCGCGACCAGCCAGGGCCAGGGCCAGGAGGCTGCGGTCGGCAACCATCTCGGCATGGCGCACGGCGTCGTCGGCGGCGTCTTGAGCCTCGCTCCATCCGCCGGCCTGCCAATAGGCGAGCCCCAGATTGTGATAGGTCTCGGCGGTGCCCCGGCGATCGCCTAGGCGCTGATAGGCCAGCAGGGCGCCACGGTAAAGCGCCGCCGCCTCATCGAAGCGGCCCTGCAGGTGAGCCACGGAAGCCAGATTGTTGCAGGCCCGAGCGAGCATGAGGCTGTCGTTCAGCTCCCGCGCGAGCCGCAGTGCCTCCGCGAAGCAGGTACCCGCCTGAGTCGTCTGTCCCCGCTCCCACTGGATCGCCCCCAGCAGGTTGAGGGATCGCATGCTGCCATCCCAGTCCCCGCGGCGACGGAACTGCCGCAGCGCCTCATCCGCGAGCGAGGTCCCCAGGACCAGGTCGCCCAGCCGGGTGGCGGCTGTTGCCGCCAGCAGCTGCACGTCGGGGCGACGGCCCTCGGGCTCGGCATCGATCTCGCGATACCGTTCCAGGGTCTCCTTGAACCGGCCCTCTCTCAGGAGATCGCGGAGCGACTGGGGACTGGCCACTAGAACACTCGCTCAGTAGGCAATGGCATACCGGGTGAAACCGAGGATCTTGGCCTCGATCTCCTCGAGGTCCTCGGCATTCACCGAGCCGACCCGAACGAAGGGATCGGTGAGCGTCTCCTGCCGCCAGATCGCCAGTTGGCTCTTGATCTGGGTGTCAAACACGTTGATGGTCCCGTCTTCGTTGAAGTCGTGGTCGGCATGGTCGTAGTGAATCTTCAGCTCGGCCGGTACGGCGGGGTCGAAGGTGAGCCCGGTGGGCTCCATGTCGAAGAGGACCTTGACTGGGTCCGCCACCCGCACCGTGATCAAGACCGAGTCTCCGGCCGCGAAGGGAGTCCCATCGGGACGGGCGAGGAGACTGGGGGCATCGACCCGAAGACGCAGAAATTCCTCGCCTTGGCCGCCCACTTCGTCCTGAAAGAAGATCCGTAGCTCGCGATCCTCACCCTTCTTGGCGTAGAAGCTGTCCACGCCATTGAAGAGCGCCGGGCTGGTCGCCGCCAGGCGGATGACATTCAGACTAGCCGGCGGCCGGGAGTCGGTGGGTGAGGTGGAATCCGAGCACGCCGCCGTGCCGATGAGGAGCCCAACGGCGAGCGGGATGAACCGACGGGTACAGCGCATGATCGTCTCCATGATATGGCCCATAGGGCGTCAGCCTCCGTTGGGATCGTCGGTGCCGTCCAGCAGCCGCTGCAGCCGCGGCCGGGAGATTCCCAGCCGTCTCGCGGCTTCACTCTTGTTACCATGGGTCAGCTGAAGCATCGCCAGCGCCGCGGCTCGAGTAAGGGCGGCAAGGGTGCTGGGGAACGGAAGGCCTCCCTCGACCGGCAGGACTTCCCGTCGCACACCCAGTTCTTCGGCTCGCAGAGTTCCCTGGGGCGACAACACTAGGGCACGCTCGATTGCATTCCTGAGCTCGCGAACGTTGCCGGGCCAGGAGTGCTGCCGGAGCGAGATTCGCAGCTCGGGGGTGAGCGGCGGTACCGGCAGCCCGTAACTGGTGGCAATCCGGCTGACGAAGGTCTCCGCCAGGAGATCCACGTCGCCCTCCCTGTCCCGCAGGGGCGGCAGGGAGAGGGCGACGACATTGAGCCGGTAGTACAAGTCTTCCCGGAACTCCCCCCTCGCCACCGCCGAGCGTAGATCCACGTGGGTAGCCGCGATCAGACGGATATCCACTTGCCGCGCCTGGCTTCCGCCGACCCGCCGGATGGCACGGCTCTCGAGCGCCCGCAGCAGCTTGGGCTGCAGGTCGAGTGGCAATGTCGCCACCTCATCGAGGAAAAGCGTGCCGCCGTGTGCCAGCTCGAACAGCCCGGGCTTGGAGGTCACCGCTCCGGTGAAGGCGCCCTTCTCATGCCCGAAGAGCTCGCTCTCCAGCAGATTGGCAGGGATAGCGGCGCAATTCACCTCAACGAACGGCTCCGCCGCCCGGGGGCTCTCGTAGTGCATGGCCCGGGCGAGCAGCTCCTTTCCCGTTCCAGTTTCCCCGCCGATCAACACGGTGACGTCCCGGTGCGCGGCGACTCGAGCGGCCTGTTCGAGGCTCTGCCGCAGCGCCGCACTGCGCCCCAGAATGGTCTCGAAGCCGTGTGAGCGGCGCTCCACCTCGGCGAATTTCCCGGCTTCGACTCGACCGGAGACCTCCCGACCTTCCCGTTCGAGGGACCGGCGCAGGACCTCCAGGTCATCAGGCAGAGCGAAGTAGTCTCGGGCGCCCCGCTGAACGGCCGAGGCCGCGATGCGATGATCGGACGCAGCCCCGATGACATAGCGAGGCACAGCATCCGGCGGCAGCTCCGACAGGAGATCCAGGGCCGCGCTCTCGGCGCCGCCGGCCAACACGACCAGCACGGCGGTACCGGCAGGAACGCCCTGCCCCGCTTCAGGCACCCACTCAACAACGCTGGCCCGGAGGTCCCGGGCCAGGTCATTGATGGTGATACGAAAGCTCTCGGAGAGCTGTACCACGGCGATCGACCACTTCCGTTCGGTCACAGCCACTCCATTTTCCGGTTGCAGTTAGAGGGTGCCGTGGTCGTCGCGACCATCATGATCCTCGTCCTCGAACGCATGCAGAGAGTTCTGGATATTCTGCTCGACCAGGCTCTCATTGGACTGGCCCGGATTGGCGGTCACCGGGTCTACCAGTGCATTCCCGGTACCACGGAACCAGCCGTCCAGGTTCACGAACAGGGTCAGATCGGTGGCACCCGTCTCGCTCGCCGTGACTGGAGTATTAAACTCGAACTCCATCTCGGCTTCCAGATTGCCGGTGTAGGTGAACTCGGGGCCATTATTGTAGGTACCGGTTACCCGCACGCTGACGCCAGCAAGGTCCGGATGCTGCTGGACGAAGGTGGCATCATCCGAGCTGGACGGAGTATGAATCTTGAGCTCGAGCTTGTCGTAAGAGCCCGGCGCTATCTGGACGCTAAAGGTCCGCACAGCGCCCGCCACTCCCAAGGGCACGTCGATCAGCACGGGTCCAAGCTCCAGCTCCTCGCAGTCACCGCTGACGCCCGGGGTACAATCCGCCGTGACACCGGCGCGGTGCAGCTCGATCTCCCGAGCGACCAGCTCGACTTTCGAAATCACGAGCGTGTTGGTGCCGTCGGTGAAGGTCTCCGGCGTGCTGACCACACCCAACGCCGATCCCCTGACTGCAGCAGGCGCAGCCTGGGTTGCGACGTTGAAGCTCACCTGACTCGTGGTGGATGGGCCGGCATCGCTGCATGCATTCGCCGCCAGGGCGAGCAACGCCAGGGACGCTGAACGGGCCACTAGACGACGCATTGAGGGCTCCTTGAAAAGAGTAAGTGTTGCGGCCCCCTCAATGGCAATCCACGTGCCCCCTGGCTAATGCGTGTCAACACATTGCAAGAAAGTAACTTACAGCTCAGCAGCGACTCTCCGGCCTTCGCCTGACTGCAACGATGTATTACATGCTGGCACGTTACGATGCAATGAAAACATAATTCCTGCACGGTGCCCTCGCATCCAAGCTCCGCTGCAGGCTACCCCAACGGCCACATGCGCAAGCAGATTTATCGCCGCTCGCTCCCATACCCTTTCTATATAGAGAGGCAGCAATGACTGGGTGGTCTGGCCGACCAATTGGGCTCGCCGCGCTCCTCTTGCCAGCGCTGCTCGGGTGCCGGGACCGTAAGGCCGGCTGCGCCGATTGCGGCACGGTGGTGGTCGCGGCCGTCAGCGAGCCGACCAGCCTGGTTCCGCCGCTGGTGTCCGAGACGGTCGGCCGGGACATCTCGGATCAGGTATTCGAGCGCCTGGCCAACCTTGCGCCCGGAGCCGCGCCGATCGATCCCGCGGCGTACCGGCCCGGCCTGGCCGAGCGCTGGGAGCGCCTCGACTCGCTCACCTGGAGATTCCATCTCCGACCCGGCGCCCGCTGGCACGACGGGAAACCGGTGACGGCGGAGGATGTAGCCTTCTCTTTCGACGCCTTCAGCGACTCCACCCTGGATGCCGCGGCGCGATCGTACCTTGCTGGCCGGGTTCACGCGAGCGCCGAAGACTCCGCGACGGTTCGCATTGCCTTCACCAGCCCTTCGCCCGACCAACTGTACGACGCCACCTATCACGTGCGCATTCTCCCCCGGCACATATGGGACTCGATTCCCCGCTCCCGTTGGGCGGCCGATACCACGGTCAGCCACCTGGTGGGCAGTGGTCCCTATCGGATGCAGGACTGGCGGCGCGGCCAGTTCGTCAGGCTGGTAGCCGAGAGCCTGGAAGCGGGCCGGAATCGGCTCCCGGCCATTCGGCGGGCGATCTGGCGGTTCGCAGCCGATCCTGATGCCGCGCTCAATCTCATACTGAGCCAGGAAGCCGATCTGATGGAGACCGTCGGAACCCCGGAGCGGATGCAGCGGGTGCTTCGGGACAGCAGCTTTCGAGTGGTCTCGTACCCGGCCGCGGTCTACGGATTCCTCGCGTTCCACGTGGCCGCCGCCGCCGGCCGCCCGCACCCGGTCCTCGGAGACCGCGAAGTCCGCCGGGCATTGGCGGAGGCGGTGGACCGTCCCCGGGTGGCGCGCGCCCTGTTCGGCGAAGGCACCAAGGCTCCGCCGGGACCGATGTCGCAGCTGCTGTGGATCTGGGATGACCAGACCAAGGTCCTGCCGTTCGATTCAACCGGAGCGAGGGAGGCGCTGGCCCGAATCACGGCTCACCGTCCTCTGGGACGGATCGATATTCTGGTCCCCTCTACCAGCTCGGCACGCCGGCAGCTGGCTCAGGTGATTCAGGAGGCGTGGCGGAAGGTAGGAGTGGATGCGACGGTGACGATCGTGGACTTTCCGGTCTTTCAGGAGCGGCTGGCCAAGGGTCGATTCGACAGCTATATCGGCGCCTACCTGGACGAGCCGAGTCCCCGGTCATTGGCTGATCAGTGGTCGCGGAGCGGTTGGGGTGCGCTCAACTACGGGCGCTATGCCAACCCGGTGTTCGATTCCCTGCTCGGCGCGGCGTCCCGCGAGGGCGACGTGACTGTAGCCAGGCGCCGCTGGCGGGAAGCAATGGACACCCTGAACGCCGATGCTCCCGCGATCTTTCTCTACGCGCTGGCCAACACCGCGGTAGTCCAGCGCCGGCTGGAGAACGTGAAGCTGGATCCGTACTCCTGGGCGAGCGGACTGTCGGAATGGAAGATCGACCCAGCGCGGGCGTTGGTGAGGGATTCGGTTCGGTAGGTGCTTGGGGGGAGATGGATAAGCTCAGTCATCGCGAGCGGGCCATAGGCCCGCGTGGCGATCCCGAGGCCAACGGCGGGATTGCTTCGGGTGCAAGCGCCCTCGCAGTGACTACGCTGATCTACGTCTAGGCGCCTTCGCGGCCCTCTTGCGTTCTTTCTTCAACTCGATGACTCCCGCCTCCTCCCGCGGCTGCCGGTAGACATAGCGCTCGCCCCGGAAATTCTTCAGCACCACTTCCTCATCGTTCATGCTTTCCACGTATTCCGGCAGGATGGGGATCTTGCCGCCTCCACCGGGGGCGTCGATCACGAAGTAAGGAATGGCAAGGCCGCTGGTCCAGCCACGCAGGGCGCGCATGATCTCGATGCCGGTCTGCACCGTGGTCCGGAAATGCTCCGCCCCGGCCACCTGATCGGCCATATAGATGTAGTAGGGCCGGACCCGGGCCATGAGCAGCCGGTGCATCAGCTCCATCATGACCGCCGGCGTGTCGTTCACGCCCCGCAAGAGCACCGTCTGGCAGCCGAGCGGGATGCCGGCGTCGGCCAGCATGCCGAGGGCCGCGACGGCGGCCGGAGTGAGCTCGTCGGGATGGTTGAAGTGGGTGTTGATGTAGAGTGGGTGGAACCGCTTCAGCATCGCGCAGAGCTCCGGAGTGATCCGCTCGGGCAGGTGGCAAGGGATCCGGCTGCCGATGCGGATGATCTGGAGGTGGGGGATGGCCCGGAGCCGGGTCAGGATCGCCTCCAACCGGCGGTCATTCAGCAGCAAGGGGTCTCCACCCGACATGATGACGTCCCGGATCTCGGTGTGCTCCTCCAGATAGCGGAAGGCACTCTCGAACTGGGACATGGGAATCTTCTCGGGGTCGCCCACCTTCCGCCGCCGGGTGCAGAAGCGGCAGTACGTGGCGCAGACCGGCGAGACCAGGAAAAGGGCCCGGTCGGGGTAGCGGTGGGTGATGTTGGGCACCGGGCTGTCGGCATCCTCGTTGAGCGAGTCGACCAGGCCGTCCACCACCTCGAGCTCTTCGACCGATGGCACGTACTGGCGCCAGATCGGATCGTCGGGTGACTTGATGAGCTCGACCATTGCCGGGGAGATGCGAAACTCGAAGTTATCGGCCGCTTGCCGAAGCCGGTCGAGCTCGGGGAAGTTCTCCGGCCCGAACTTGAGAGCCAAAGCGTCGAGCGACGCTATCGAGTTCTTTCTGAGGACTTCCTGCCAGGTCTCCATGTGTATCGGCCTCCCGTTACGGGTGAGAGGTAAGAGGTAAGAAGTGAGAAGGACGAACCTCCCTCTCACCTCTCACCCCTCACCTCTCACTTTCTTTACAAACACCACCTGGTCGTCGCCCGGGGCATAGAAGTCGGGAATGGTGGCCGTGGGGGAATAGCCCCGCGCCTCATAGAACCCGCGAGTGGCGGCGTAGTCCGGCCGGCCCGTGGTCTCGATGATGATGAGCCGGGCGAGACCCAGGAGACGGCGCTCCATCTCCACCAGCAGCGCGGTTCCTATTCCGGTGCCTTGGAGCTCGGGATCCACCGCCATCCAGTAGAGGTCGTAGGTGCCAAGGGTGCAGGGTGTGGGACCCCAGCAGATCCAGCCGGCCAGGCGGCCGTCGACCTCGGCACCGAGCACGGAGTAGGTGTTGCCCGCCCCACCTCTGACCGCCTCGTCGAACACCTCGAGGGCAACCGCGATCTCATCCTCGCGGAAGAGCCCCACCGCACGAGTGATTTGCTCGATGCGGACCCGGTCGGCTGCGGTGAGGTTGCGGAGACGGTGCGATACGATGGTACCGCTCAAGCGGCAGACACCCCGCTGACGAGAGCCGCGGCAGCCCGATGGCTCTGCGAACGCATGAGAGCCTCGTCGACGATGTGCATGACCAGGTCGTCGTAGCTCCAGCCGAACGCCCTGCCCATCCGGGCCAGGCCGGCGTTACTGGAGAGATCGGGAGTGGGATTGACCTCGAGCACGTAGGGCTGCCCGTCCTCGCTCAGCCGCATGTCGATCCGGCCGTAGCCTTCGGCCTCGGACATGTGCTCCCATGCCTTGCGGGCCACCTGGCTGATGCGCTGGTGCAGGTCGGCGTCCAGCTCGGCGGGACACACGGGCACGGTCCCCTCGTCTTCGGGGCTGCCGGGAATCCATTTGGCCGCGTAGCTCACGATGGGCCAGGTGCCCTCGGGAAGGGTGTCAAACCGGATCTCGGCGATGGGCAGCATCCGCTTGCCCACGAAGCCGACGTTGAATTCCCGGCCGGGGACGTACTCCTGGACCACGACCTCGTCGAACTGCTCCAGCATCTGACCCACCCGCCGCTTGAGGGCCCGCTTGCTGGTGCAGACGGCGCTGTTGTCGATCCCGACGCTCGCGTCCTCGGCCGCCGGCTTGACGATGGCAGGCAGCGGGAAGTCCACCGGGGTCTTGTTGTCCTGGGCCAGCGTGAAGGTGGGGACCGGAAGACCGGCGGCCGTGAGGAGGGTGTTGGCCACGTGCTTCCGATGACAGATGGCGGTGGGCCAGGTCCGGCATCCGGTGAAGGGAACCCCGGTGAGCTCGAGGGTGCCGACTACCAGGTCCTCGAAGCGGGCGTGCCCGTTGATGCCTTCGCAGAGATTGAAGACCAGATCCGCCCGGCGAACCCGCGAGATCCAGCGAAAGTCCCCTTGCCGGACCGGAAGCAGTTCGACTTCATGCCCCCGCCGGCGGAGCACGTCTCGGACCTCATGGACGTTGCCCACGACCGCGGCGACGTCCTGGGGACTCCACTCTTCGCTACCCGCATCGAAGAGGATCGCGACTTTCATCAGGCCACCTCCGCCAGGAGTGAACGGCCGCTGATCCGCCGCCAAGCGATGTCGGCGACGGCGCGGATGAGATCGTCGTAGCTCATCCCGGCCGCTGCCGCGGCCTTGGGAAAGCAGGAATGGTCCCGCGGGTCAGGCAAAACGCCCGGCAGGGGATTGAGCTCGACGACCTTCGGGCGACCAGCGGCGTCGCAGCGCACATCGACGCGGCACCAGTCGCGGCATTCCAAGGCGTGATAGGCTCCGAGGGCAACGGCCCGAATTTCCTCCGCGAGACTCTCGGAGATGTGGGCCGGACACTGGTAGATCTCCAGCGGGTTCTTCGGAGTGTCCCAGATCCACTTGGCCTCGTAGCCGTAGATGGGTGGCGCACCGCGAGGCAGCATATCAAATCGCATGCCGATAATCGGCAGGCAGCGGGCCTCGTCCCCATTTCCGAGAATGGCCACCGTGAACTCGGCGCCCGGAAGATAGGTCTCGATGATCACGGGCTCCGAGTAGGTGGCCAGCAGATGGGAGACCTGACGCACCAGCTGGGA
>JBGQLP010000053.1:0-19436 GCA_041500125.1 Gemmatimonadota bacterium
CGGACATGAGGGAAGTATGTAGAAGGCCGTGAGTCATTGCGAGGGCGAAGCCCGAAGCAATCCCGCTAGCCAATAGGCCTCCGCTGCGCTAACCTCGCCCATGGTCACTCACGAACCCGAGGCCACCGCCCTCCTCCTCGCTACCTGCGGGCTGTTGCTGGGCGTCAGCGTCATCTTCAGCCGAGCCTCCCAGCGCACCGGCCTTCCGATCGCGCTCCTCTTCCTACTAGTCGGGATGCTGGCCGGCTCGGAAGGCATCGGCCGGATTGCGTTCGACGACTACACGTTCGCGTTCCGAGTGGGCGTGCTCGCGCTGGCCCTCATTCTCTTCGACGGCGGGCTCAACACTCCCCTGGGCCCGGTGCGCAAGGCGATCGGCCCGGCCGGCGCGCTCGCCACCGCCGGCGTGGCCGGGACCGCGGTGCTGGTCGCGGCCTGCGCCCACTTTCTGGGACTGGGCTGGCCCGAGGCGCTCCTGCTGGGCGCGGTGGTCTCCTCCACCGATGCCGCCGCGGTGTTCTCCGTGCTCCGCGGGAGCGGCATCCAGCTCAAGCGGCGAGTCGGCGTCACCCTGGAGGTGGAATCAGGCATCAACGACCCGGTGGCGGTCATCCTCACCACCGTGCTCACCCAGAACCTGTTGACCCCGGGCTCGGCATCACCGGTCCGAGTCGTGCTGGAGATCGCGCTGCAGCTCGTGGTGGGGGCCGCCCTCGGCGCGGGCGTGGGATACGGGGGACGGCATCTGCTTTCCCGGCTCAGCCTCTCCAGCGGCGGGCTCTACCCGGTGATGACCCTGGCGCTCGGCCTCCTCGCCTTCGGCGTGACCACGCTGGCCCACGGGAGCGGCTTCCTCGCGGTGTATCTCGCCGGGCTTCTCCTGGGGAACGGACCGCTGCCCTATCACGCCGGCCTCCTTCGGGTGCACGACGCGCTGGCCTGGCTGAGCCAGGTGGGCATGTTCCTCATCCTCGGCCTCCTGGTCTATCCCTCCCGTCTGCTCGACGTCGCCTGGGTCGGACTCGGCATCGCGGTCATGCTCGCCTTCGTGGTCCGGCCGCTGGTGGTGGCGCTGTGCCTGCTGCCGTTCCGTTACCCGCCAAAGGAGGTGCTCTATATCGGATGGGTCGGCCTCCGGGGTGCGGTGCCGATCGTGCTGGCGACGTTCCCGGTGCTGGCCGGGGCACCGGGGGCGGGCCGGCTGTTCGATCTGGTGTTCTTCATCGTGGTGGCGAGCGCGTTGGTCCCCGGCGCCACCGTCGCCTGGGTCACCCAGAAGCTCGGCCTCCAGGTCAAGGAGCAGCCCGCGCCCCAGGCGGTGCTGGCCATCGAGTCGCGCCAGCCGCTCCAGGGTGAGCTGATGTCCTTCTATATAGATGAAGCGCTGGTGGTGGCCGGAGTGCCGCTGGAGGACCTGCCGTTTCCGGACGGCGCGGCGGTGACGCTGATCGTGCGGAAGAACACGCTGGTTGCGCCGAAGCCTGCAACGACCCTCCAGCCGGGCGACCACGTGCATGTGATCGCGCAGCCTGAGGACAAGGGATTCATTCAGCTGATGTTCGGCCGGCCGGAAGAGGAGTGAGGGGGAGCCCTTTTGAGCTGCGGATCTGCTGCGGGAGGAATGTCATGAAGAATCAGCGCCTGCTCATCGTCATTACCGTCTTCAATATCCTACTGCTCCTGTTCTCGGTGAGTCAGACCCGCGCCGTCGTGGCCGAGCGGATCGCGCCGGTGCTGCGGGGCCGGGCGCTGGAAATCGTGGATGACAAGGGGCGGGTCCGCGCCAGCATCACGGTCCTGCCGGGAGATCCGCACTTCAAGATGCCGGACGGCACGATTGGATATCCGGAGAGCGTGCTCCTGCGGCTGATCTCTCCGGAAGGGCGGCCCAACGTCAAGCTCGGCGCCTCGGAGCGAGGGTCCGGACTGGGCCTCGGCGGCGAAGATGATCCGACCTACGTTCAGATTCTGGCCCAAGGGCCCAGTACGTCAATCAAGCTGACCAACAAGGACGGGCGGGAGCAGCTGATCAAGCCTTAGGGCAGCGGCGGCGCGTCGATGCACGGGGAAGAGACGGCAAGGAGCCGTGGCGCGGCGGAGTGATTGAGCAACAACGCCGATACGCTATTGAAATTGGAGCAGCCCTCCACGGTGTCGGCCCACAGTGCCACGAGCACCGTGTCGCCGCGTCGTTGGCCGGCATTGGCCACCAGCTGGTGGGCCCAGGCAGCCAGCATGCGCGGCTGCCGATGAGCGGCATCGAGCACCCACGCCACCGGCTGTGCGTTCGCGGAGCGCCGGGCAAGGGCGTTGGAATCCCCCCGGAGTCCCGCCGCCATGTATTCCCGCAGGGCGGTCGCATACGGTCTCCAGGGGTCGGGAACCGCGTACATCTGCAGGGTCCAGCTGGCGAATAAGACTGCCCCGGCTGTGGCGACCGCGGTTGCGGCGATCTTCTCCCGGGTCATTGGTCTACGGAACCCGCACCCAGTGGTCCACAAAGGCACCCTCTCTGGTGGCCGTCAGGGTGTTTCCCTGATAGACCGCTTTCGGCTCGTTGTGCAGCGGGAGCTGCATCTCGATACGAGCTCCCTTGATGACTACGGGCGACGAGCCGCTGGTGGCTGAAAGATCATAGCTCAGCCCCTTCCCTCCACTTTCGTCATTCATGAGATAGTAGACGTTGGTCTCGCGGTATTCCTTGGGGGTGAGCTGGTAGGTCGCGATGGCCGAAATGGACACCGCCTTACCCTTGGCGTCCTTCCAGTAAATGTTGAAGTTGCGGTACTTCGCGGTGTAGGTAATCAGCCCCACGATATCGGGTGGGACTTGCTTGGTGCCGTCGCTCAGGTCCCGGGAAACCAGCTTGTAGGTTCCCTGAATGCTCGGCCCTTTCGGGGTTGCGACGGCGCCGGTGAGGATAATCGCCGCCAAGGAGCCCAGAGCCAGGTACGCGCGCATGCCGACCTCCTGCTGAGGTGTGACGCAGGTGACGCTTACCGGGCAAGAGTTGTAGCGCGGTACGGCTTTGGTCAAGATGGGCGTCGGCGGCAGGGCGCGTAGGGCCGAGACTTGGCCATCACCGACAGCGCCCGCATCTGCGCCCGCACATCGGGCCGAAGATCGAACCCCTGGATCCCGGCCACCTGCTCCGGCGACCGGCCACTGCCGTTCCACACCGGCGACCACTGCCACTGAATCGCCGCACAGTTGTACGGCTCCGCCAGGAACATGGCGCCATAGTACCCCGCCTCGGCCGCGCTCACCTGATAGCGCCGGACGGTGGTGTCGCTGTAGGTGCCGTAGATCCCGGTCCCCGGGACCTTGGGTAGGCAGGCGCCCTTGGACGGCGGTCCGCAGCCGCCGTCGAGGGCGTTGAACCAGAGCACGACGCCGAGCTTCTGCGCCTTGGCGCTGGCGACTTCGGTGTCGCGGTACTTCTCCGGCGGGCCGTCCCGGTAGGGACCGTCGTACTGGGCCCAGCCGGCATCCATCCAGCGCCAGACTCTTCCCGCCATGTCGGTGGGTGCGGCTCGGATGATCGTGGTCGCCGAGTCGCCCCAGAACCTCTTGACCACTCCGGCGATCGAGTCGAAGCGCGCGAGCCTCACGTCCATCGGCGCGTCGCCCCACTCCTTCGACTTGATGTCGTCCCCCACGTAAATCGCGAAGATGGTGGTATCCCGGAGATACGACCCGAGGTCGGCCGCGTCGCGCCAGCTCTCCAGCTCCTCGGTGGACGCCTGGACGCTGAGATCCCCATCCAGGCCGCGCATCTTGTTCCGCGCGAGCTGGAGCACGACCCGTCCCTTGCAGTCGCGGACCTTGTCGAGGTCGCGGGCGAGACGGGAAGCCTTGCCGACCAGCGTGGTGGCGGTGTAGCCCAGCACGGCCGAGCAGAGGCTGTCGGGTGGCAGACGCGACGCCCCGAACGGGATGCCGTGGGCCACCTTGGGGGGTGGCAGGGGCGGCGGGGGCGGAGGCGGCGGTGGCGCTGGCGGAAGGATGACCCGGGTCGAGTCGATGCCGAGCCAGGTCAACACGATGATGTCCCCGTCACGAGTGGTGTCGGCGAACGCCCGCCGCACCAGCATCGGCTCGTGGGGCCCGGACCGGGTGATCGAGCTGGATGTCAGGGAAACCATGTCGGCCGAGGCGAACTCGGCGGGTGCATTCATCCGCTGGAAGGCGTAGGCGGCGGAGACGGCGCCGGTCGCGAGAGCGAGCCGCATGAGACTGGGTGGACCTGCATGTATGACGCGCATAAGAGTGATCTTTCTCGGTCAATCCGGACCGGCAGCACGCTCCACCTGGAACCTATACGCTCGGGCGGAGCGTCTGCCACGATCCTGACGGCCCGGGTTCATGCCGCGGGCCTGACGTCGCCACTGGCCGGCGGAATTGCTCCGGTCGTTGGCTTCGCATCCACGCGGGGTGTCGCGAGGACACTGCTCACGCTCTCCCAGGAGGCCAGGAGCTCCGGGTCATGGGCAAAGCGGGAGCGGTTGGTGCCGGCCATGACATTGACCACCTGGACGATCTCATTGCCCACGGCGTCGAGCTCGGCACTGGCCCCGACGTGGGCCGAGTGACCTTCGGCCCCCTGATCTACCGCGGCATCGAACTCGTTCAGCGCCTGGGCCAACCCGGTGAGCACGGTATCGGTGAGACCGTGTTTCACCAGCAGCTCCTTCCGGCTCTCGGCCTCGGCTGCAAGGCCCCGTGCGGCCGTCCGGAACGCCAGGTACGGGTTGGCTTGGCGTGGCAGGGTGAACAGCTGAGCCAGCTCCGGCACCTCGTGTGCGGCAACCTGCGCCACGCTCGCCAGGTGGTCCAGATGGGTCAGCTTGATCGTACGGCGCAGATCGCGCTTCCGTACGGTCGCGGCTCGCACATGGAGAATCCCTTCCCGTTGCTGCTCGGCGACCTCCTCCGCGCGAGTGAGTCGGTCCTCCAGCCGGGCGAGAGCCGCGGCGTAACCCGGGCTCGCGTCGGGGTGCGCGCGACTGAACTTCAAGGCGCGCTGCCCCATTTCGATTTTCCGACGAGTCTTCGCTTTCATACTCCACTTCCTTTCGAAGTCACCGGACGGTCGCGCGCTCGACGACAATTGGACTACGCAGGGGCCCGAACGTTTTCGCGACTCGTTCAGGCGGAGCAAGGAAGAGGCAGAGACCGTGCCAACTTTTTTCGACGCGGTGCGAAAATCGGAATGCTGTCGCGCCGCATCCCGATCCTGCCGGCGAACGAGCCGTCCCTGCCGGGGGATTCGGAATGCTGCCGGCGGATTTGCGATGCTGCCGCTGAGAGGTCCGACTGTGCCCCAGGCGACGCGACCTCGGCCGGCAAAAACGCAACGCGGACGGGAGCCTCGGGCTCCTGCCGGCGAAAACGCGATGCTGGCGCAGCTGACGCTGATGCTGCCGGATCGAGTCGGACTCCGACACCGCGGACTTGCGATGCTGGCGCGGGTAATCGCGGCTCGGCCCAAGGATTTGCGGTGCTGCCCGACGATTTGCGACGCTGTCGCGCTGGAGTGCGAACCTGACGCGTTCGTGCCGGATGCTGCCGGCCGATTCCCAACCCTGTTCGTCGGCGCGCTGGTCCGGCCGGGGAATTTCCGATGCTGGCGGATCGAGCTGCACCGCTGCTCCAGTGCACGCTGTCGCTGCCAGTCGGCGACGGAGCACTGGTCGGGAGCGTTACGATGCTGGCGAATCGGGTTCTACAGCGGCGGCTATATATGGAAAGGGATCGGACTCTACCCGGCGCCTCCGCGGCGGTGTCACTTCCGGCCCGATGAATCGCAGCGCTGTCTCACCGTTCTCGGGTACGATCGCATTGCCACCGATTGCGGACACTTCGCTGACACACCGTGTTCTCGAAAGGGGACACTCTGATGCAGTTGAACGGAGCTCGGTGCGGATTTTTGGAAACGATTTCACTCGCGCGTAGCTCTGTCGCGTACATGCATCGCGTTGGCACGGTCGATGCGACTCCGGCCCCGCCGACGGCGTCCACGTCGTAGCCGGCCTCGGCTGCGTCGTCACTGGCCTTGCGGCGATGGTTGCCCGAAAGGGGCCGGGCCGAGGACTACCATCTCTTTATCCTGGGGGCCCTCTCCTTCGCGGCCGGGTTTGGAGGCCGGCGAGCAGCGCGCCGGGGACAATACAGAATCCACTGATCATGCGGACCTTGGGACGGCACCCCCTGACACGGGCGCATTCTTGAATGATTCCTATTCGTGCGCCAACTCGAGGCTGCTGGAAAAGCCAAAGGGCAGGTCGGCGATCTTTGTCTCCAGACCGGTTTCGGGGTTGATCAGATAGAGACCCGGGTTGGCGGTGAAATCGGTGGCATACAGCTGGCCCTTCCGGCCGAACGCCAACCCCATAATCGACACGCTTCCCACGAGATCGACGACCTTCGTTGCCGCGCCGGTCGCACGATCGATGCGGTACAGAATCGCGGGTACCGTGCCAGGGCTGAGGGTGCTCGTCACCCCGAACAGGAGCCCTTCATCATCAAACGCCAAGTCCATAAAAAATTGCGCGGCGCCGGTGGAACCCACCCGGGTGAACGCTCCCGTTGCCTTATTGACGGTGTAGAGTGAGTTGTAATTTGGGTCAGAGCCGGGGGTACACTCAAAATTCGCATCAAGGTTACAGTCCCCAACTGCGTACAGGGTCCCATCGTGGCCGAAGGCCATGGCCATGACCGCGAGCCCGGGGACCGCCACGCCGAACAGGTTTGCCCGCCCGGTTTCCGGGTCGATGGTCGCAAGCTGTTGGCTGCCGAACAGGGGTCCGCACATGCTGTAGAGTGTCCCCGAAGCTGCCAGGGCCAATGACGCGCAATTTCCTCCGTTGGTCGGCCCGATGTCGGTGCTGGTGGTTTTCCTGCTCCTTACTTTGATGGTGAACACTTCCGCTCCGGCACCAGAGGTCGTGTAAAACAGATTCTTCCCGCCATCGCCTTCAGAGGCTCGTCCGAGCTCCCCTCCCGGCGCCAGCTCCTTCGGGGCCGTCGTGTCCGAGCAGGCGGTGAGGGTGGCAGCGGCGAGGATGGCGGTGGCCATAAGCAGTTTGCGGTGGGTCATTGGAGTATCTCCGGAACTGAGGGAAGGGACGCTCGGTAGGTGCCCGGCTCGATTCGCGACTTCATGGTACGGGCGATAAGTTAGAGGCACCTGCTCAGAAGCCACTCAAAGGGCAGTCAAACGGGGCAACATGCTCCATCTCAAGGCGTTCGGTGGACTCGCAGTAGACATCGACGGCATACCTGGAACCGGCGCGGGACAGCAACGAAAGACCCTCGCGCTCCTCGCCCTGCTGGCCGCCTCGCGCCAGCGGGGCCTCAGCCGCGACAAACTCATCGCCGCCCTGTGGCCCGAAACTGACGCCGAGCACGGCCGCGCACTGCTCAACCAGGCCTGCTACGCCTTGCGCCGCGACCTCCACACGCCTGACCTGTTCCTGGGATCGATCCAGCTCAGTCTGAATCCCGCGGTGATCTCGAGTGACCTGGAATTGTTCGCCCGCGCGCTGGAGGACCACAATCGGGCTGGGGCGGTCGCGTTCTATACCGCGCCATTTCTGGACGGGTTTTACCTGAACGGGGGCGGGGAGTTCGAGAACTGGGCGGAGGCTGAGCGCGCGCGGCTGGCGAGCCAATGCCGGGCTGCGTTGGCCTTGCTGGCTGCCGGAGCGACCGAACGGGGCGAGCACCGAGTGGCGGCGGACTGGTGGCGACGCCTGCTCGAGCTCGACCCGCTGAGCTCCCACGCCGCGCTCGGCATGATGACAGCCCTGGACGACGCCGGCGAGCGCGCCGGGGCGTTGCGCCGTGGGGAGGCCTACGGGGAGCTGGTGCGCTCGGAGCTCGGCGCCGATCCGCCGGCTGAGCTGGCCGAGTGGATCGAGGAGCACCGTCATGTAGCTGGGAACGGGGCTACTCGAAACCGGGCAGCCCTCGATCCCGCGATCGACCAACTCCTCCCCAAAGACACACCGCCGCGCCGCTCGCTTGTCGCGGTACGCCGCCGGGGCGCCGCTCTCACGCTGGTAGCCTTGGTCGGGACAGGGATCCTCCTGCTCCGGTCCGGGCCGGCTCCGCCGACCGATTCCAATCTTCTGGCGATCGCCCCGTTCGACGTGCTCGACCCGTCACTGGAAATCTGGCATGAGGGGTTGGTGGACATCCTGGCCCGGAACCTCGACGGTGCCGGACCGCTGCGCACCATTCCCCAGACCATCGGCCTCAAGCGCTGGCATGGCCGAGCCGATCGGGTCTCGGCCGAGGGGTTCGGCCACCGCACTGGCGCCGGGCTGGTGGTCTTCGGGAGCGTACGGAAAACCAGAGACACCGTCAGCCTCCGAGCGGCGGTGCTGGACCTGGCCCGGAAGCGAGTGGGTCCGGATCTCGAAGTCAAAGGCGACACGGCGGCCATCGGTGACCTGGCCGACTCGCTCAGCGTCAGGATCCTCCAGGCGCTGGGACGGGATCGCCCGATCGGAGCGGTGCGGCAGGTGTCGATCGGGTCCCGATCGCTGCCGGCGTTGAAGGCCTTCCTGTACGGAGAGCAGTTCTATCGGCGGGGGCGCTGGGACTCTGCCGTGGTGTACTATGACCGAGCGTTCGCCCAGGACCCCGCCTTCGGGATCGCCTTTAAACAGATGCAGAGGGCGATCGACTGGCATCCCGCCAACGAGCAATCCTACCGGAGGGGAATCGAGTACCTCCGAAAGGCGGTGGTGCTGAATCACGGGCTGTCTCCCAAAGACAGCATGCAGATCGCCGCCGACTCGTTTCACATCGCTGGCGAGGACGCGATCGATCCGGCCGATCTGATCCGCTTTACCTATCGGTGGTATTCAACTCTGGAGGACGCCGCCCACCGCTACCCCGAGGACCCCGAGGTCTGGTACCAGCTGGGTGATGCGCGCTTTCACAACGATCCTCCGTTTGGGGGACCGCCCGGCCTGGCACTCGAGGCCTTCGACCGTGCCATCGCGCTCGACTCCGGGTTCGCGCCGGCATACGAGCATACGGTCTCGCTGGCGATCCGGCTGAATCGTCCCGATCTGGCCCGGAAGTATGCCGCCGCCTACCTGCGCCAGGATCCGACCGACGTCAATGCGCCTTCGATTCGACTGGCCGCCCTGATGCTCGATCCCGAGCGGTCCCACTCGACGGACGCGGCTCGGATGTTAAACACCGCCTCCACCTCTGTGCTCGGCGAGGTTGGATCAGGTGCCCTGGGGTTGGGCTGGTGGCCCGACTCGGGTGAGACCGGGATCCGGCTGCTGCGAGAGTCGACCACGCGGAGCGGCAACGGCGTCTTGCCCTGGGCGGACACCCTGATGTACCGGCAGTTTCTGGCGTGGGGGCTGGCGTCCCGGGGCCACCTTCGGGAGGCGTACGCGGCGGATCACCGGTTGCTGCTCGACGCGACGGCTTCGCGTGACACCTGGTTCTTGGATCCGTTCCTGGCTCTCAGTCTGCTGGGGCCGATCCCGGAATCTTTGGCCGCCACGACCTTCGGGCACGCATTCGACCCGGGAAAAGCCTGGCCGATCCCTCCCTTCAACAGACAAGCGCGGCAGCTGCGCGGCCTCCCGTGGTGGCTAGCCCGGGGCGACACCGCGTCGCTGGCGCGGTTCGCGCTTCGCGCCGAGCAGGAAGCCCGAACGCAGAGCAGCGCACGCGGCAAGCTCCGCGGCCGATACCTTCACGCGGCGGCGACCGCCTATCTCGCCCTGGCTCGAGCCGATTCGGTCCGGGCGTTGCGTCTTTTTGAATCGATCCCGGACACGCTCTGCCTAGTGAACGTCTGCTCCTATGAGAAGCTCATCCAGGCCCGCTTGCTCGCCGCACAAGGACAGGTGCAACAGGCGGGAGCGCTCCTGGATCAATGGGTCTGGAAGGCCGAGGGCCCGTTCGTCGTCCTCGGCCGACTGGAGCAAGGCCGCATCGCCGAAAGTCTGGGCGACCGGGACAAGGCGATGCAGTCATACCAATTTGTCGCCGATGTCTGGCGCGGAGCCGATCCCCAGCTGCAACCCCTGGTGGTCGAGGCGCGAAATGCGATTACTCGATTGACGAGATGACCGAAGCTGCTCTTGCGCGCCCGGCGCTGATCCGTCGCGGACTCTGGCTCAACTACCTCACCATCGGCTACAACACGATCGAGGCAGTGGTATCCCTGGCCGCAGGTCTGGTGGCGGGGAGTGTTGCTCTGGTCGGCTTCGGCATCGACAGCGCCATCGAGGTCACGGCGAGCCTGGCGGCCCAGTGGCGGCTCCGCTCGGACCACCCAGAACGCCGGGAGCGCGCCGAACAGGTCACTCGCCGGCTGATCGGTGGATCGTTCGTCGTCCTCGCTGCCTACGTCACTGTCGACAGCACGATCACCCTGTGGCAGCATGAGGCGCCGCAGCCGAGCGTCGTCGGGCTCGGCATTCTCGCGTTATCGGTGGTGGTCATGCCGGTGCTGGCCCGGGCCAAGCGGCGCGTGGCCCAGGCCCTCGCTAGTCGCGCCCTCCAGGCCGAAGCCATGCAGACGTCCATCTGCGCCTATCTCTCGGTCATCGCCCTGGCCGGTGTGGCGCTCAACACCGCGCTCGGGTGGTGGTGGGCGGATCCGGTGGCGGCGCTGCTGATGGTCCCGCTTATCACGAAGGAAGGTCTGGAAGGCCTCCGCGCCAGTGCCGCGGGTACCCCGTCCTGCTGCTCCTGAGCGACGGTGCTCCGTCCGCTCCTAGACGTACCGCAGCTCCATGGCCATGCCGGCGAGATGATGGTAAAGGTTGTGGCAGTGCAGCAACCAACGAGCGCCGGGATTGTCCGCCACCACGTCCACCACGAAGCTCTCCATGTGGCCCACGATGACCGTGTCCTTGAAGATCGGGCGACGGAGCCGCACTCCATTCATCTCGCGGAGGCGAAAGAAGTGCCCGTGCAGGTGCACCGGGTGCGGCACCATGCTCATGTTCCCCACCACGAGTCGAATCCGTTCACCCTGCTGCACCTTAATCGCCGGGACTTCGGGATACTCCTGGCCATTGATCGTCCAGTGCCGATCGTCCATCATCCCACCCGACAGCGTGAGCTCGTACTGCCGGTGGGGCTTCTCGTCTGACTCCTCCAATGCTCCGGACAGCTGGGAATAGGCGAGCACGTCTCCCGGCTTGACCTCCTCATTCCCGGTGTCGTCCGGCGCCGGTCCGCGGACGCCATCGTATCGCAGGACGGCGGAAGCCCGTTGGTCGCCGGGGCCGAACGCGGTGATCGGCCAGACCCCGGGGTGGTTCGCGTCCAGCAGCAGGTCGAGCCGTTCACCCATGCCCAGGATCACGATCCGGGTGGTCGCTGGCTCAACCGGCTGCCCGTCGGCATGAGTGACCAGCAGGGCGTGACCCATCACCCGAACCGCCAGCATCGTCGCCGAGCCGGCATTGATCAGGCGCAGCCGGACGCGGTCGCCCCGGCGAGCCCGTAGCTCAGGAGGCCGGTCGCCGGCTCGGCCGTTGATGATGAGCGCATCGTAGACGGGCTGACTGCGGACGGCTCCGCCGTGGGCTGAACTGTCCGAACCGGCTTTCCTGCCACCCATCATGCCACCCATCATGCCGCCCATGTGCATACCCATCATGCCGCCGGCGAGAGAATCCAGCCGGGGGTGGTCAGGGTCGTTCAGCCAATCGTCGAGCACCAGGGTGTATTCCTGGTCATAGCGCTGGACCTCGTGCGCGGGTTCGACCACCAGCGCTCCGTACAGTCCTCGGTCCAGCTGATAACCGTAGTGGGTGTGATACCAGTAGGTCCCCGGCCTGGTGGCCACGAACTCATATACGAAGCTGCCCCGGGGCGGAACGGCCGGCTGGGTCAGGCCGGGCACGCCGTCCATGGAGAAGGGGACCGGCAGGCCGTGCCAATGGATGGAGGTAGGCTCCTCCAAGAGATTGTGCAGGGTAACCCGGAGGGTGTCGCCCTGGGTGACCCGGATCTCCGGTCCCGGTACCGTGCCGTTGTAGGTCCAGGCTTTTGCCGCTCCCCTGCCGCCAGGCGACCATTCGGTCGCCCGGGCCTCGAGAGCATACTGCCGGACTCTGCCGGTGGGAGATATCGGCCGGTCCAGTTGGGCGGGCCTGAGCAGGCCGCTCCTGCCGCCCGGCCTGCTCAACCAGTATGAGCCGCCTCCAAGGGCTGCCAGGGCAGCGGCGATAAAGGCGCGACGTGAGGACGGCACCGCTACGTTCTCCCCCGCGCCTGGGGACCGAACTGCAGGTCAATCGCATCCTGAATCTGGCGTACGTCCGTAATTCCGCCTTGCACCATCCTATGCGCGAGAATAGCCTCGCCCATGCAGGTCGTGCATTGAGAGGCATGGTCGCTCTCGAAGCACTCGAGCAGCGAACGGTGGTGGAAGATTGTGCTCTCCTTACAGTGGCACCAGCAGTACAGCTGGTTCAGCACGGCCGAGACCTGCCGTGCCGCCGAGTAAGCTTCCCGTTGCTGCTCGTCGGAGAAGCTCGCGGGGTCAAGGACCGCGGAGGCGTCTGACCGCCCAGTGGGGGCAATCACGGGCGCCTGACCGGAAACGGGTGAAGGTCGGTTGAAAGAAATCACGAGGGCAGTAGCGACGAAGCCGAGCGCCACGGCGGCGGTGATCAGCACGCCGGCTGAAGGCCCCCGCTGGCGGGCAGGTGTTCTGGTCATGGTAACTCCCGAATGGGGATGAGCCGTACGTCCGGTGAGTTGTCATTGACTCCCCGGATGCTCGAGACTGGATGTATTGGAGCCGCGGCTACGCTTCGGGCGGTGGGGGCTGGGGAGGAGGCGAGTTCTGGCTGATGAGGTCGGACGGGGGTACCGCGGTGAAATGGTGCTCGATCCCCGCAACTACGAGTGGGTGCGGTGGAGGTAGCGCCACGCAGATGCTACCCAGGCAGCTCGCGGCAGGCATCGACGTGGTACAGCCGCTGGCCGAGGCGCCGACCGGGGTCGAGCTCCGGGTTAATTCAGTCATGGAGCCGCAGCCCATCCCTCTATCAGGGCTGGGCGCCAGCGCGAGAAGGAGACCGAGCAGCAGGAGGAGCGAGCCTACACGACGGGGCATGTCGGAGCCTAAGGCTTCCGCCACTGCCGGTCAAGCAGAGAAGCTCGCAGTGGGAGCCGCGACCGCCAGGAGCATTTCCGGTCGATAAACCAGCTCTCCAGCCGGCAACTCGGCGAGTGCAGTCCCCACCCGTTCCAGGCATTCCCTCCGGCTCGGGGGATCCAGCGTACTGAGACGGCGGCTCGTTGCTCCGTAACGGCTAGTGAGTTCGAGGAGCTCCCCCAGCTCCCGGGTCCAGATTGCCGTCCCCGGCAAGTCGTCACCTTGTCCCCAGGCAGTGCAGCCCAAAGTGCCGCCGGGACGGAGAACGCGCCGAATCTCCGCCAGCGCAGCCGCGGGGCTGGGCACCAGGAACAGCACGAATGCCAGCAGCGCGGCGTCGGCGACCGACTCGCGGATGCCGAGGTCCGCCAGGTCCATCGCTGCGAGGAGCGCACTCGGGACCCGCGCCTGCGCCTCGCGCAACATGCCGGTTGCCCGGTCCACCCCGATCACGCGGGACTTGGGCGCGGCAGCACGAAGCGCCGGGAGCATGGTGCCGGTGCCGGTACCCAAATCCAGCACGGTAGCGGCTCCGGCGAGTCTCATTGCGGCTATCAGGTGCTCGGTCGTGGGCTGGAGAACCGGGGCCCACAGCTCGGCATACTCATGCGCCGACGTCGAATACAGGCTGGCGAGTACCTTGGAGGGGTGGATCTTTCACCCGGAAACCGGCTTCAGCCCGGTCATCATGACGGATTTGACGCCATAAGCCTCCGCGGCATCCTGGGTCGACTGTTTGCGGAACCGAAATCCTGGCACGACCGCCGAACGCACGCGGGTGAACCCGGTTTCCTCCAGCAACCGAAACATCTCTCCCTCCGGGAGAGCGCCACCAATTCAGCTGGCCCAGAGTTTCGGATCGTTCACGATCGACTGGGACAGCTGCTTTGCACTCACAATGTCGGTGACCGAAATACGGCCTCCCGGCCTCAGCACTCGAAATATCTCCTCGACCACGCGACGCTTGCGGAAGGAGAGATTGATCACCCCATTCGAGATCACCACGTCTACGGAGGCAGCAGGGAGCGGGATATCCTCCATGGGCCCTTGCCGGCATTCCATGCTGAGCCCAGTTGTCGCTGCGTGTGCTTGAGCCTTGGTGCACATCGCGGGATTCAAGTCGACACCCACCACACGTCCGGTTGGACCGACCTGCCAGCCGGCGATCAAGGCATCCAGGCCGGCACCACTGCCCAGGTCGAGGACGGTCTCGCCCGGCTGCAGGTTGCTCCGGACGTGCGGGTTGCCCACCCCTGCGAACGAGGCGACCGCACCCGATGGTGCCTGGTCGAGCCATTCGGGGACATAGCCGAAAAGCTCCGCCGCCTCCCGCCCGTGGTAGAAGTGGAAGGTGCTCTCCGGTTTGTCGGCCACTTCCTGGTACATCCGGATGATCTCGTCCTTGAGAGCCGCCTCCAGGGATGTTTGATCGTTGGCGACGTTCGTCATGACCCCTCCTTGACGCGAGTCAGCATGTTCTAGTATTCTATTGAATCATAGAACAGTCAAGAGGCACATATGCCAACCGGCCATCGCGCCTTCAAGGATTCCCTGTACGCTCAGTTTGCCCGGCTCGGCCAGGCGGTCTCCAGTCCCAAGCGACTCGAGCTGCTCGATCTCCTGGGGCAGGGCGAGAAGACCGTTGAACAGCTCGCCGAGCAGACCGCGACGCCGGTCAAGAATACGAGTGCCCACCTGCGCGCGCTCCGGCAAGCGCGGCTGGTCGAGACCCGGCGCGACGGCACGTACGTCTGGTACCGCCTTGCGGACGAAGCCGTGGCCGCATTCCTCCTCGCCCTCCAGGCCCTGGGGCGCCACCGCTACGCCGAGATCCGGGAAGTCGCGGAGTCGTACCTCGAGCGCCGCGACACACTCGAGCCCATCCCGCCCGAAGAACTTCGACGCCGCCTGAAAGCCGGCGATGTGACGCTCATCGACGTCCGGCCGGTGGACGAGTTTGCTGCAGGGCACATCCCGGGAGCTCTTTCGGTGCCCGTGGCCGAGCTGGCGGACCGCCTCCGCGAGCTTCCCAAACGCAAAGAGATCGTGGCCTATTGCCGCGGCCCATACTGCGTCTTCGCGGTTACGGCGGTCGAGCTCCTGCGCCAGCGCGGATACCGGGCCCGCCGGTTCATCGAGAGCATTCCCGCATGGCGCGCCCACGGCTACGCCGTCGACCACCAGTCATGATCCTTCGCCAGTACCTGCACACCGACCCGGTGATCGCCGCGTCCTATCTCTTCGGCTGTGGCGGTCATGCCGCCGGTGCGGTCGTTGATCCCGTGGGCGAGCCGGAGCGCTACCTCAATGCGGCCGCTGCCGCGGGGCTCCGGCTACACTACGTCATCGACACCCACGTACACGCCGACCATCTCTCTGGCGGCCGTGGGCTGGCCGTCGCAGCGGGTGCCGAGTACATCCTGCACGCCTCTGCCGGGGCACGGTTTCCGTTCCGCGCGGTGGAGGACGGCGACGTCCTCCCACTCGGCAACGTGGACGCCCGGGTGCTCCACCTGCCGGGCCACACGCCCGAGCATCTGGCGCTCGTGGTGACGGATCGGACGCGCGGTCCCGAGCCCTGGTTCGTCCTCACCGGGCATACGCTCATGGTGGGCGACATGGGCCGCACCGAGCTCGCCTCGAGCGCGGAGGCGGGGGCCCGCGCGCTCTTCCGGAGCGCCGAGCGGTTGCGCGCCTTGCCTGATTATCTCGAGGTGCTGCCCGGCGCGTTCGCCGGGTCCGTCTGCGGCCGAGGCCTGAGTGGCAAGCCCACCAGCACGATCGGCTTCGAGCGCCGCTTCAACCGCGCCTTCTCGCTCATGGACGAGGAGACGTTCGTGCGGTTGATGCTCCAGGAGATTCCCCCTCGCCCCGAGCGTGCCCAGGAAACCCGGGCAACGAATCTCGGCCTGCCCCTGGCAGTAGAAGTCTGAGCCGGTGAGCGCCGCTTCCACGCCGATCTCGCAGGCCGAACCCGCACCCGCCATCGCCCTCGGTCTGCGGGCTAACTGGCGTCAGTTCTGGTTGTTGGTGCTGGTCAATGCGTTCGTGGGCGCCATGGTGGGCATGGAGCGAACCGTGCTTCCCCTGCTGGGGCAGGCGGAGTTCGGCCTGGCCAGCAAGAGTGCCGCGCTCTCCTTCATTGCCACCTTCGGCGTGGTCAAGGCCGCTACCAACCTCTTTGCCGGGCGGCTGAGCGACATCTACGGCCGCAAGCACGTCCTCTTGGCTGGCTGGCTCTTCGCGCTGCCGGTCCCGTTCCTGGTGATCTGGGCGCCCAGCTGGTCATGGATCGTCTTTGCCAACGTGCTGCTCGGCCTCAACCAGGGGCTCGCATGGTCCACGACGGTCATCATGAAGATGGATTTGGTGGGACCGGAGCAGCGCGGATTGGCGATGGGGCTCAACGAGTTCGCCGGGTACCTCGCGGTGGCCCTGGCGGCGCTCGGCACCGGGTACCTCGCGCAGGCGTACGGGCTGCGGCCCGAGCCGTTTTACCTGGGGATCGCCTGTGCCGCCGCGGGCCTCGCCATCTCGCTGCTCTTCGTCCGCGAGACGCGCCACCACGTGGCGCTCGAGGCGGGGGACCACGCGGAGCTCTCCATGCGCGAGATCTTCGCGCGGGTGAGCTGGCGCGACCCCGCCCTTTCCAGCGCGAGCCAGGCGGGGATGGTCAACAACCTGAACGACGGCCTCGCCTGGGGACTGTTCCCACTCTTCTTCGCCGCGGCGGGCCTGGACGTGGCCCAGATAGGAATCCTCAGCTTCACCTATCCGGCCGTGTGGGGCCTGCTCCAGCTCTGGACCGGTGCGCTCTCCGACCGCTGGGGTCGCAAGCGGCTGATCGCGGGCGGCATGCTCGTGCAGGGTGGGGCCCTGGCCGCGATCGCGCTCGTCCGCGGGTTCTGGCCCTGGGCCGGCGCGGCGGCGTTGCTCGGCGCGGGCACCGCGATGGTCTACCCCACTCTGCTGGCGGCAATCGGCGATGTGGCGCACCCGCGCTGGCGGGCCTCGGCGGTGGGCGTCTACCGCCTCTGGCGCGACAGCGGGTATGCCGTGGGGGCGCTTCTCGCCGGTGCCCTGGCCGATCTCTTTGGCATGGCATGGTCGATCGGCGCCGTCGCCCTGCTCACCTTCGCCTCGGGTCTGCTGGTGGCCGTGCGGATGCCCGAGACGCTCCGCTCTCGTTAACTCGGTGAGCGAGCATCCGTGAAGCGCCCATGAAAGAACAAGCGCATGATGCTCGGAATGTAGGACGGCTGTAATCTTTCGTGGCCCGCCTCCCGCCTGCATAGTGGCGCCATGGCGGCCGGCTTTTGCAACCCAATGCCCATCAGGAGGTCTACATGACACAGGCCACCGCCTCACCCCAGGCGGCCACCCAGAAAAAGGTGCCGTTCCGGGTGCAGGTGCATCACATCGAGTGCTGTAACTGTAGCCACGGCTGTAACTGCCAGTTCAGTGGGATGACCGATAACGGGCCCTGCGAGCTGATGTTCGGGTTCGAGGTGATCGAGGGGAACTACGGCAACGTGTCGCTGAACGGGGTCCGATTCGTGGTGGGAGGCAAGTATCCCGGGCCGATCCATGAAGGCAGCGGCGATGTGGTGCTCTTCGTGGACGAGAAGGCCAGCCCGGCGCAGCTTGATGCCATCGCCACCATCGTCACCGGGCAAGCTGGCGGGATGCCGTGGGAGGCGCTGGCCGGGACGGTCGGCACCTTCGAGGGACCGATCAAGAAGCCGATCGAGATGACGGTGAACGGCAACCGGTCCGGCTTCCGGATTCCGGGCGTGGTCGAGATGCGCCAGACGCCGATCAAGGATGTCGTGTCGGGCAACGAGAAAGAAATCCACGTCGTCTATCCCAAGGGCGGTTTCCTCTGGAACGACGGCAGCATCTGCACCACCTCCGCCATGCGCATCAAGCAGGGGAAGGTGGCGTTCGAGCACCCGGGCCGCTACTCGGCGTACGCGGTGGCGAACTGGACCAACCAGTAGCAGCCATGGGCGCATGAGCGCGGCCCAGCACCCCACCGTCCTGGAGGCCGCTCTCCGGAGGGATCGCCTCGTCGTCGCGGTGGGCCTGCTCGCGCTGGCGGGACTGGCCTGGGCCTACCTGGCGCACTCCGCCTCTCTGATGCCGGCTCACGCCGGTATGGCGATGGCCATGCCCGACACCGCACCGTGGAGCATTGGCCAGGCGGCCGGGCTGGCGCTCATGTGGAGCATCATGATGATCGCCATGATGCTTCCGTCGGTGACGCCGGTGATCCTGCTCTTCGCCAGCGTCTCCCGCAGACGCCAGCTCCAGGGGGTGCTGGCGGCACCGGTCTCGGTCTTTGTCCTGGGCTATCTCCTCGCCTGGACCGGCTACGCGGTTGTGGCCGCCCTGGGCCAGTCCTTCCTTCATTCGGCCGCACTGCTCTCACCCGCTATGGCGAGCAAGAGCCCGCTGCTCGGCGGGGGGCTGCTCCTGCTGGCAGGACTGTACCAGTGGCTGCCGGTCAAGGGAGCGTGTCTCTCGCACTGCCGCTCCCCGCTCGGCTTTTTCACGGCCGAGTGGCGTGAAGGGGTGTCCGGCGCTCTCGTCATGGGGTTTCGCCACGGCAGCTATTGCGTCGGCTGCTGCTGGGCGCTGATGGCGCTGCTCTTCGTGGCGGGGGTGATGAACCTGGTGTGGGTAGCAGTGATCGCGGGGTTCGTGCTGGCAGAAAAAGTGGTCCCCAACGGCAGGCTGCTGGGACGGATCACCGGAGCACTTCTGGCTGGATGGGGGCTGTGGATGGTTGTCTCCGGTTAGGGCTACTGGCTACTTGTGATCGTCCCGCCCAACCGCTAACGTCATTCGGCCGTCCGTCTCCTGCGCGAGTGAGGTCACCTGCCCGTCCCCTTCCCCCGCCCTGCCACCACGGTGCTCGTCGTAGATGACCAGCGATTCGCTCGCCGGGTGGCGTACCGCGTCCTGAGCGAAGCCGGCTACCGGGTCCTGGAGGCCGAAGACGGCGAGGAAGCCCTCGGTGCGCTGCACATCTCCAAGGGGCGGGTCGATCTCGTCATGATCGACGTGGTCATGCCGGGGATGGATGGGGTGGAGCTGGCCGCCCGGGTGTGGGAGGGATGGCCCGACATACGGGTCCTGTTCACGTCAGGTCACGCCGCCGAGATTCTGATGCGGCACGGCCTGGCGTACCTCGATGTGCCCTTCCTGGCCAAGCCCTACACCCGCGACGAAGCGCTCGCCAAGGTGCGTGAAGCGCTGGAGCGCCGCCACA
>JBGQLP010000054.1:0-18952 GCA_041500125.1 Gemmatimonadota bacterium
CGTAAGCCATTTGCCGGTCCGCGATATCACCGCGGAGCTGTCGTTAGCCAGGAAGTCGTATCCGCCGCGAGCGAGGCTGGAGTCGGCATAGGCGCCTCGCCTCGCGGCTGCCGCTCGGGCGTCGAGCAGGGCCTGAAGGCTGGCCCGGGTTCCAATCCAGAGTAGCCCATCCGAGGCGCGGATCGCATACCGCTTGGGGATCCCGAAGCTATCGGGCGCGGCATAAACCCGAGTGAGCAACGGGATGAGCTTGGGATCGGTGAAATAGGAGAGCAACGTCAGGTAGCGGACCCGGAACTCTTCGGAATCCGCCGCGCGAAACCGCTCCGCGATCGAATCCGCTGCGCCGGCGCCGAGTCGGCCGAGCACCCACGCGTCACCATGATCGTAGTTCTTGCTCGGTATCCGAGCCAGGATATCTGCCAGCACCGCCGAATCACCCTTGACCGCTCGACGCCGCTCCAGCACGATCGCCTGAAGCGAAGGCTCCAGGTCTTCCGCCTTGAGGCCCGGATTGCCCGGAAAGGGTGGCGACTCCGCCCGCCCCAGCTGCCGTTGCATCCGCCCCGCGCTATCGGCATAGGCCGCGCTCCTGAGCTCGGCCAGCCGGGTGAGAGCCACCAGTCCCGAATTCCAGTCTCCGGTTCCCCGCACCGCGGCACGCATCCGGCGCCAGAGCCGCGCGGGAGACCTGGAGCGCTGCAGCACCAGCACCGAATCGGCCGCCGGAGTTCCTTCCCGGAGTGCTTCGTGCAGCTCGGAATAGGTTGCCCGTCGCGGATCTCCGACCCGAACCTGCACCTGAGCCACCGCAATGGTGGGACCCACGGTGCTCGCCACTCCCACTAGCCCCATCCACAAAAACCTCATGGTCAGCGTTCTCCGCGCGGCGGTGAAACCACAAGCCAGAGGATGACCGCGGCCAGCATCCCGGCGGCCGAGGTCCAGAGGGCCGCACGGCCACTGGCAGATTGGTACAGCGCTCCGAAGATGAGACCAGCCGGGAGGGCTGCCCCACCGGTGAGCGCGTGGTAGACCCCGAACCCACGGCCGGTACGCACCGGTGCCAGCCGGCTGACCAGCGACCGCTCCCCCGATTCGGTGAGTCCGGCCACGAGGCCGAAGGCCAGGAAGAGCGCTGTCGCCGCAGCGGGGCCGATTGCACGGCCGAGCGCGAGCGCCACGCCTGCAAACAACAGACCCCCTGCAGCCACCATTCGGCTGGGTCCCAACCGGTCGGCGAGCCACCCACCGGGATATGAGCTGGCGCTCCGCACCACGTGGAGCCCGGCCCAGACGAGGGGAATCGCCACCACGGCCACGCCCAGGTCTTGCAGCCGGAGAATGAGGAGGGTCTCGGGAAGCCGGAAGAAGGTCAGGGCGGTGAGGGCGAGAACGGGCGGCCAGAAGGAGCTGGGAGCCGGGAGCTGGGAGCTGGGAGTCACCTCTCCCTTCTTAGCTCCCGACTCCTGACTCCCAGCTCCCTTCAGCACGATGGCCAAGACCACAAACGCCACCAGCCCCGGCACGACACTCCATCCGATCGCCTCCCGCACGCCGGCCCCCCGCCGCAGCAGCCACCACGCAGCCAGCGAGCCGAGCACGGCACCGAAGTGGTCGGCGCCGCGGTGAAATCCGAACGCCCGCCCCCTGAGCTCGGGTGGCGTGATGTCCGAGATCATAGCGTCGCGCGGCGCGGTTCGGAGGCCCTTCCCCACCCGATCGATGACCCGGAACCCGACGACCTCCCAGGCCCTGTTGGTGAGGGCGATGAGCGGGCGGACCAGTATCGCCGTCGCGTATCCGCCCAGAATGAGGGGCCGGCGCCATCCCGGCCGGTCGGCCAGGCGTCCGCTGATCCATTTCAGAACCGAGGAGGTGAGCTCCGAGGCCCCGTCCAGGAGCCCGAGGACCAGCGGCCCGCCACCCAGGGTCCGGGTGACGAAGGCGGGGAGCAGGGGGTACACCATTTCGCTGGCGAAGTCGTTGAAAAGCGAGACCAGCGACAGCCCTTTGACCGCCGGAGGGACCCCCGTCGGCCGAATAGCGCCCCCTTCAGCTACATGTATGTTTGTTGCCATGTCGTCCGAGCCGTTGCGGTTTCATGAGTCGAATCTCTGGTCCACGCCGATCCGCGATCTCGGACTCACCATTGAAGGCACCCGTCTGGAGCCGATCCTCGCCGAGTTCGGGAACGAGCTCTGCCAGGCAGGGATCACCAGAGTCCGGCCCCGGTTCTATCTCTCCACCGAATGGGGCGTCCCGTTCGAGACCATCGCGATGGCGATTCCCTTCTACCTGGCGCGGCCCGACCTCACGGCGCTCCACGCGGAGCGGGTCGGGCACGTGGAGGGGTTCGACCGGGCCGACATCCTGCGCTACCTGCGCCACGAGATGGGCCACGTCATCAACTACGCCTACCGGCTCTACGACCAGGAGGAGTGGGTCAAGCAGTTTGGCTCCATCACCCAACCGTACTTCGAAGAGTACCGTCCCGAGCCCTTCAGCCGACGCTACGTCCGGCACCTTCCTGGCTGGTACGCCCAGAAACATCCCGACGAGGACTGGGCAGAGACCTTCGCGGTGTGGATGAGCCCGGGGCTCGACTGGCGGGCGGAATACGGAGGCTGGCCGATTGCCTATGCCAAGCTCGCCTATTGCAGCCGGACCATGGCCGCGCTCCGGGACCGGGTTCCCGAGGTCACCAACAGCGAGCTGGACGAAGACGTCGGCGACATCGAGTACTCTCTGGATCAGTACTACGGCAGAGCCCCGGCCTCGCTGGAGCTGCCGCCGGGTCTGGATGGCGCGCTCCGGGCCATCTTCGAAGATCTTGGCCCGAGCGATGGCCTGTCCCTTGACGACCCGTTGCGCCCCGCCGACGCACTCATTCGCCGGCTGGAGCCCGAGCTCATGGCCAACGTGTTTCGCTGGACCGGCCATTTCCCCGAGCGCACCCGCGTGCTGCTGCGCTACCTGGCCGAGCGGGCTGCCCAGCTGGAGCAGGGCTATCCGGCCAACCGGGAAGACTCCGCCATCATGGCCCTCACCACGCTGGTGACCGGCCTGGCGATGAACCACGTCCAGCGGGGCAGCTACTTGCCGTAGTGGCTGCTACTTGCCGTAGCGCTCCAGCGCGAGCTGGACGATCCGCTCGATCAACTTGGGATACTCCAGGCCGGCTGCTGCCGCAGCCATGGCGAACTCACTGGCGCGCTCCAGATAGCAACTCGCGTTCACCTCCAGCACATAGATATCGCCCGTATCGGTGAGCCGGAGATCCACCCGGCCGTAGTCCCGGACCCGCAACGCGCGATAGGCGTCTACCGCCACCTTCTGTAGCCTAGCTCGGAGCTCGTCCGGCAAGTTGGCCAGCACCGACTTGGTGCCCTTGTACTCCTTGCTGCGCTCGTCCCACTTGGCCTTGCTGTCGAGCACCTTGGGCACGCCTTCCGGGAAGCCGGTGAAATCCACTTCGATCGGAGGCAGCGCCTTGGGTTGCCCATTGCCCAGCACGCCGACATAGAACTCCCGCCCATCGATAAACTCCTCGGCCAGAGCGGAGTCGTTCAACTCCTTCCGGATGTAATTCACCCGCTCCATCAATGCCACCGCGTCGTGCACCAGCGACTTGCCTCCGATGCCGAGGGACGAGTCGGAGCGGAGCGGCTTCACGAACAACGGCATCCGCAGATTGCCACCGGTCTCGAACGCCTGCTGCCGGGAGAACACCGCGAACCGGGGATACAGAATCTCCTCGAATGCCAGCAGCTTCTTGGTGAGACCCTTGTCCTGACTGAGATACAGCTCACCCGGACCGCTGCCGGTGTACTTCAGGCCGAGGAGATCGAGCAGGCCGGTGACGGGAATGTCGCCGAAGACGTTCTCGCTGAACATTTCCATCAGATTGAAGACGAGGTCCGGCCTCCGCCGCGACAATCCGGCGATGAGCCGTTTGACGTCGCCGTGGACTCCCAGGATGGAGACGCGGTGACCGAGAGTGCGTAAGGCGCGGGCCACCTGGGGCACCACCGCCTCGTAGTCCTTCGAGTTCTCGTCTTCGCTGTCGAGATAGGTCAGGACGGTGATCTTCATGGTCACTCCACGAGATCCATGCCCCAGCGCGCTAGCGACACCGGTATGCCGCCGTAGCTCATCAGCTCGTCATGGAACCGCCGGGGGTCGAAGGAAGCCGCCTCTCGCTCCTGGTATGCGTCCCGCAGCCGCAGCAGCTCGCGCCGTCCCACCGCGTAGCAGAGCTGGTAGGTGGGCCAGGCGCAGTAGCGGCGGACCTCGGCTTCGGCGCTCAGCCGCTCGATCGGCAGATGCTCCACCATGTAGTCCACCGCTTCCGCCGGCGTCATTCCCCGGGTGTGGAGACCGACATCCAACACCACCCGGATGGCCCGCCACAGCAGATTGACCAGCTGGAACAAGCGGACCTCGTCACTCCCGTAATAGCCGGCCTCGCCCATGAGCTGCTCGGAGTAGAGCGCCCAGCCTTCCACCATCACCGGGCTCCAGACGTGGCGCCGCACCTCGGAGTCGAGCCCTTCGCTGGTCAGCAGCTGGAGATGGTGGCCGGGATAGACCTCGTGCGCGGCCATAACCGGGATGGCGTGGCGGCAGTGGCCCCGGCGCTGCTGCGCGAATGCCTCCGGCGGCAATGAAGGGTTCGGCCGGGTGACGTAGAAGCGTCCGGTGCGTTGCTGCAGGAAGATCGGCGGCGGCTCGTAGGCGGCGAAGGGCACCAGCGACGCCAGGAAAGCCGGCGTCGGCACCACCTCGACGTCGCCGTCGGGAACCCGCACCAGGTTGCGCTGGCGCACGAACTCGCGGGCACGATCGAGCTCCGAACGGTAGACGCCCAGCAGCTCGTCGGGCGCTGGGGTCTCATCCCGAAGCTGATCGACCAGCTCGCGCCAGGGCCGGGAGTCCAGCCGCGCCGCCAGGGCGACGATCTCCTGGGTCACTTCCTCCTGCAAGTGAAGCCCGTAGCGCCACAGCTCGGGTGGGCCTGCCATCAGCGCGTGCTCGTGATGCAACCGGCGGTTGAACTGCTCCTCCCCGATGGCGAAGGTGTGGGGATCGGGGCTGGGCTCGATCTCGTCTTTGAGGGCGGCACCAAAACCGACCAGCGACTGCAGGGCTGTCTGGCCGGCCCGCTTGAGCTCGTCGGCCAGGCGGGGAGCGGCGCCGCTGAAAACGGCGACCACCTGCGCGATCAGCTCCCCTCCGCCGCCGAGCATGCTCAACGCCATGTCGACGAATACAGCTGGGGGTTCGTTGATGGTGGCGCGGCCCGAGTCCAGAAACGCCTGGGTATCGCCCAAGCGGGCCAGAACGGCGGGAGCCCGCTCGGCCGGATCGGTCTCGGTGCGGGCCAGCAAGGCGTAGAGCCCCTGAAAGAGATGGGAGAGCCAGAACCCCGGGTTGCGGACGTTCGGCTGCTCGTGCTCCAATCGAAAGATGACAGTCCGGATCTCGCCCAGCAGGGCGGTGCGATCGATCTCGGCCTGCAGGTGATCGGGGTCGACCTCCTCTACTGCTCCAGCCACCGAACGCAGCGCCGAGATGTGCTCTTTGGTGGTCTGGGCATCGAAGCGGCCGAGTCGCGCGTCTTCGGCAATCAGACCGACGGTGCTCCCGGCGGCCGGGTCGAAATGATACTTGAGGTCCAGGTACGACCGGCAGAGATCGTCAACCGAGGTCACCGCGCTTTGGCTCCTCAGGATGACTGCCCCGCGTTCGGATTCGCCGTCACCTCCGAATGATCGCCCAGGGTGACGCTCCCGTGCAGTCCGTCGACCACGACTCCATTCCCCAGCAATGAGCCGTCCAGCTCCACCCGGCTCAGCCTGGCGTCACGACCGACGATCGTGTTTCGCAGCCGGCTGCCGCTCACCTGGGTGCCTTGTTCCAGTGAGACGTTGGGACCGATCTCGCTGCGCTCGATGGTGACCCCATCTTCGATGTAGACCGGGTCGTGAATCGTGACGCCGGGATAGTTCCGCCTTCGCGCCGCGCCTTTGCGCAGAAGAATCTCGTTGGTCTCCAACAGGGTGTCGAGCTTGCCGCAGTCGTACCAGCCTCCCACCTCGGCGGTAAGAATCCGCTTGCCATGCTCGATCATCCACTGAAAGGCGTCGGTGAGGTACCACTCGCCCTTGTTGGCCGGGCTGGCCAGCACGTGGTCGATGCCCTGCCAGAGGCTGTCCACGGCCCGAATGTAGTACAGGCCGATGTTGGCGAGCTTGGAGATGGGAGTGGAGGGTTTCTCGACGATGCGGGTCATGTACCCTTTGGCGTCGGTCACCACCACTCCGAAGCGCTGATAGTCCTCCACCTCCTTGGCCCAGATGATTCCGTCCGCGTCGGTGCGATTGATCAGGGTGAGATCGGCCTCGAAGACGGTGTCCACGAAGATGATCAGCACCGGCTCCTTCACGTAGGGACGCGCCAGGTTCACCGCTCCGGCGGTGCCGTCCTGAACCTTCTGCTCGATGAAGCGGGAAGGAATTTTATAGCGGGACCGGGCAAACGACTCCACCTGGCCCTTGAGATGTCCGGTGATGAAAATGAGCTCGCTCACCTCCAGCCCCTTGAGCCGGTCCATCACCCAGTCCATGATCGGGCGGCCGGCCACCTTAAGCAGCGGCTTGGGTACCAGGTGGGTGTGCGGCCTCAGCCGGGTGCCCTTGCCCGCGAGCGGGATGATCACCTGCATCTCAACCTCGTCCGTAGCGGTCCTGGAGGCGCACCAGGTCGTCGAGCTCGGGCGTGGACGCCTCGAGCACGTCGCTATCCACCACCGCCTCGATCTGGTGAATCAGCTTGGGCGGAATGTGCACCGTCTCTCCCGCCTTGAACGGCCGGGCCACCAGCCGCTCGCCCTCCTGAGTTCTGAGGGTGAGCTCACCCGAGAGAACGTGCATCGTCTCGTCCTTGAGGTTGTGGTACTGCAAGCTGAGGATGTGGCCCGCCTTCACGTGGAGGATCTTGCCCACGTAGCGATCGGTGCGGGCCCAGATCAGCTCGTAGCCCCAGGGTTTCTCCACCCGGTATGGCACCTGAGGCACTCAGCCGCCTGCGTAGGTGAGCTGAAAGGATGAAGGCGTCGTGACGCACACCTGAGCGCAGACCCCGCAGCCCACGCATCCCTCCGCGCGGAGCAGCGGATGGCCGCCCTCATCGATCGAGAGCGCCGCCGGGCCCACCGGGCACGCCTCAGCGCACACCCGACAGGGAGTGCCGCGAAAGGTGATGCACCGCTTGGGATCCAGCTCGACATAGCCGACGTGATAGCCGGTCCATCCGTTGGCCGGCACGGTGAGCGCCGCGGTGGGACACGCGGCCGCGCACGGCATGGTAGCGCAGGCAACACACGGCTGAACTTCAGGATTGATGTAGGGAGTGCCGGCGGCGAGCCCGCCATCGGTCGGCACCTTGAGAATGGCATGCGGAGGACAGACGTCGACGCAGGCGCCGCAGCGAGTGCATGCCGTGAGAAATCCCATCTCCGGGAGCGCACCGGGAGGCCGGAAGTAGCGCCGGACGATGACTCGCTCTTCGGTATTGGCAACCAGCCGCTCGAGCCAGTCACCCAGGGCCGAGCGCAGTAGCTCGCGGCGATTGGTGTCGTAGGGTTTCAGCATGCAGGGGAAATATGGCGGGGAAGCGGGTACGCGGGTAAGCGGGGAAGTTCGCCCGCCTTCTTCACAACGCCGGCTCGAAGCTGAAGGTCCAACGAAAAGCGAGTTTGTCGTCGCCCGGAGCCCGGTCCTGCGCCAGCTCGGGGCGGCTGACGTAGAGCGGAAGATCGAATCGGGTGCTGAACCTGGTGTCGCCGATGCGATGCTCCACGCGGATGCCTACACCCGCGTCGCCCAGAAATCGGATGCGATCGCCGGTGAGCGGCTGAGCGCCGCCACCCATGGCGTGCGACAGATCGGTGAACGCGGCAAGCGCTATCCGGTTGAACAGATGCGCCACGGGACGCACCCGAATCGCGCGCTCGAGCTCCAGGTTGAGGGCAACGGCCGCGGCCGCGGAGACCCGGGCATCGATACCGCGTACCCCCGCCCCACCGGGAGCTTGATAGTGAAAGTCATCACCCACGAGGAGCGCCCCGCGGGAACGGAGAAATGGATTGTACAGCTGCTCCAGCGGATCGGCGCCCTGGAAATAGATCTGCCGCTGCTTGGCGGCGGTATGACTCCCGCTGGCGGCGCCCACAAACACGCGAGCGGCCAGACCGAGTTTGCGCGCGAGCGGGCGACGCGCCGTCGCTTCCACCGACCCGCGAAAGTAGAACGGATCCAGGTCGGGCCGGCCGCTCGCGGCGAGGCCCTGGCGATTGTACGCGAGTCCTCCGCCCGCGGAGGTCTGCACCGCGAGTTGCCACTTCCCGCTCGCGGTGCTCACCCCACTGCCCAGACGCACTTCCACTGTGCTGACCGGATCGTAGAGTCCGGGATCCAGGTAGCGGAAATCGTCGGTGGCCACCCATTGCAGGGTCAGGCTGCGGCTCCAGACCGGCCCCGAGCTGAGATGGGCTCGGCGAGACCACTGGAAGCTCGCCGAAGCGCCGTAGCGCCCCTCGAAATTGAACACATCAAAGGTCTGGGAAAGGTTGGGCGCCCGAAGAGCGACCGGGTTCCGGATTCGGAAGAAGAAGTCGGTGTCCTCCACTCCATCGTCCGTGCCCCATTTCGTGCTCCCACTGACCAGCGTCTGGTTTTGCTCGAACCGGCCCAGATAGTCGCTCAGCGTTCGAATCCCTAGCGTCACGCCTCCAGCGTCGTTGTACCACGCCGTGGGCTGCCAGCCGACCGTGACCCGATCGCGTCGGGAACGGGTCGAGAAGTACGGATGGAAGTAGCGTTCAACCCAAGGCTTCGCGCCGAACAGTCGGGTCAGAAGGGACCCCACTCGCTTCCGGTTGTTGAGCATGTTCCAGTCATGGGTTCGGACCTGAGGGTCCAGCACCACGGCCTTCGGCTTGCTGCGGGTCTCCACTTCCACCCACTCCCGCTCGGCCAGTCCGTCGGCACGAACGACCGCCGTGTCTTTCTGGCCAATCACGGCGACCTCGACCGGAATCCGCCCTTCACTCTTTCGCACCACCTCCACTCGAGTCCTCCATCGCTGCCCCGCCGTCTTCTCCGTCCTCTCCGTCCTCTCCGTCCTCTCCATCCTCACTCTCCCCACCGCGTAGTCGTACAACTCCACCGAATGCAGCCACTGCGCGAAGAACGTGGACAAATCCCGCTGCGACACCTCCTCGGCCACCGCGCGGAAGGCGGCCTCGTCCACGTGCTTCAGCTTCCACCGCTGGTAGAAGGTCTGGAGAATCCGGTGCATCGTCTCGTCGCCCACGATGTAGCGCAGCTGGTGAAAGAACAGCTCGCCCCGGGTGTAGATGGCGATGTTGTAGGAGTTGAAGTCGCGATACGCCTCTCCCGGCAGACTGGGCGGCTCGGAGTAGCCATCGAGATCGAGCCCCAGGATCCCCGCCTCCTCGTTCGGGTAGGCGCCGCCCCGGCCGAGCGCCTCCCAGAACCAGGTGGTCTGGAAGCTGGTGAACCCCTCGTCCAGCCAGCCTTCCTTCCATTCGTTGTTGGCCAGAATCCCCATGAGATAGTTGTGCCCCAGCTCGTGAACGATGAGCCCCTGATCGGCCGAGCCGTTCATGATCATCATGGGGAACTCGGTTCCCCCGCCTTCGATCCGGTGCACGTTGGTGATCTGGGGCCAGGCGAACTTGCCGAACAGCCGATCGAGCCAGGCAAGCGCGGTCTCCGTTCGCTCCACCGCGACGCCGTGGCCCCAGGCTCCCTCGTCTCCCGGCTGATAGAGCACCCGTACCGCGACATCGCCGTAGCGGCCGCCCTCGTAGCGATACGCGGGGTTGAGCGAGAGCGCGAAGTGGTGGACGTCCTCGGCGTACCACCGGAGCTTCTTGCGGCCGGCGGCGGGACGGTCGCATGCGTTGGGCGAAGGAGTGCGTGAGCCATAGTAGTCCCGCTGGTACTCCACCGGGCGAGACGGATTGCGGTTGGCCCGTTCCCAGCCGGGGTCGCCACACACCGGAACGCCGGTCGCTCCCACGACCTGGTCCTCCGGCACATCGAGATCAACGGTGAACGAGGCGAACTCGCCATAGAACTCGCCGGCGGGATAGAGCGGATGCTCTTCCCACCCGTACCGGTCGTAGACCACCACCTTGGGATACCACTGGGCGAAATCAAATCGCCGGCCCTCGCGGCCCTGGCGCCGCGGCACGGTCGAAGGCCGCGCATCCCAGGTCATCTCGACCGGCATCGAGTCTCCCGGCAGCAGCGGCCGGGGAAGGTCGAAGCGGACAATGGTGCTGTCGGGGGCGAAGGGATATGCCGCACGCACCGGAGTGCCCATGATGCGCACGTCGCGCACATGGTTGAAGGCGAAGTCGGGGTCCGTGAGGTCGTTGAAGCGGCGGCGCCCCTCGACCGAGTCCGCGTCGGCCCAGCGGGAGCCCGGGCGAAAGGCGTTGAGGTAGAGATGGAGTGAGAAGGTGGTGAGGGTGTCGGGCGAGCGATTGGTGTAGTGAATCCGCTCGGTCCCGGCCAGTACTCCGCGTGGCTCGTCCAACCGGGCCTCGATCTGGTAGGCCACCTGCTGCTGCCAGTAGGGATTCGGCGTTCCGGCTGCCGACTGCTGGACCACGAAGAGCGCGACGGCGATCACGAAGGGCTCGAGTCAGGGGGTCGATGCGCGAGTCAAGCCAGCGGCGGGAAACATAGGTGCCGCCCGAAGAATTTGGCACCGTGGCGCGAGCGAGGGATTCCTCGCTGCGCCGGGGAAAGACCTACCGTGAGGCTGCTCTATGGCGGACACCTACCTCTCGCTTCGCTTGCATCTGGTCTGGGCCACCAAGAATCGGAGGCCCTGGCTCGACCCCGAATGGCGGCCTCGGCTGTTTGCGTGCGCAGCGGCCTGCCTGGAACGTAGGGGCGGGAAATTGCTCTGTGCTGGTGGAACCCGGGATCACATACATCTTTACCTAGAGCCGCCCAGCACACTTGCAGTCTGTGAATTGGTTACCAGCATCAAGACGACCACGTCGAAATGGATCCACGACACCTTCGCCCACCGCAGGGACTTTCGGTGGCAACACGGCTACGGCGCCTTCAGCGTCACTCCGTTTGAGGATGGTCGGCTCCGCGACTACATCCAGAACCAGGAGATTCATCACCGGGAACAACGCTTCACGCCCGAATATCTCTCTCTGCTCGAACGGCACGGGGTCACCTACGATCCGGCGCATGTCATGGATTGATGGTCATCATGATCCACCGGATTTGGCGGCCATGACGGCCGCGGACACGACGCCGCGGGCCATGACACGACGGGCCACGTATCCGAGGGCCACCCATGAGGGTGGCCCTACCAATTTCGGCGGTCCTCCGGACCGCGTTTCCACCCGATGATATTGCGCAATTAACCACATGACCTTCCGGCGATGACCCGGGTTTAGGTAGCGGTGCTTTCCGGTCCGGAGGACCGGCGATATATGTAGGGCCACCCTCATGGGTGGCCCTCGCGGGCCGGGTACGCGGCACGCGCATAAATCATGGGATGGCCCGCCGCAGGCGGGCGTGGTGGGTTACCGCGCCAGCAATTGCCGCCTGAGCTTCGTCATCCGCCGGCGTACCGACCCGTCGAGCACCATCTGGCCCACCCGGACAATGGTACCGCCCAGGATCTCCGGCTCCACCGAAAACGCCGGGATCACCTGCTTACCCAGCTGCCGGCTCAGCGCGTCCACGATGATGCGCTTCAACTTCTCATCCGGATTCCGCGCCAGGGTCACCCCGGCCCGCACCCGGTCGAGCTTCTGGTCCAGGAGCGCCAGATACTGGGTCGCGATCTCCCGCAGGACCTGTTGCCGGCCCCGCCGGACCAGCGCCTGAAGGAACAGCACGAACTCACGGGGCACGTTGGGCAGCGCCGCGCTGAACAGGCGAGCCTTCTCGGTCTTGGAGACCCGGGGAGACATCAGCACCGCCTGAAGCCGCGGCGTGGTCTCCACGGCGGCGGCTACCGCGTCGATCAGATCGGCATAGCGATCCGTGTTGCCGCTCTTCTCGCCCAGGTCAAACAGCGCCTCGGCGTAGTTGCGGGCGACCGTCTCGGCTCTCAATGCCGGGTATCCAGGCTGGCGAGGTATTCCTGCACGATCTTCCGGTCGGTCTCAGAGGTGAGCCGCTCCCCGATGAGCTTGGAGGCGGCCGCCAGCGACAGATCCACTGCTTCCCGGCGCAGCTCGACCACGGCCCGGTCCCGCTCGGCAATAATGTCGCGTCGAGCCCGGTCCAACAGCTCCTCCTGCTCCTGCCGGGTCTTCTCCATCGCCACGGCCCGCTCTTTCTCCGCCACGGCCTTGGCTTCGGCTACGATCGTGTGGGCCTTGGCGCGGGTGTCGGCCAGGAGCTTCTCGTGCTCCACCAGCAGCGCGTTGGCTTCCTTGTTCCGCTGCTCCGCCTCTTCCAGCAGAGCCTGGATCCGCTTCTCCCGCTCCACCGTCGCCTTGAGCAGCGGCGGCCAGGCGAACTTCTTCAGCAGATACATCAGCGCGAAGAAGACCACCCAGGTCCAGAAGAACAGCCCGAAGTTGACCTCGAACGGCGAGGCCGGGCCCGGGTGGACCTCGGCCTCCTGAATCAGCGCAAGCAGTCCTGGCATGGGCGGTCCGTTACGCGATGAGCTTGAAGAGCAAGGCAAAGACCAGGGCGATGATCGCGGCGCCCTCGAGCAGCACGGCGAACAGCAGGCCGGCGCCACGAATCTCCGCGGCCGCCTCCGGCTGGCGGGCAATGCCTTCGGCCACCTGGCCGCCGATCCGGCCCAGGCCGATGCCGGCACCCACGATGGCGAGCCCGATGCCGATGCCGGCACCCAGGAGCGCGTTGGTGTTCCGAGCCACCGCGACGGCGTCGCCGGCGGCGGGTTCCTGCAAGAGGGCGAGCAGGTTCAACATCTGTCACTCCGATTCAAGGACGGGAGATCCAGGTCCTTTGCGCCTCCCGGTGGCGGCTCCGATTCTCCCGGATCGGGGCTCCTCCCGGCGCCCGCCGGCGTCCGGCCCTCTCGGGCGATGGACAGCGGGCTTCATCTGCCGATCGGCGGATTACGGTGCCCGGTGCGACGGAAGCGCTCGCCGCGCGGGATCCAACACCATCAATGCTCGTGCTGCATCAAACCGATGAATACCGCGCTCAAGAGAGCGAACACATACGCCTGCAGGAACGCCACGAACAGCTCCAGGAACATGATTGCCAGCACCAGCATGGCGGTGACCAGACCGATGAGCCAGTTCCATCCCTGCAGGTAGCCAAAGAGGAAAATGATCCCGAAAAGCGAGAGGATCACGAAGTGGCCGGCCGTCATGTTGCCGAAGAGTCGGACGGCCAGGGCAAAGGGCTTCACCAGCTTGCTGATGATCTCGATCGGCGCCATCGCCACCGACATCACCGTCCCACCCACCCTGCCCATGCCGGGAATCTTGGGAAAGATGGTGCGGAGATAGCCCTTGGGGCCCAGCTTGATCATCCCGCTGACCTCGACCGTCAGAAAGACGACAATGGCCAGCGCTGCCGTCACCGCCAGGTTCCCGGTCGGTGAGGCGCCCCAGGGAAACAGGCCGAACAGGTTGCAGCACAGGATGAAGAAGAAGAGGGTCATGATGAAGGGCGCGAACTTGGCCCCGTCGTGACCGATGTTGGCGATGGCGATCTCGTCCCGCACGAACAACACCATCGCCTCTACCGCGCCGGAAAAACCCTTCGGCGCCGTTTCGCCGGCACCCGGCCGCTGCATCGTGCGCGCGGCGACGTACATCACCAGAAACACGATGATCGCCGCCGCAACCATGAAGTACACGTGCTTGGTGGGCGACAGATTGACCGTCAACGACCCGAGGTGGATGTCGTGCCAGCGGGGCAGGTGGATGGTACCGAACGGATAGAAGTCGATCGTCCACGCGTCGGCCGTGTGATGCAGGATGACTTCACCGATATTGGGCGCCTGAATCATCGGACCAGCCGAACCTCCAGGAAGAGCAGCGGTACCAGAACCCCGAGGAAGCCGAGCGCCGTGGGCAGCGGCGGAAAGTGGGTCTGATCCAGCGTCACCAGTATCGCCACCAGCGTCACCCCGAGCATTCGGAGCAGCATCCCCAGGCCCCAGCGTTTGAGCAACCGGGCCGTTTCACCGGCAAAGGCCGGCCGCACCAGCGCCACCGACGCGACTTGAATCGCCGTCGCGACCAGGCCGAACACCAGGGCGGGAAGCAACGCCTCCTGCCCCCAGCCTATATAAAGGAGGCCGGTCACCAGCAGGGTGAGTGCGACCCCAATTCCCAGTCCCTTCATTTCTTCTTCTGCTCCCGCCGCTGCCGTTCCTCTTCCTGGAGCTTCCGATACACACTGAGGAAGCTCAGAATCGTCCCCAGGAAGGTGCCGATAAGAATGAAGACCGGGGTCGTACCCAGCAAACGATCCAGCCCGAAGCCCAAGGCCAGGAAGAAGATGATCCCGCCCGCGAAGGTGAGACCGAGGGAGACGTACTTGTAGCCCTCGCCCATCTCCCGGCCGACATTGTCGTCCTTGCGAGCCATACGGCGGCTAAGCTATCCGCTTGTGAAATATTTCGCAAGCAATCCCGCCGCCCCTGCGAGATCGCCACGCGGGCTGCGCCCGCTCGCGATGACTGCCGCTGGCGTCGATCTTGCGACCCGGGTAATCTCAACCTGGAAACCTTCGTAGAGAGATCATGACCGCAACTCAAGCTCCGCCCCATGATGACGTCCAGCAGCTCGAGCGCCTGGTCGGCGCTGTCACCCGACTCAAGGGCCAGGTGGCCCAGCGCATCGTGGGCCAGGAAGACGTCGTCGACGGGATTCTGACCGCCGTCCTGGCCGGCGGGCACGCCCTGCTCATCGGAGTGCCCGGGCTGGCCAAGACCCTCATGGTCCATTCGGTGGCCGAGGCGCTCGATCTCAGTTTCAACCGGGTGCAGTTCACTCCCGACCTCATGCCCAGCGACATCACCGGCACCGAGATCATCGAGGAAGACCTCACCACCGGACGGCGCTCCTTTCGCTTCGTGCAGGGCCCCATCTTCGCCCACATGGTGCTGGCCGACGAGATCAATCGCACCCCGCCCAAGACCCAGGCGGCGTTGCTCCAGGCCATGCAGGAGCACCAGGTGACCGCGGCCGGGACCACGTATCGCCTGCCCGATCCGTTCTTCGTCCTGGCCACCCAGAACCCCATCGAGCAGGAAGGCACCTATCCTTTGCCCGAGGCGCAGCTCGACCGCTTCATGCTCGAGCTGCGGGTCAGCTATCCCAGCCGGGTCGAGGAAGAGGCCATCGTGGAGCAGACCACCGGCACCGCCCGCGCAGCGCTCCATCCGGTGCTCGATGCCGCGTCCGTCCTCGCCATGCAGGCGCTGGTCCGCCGCATCCCGGTCTCGCGCGGGCTGATCCGCGCCGCCGTGAGCCTGGCCCGGATGACTCGCCCGGGAGACACCGACGCTCCCGGATTCATTAAGGAATACGTGGAGTGGGGCGCCGGTCCCCGCGCGTCCCAGTACCTGGTGCTCGGCGCCAAGGCGCGCGCCGCCATCGCCGGCCGCCCGATGGCCGATCTGGATGACGTGCGGGCGGTCGCCTCTTCGGTGCTGCGCCACCGCCTGGTCACCAACTTCGCCGCCGAGGCGGCCGACCGCTCCAGCGACGACCTGGTGCGCGAGCTGGTGGGTGGGAAGGCTTGGCTCGCGGGGTAAGGGCGGGCGGTAAGGCGGTAAGGCGGAGCAGAAAAAGAAGCCCGACCCAATTGGCCGGGCTTCTTGTTTTGCTTGTTACCGCCCCCTCGCTGCTCTCGGGGCAGGCTCTACCGCCTCCTCATGCCGGCTACGAGAACATCGCTCCTACCGGCGCCAGCATCTGGTCGAACGAGGTGAAGGCTCCCCCCTGCAGGTCGAACACCCGATTCATCGCCCCCGTCTCATCGTCGCTGAACGGCTGGCCATCGTCCCGGGTGATAGTGGTTGTCGTGCCGTTGGTCGTGACCGTGGCAAAGGCATCGCCATTGATCCGGATGTGCAGCAGACCGGTCGTGTTGGTGAATTGCCCGGTCATGCTCACCGTGCCGTTGGGACCCCTGATCGTCAGGTTCACCGTCAGGATCCCGGTCTGCTGGGCGAGGTCGGTGGCGCTCAGCGTGAGGTCGATCGCGACATCGCGGTCGGGCACCCGGAGCGAGTAGCTCAGCGTCAGCCCACCGGTGAAGGTGAGCACCGAGCGGAGATTGATGTTGGCCTGGACCGACCCGTCGGTGACGTATCCGATCACAGTCACCCGGCCGCTCGAGGCGGTGCTGGTGGCGGTGATGGTGTAGTCGAGGTACGTGGTACTCCCCGACACGACGACGACCTCAGCCGCCTGGGTGGTGCCGGCGGTCCGGTCGACGAGATCCACGTAGCCGGTCTCCACCAGCGGGTCCACCGGCGCAAGCGTCACTGGATCGATCGCATAGAGGATGAACCGGACCCTATTCGTTGCCAGCAGCGGACGGCTGGACACGACGTAGGTCCCAGTGGCCAGATCGTACTCGAATGTCTTGCCGGCCACCGAAGTCGGAATCGCCATCATCGAGGCGCTGACGCCCTGCTTCGCGGGCCGGGTCATCATGGCCGCGAGACGCTGGGCGCTCTGCACCGCCGCCGCCCGCATGTTGCCGGTGTTGTTGCGGCGCCCGATCTCCATGGCCGCCGCCGACGCGGAAATGATGGGTGCGCCGCCGATGGCCGCGTCGAACTTGACGCTCAAGGCGGAGAAGCTGTTGAAGGTCGGCGAGGCAAAGCTCGATCCCACCGCGTCCAGGTCGGCGCTGGTGCCCGCCGGGTTGAATGGGGCGTCAGGACTCGAGTTGCCGCTACAGCCGGCCAGGGTGACGCTGACAAACGCCACCGTCACGACAGATCGCTTCGCGAATTGCAGCACGCGCATGGGTTCCGCCTCCATAATCAAGAGCAGTTGAGGGTGGCCCGGCGAGTTGAGCGCCGGCCAAGAGCCTGAATGCCTGAGCGTTGTGGCCTTCACGGGGGTGCCGCGGGCCGCTTGCGCTGGGCAAGCGGCCCTGACTGCGGGGGGATTATGGCAACGGCTATGCCAAGGCTTGCAGTTCCTCCTTAGGCTCGACCGGCAGACCCGCCTGTTGCCAGGCGGCCCAGCCACCTACCAGGGCGCGGGCCTTGGGCCAGCCTGCTGCACGGAGCTCTCGCGCCACCCGGGCGCTTGTGGCTTCGTCCTTTCACGCACAGTAGAGCACCACCGTCGCGTGATGATCGAGCCCCAGCTCTCGGGCTCGGCGCACCGCATCGTCCGGCGGGAGCCGGATGGCGCCCTGGGCCCGGAGGTTGTCGGCCCGGTAGCTCCGCTCGGTTCGGACATCGGCCAGCACGACCGGCTTCCCCGCCTCACGCAGCTTCTGGAATTCCTCCAGGGTGATCTTCTCGGGGACCTTGGCGTCGGGATCGGGCTCCCGGGTCACCGAAGCGTTCGTCACCCGGACCGGCGCGCTGGTCGGCCCTTCGTTCCGCAGGAACAGCGCGATGCCGGTGCCGTGTAGCGCCACCGAGAGCAGCACCACCAGACAGGTGATGGCAAAGAGCCGCTCGCTGCCGGGCAGGCCGGCAAAGACCGGCAGCAATATCAGCAGCAGGGAGCTGAGCCCCCGGGGACCCGACCAGGCCACGATCCGCCGGGTTCGCCGGTCGATCCCCTCCCGCGCCAGCACCGGGTACAGGACCGCCGTCCGCATCACCAGCGCCACCAGGGCAAAGAGCAGCGTCCGGCCGTCGGCCACGGTGAAGCCGCTCCAGATGAGCCACGCCCCGAACGCGACAAAGGTGAACAGCAGAAACATCTCGGCCGTGGCCTGCCCGTAGTCGAGGAAGCAATCGCACAGCTCCACATCCAGGCTGGCAATGACCACTCCCGCGGCAAATGCGGCCAGGAACCCGCTGCCGCCCACCGACTCGGCCGCGGCATACGCGGTGAAGGCGCAGCCCAGCGCGTAGAGCGACTCGTAGTCCCGTCTCACACCCACCCGTTTGCGCACCTGCTCCAGCACGGTGATGGCGACGTAGCCGATCAGCGCACCGAGCAGGGGGCCTAGTACAAAGAGCCCCACCGCGTGCCGGCTCATCTCCAGCGCGAAATTCCCGACTGGAGCGGTGCTCAGTAGGATGCCCATGACCACGATCGGCAGCAGCACCACGTCGTTGATCCCCGCCTCCAGCCGGAGCGCCGCCCGCACGTTGGGGGGGAGGCTGGACCGGCGGAACAGGTTCCTGAGCATCACCGGATCGGTCGAGGCCAGCGCGGCGCCGAGGATGGCGGATGGGATCGGGTCGAGTCCCAGCAGGAAGTGCGCGGCCACGCCGATCAGGATGGCGGGGAGCAGGGTCGCGGGACCGAGGACCAGCAGCAGCACTCGCCGGGGCCGCCGGATCTCGCTCAGATCCATGGCGATGGCGTCGGTGAAGAGCACCAGCACCAGCGCGAGGATCGCAATCCACTGCAGCGTGGGCGACTGGAGGGTGAGATTGACCAGGTTGAGGCCGGCGGGCCCCAGCATGGCGCCGAGCAGGAGGAAAATGGCGACCTGAGGCACGCCGGTCCGCTCGACCAGACCGGACAGCAGCGAGGCGACCAGGATGACGATGCCGATGAGCGCGAGCGCGGAGACGAGATTATCGGCGGACATGAGGGAAGTATGTAGAAGGCCGTGAGTCATTGCGAGGGCGAAGCCCGAAGCAATCCCGCTAGCCAATAGGCCTCCGCTGCGCTAACCTCGCCCATGGTCACTCACGAACCCGAGGCCACCGCCCTCCTCCTCGC
>JBGQLP010000055.1:0-18389 GCA_041500125.1 Gemmatimonadota bacterium
GCGGCGTGGCCCCACTCGATGGAGTCGCGGGTAAAGACGATGCGGGTGAGCGGTGGCTGGGGACCCTCAACGCCGAGCGGCGGAGGCACCGGGAGACGGACCCTGAGATTCCGGAGCTGCTTGAGATATTCCGCGGTGGATCTGCTGCTATCGATCGCCAACGTGTCGGAGGTCGTATCCCGTTCGACGATCTGGGCGGGAAGGCGAGAGACGAAAAGCGTAAGCGGGAGAACACAAAACGTGAGCGGGGCAAGGACGCGCGTGAGCGGTGAGCGGGAGCCGGGAGCCCGAAAGAAACGCGCCGCGATTCTCGACAACTGCGCCCGCTTACCGCTCACGTCTGTCCTTGTCCCGCTCACGCTTTTCGCTGTTCACGGGCCAGCACAAATTCCGTGAACAAGCGGACGCCTATGCCCGTGGGACCCTTGACCCGTCCCGGCTCGTCTCGCTCGGTATAGGCTGTCCCGGCGATATCGAGGTGGGCCCAGGGAAATCCGTCCACGAACTCGCGGAGGAACCACCCCGCCGAGATGCTGCCGGCGGGCCGGCCGCCGCTGTTCTTGATGTCGGCGATGTCGGACTTCATCAGATCGCGATAGTCCTCCCAGAGCGGGAGCGGCCAGACTCGCTCGCCCGCCTTCTCGCCCGCTGCGCGCACTTCCTCGACCAGGTTGTCGTCGCTCCCCATCACGCCTGCGGCGGAATGGCCCAGGGCCACGACGATGGCGCCGGTGAGCGTCGCGATGTCGATCACCGCGGCCGGCTTGTAGCGCCGGGCGTAGGAGAGCGCGTCCACCAGGATCAGGCGCCCCTCGGCGTCGGTGTTGATCACCTCGATCGTCTTGCCCAGATGGCTCGTGACCACGTCGCCCGGCTTGACCGCGGTGCCGGACGGCATGTTCTCGGTGCTGGGGATCAGCCCCACCACGTGCACCTTCGGCTTGAGCCGGCCGAGCGCCTCGAAGGTGCCCAGCACGGCGGCGGCGCCGGACATGTCGTACTTCATGTCCTCCATGTTCTGAGCCGGTTTAATGGAGATGCCGCCGGTGTCGAAGGTGACGCCCTTGCCGATCAGCACCACGGGCGCGCTGTCGGAGCCCTTGTACTCCAGTGCGATGAAGCGCGGCTCCTCGGCGCTGCCCTGCGCCACCGCCAGCAGCGCACCCATCTTCTCCCGGGTGATCGCGGCCTTATCGAGGACGGTGATTCCGAAGCCGTGCCGCTGGGCCAGTTCCTGCGCGACCTTGGCGACATAGGTCGGGGTGGCCACGTTGCCCGGCAGCACCTGGAGCCCACGGGCAAAGGTCTGCCCTGCCCCGATTGCCTCGCCCACCTTGTGACCCTGGATCAGTTCCGCCGGACCATCGTGCGCCAGGATCTCGAATCGCTCGAGCGGGGGCTTCTTGTCCTCGTTGGGCTTCTTCATCTCATTGAATTGCCAGGCGCCCTGATTCAGCCCCTCGGCGATCGCCTGGCCGGCGTCGGCGTGGCTCACCTTGCCGCGGGCCTCGGGCGGGAGATAGAAAGCGGCGCGAGGCACGCCGAGCGAGCGGGCCCGCTTGGCGGCGACGGCGGCGGCCCGGCGGATGGCGCCACGGTCCACCTCGTCCAGCTTACCCAGCCCCACCAGCAGCACGCGAGACGTGGGGCCGGAGGGATAGATGACCGCCGTCTCGTCCCGTTTGCCGATGAAGTCGCCGGCCGCGAGGACTCGGTTGATGGCGCCGCCTGCCGCGCTGTCCGCTCCGGCGAGAGAGGCCGGGAGCGAGCCGCGCGGAAGGGCGAGCGCGAGCAGCGGGGTCTCGTAGCCGGCCGGTTGGGATGGGACGACGGCGGTCTCGAACGGCATAGGCACGGCGAAGCGTTAGGGTGGCTAAGGAGGGTGCGCGTGCGGGTGGGAAGCTACCCAGAGCAGCGTGGGGGCGGCAACGGGAAGTCACGACTCGACGGGCAGCGAGGTAACCCTCATCTTGCTAGTAAGCCATCAAGCACAGGAGGATTATCATGCGAGCGTACCTACAGACCTCCGGCACTCTATTTGGGCTCGTCGCCGTGGGGCATCTGCTCCGGCTCTTACGTCATTGGCCCGTGGATTTCGCGGGGTACTCCGTGCCTCTTTGGGCCTCGTGGCTCGGACTAGTCCTCGCCGGCGGACTTAGTGTCTGGGCGTTCAGACTGGCCCTGACCAGGCCACGCGTGGTTTGAAAACGCCTGAATCTGATCTCCCGTGAACCCGCCTTTCGATACCTCCTCCTGGTGGACCTAACGCCATGTTCGTGGGTCACTATGGTGTGAGCTTCGCGGCCAAACGGTTTGCCCCGGTGATTCCCCTCTGGGCACTGTTCATCGCGGTGCAGCTGCTCGACGTGTTCTGGGCCCCCTTCGTGTTGTTGGGCATCGAGAAGGTTCGGATCGTCCCCGGCATCACGGCTTCCAATCCGCTCGATCTCTACTACATGCCGTACACCCACAGTCTCCTGGCGGCGCTCCTCTGGTCCGCGGCGGCTCTGCTGGTCTGCCGGTGGTTCATCACCTGGGGACGGGTTGGAAAGGCCGCCCTCGTACTCGCGCTCGCAGTGTTCTCGCACTGGATATTGGACTTAATAGTTCACCGCCCCGACCTGCCGCTGTACGACAATACCGCCAAGGTGGGACTCGGGCTGTGGAATGTTCCGGCCGTCGCCTTCGCGCTGGAGGCTGCCCTGCTGTTTGGGGGGATGTGGCTGTACTTCGGTACCGGCGTGGTCCGGCGCCTGCGCCTGGTAATCTTCGGTCTGGTGATGCTGGCCATTCAGGCCTATGTGTTCTTCGGGCCGCCGCCGGTTTCGGATAAGGCAGCTGCGGTGACGGCCCTGGCGTCGTACGCCGTGCTTGCAGCGGTGGTAGGGAGACTCTAATCCTTTGAGGAATGTATGGCTGTCTCGTCAGGCCCCAAGCGTTTCGGCGTCCTCGGTTCCGGCGAAGTGGGTCAGACCCTGGCCAAGGGCCTAGCCGCCGCGGGTTTTGAAGTTCGCATCGGCACCCGCACCCCCGGCAAGCTCGCCGCCTTCAGCAAGAAGGCTGGGATTCCCGAAGGCACCTTCAAGGACGTCGCTGCCTGGGCCGAGGCGCTGGTCCTGGCCGTGAAGGGCACCGCGGCGCTCGAGGCTGCCGAGCTCGCCGGCTCCAAGAACCTCGCGGGGAAGTTGGTGATCGACACCACTAACCCAATCGGCAACGAGCCGCCCGAGGACGGCGTGCTGCGCTACTTCACCGGGCCGAACGACTCTCTCATGGAGCAGCTCCAGGCCGCCCATCCCAAGGCGAAATTCGTGAAGGCGTTCAACAGCGTGGGCAGCGACCTCATGGTGCACCCCGCCCTTAACGGCGGGCCGCCGACGATGTTCTACTGCGGCAACGATGAGGCAGCAAAGGCCGTGGTGGCCAAGATTTTGGAGCGGTTCGGCTGGGAGGGAGCGGACATGGGCGGCGCGGCTGCCGCCAGAGCAATCGAGCCCCTGGCCGTGCTCTGGTGCATTCCTGGGTTCCGGGAAAACGACTGGACCCACGCGTTCCGGATGCTGCAGCCCTGACCCGGCTCGCTGATGCGGCTTCCCTTTCTCCTGCTGTCGTTCGGGCTGGCACTCCCAAGTGCCCGGCTCGGGGCACAGGAGTCGGACACCGTTGGTCAAGGAACGCTTCTGGCCGTCAACGCGGCCCGCTTCAAGGCTATGGTGCGTGAGGATCTCCCGGGTCTCGATACGCTTCTTGCGCCGGAGCTGACCTACATCCACAGCGATGGAGGCCTGGAGTCAAAAACGGAGTTCCTGGCTACGCTCCGAACGGGACGGCTCCGCTACCAGGCCATCGCTCCCAGCGACCTGGAGGCGCGCCTCTATGGAAGCGCGGGGCTTGTAACCGGCCGCTCCCGGATGCGGGTAAAGGCCGGGCCGGAGCTGCTCCAGTTCAGCATTCGCTTCACGGCCCTGTACCGTCGAATGGGGAAGAGATGGGTGTTGGTGGCCTGGCAGGCGACTCGCATCCCGGAATAGGCCAATCCCGGAGCGCGTCCCTTGGGGTCGCGCCGGACCGCCGCAAACGTAGATTTATCGCGGGAGAACCAGTCGCTTGCAGCTCATCCCAGTTCGTCAGACAGCATCTACGCCGTCTCCCAGCGTCACCATCTACCAGGTGCCCGAGTCCATGAGCCTAAGTGTGAGGGAGTATCTAAGCCGTGCCAAGGACCAGACCGTCCCTCCTCTGGTGCTCGAGCTGATCCTGCGCTCTGGGAAGTCTTTCTATATCAAGAACGTCTTTGCCTTCGACAAGCAGGCCGAGATGGTGGCGCTCAGGGTGTGGGACGTACGCGCCCTGGCCCAGGCGGACCTGGATACCGTGTTGCGGCGGCTGAGCGCGGTGCAGTCGCGGGACGAGCTGGAGAACATCGAGCGGCTGCACCCGAAGCTGGATGAAGGCAACCTGTGGGTGCTGGTGTCGGAGATCGAAGCGATCGTGGAGTGGCACAGCGATCTGTGGCCGGGGGTGGACCGCCCGGAGGCTCGCCAAGTCGTCGTAGGATTTCGTCCCTGAGCCTACCCGATGGCCTGCCAAGGACGGGTGGGGGGAGGCCGGCACCCACAACGGAGGCACCTTGGCCGGAAGCGTCCCCAAGAGACTCGCCCGTGGTCCCCAGACGTTCCAGCAGGTCGTCCCCGTCCGAAAGGCGCAGCCCCGGCTCTCGCTGGTTTGAGCCAGGGTCGGGCGGGCGCCGGCGACGACGACCACGGCGAGCAGTGGCGCTAGGTGCATTTTCATCGGGCTGTCACCTCCTGGCGTAGTATTATTGAGTCATGTAGCTCAGGAGGCTCGCATGACCCCGCGCACACCGATTGACTCCCTTTCCCATCTCATGATCGCTCTTACCCTGGCATCGTCCGTCGCTCTTGCTTGTGCGCCGGGGATGCAGGGTGACAAGATCCCCCCTGCTCCAGTCTTGACCCTCTGGCCCGATCCGACCTATCTCCCCGAGCGTCAGTGTCACGGCGACTACCGGGTGGAAGATCTGAACCGGTATCTCCCCCGGGCCCGCTTAGCGCTCTGGCTGCCAAGCACGCGATCGGTGAAGCTGGATGAACAGCGTCGCTGCCTGGTCGTCACGGTCGAGAGTTACGGAACCGGGCGCCTGGCCGAGCTGCTGCTGCGCGGCGTGGCGGTGCCACGACGAGCGGTGCTGCTCCTGGTCGGCTAGCAAAATCCTGACAGCGGCGCCGTGCTCTATCTTGGTATCTTGGGGACCAACGTCCCGGTGGTCTATATGTCGAAGTCCGATCGCCTCTCCCACATCATTCAGGTCTATCTTGCCGGCGAGCTCGACCTGGACACGGCCGCCGCCGAACTCACCCACGTCTACGTGGAGCGGGGCTGGCGCTTTGTCCTGGTCGAAGCCGAATGCCAACCGCAGTATCGGGAGCGCATGCGGGTCTTGGCGGCGCGGGTTCATGTGGACGTAGTGAGCTCCTCTGAAATCCACCAGCCGTCTCGCCGGCTATAGACCGACCAGGGCCCAGCTCGTCGCGGCGGCCGGCGGCCGGGTACCCGATCTGATCGCTCCCGACCTCCGCGTCCTCTTCTGCGGCATCAATCCCGGACTTTACTCCGCGGCCACCGGCCACCACTTTGCCCGGCCAGGCAATCGCTTCTGGCCGGCGTTGCACGCCGCCGGCTTCACCGACAGACTCCTGAAGCCCTGGGAGGAGAAGCAGCTGCTGCAGGACGGTATCGGAATAACCAACCTCGTGTCCCGGGCGACCGCAGCGGCGGCCGAGCTGACGACGGACGAACTGCGCGCCGGGCGCCAGAGGCTCACCCGAAAGGTCCATCGCTTTCATCCCCGCTGCGTCGCGGTGGTGGGAATCGGGGCGTACCGCCTGGCTTTCGACCGCCCCCGAGCCGGTCAGGGCCTTCAGCCGGAGCGGTTGGGCACGGCCGCCCTCTGGGTCTTGCCCAATCCCAGCGGGCTCAACGCCAACCACCAGCTGCCCGATCTGGTGAAGGCGTTCCGGGCTCTCAGGGAAAGGAGTCCAGCTTCACCGTAAAGATCTCGCAGTCGTGCCCGAAGTCGAAGGGGCGCCGTGGCACGACCCTCCGTGTTCGCTACCAGGCGCACATCGGTCCCATCCCGGTTCATCACGAAGATCTGATAGTTCACATTCCTATTGGACGCGAAGGCGATGAGCTTGCCATCATCTCGCCCAGCATGCGACGAAACGCGATCTCCCTGCCGTCGGGCGACCAGGCGGGATAGGTATTGACGCCTCCCGAGATCAACCGTGTGATCCGTTTTGATTCCCGCTCGTGACTTGTCCTTAGTGCCGTAGAGCCAGACTCGCACCCGTAGCGAGCTCCCTCATCACTCCCGCCAGCTGTTGCGCTTTGGCCGGATCCCCTGCTCTGGCCGCCTCTCCCTCCAGCCGCGTTGCCAGCTCGGTCAGGGCCTTCCGCTGCTCGGCTTCCGGGGCCTTCTCGGCCCGGTCGAGCGCGTCACGAAACTCCGCGATCCTGTCAGTCCCCAGTGACTTCGACCGCTCGAGCTGATCCAGGTAGGCGCGCGCGAGGGAATACGTCTTCGGCCACACGAGCTTGACCTGCCCCTGCGCGTTCAGGTAGTCGAAGTGCACCGACTTGGCCGCGTCGATCTCGTTCTGGGAAATGAATCCGCTCGGCTTGAGCTCGAAGATGTCGAGCCCGCGGGTGATCTCGGAGCCAACGATGACGCCGTTGTACCAGTAAGTGGACCAGTATCCCCCCAACTCCAGCTTGGTCGGATCCAGCGGGCCCCGGTCGAAGTAGGCGATCTCCTTGGGATGTTTGGGGTCGGTCCAGTCGAAGACCGAGAGCCCGCCCTGGTACCACGCCTGCACCATGACGTCGCGACCCGGGATGGGAATCAGTGACCCGTTGTGCGCCACGCAGTTCTCCTCCGGCGTCTGTACCGCGGGGAGTTTGTAGTAGCTCTGGAATTGCATCCGGCGATTCTGCAGGGTGAAAATGGCGTCTGCGCCCCACTCGCGCGGGTCCGTTCTCCGGCACTTGGGCTGGACTCCCCCGCCCCATTCATCCGAGAAGAGGATCTTGCTGCCGTCGTTGTTGAAGGTGGCCGAGTGCCAGTAGGAGAAGTTGGAGTCGGCCACGGCACCGAGCCGAACCGGATGGGCGGGATCCTTAATGTCGAGCAGGAGGCCGTAGCCGGCGCAGGCGCCGCCCGCCAGCCCGATCGCCGGGTAGACGGTGATGTCATGGCACTGGGTGGGCCCCGCATTGGAGTCCGGCATCTGGCCCATTTGCGCCTTCATCTCCGCCTCGATGATGCCCGGTAGCGCCTGCCGCAACGCCGCGCTGTCGGCGGCGGTCGGCGCGCCGGTCCCATTCCGGGCCTGCACCATGCTGTCCAGCAACTGCGCCACCCATTGCGGGTGAACCACCTCCTCGTGCCCGTGGAACACCCCGGTGAATCCGCCGCTCGCCTTCGCCTCCGCCACTTCTTTGGCGTTGCTGACGCTGTCCTCCGGCGTGTCGCCGTGCTTTCGCGGCGCCACCAGATTGTTGAAGATCCGGGGCGAGCTCACGATCGCAGCTTGTTCGGGATGGGCCAGCGGAACCCTGATGACCTCGATGCGGAACAGCGCCGAATTGGGATCCTTCGGGGCGCTCACGCAACCCGCCAGCTCGCTGGGCGACCGCACCGGGGCCTGACCCGAGATGTAGACGTAGACGTTCTCCCGGTCCTTAGGATCGACCAGCAGCGTGTGGGTATGCGAGCCCCGGCAGGTCTGCACGTTGCCCACATTCCTGGGATGGCCGATGTCGCTGATGTCGTAGATCCGGATGCCGCGGAGCCGCTCGGAGCTCACGGTGTCTTCTACCCCTTGGGTGCCACAGTCCAGCCGCGCGGCCAGGTTCTCGCCCGAGACAAAGAGCAAATTGTGGTAGACCGAGACGTCGCTCTGCGATCCGGGGCAGACGTACGCGGTCTTGAGGCTAGGCCGGCCGGGGTTGCTGATGTCCCACACCTGGTAGCCATTGAAGCTGCCTTGGATCACATCATGGCCGGTGAAGGCCAGGTCGGAGTTGATGCCGTCCACGAACTGCTCCGAGGGAGGCGTCTGGGAGACTACCCGCAGGTTCCATACGGCCTGCGCGGCATCCGCCTTTCCGCCGCGCAGCCCGACGCGGGGATCGGGGCTGGGTGCCGCAGTGGACCTGCTCTCCGCCGGTGACGTCGCGCCGTGCGCGGACGTGGTGGAATGGGCACAGGCTGCCAGGGATGCGAGTCCGGTGGCGAGTGACAGCAACACGAGCTTGGGAGACATGCTGGTTTCCTCAGAAGGTGGCGAGCGGCGAAATTCCGCCTTGAACGATAATTAGTACCCAACCCCTGCCATGGACTGTCGATGCCCGCACGTCACGTATGGATCGCCGTCTGCGCCGCCGTCACGCTGTGGCCACGAGCAGGAGTATGCCAGACGCGGACCGCTAGCCTGGTTGACACGGCGGCGCTCCAGCACCTTCTCGTCGCCGAGGATGCCCGAGGCACCGGGCGCGACGGCCTGACCCCTCTCCTGGCGCCGCTGGCGGGAGGGGACACGCTCTTGCGCCGGCTGGCCGTTCGAGGGCTGGGGCGATCGCAGCGCCCGGACCTGGGACGGCGGCTGCTCCCTTTCCTCAACGACCCGGTCCCCTCGGTGCGGTCCGAGGCGGCGAATGCCATCGCCCAGTCGATGCGAGGGCTCCAGCGGGGTGAGACTCCATCGGACAGCGCTCAACTCAGCATGCCCCAGGCGGCGGCTGCGCTCACGCATGCGCTGGCCGTGGAAGCCGAGCCCGCCGTCGTAGATGCCCTCGCCCAGTCGCTCGGCCGCCTGCGCCTGCCCGACAGCACCGCGGCGCGAGAGGCAGAGACCGCGATCCGCTCGCGCCTCACGACCCAAGCCACGGCTGGTTTGGTTCACGGGCTATATACCCTGGCCCGAGCGCGCCGGGCGACTGGGAACCTGACGCCAGCCAGCGTCGCATTGCTTCGCACTGCGGCCACCTCGTCAGACACCGTGGTCCGTCGGCTCGCCCTCCTCACCCTGGCCACCACCGGGGACCTCGACAGCGCCACCGCCGTGCGGGCCGCAGGCGATAAGGACGACGAGACCCGCCGCATGGCGCTGCGAGGGAGCGGCGCGCTGTCTCCCAGGCTTCGTGAGTCGCTGGTCCGCCAGGCACTGTCCGACCCGAGCAGCATCGTCCGTACGGAAGCCGTGGTGGCGGCGCGCCTCGGTGACACCCCTCCGGACTGCACGCCTATTCTGACTGCCGCGAGGGATACGGACCCCTACGTGGTACTCACGGCTATTGATTCGCTGGGGAGCGGCTGTGCCGAGCGCCCGGCCGCAGCCGCCGCACTGCGCCAGCTGGCTGTCGCGAGCTCGACCAAAGGACCGGCCGATCACAGCTGGCAGGTGCCGAGTCACGCGCTGCTTTCGCTCGCTCGACTCGATACTGCCACCGCTGCCGGACTCCTGCCGCGCATGGCTGGATCAAAGCGGTGGGGGGCCCGCCTGTACGCCGCCCGTGCCGCTGCCGTGGTTGGGGCTCGCCCAGTTCTGCTCCGGCTTGCAGGCGACCCGGACCACAACGTCCAGGAGGCGGCGATCGCCGGTCTCGCCTCCACGGCGGGGCACGAGGCGGACAGTGTCTATCTCCGGGCCCTTCGTTCAGACGGCAACCAGGTGGCGCTCGCGGCCGCTGTGGCGCTCAAGGGCTCGACCCATTCCGGCGCCCTCGCCGCGCTGCTCGATGCCTTCGATCGTCTGAGCGCCAGCCGAAGCGAGAACGTCAAGGATCCCCGGGTGGCAATGCTCGAGCGTATCGGGGAGCTCGGCACCGCGGCGAACGCGACTCGGCTCCGGCCCTACCTGGCCGACTACGACACGGTCGTCGCCGGCATGGCCGCCGCTACGCTCTCCAAGTGGACCGGGGACACAATAGAGCCCAAACCGGCGCCGTTGCCGATCCGGGCCGAGCCGCTGGCCGAGATTTTCCTCAGGCGCAACATCCGCCTGCGGGTGACGATGGCGCCGTCGAGCGGCGGGGGCAGCTTCACGGTGCGTCTCTTCCCCGACGAGGCGCCGGCGACCGTAGCGAGAGTTCTACGCCTAGTCCGCGAAGGATTCTATGACGGGAAGGTCTTCCAGCGAGTCGAGCCCAACTTCGTGATCCAGGGCGGCGGTCCCAACGCGAACGAGTACGTCGGGGACTCGCGGTTCATGCGAGACGAGCTGACCCGGCGCACCCACGCCCGCGGCACCCTGGGCATCTCTGCCCGGGGCCGGGACACCGGCGATGGTCAGTGGTTTATCAACCTGGTGGACAATCCCCTGCTCGATCACGAGTTCACCATCTTCGGCCGGATCGATGGCGGGCAAGCTGTGGCAGAGCGGATCTTGGAGGGAGACCGGATTGGGAGGATACAGGTGATGGAAGGCGGTAAGGCGGTAGGGCGGTAGCTGCTAAAGCGGGATTCCTCATCCCGAACGAAGTGAGGGACCTGGCCCGCCTTACTCCGACCTTCGTGGCGCAGTCCCGAGATGTTCGCCTTACCGCCTCACCTGGTACGCCAGCTTCAGGAAGAACCCATCGTTGGTCCGCTGGAGGCGGGACCAGTTGAACTCACTGTCGCTCTCGAGCGAGCTCCCATAGCCCAAGAACGCCACCGTCCCCGGCGTCGGCTGGAAGGAAGCCAGCAGGTCGAGCCGGAGGCCGTTGAGCTCGCTCACCGGTGCAGGCGCGCCGGCAACCAATAGTGGCGCACCACTCGCCGGATCGAGCAGCTCGGCTCGCCGCTCCGAGCGATACTCCCCGATCGCCCGAAAGAAGAGCGACCGGTTGGGCTGATACTCCAGCTTGAGCCGGGGAATGGTCGAGCGGGCGAACTCGGTACCGTCGAGCCGGTACAACCGGAACACGGTCCCGGTCGCGGCGACCCGCACGGTCGACGTGGGCCGGAGATCCATTTCGCCGGTCACCTCCCAGCCCCGTCCGGTGGTTCCCTCCTGGAAGATCGCGGCCCGGCCCCGGCGGTACATCACATTGCTGCTCAGCTGCTGCCAGGTGGGCGTGGTCACCTTGGTCTGCCATACCAATCCGGAGAAATCCTTCGCCGGCAAGTAGGCCGGGCCTGATGCGCTTCCAATGGTATAGCCCGCGAAGCTGCTGTCCTGGAAATTTACGAAGTCGCGCTCGACGTGGCCGTTGAGCGCCCACCCGCCGCGGAGCTGGAAGGTGGCGTCCACCTGCTCGTCACCCTCCAGCCCGGGCTTGAAGCCGAAGTGATCGTACAGCCAGGTCCGCTCCGGGCCGAAGAATACCGTAAGGTTCTCCAGCCGGGCGCCCCGGGCACCGTAGTGGGTGAGCCGATTGAAGGCGTGTCCGTTCACCACCCCGCTTCGCAGCCGATTGACGAAGCCGGCCTGGGCATCGAACCCGTCGCCAAGGCCATTCAGCAGATAATTGAAGCCCCAGGTGCGGCCGGTGCGGTCGTACTCCGCCTGCCAGATGGGAGCGGTGCGGCTGGTGACCCCGTCGCTGGTCCAGGAGCCGCCGTATTGGAGCTGCACATAGTAGAGGCTCCAGACATAGCGGAAGTCGCCCGCCAGGACCCGGTTGTGGGAGCCAGTTTGGTCTCGGTTGGTGAAGGTGACCCCGGCGATGGAATTGGTCCCGAAGTCGCGGCGGAGCCGGGTGATGTTGAACCAGGCGTCGCCGGCATCGGTCTGGTCCACTGCGGTGAGGTGCGCCACGCCCAGCTGGCCGAACTTCCCGGTGAACTTGGCGCCTGCCTTGGGGTCCACGATGCGCCGGGTATACACCAGCGTCTGGGGGGAGCCGAACAGCTCGATCCCTTCAAGGAAGAAGGGCCGCTTCTCGGGAAAGAAGAGCGCAAAGCGCTCGTTCACCGTCACCTGCCCCGCGTCGCTCTCCACCTGGCTGAAATCCGGGTTGAGCGTGGCGTCCAGCGCATAGCTGGTGAAGCCGAGCCGGAAGTTGAGCCCTGCGTCCGGATTCACATCCTCCCGGGTAAAGTCGCCGCTCACCACATTGCGATCGCCATTAGCGGTGGCGGTCACGAACGGCTGGGCCTCCACCGTGACCCCGTGCCTGAGATCGCGCAGCCCGCCGATGGCCCCTTCCTGGCCCAGGAAGCTGGCGTTCGCTCGCTTCACGTCGGTCCAGGTGTCGATGTAACCGGTACGCTGCACGACGCGGGTGACGTTGAACCCCCAGGCCTGAGGCCCGCTCCCGGGGTAGCGGAGACTCCTGAAAGGAATCCGGATCTCGATCTCGTAGCCCCGATCGGTAATGCGCCCCTTGGAATCCCAGGTGAAGTCGGGATTCAGGTCCGTGCTTCCGGGGATGAGGCTGCTGACCTGGCCTGCGCCCTCGCTCCGCACCCCGTCGCTCTGGACACCCAGCGGGTTGACCCCGAAGGAGAAAGCGCGCCGGCGGTCGTGAAAGGTGTCGAGGTCGATGATGATGTGGTCATCACTGGCGATGTTGTCCCGGTCCGCAACCGTCGCCCGGATCGCCGTGGGATTCCGATCGTGGGCAATGATGCCGAAGTACACCGCGTCGGGCGCGTACCAGACCAGGACTTCGGTATTCTCCTCGGCGGGTCGGCCATCCACCGGCTGGTACTGCCAGAAGCCAGTCAGCCGGGTGGCCTTGGACCAGACCGGCTCGTCCAGCTTCCCATCGATCTGAACCGACGCCTCCAGACGGGGGATCTCCGCGGTGGGCGAGCCCTTCCCCTGAACGACGGCGCCGGCGCTGGGGTCCTGTAGCAGCAGCAGGAGTGGGAGCACGCTCCGCTCGGTTGGTAGGGACTGGCCGGGGGGCCGGCCGCGTGAAGATATAGTGTTGGGGAAATCTACGGGAAGTCGGGCGGGTGAGTTTCTCCCACAGCGTGTTTCACCACAGAGGCACCGAGGACATGATGACGTCTCTCGATTCCCCGCCCTCGCCACCACCAGCTCAGGCTTTGCCTGGTCCCTCGGACGGCGGGACAACGGGGTGTCGCTGGACGAGGCCCTGGCTCACTTCCGATCCATCGCTCAGGGTGTGGAAGTCCCGGTCAACGGGGACTTTGAAGGCGGCTTTGCTGTCGCTCCCCGCGAGGTTGCCACCAACGTCACCGCCGCCACCGGGACCGGGATCGCCGGCCTCTCGATCGAAGATTCCACTGGCAACGCCTCAAACCCGCTCTTTGATTTCCGACTGTCAGTCGAGCGGATCCAGGCCGCCCGCCGGGCGATCGACGACAGTGGCACGGGCATCGTTCTCACCGGGAGGTCCGAAGGGTTCATCGTCGGCCGTCCCGATCTGGGCGAGACGATTCGCCGGCTCACCGCTTATGCCGAAGCCGGCGCCGATTGCCTCTATGCACCGGGTCTCCGGACCAAGGCCGAGATCGTAACCGTCGTCCAAGCGGTCGCTCCCAAACCGGTCAACGTGCTGGTGGGGAGCGACTTTGCTACCGTGGCCGAGCTCGCCGAGGCAGGAGTGCGACGGATCAGCGTCGGTGGCGCATTGGCCCGCGCGGCCTGGACCGGCTTCCTCCAGGCGGCAAAGGAAATCGCCGAGCAGGGAACCTTTCGCGGTCTCGGGCAGGCGGTCTCGTTTGCCAGCATCAATGAGTCATTCGGCGCGAACTGACGGAATGCGCCGGCGGCGGGCCGTGCCGCTCTAGCGGGCGATCGTTTTCGCTTTCAACTTCTCCCTATCCCGATCGACAGATCTCTCACAAGGAGAACCCCATGTCGCACCTCACCCGGTTCGGCCTCGCGGCGGGCCTAGCCCTGGGAGCTGCCTGCCAACCTCGTCCCAAGACGGAGACCGCAATGGTCAGCAGCACATCAGACGTCGTCGCGGCTGGCCTGTCCGACCAGGACAAGGCGGCCGTACGAGCGGTGGACGCCGAGTGGGCTCAAGCCGCCAAAGTGGGCAACGGCGAAGCCATCGCGGCACTGTATGCGCCGGATGCGACTCTGCTCCCCCCCGGTGAGCAGATGGTGAAGGGCGATGCGGCCAAGAAGTACTGGGTCGACTTTGCTAACGGCTTTTCCGGACCCACCGAGCTCAACACCATGGCCGTCGAGGGCAGCGGAGACGTGGCCACCGCGATCGGGACCTACAAGATGACCCTGACTCCCAAAAAGGCGGGCGCGAAGCCGCTACCTACTGAAGAAGGGAAGTACATCGAGGTGTTGAAACGGCAGGATGACGGATCGTGGCGGATCGCCTATGATATCTGGAATCCCGACGCCCCGCCGGCAAAGAAGTAGCGTTGCGAGCTAACGGAAATTGCGGAAGGTGAGGTGCGCAATCGGCGCACCCCACTGCCGTGACCGATCTCTATTATTGACTTTGGGCCAAGTGCGACGGAGACGCCAAGTCTCTGACCACACCGGCCAACGTCCGCACCTTAGCTCCGTCGCGGGCGCCAGCGCTCTCAGCGTCCAGCTGAGTGGCCAACTGGGTCAGAGCGTTCTGCCGTTCGGTCACTGACTCCTTCTCGGCGCTGCTCAGCGACTTCCGCGCCGCGGTGATCTTGCCCCCGTCCAGTCCGTTCGACCGTTCCAGCTGGTCGAGGTAGGCCCGGGCCAACGAGAACGTTGCCGGCCACACCAGCTTGGGCTGCCCCTGGGTGTTCAGGTAGTCCAGGTGCACCGACTTGGCCGCGTCGATCTCGTTCTGGGAGATGAGGCCGCTCGGCACCAGCTCGAAGATATCGAGACCACGGGAGATCTCGGAGCCGACGATGACGCCGTTGTACCAGTACGTGGACCAGTAGCCGCCACTCGCCAACCTGGTGGAATCCACCGGCCCCCGGTCGAAGAAGGCGATCTCCTGCGGGTGCTTGGGGTCGGTCCAGTCGAACACCGAGAGCCCGCCCTGATACCAGGCCTGCACCATCACGTCCCGCCCCGGGATCGGGATCAGCGACCCATTATGGGCCACGCAGTTCTCCTGTGGCGTTTGCGGGGCGGGCATCTTGTAGTAGCTCTGGAACTGCATCTGTCGATTGGTCAGGGTGAAGATCGCGTCCGCACCCCACTCATGCTTGTCGGTCTTCCGGCACTTCGGCTGGCCTCCCCCGCCCCATTCGTCGGAGAAAAGGATCTTGGTGCCATCGTTGTTGAACGTCGCGGAATGCCAATAGGAGAAGTTCGAATCGGACACGGCACCGAGGCGGACCGGGTGGGCCGGATCCCGGATGTCGAGCAGCAAGCCGTAGCCGGCGCAGGCGCCGCCCGCCAGGCCGATGGCCGGATAGACGGTGATGTCATGGCACTGGGTGGGCCCAGCGGTCGGCGGTACCTCGGCCTCATGGGCCTTGATCATGGCGGAGATGATGCCGGGCAGGGCCTGACGCAGCGCTGCGCTGTCGGCGGCGGTCGGCGCCCCGGTTCCCTGGCGGGCCTTGACCACGCTGTCGAGCATGGGATCGACGAACTGCGGCGGTAGAATCATCTCCTGATCGTGGATCACCGCGGTGTACCCGCCGGTGGCGCGCGCCTCCGCCGCCGCTTTCTTGCTGGCGGCGATGTCCTGGGGCGTCTCGCCGTGCTTGGGCGGGGCCACGAGATCGTTGAAGATCCGGGGAGAGCTGACGATCGCGGCCTGCTCAGGGTGGGCCAGGGGAACCTTGATGACTTCGATTCGGAACAGCGCCGAGTTGGGATCGGATGCGCCGCTCACGCAGCCGGGGAGCTCGCTGGAAGACCGCACCGGAGCGGAGCCGGAGATGTAGATGTAGACATTATCCCGGTCCTTCGGGTCGACCAGCACCGTGTGGGTATGCGAGCCGCGGCAGGTCTGCACGTTGCCGACGTTCTTCGGGTGGGCGATGTCGCTGATGTCAAAGATCCGGATGCCGCGGAGCCGGGCCGAGCTCACCGTGTCCTCTACCCCCTCCGCCCCGCAATCGAGCCGGGCGGCAAGGTTCTCGCCCGAGACGAAGAGCAGGTTCTTGTAGACCGACACGTCACTCTGCGAGGCCGGGCAGACGTAGGCGGTCTCCAGAGTAGGCTGGCGCGGATTGGCGATGTCCCACACCTGGTAGCCGTTGTAGTTGCCCTGGATGGCGTAGTGGCCGGTGAAGGCCAGGTCCGAGTTGGTCACGTCCACGAATTGGTCCGACGGGGGCGTCTTCGAGAGGACCCGCAGATTCCAGATGGCTTCGGCGGCATCCATTTTCCCGGCGCGGAGACCGACCCGAGGGTCGGGGCTCGGCGCCTTGGTGGATGGGTTCTCCGCCGGCGATGGAGCGCCGGGCTGGGAGGACGTCGAATGGGCACACCCGGCCAGGGAGATGAGGCCGAGTGCAAAGGACAGCGAGAGGAGTTTGGCGGATGCCATGGGCTATTAGCCTTGTTGAAGAGGACCTGGCTGGCGTCTACGGACGAAAGCGACGAGTTGTTTCATGGTGAGCCGTTGCTGGCATGGAGAGCGGTAAGCATCCGCTCCATCCGGGCGATCTCGGTGGACTGATCGACGCTCACGTCGTTGGCGAACTTGAACACGGTCTCGTCCTGGGCCGCGGCATTGGTCCCGAAGAGATCCTGCACCATGGTCACCGCGCCACGGTGGTGCTGAATCATGAAGGTGAGGAACCGGCGGTCGAACTCCGGACCCCGCGCCTGGTCCAGCTGCTTCATCTGACCTTCGGTGAGCATTCCAGGCATCAGCATCTCGTGTTCAACCCCATTCATCATCATCTTCATGCCGGTAGGGCGTGCCTCGGGCACCGGCTTCCCTCGATCGCGAAGCCATTGCTGCATCGTGGCGATCTCATCCTGCTGGGCGTTGATGATCCGTTCAGCCAGGATACGCACCGAGGCGGTGGCCCCGTGGCTGGGCGCCCAGCCGGCCATCACCAGCGCCTGAGCGTGGTGCCCGATCATGTGGGACATGAAGTCGACATCCGCCACCGTGTACGGATGACGGAGGCTGTCGGCCCTAGCCCTGGCGATGGCCGGCTGGGGAATGGTCTGAACCTCGCCTCGGTGGCCGCTGGTGCAAGCCGCCAGGGTAAACGCGGTTATCAGGGCCGGAGAATGACGCCAGTGCGATATCGTCATGTTCGATCCTACCGTAGATAGGGTAACCGGTGCGATCCAGGGCTCCCGTTGTCCCAAACGGAATGGTGCCGGTCCAGGTTTCTCCCATCTAGTTTAGCACCATCGCCAAGGTCGCCCTTGTCTCATCACCGTCCCCGACTGGTCGGACTGCCTTACGACGCGAGCTCCTCCTATTTGCGTGGCCCAGCAGAGGCGCCCCCGCTCATTCGCTCCGCGCTGCACTCATCCCACTGGAACTCGTGGACCGAGCTGGGGAGCGACCTGGCGGGTTCTGCGGGCCTGACCGACGCCGGCGATCTCCGGCTCTCACCCACCGCCGAGGCTAGGGGACAGATCGAAGCAGGCATAGGCGAGTTGCTGGCGGACGGCTGGCGGCCCATCGCGCTGGGCGGGGACCATTCGGTGACTTACCCCATCCTGCGCGCAGTCGGTCGGCGCTACCCGGCGCTCACCCTCCTCCACATCGACGCCCATCCGGACCTCTACGATGAGTTCGAGGGCGATCGCTTTTCCCACGCCTGCCCCTTCGCCCGGATTATGGAGGAGGGCCTTGCCCGGCGCCTGGTTCAGGTGGGCATTCGTACCATGAATCCCCACCAGCGGAGCCAGGCGGATCGGTTTGGAGTTGAGGTCATCGAGATGCGGTACTGGGAGGAGGGTGCGCGGCCGGACGTAGATGGCGCGCTCTACATTTCCATCGACCTCGATGGGCTCGACCCCGCCTACGCTCCCGGCGTTTCCCATCGCGAGCCAGGCGGGCTATCGGTGCGGGACGTGCTGACCCTGGTGCAGGATGCGGAGGGGACCGTCGTGGGTGCTGACGTGGTAGAGTACAACCCGCGCCAGGATCTCGGCGGGATGACAGCTACCGTGGCGGCAAAGATCGTGAAGGAGTTGGCGGGCCGCATGCTGGTCGACGCTGGAACCACGTAGGCAGAGGCAGCGTATGGCGGGTAGGATGAACCTGGAACCGGTGACCCTCTCGGGTCGGGCCGTGCGACTCGAGCCGCTGACCCTCGACCACGCCCCGGCGCTCACGGCCGTCGGCCTGGAGCCCGAGCTGTGGCGCTGGACCCCGACGGCGGTAGCGACCGCCGAGGAGATGCGCACCTACATCTCGATTGCGCTCGACGAGCAGCGCCGCGGCCTTGCGCTGCCCTTTGCGATCATCCACCGAGCGAGTGGTAAGGCCATCGGCAGCACGCGCTACGCCAGCATCGACAC
>JBGQLP010000056.1:0-18176 GCA_041500125.1 Gemmatimonadota bacterium
CTGCTCGCCCGGATGGTGAAGCTACGCGGAAGATCCACTTCATGCGATCCTTAGGCTGAACGACATTTGGAACATCATCCCGTCGAGGCGTCCTGCGAGCTCGGGCCGAGGTCAGGCCGAGTGCTGCGCTGCGGACGCCGGCGCTGGCGGCCTGCGATTGGCCACGCACTTGGCCACCGCTGAAAAGCGTTTGCGAGAAGGAGAGGCCGAAGCGGTATGTGTTCGCCCGGCCGAATGGCAGATTTCCCAGATTGCCGAATGGATTGGCCTCACTGGCGCATTGCACGGCACTCTCCAGCGAGTCCAGCCGCTGGTCGATCGGAAGGCCTGGCTGGGGAACAAAGCGATTGCAGGTTGGCGCCGGCCCGGTGCTGGTATCGGTACCCGTCTCGAGGGCCGAGAACTGGCTCTCAATGGCGCGCTGGTAACTGGCGGAGCCGTTGAGCTGGGGATAGTAAGCGCTCCGCGCCCGACGCTGATCGCCTTGGGCGCGAGCCAACTCGGCCCGGGCAATCCCCACCGTTTCGCTCTCCTTTTCGGCAATGTCGAGCGCCTCGGCCAAGGTGAGCGAGCGCGGACCCGATGCCGCCACTTGCGCACTCAGGGAAGCGGTGAGGCCGGAACCGGCCAGCAGAAGCAACGCGACGGCGTGACAGCCGCGATGCCGACTCACGAGGACCTGCGCACGCCGACGCCGATGCCTCGGAGGAACAGCTTGACATATTGATCGAGGGCGTGCTCCGGGTCGTTGCGATACATGTCTGGCATGATATCCCGGCCCATGGCATCGGCGAAGAGCACGCCCATCAGCATGGTAGAGGCGGCCACCTCGTCGAAGGGCGCTTTGGCCAGGCCGTTTGCCCGAAGCTGGCGGAGATAGCGGCACAGGGCCTTGGCGGCTGCTGCGAGCGGGCTGTTTTCCGCGGAGAAGATGCCGGGGTGTTCCTCGATCTCGCCCATGCATGTCCGGATGAGGGATCGCCGACCGCGCAGGTCGGCGAGATGGGCTCGGGCCCAATCTCTAAGCTCACGGAATGGCTCGCGAGGAGATTCCGGCAAGAGCACATCCGGCGCTAGAGATGTCTCGGCGCGAGAGATGGCCTCGCGAATGAGAGCGTCCTTCGAGCCGAAGTGCCGGAATAAGGTGATTTCGTTGACGCCGGCCTCTACTGCGATGCGCCTGGTGGTCGCGCCACGGTATCCGGCCTCGGCGTACAGCCTGGCGGCGGCCTCGATCAGTTGATCCCGGACTGACATAGCGCCAGTATACCTGATTTCTGCACTGTAAGCAAGTGGCTGCTTACATCCTACCTTGCGCGGATTGCACCCGGGTATTACCCTTTTTGCGTCGCCCTGAGAGGGGCGATGCCGATAAAGGCAAACCCGTCGTGAGGCGGGGACGCAAAGCCAGGAGTCTCGCACCTGCGAGATGGTCCAGCTGCCGAAGCCGAGCTGCATGCTCTCCCCTTCGGCCTATTCCATCCGGAATAGGCGTTCTCGTTTCCGACACCTGCCAGGCCGAGTTCGCAGTCGCCGCCCCGTGGCGCTGCGTTGACAATCGACCTCGATCGGGCAGGGTGCGTCCACATTCCACGTCGGAGACCTTCATGCGCCGCAGTCTCGTGGTTTCGCTCGCCCTGCTTGCGATCGTTCGGTCGCCCGCAGTGGCCCAGACCTGTATGGGCTTGGCCTCGTTTTCCAATGCTCCAATGCAATTCACTGGCAATGGTAACTTCAGCAGCGGAGTCAACAGCTTCGGTGCGACCGTCGGCTACGGCATGCAGTCTGGCCTCTGGGGCAACCTTGGGGTTTCGACGCTGTCGATCGACGGCGCGACGTCGCATCCTCTGAACATCGGAGCCCATGCCGGCTACGAGACTGCGGTTGGCAAGTCGCGGAACCCGATTCACGTGTGCCCGAATGCCAGCTTCACGTACGGCAATGGTCCGGACGACGTGAACTTCAATGCCTCGACCCAGGATATCACCCTGGGAGCGAATTTCGGCACCGTCATGCCGGGCTCCAACCCCCGCATGAAGATCGTTCCGACCGCTGGTTTCTCGTATGTTCATAACAAGCTGTCGGCCAAGGACTCGACCGGTACCTCCCTGGGCTCGGCCTCGGCTAGCTACGGCCTGGCTCAGCTTGGCGTCGGCCTGGTCATGAATCAGAACATCTCGATCCGTCCCAGCGTCGATATTCCGCTGAAGAGCGGCTACGATACGCGCTTCGGCCTGACCCTGGGTTACAACTTTGGTAGCAAGAGCGCTCCGGCTCGCCGGCGCTAAGAAGTTCCGATCACAGTAGCGCGACGGGGGCGGCTTCGGCCGCTCCCGTTTCGTTTTGTGTCGCCCCGCTGTCAGCCAAACCACACTCGCCGCGCCGGACGATCGCCGGGGCATCCAACGCAACCCTACCTGGTCCGTGTTTTGCTGAAAGTGCGCTGCCGCTCCATTGAGCGGAGCCGACAAAGGCAAACCCGTCGTGAGGCGGGGACGCAAAGCCCGGAGTCCTGATTGGAAGCCATCAGGATCGTCCAGCTGCCGAAGCTTGAGCCCACGCTCCTCCCTTCGGCCTTCCTATTCCGGGAAGGCGTTCTCATCTCCACGCGACCCTCCCTTCAGCGCAGGTACTCGAGATGCGGCGTCGCAGCCTGCTTGTCCCGGTCGCCTTGATGGCGGTCCTCAGCGTGCCCGCAGGAGCCCAGACCTGTCTGGGCCTGACGGCGTACACGGCCGACAGCCCGATCCAGGTCACGGGGAAGGGTTCGCTCACCAGCGAGTCGACCTCCTTCGGGGCCGGCCTGGGGTATGGGCTGCCAACCAGTGTGTTCGGTGGTCTGGCAGTCGCGACCACGTCGGACGACAACTTCGGCGGCTCGACCCTGGAGATCGGGGCAACGGTGGGATACCAGATTCCCTTGTGGAATGCTGGCGCGGTTCAATTGTGCCCGGTCGCCAGCTTCGGTGTGGGACTCGGACCCAAGAACACGGTCAATACCGGCGTCGACCGGTCGCGCAGGACGGCATCGGTGGGCGTCGCAATCGCCAGGTCTCTCGTCGCCGGTCCCCGGCTGAGGATCGTGCCGAGCCTGGGAATCGCCTACGCCTATCGGAAGGATCAGGCGCAGAACAACGCCGGTACCAGCCTCTTCCAGATTGCGGAGCATTATCCCGTCGCCCAGGTCGGCGTGGGCCTGGTGCTGGACTCGAATATCTCCGTCCGTCCCAGCATGGATATCCCGTTCAACCTCGGGGTCAACGATCCATCGCTCGGCCTGACGGTGAGCTACAGCTTCGGTCGCAAGCGTTAGGTAGCGTCTTTCGCAGGTAGGCAGTTCACCTTTCACGTCGGAGACACCATGCACCGTAGTCTCGTTGTTTCCCTCGCCCTGCTTGCGATCGTTCGTGCGCCGGCAGTGGCTCAGACCTGTCAGGGTCTCGCTTCGTTCTCCAAAGGTCAGATGCAGACCACCGGCAATGCCACCTTCGGGAATGGCATGGACACCTTCGGCGCGACCTTCGGATACGGTCAGCCGGGTGGCGCGTTCGGCAGCGCCGGGATCGGCACCACGTCGATCGACGCCTTCAGCGCCTCTTCCTTCGACCTCGGCGTCGCCGGGGGATACCAGATGACCGCCGGAAGGACGAAGAAGATGCACGTCTGTCCGGTGGCGAACTTCGGTTTCGGCATGGGCCCGAAGAACGTAGGCGGCAGCGGTGTCGATATGTCGAGAACGATGGGCGGCATGGGCGTCGCGGTCGGAACCTCACTCCCGGGGAGCCCCAAGATGCAGATCGTTCCCACCGGTGGGTTGGGACTGGCGTACCTCAAAGTGAAGGCCGACAACGGCACGACCAGCCAGAGCGCTTCTGATACCTACGGACTCTTGAACCTCGGCGTCGGCTTCATCTTCAACTCCCAGATCGCGGTTCGTCCTCTTATCGGCATTCCGCTCGGTCTCAATGGCGGAGAGGCCAGCTTCGGCCTGACCGTGGGATACAACTTCGGCAACAAGGGCGTTAGCTCCGGTCGTCGGCGGTAAGCCAGCCTTCGATGGATGTAGGGCGACGGGAACGGCCTGGCCGTTCCCGTTTCGCTTTCCCCTTCTCTTCTCGTTTTATGGGTCAAATTGGCCCGCGATTTGCTGAACCAACGGCCGCCGCTCGCGCGAGCGGTGCCGATAAAGGCAAACCCGTCGTGAGGCGGGGACGCAAAGCCAGGAGTCCTGCGCCCAACCGCAGGATCGTCCGGTTACCGGAGCCTCCACCCGTGCGTCCCATTCTCCGACCGAGCCTCGGCACATTTCTCCAACCTCTAGAGGCGACATGGGTACACTTCGGGCAACTGGGTTCTCCGCGCTCCTCACGGCTCTGCTGGCAACGACGGCCTTCGCCCAGCAAGCGCAGACGCGGCAAGGGTTCTGGATCGGCGGCGGCATGGGCTACGGCTCGATGGGGCTGGGCTGCTCCACGTGCGCCGGTGTCGGCCGGGAAGGCAGTGTGACCGGCTACGTCAAGCTGGGCGGCACCCTGCGGCAGAACATTCTGCTCGGCGTCGAGTCGAACGTCTGGACCAAGAGCGAAGGAGCCGGGAGAGTCACCATGGGGAACTTCTCCGGGGCCGCGTACTGGTACCCGATGCCCACTCAGGGTCTCTTCATCAAGGGTGGCGCGGGCTACTCTCGACTTTCGGCGGACGACGGCACGACCAGCGCTTCCGATGGGGGCTTCGGCATCCTCGGCGGTGTCGGCTACGACATCCGGGCTGGCCGCAATCTGTCGATCACTCCGGTCGCTAACTGGTACCGCGGCGCCTTCAATGGTGGGTCCGCCAACGTACTGGATTTCGGCATCGGCGTCACCTCGCACTAAGTCTCATCTCACGATCGCAAACGGGGGCGGCGCTGCCGCTCCCGTTTTGCGTTTAGATGCCCGCTTGGGCCGCTGTCCCGAACCCACTAGGCTTCGGGCAACCCCAACCGGAACCCTCATGGAAGCCCAGGAACTCCGGGCGCTTCAAGCGCCGCTCAAGCAACAATACCGGGACGATCCCAGCCGTGCTCTCGTGACCCTGAGGGCGTCCGGCCGGCTGGATGGCTCGGGTGTGAGCTGCCGGGTCGACACCGCCCGCGCGACGGTGGAAGCAGGTCTCCACCCGGCCACCGGCGGTACCGGGCAGCAGGCCTGCTCCGGGGACATGCTGCTGGAAGCCCTGGCGGCCTGTGCCGGGGTTACCCTGCGGGCGGTGGCCACCTCGCTGGAGATTCCGGTGCAAGGCGGCACGGTTCGGGTCGAGGGCGATCTCGATTTCCGGGGTACGCTCGGAGTGAGCAAGGAAGTGGGGGCGGGCTTTCAAGCGATCCGGCTGCGCTTCGACCTGGACACCGATGCGACGGCGGAGCAGCTGGAGACGCTCCTGAAGCTGACGGAACGCTACTGCGTGGTGCTTCAGACCCTCCGCTCCCCGCCGGATGTGAGCGTCAGCCGAGGCTAGTCCTCTTCTTCAACCGCCGCGCTCGCGGCTTCCCACACCTGTAGCGCACTCTCCAGCTCAGTCCGCGACGTCTCCAGCTGGATCCCCAGTTCATGGGCCTCGGTAGCGCCCTGGGGAGTGGCATAGAGCGACGGGTCTTCCAGGCGCCCACGAATCGCGGCCACTCGCGCCTCACACTCCGTCACCCGGAGCTCGGCGTCCTCCAGCGTGCGGCGGGCGGCCCGCTGGGCGGACTCCTGCTGCTTCTTTCGCGCCTCCTCCGAGCGGCGGGTCTGTTTGCGCTCGTGCACCCGTCGGAGCGCCTCATCCTCCGAGGCGGCCACGGTGGCGGCATGGGCCCGTTCCACACTCGCGGTCTCCCATTCGTCGAAGCCGCCCGGAAAGTCGGTGATCCGGCCGCGGTGCAGGACCCACACCCTGGTGGTCAGCGCCCGGAGCAAGGCCCGGTCATGACTCACCAGAATCACGGTGCCGTCGAAGGCCTCGATGGCGTCTTCCAGCGCCTCGATCGATTCGACGTCGAGGTGATTGGTGGGCTCATCGAAGAGCAACAGGTTGGCCCCGGAGAGCATCATCATCGCCAACGCCACCCGGGCCCGCTCGCCTCCCGAGAGACTGCCGGCCTGACGTAGGACGGAATCGCCGGAGAAGCCGAAACGGCCCAGGTGTCCCTGGATGGCGCCGCGGCCCCAGGTGGGGCGCAGTTCGTTGATGAGCTCGTACAGGGAGCGATCGCCGGGCACCTGCGCCATGTCCTGCCGGTAGTGAGCCACCTCGACCGACTCCGGAATCCGCACTTCTCCCGCCTCCGGCCTGCGCTCGCCCACGAACGCCCGAAGCAGAGTGGTCTTACCTGCGCCATTGGGCCCGATGAGCCCGATCACGTCCCCCCGCCGGACGCGGGCGGAGAACTGGTCGAGCAGCACGCGATCGCCAATGCCCACCCGTAGCTGCTCCGCCACCAGCACCTGGTCGCCACCTCGGGCGCCGGCCTCCAACCGGAGCGCCATAGTGCCGTCCTCGCCCGGTGGCGGGCTCAGGCGACTGACTCGAGCCAACCGCCGGCGTCGGCCCTTGGCCTGGGCGCTCTTCTGCCCGGCGATGTTGCGCCGGATGAAGTCTTCCTCCGAAGCAATCACCCGCGACTGCTTCTCAAACGCCCGCTGTTGTGCCACCCGCCGCTCGATCCGCTGGCGGACAAAGGCGTCGTAGTCACCCGCGTACGGAAGAGCGGTGCCGGACTCCAGGTGGAGGACATGATCGACCACGGCCTGCAGGAAGGCCCGATCGTGACTGATGAGCAGCACCGTGGCTTCGAGGCCGGCGAGGTACTCCTCCAGCCATTGCGTGGTTTCGAGGTCGAGGTGGTTGGTGGGCTCGTCGAGCAGAAGAACGTCTGCCGGCGCCACCAGCTGTTGCGCCAGGCCGACCCTGCCCCGCTCGCCGCCACTCAGTCCCGCCAGGGACTGGGTCCGGGCCCGGTCCGGGTCGAAGCCCAGCCCGTGCAGGACGGCGTCTATTCTCGGCGCGAGGGTATAGCCACCCTCCCGCTCGAACCGCTCCAGATCCCGGTCGTACTTCGCCAGCATCTGCGGAGTACAGCGATCGCCGGCCTCCGCGAGCGCAATTCCCTGGACCGCGAGGGACTGCTCCAGCTGGAGCAGCTCGGCGAACGGGCCGGCGGCCGCCTCCCAGACGGTGCTGGCCCCGGCAAACTCCCGGTGTTGCTCCATCACTGAAAACCGCAGCCCGGCGACCCGCGCCACCGACCCGCGGGTAGGCTCGGCCTCACCGGTGAGGAGACGCAGGAGCGTCGTCTTCCCGGAGCCGTTTCGTCCGACGATGCCCCACTTCTCCCCTCGGGCCACGGTGAAGGTCACGTCGGAGAAGAGGGGCGTGGCCCCGAACTCCACCGCCACGCTGGAAAGCGAAAACTGGGTCAACGGCCGGTCCAGCCGCGCCAGGTGTCCACCGCATCACCGATGGTGAGCTGCGAGCCGTGTCGGGCGAGTGGCATCCGGAGGAGCAGAGGTTCGGCCACCAGCTTCTCCAGCCAGCGCTCGTCGCTGAGGCTCGCCGCCGCGAGACCGAGATCGGCAAAGCGCCGAGATTCACGGTCCAGCAGCGCCGCCACCCCGAATCGCTGGGCAAAGCGCTTGAGCTCGCCCGGCGAGGCCGGGCGTTCCTGCAGATCGACGAAGTGGGTCTTCACTCGCCGCTCGGCGAAGAAGCGAAGAGCCTTCCGAGTGTCGGCGCTCTTCTTGATGCCGAAGATTTGGACTTCCATGGGGCGGGAGTTTAGCAGGGACCGGGGACCAAGGACCAGGGACTACAGCAGGGTGATGGCATCCCCCACCCGAAGGTGCCCCTGCCCCTCGTGTAGCACGTTTTGCCCGAACATGACTTCCCCGTTCTGCTTCCGATAGGTGGCGAGGGTGCGAAGCGGCTCCTTCCCTCGTTCACCGGTGGCCTGGTCGGTGGTGGTGACCACGCAGCGGCCACAGGGCTTCACCACCCGAAGCCTGATTCCCCCAATTTCGAAGTCGGTCCAATGGTCCTCAGCATACGGCGCTCCGCCCGCGACGACGAGATTCGGGCGGAACCGGTTCATCGGCAGCGGCTCGGCCAGGCGCCGGTTGAGATCCGCGAGCGATTCCTCCGAAATGAGCAGAAAGGGAAAACCGTCGGCAAAGCTCACCCTGGATCCCGCGGGTGCGAAGGCGGGGTCGGCCGGACGAACGGCATCCTCGGCCATATGGACCAGGCTGCAGGGACAGCCGAGAAAATCGGAGAACCAGTCGGCGGCATTTTCCCCCACCCAGGTGGCCGAGCAGACGTCGTCCCACACCGCGACCCCCGTCGCCACGGCTGGTGATGGATGGAGCGGGACTTCCAGCGTCCGCATCCCAGGCGCGTCGACCTGGAGCCTGTCTCCCCGAATGCTGGGGACGACGAGCGCCAGACGGGAGTGGCTTCGCTGGGACAGAAACTGGCCGGTGTGGTCGACCACCATCCAGCGCCGGTCGTAGCGCAGGCCGAACCCGTCCACTTCGGATTCGGCCAGCGCGATCCCGTGAGTCGACTTGATCGGATAGATGTTGAGAGCCGCGAGGCGTAGCGTCACGATGGCTTAGCCGACCAACGCCTCGACACTCTCCCGGAACACGCCGGTGTGAAAGTCGATGTCGTCCTCGGTTACTTCGGGCGCAATCAGGGCCATGTTATGGAATGGCGTGAGGAGAATTCCACGGTTGAGCGCTGCCAGATGCATATAACGTTCCAGTGGCGGATCCACCGCGGCCGCGGCTTCACTTCCGTTTGACGGCGCGGCCGGCCGGAACCAGTACTCCGCCCGGCATCCCAGCTGCTTCACGATCCAGGGCAAGTTCTTCTCCCTGATCACGCCTTCAACTCCCTCGGTGAATCGGCGAGCGAGGGGTATGGTTCGCGCATAGGCCGCCGGGGTCAGCACCCCACCCAGTGCGGCCCGCATCGCGGCGAGAGCCAGGGCGTTGCCTGCCAGGGTTCCACCAATCCCACCGGTGTCGGCCAATTCTCGGTCCGAGTTCTCCGCAATGCGCTGGGCCAGTTCTTCCGACACCCCGTACGCCGCTCCCGGAATGCCTCCGGCGACCGGTTTGCCGATGGTGAGCATGTCGGGCTCGAGGTTGTGCTCACCGGTGTACCCACCTGGGCCCGCGCTGATGGTGTGGGTCTCATCCAGGATAAGCAGAGTTCCGCTGCGCCGCGTGAGGTCTCGCAAGGCCGCATGGAACTCTGGGTCGGGATGGATGATGCCGATGTTGGTCATGACCGGCTCGGCCAGCACGCAGGCCACGTCGCCCGGGGCCAACGCCGCCTCAAGGGAAGGAATGTCGTTGAACTCGACCACCCGGGTGGTGGTGGCCGGGTCCACCGCCGGCCCGATGTTTCCCGGTCGGGCGGCTGCTCGCCCTTGGCGGAGGGTTACGAACGTTTCGTCCACCGTGCCGTGGTAGCACCAGTTGAAGACCAGGATGAACCGGCGACCGGTGGCCTGCCGCGCGAGGCGGAGCGCGAACCGGTTGGCGTCGGTGGCGGTGAGAGCGAATTGCCAGTAGGGAAGGCGGAAACGCCGGGCCAGCTCGTTGCCGACCCAGATCGCATCCTCGGTCGGAAGCATGAAGGTGACACCGCGGCGGATCCGCTCGGTGACCGCCCGAATCACCGGTTCGGGGGTGTGGCCGGTCATGCCGCCGGTGTCGCCCAGGCAGAGATCCAGGTACCGGCGCCCGTCTATGTCGGTGAAGTGAGCCCCGCTTCCCTCCTGCACAAAGACCGGGAACCGGCCGGCCCACCGTACCATCCAGTTCATGGGAACGCCGCCCAGCAAGCACCGCCGCGACTCTTCGAACCGAGCCCGGGAGCGCGGATGATCCGAAACGAAGCGATCCTCCTCCTCGGCGAGAACCCGCTTGAGCCGCTCCCGGTCGATGATCGCGGTGTCGGTCTCGCCCTGGGTCAGCACTACGCGGTCAGCTCCCGGCAGAAATCGGTAAAAACCTCCAGGTAGGCGTCCACGTCAGCCTCGGTGTGCTGAACCGAGAGCGTCCACTGCTCTTCGTCGCCGGGTGTCATGAAGATTCCCCGGTTGAGCAGCCAAGGATACGACGCTCCAAAGATTTCCGGCAGCGTATCCAGGAAATCCCGGTAGTTCTTCATCGGCTGCGGGCGATAGGAAACGCATCCCTTGGCCCCCAGATCCACGGTGTGAGCGGGGATGTTATACTTGTCGATTGCCTTCTGGCAGCCGCCGGCGAGGCGGGCACCAAGCTTGGCGAGGTAGGTGTAAGCCGCCGGCGTGAGGATCTCCTTCAGAGTCACCAGCCCTACGTGCGCCACCAGAGGGTTCCCGTTGTACGTCCCCATCTGGGAGACGCCCCGCTCGATGAGGCGCATGAGGTCCTCCCGGCCGCCGAAGGCCGCCCCGGGCAGCCCGCCGGCCACGGCCTTGGCCAGGCAGGCCAGGTCCGGCTGCACCCCGAACCGTTCGGTCGCTCCGCCTGCCGCGATGGTGACCCCGGTTTTGACCTCGTCATAGATCATCACCACGCCGTATCTGGTACACAGCTCCCGCACCTGTTCGAGGTAGCCTGGCTCGGGGAGGACTAAGCCGATGTTCATCATCACCGGCTCCATGATGATGCAGGCGATGTCGTTCGCCCGCTGGGCAAAGAGCTTCTCTAAGGCGCCCGCGTCGTTGAACGGCACGACTTCGATGTACTTGTGGGCGTCCTTCACCAGCCCTTTGGAGACTGGGGCCTTGGCGGGTCGCTCCCGGCCACCCATTACGTCGGCGTTGGGGACGACGGAGAACATGACCGCGTCGTGGTGACCGTGGTACGAGCCTTCAATCTTGCAGATCACGTCACGCCCGGTCGCAGCGCGCGCCACCCGGATGGCGTCCATCGTGGCTTCGGTACCCGAGTTGGCGAAGCGGATCATCTCGAAGTTGAACCGGCGACACAGCTCTTCCCCGTAGGCCACCGCTTCCTCGGTGGTCACGGCGAAGTGGGTCCCCCGGCTGGACGCCTCGTGAACCGCCTCGACGATCCGCGGATGGGCGTGGCCCACCACCATCGCGCCAAACCCGCCGTGGAAGTCCCGATACCCCTGGCCGTCCTGGTCCCAGACCTGGCTCCCTTTGCCGTGGGAGAGGTATATGGGGTACGGTTCCATTTTTTGGAACGAAGAGACGACCCCGAACGGAAGAATCTTCCTCGCCCGTTCAAAGAGGCGGGCCGAAGCCGGGGTCCGCTCCAGGAGGCGTCGCAGCTCCGTTTCCCGAATCTGGTTGGCCCGCGCGATCAGCCGGTCGGTTCCCGCCGACACCGGTTTCGCTGGGGCGGTCATGGGCTGTGACATTTCTAGGCTCCAAGGGTGATATGGGACTGCTGTCAAAGTATCCCTCTCCGCTGCATGCCCGGTAGTAACCCCTCGGGTCTTCCCGGGGGTGGTTGTCAACCGGACGGAAAGGCTGCACATTGGCCAAACTCCCATCCCAATATCTCACTTGATGATTACACCATCCCGTCCGTCGGCTGGCCCCGTGATCGGGGTGGACCACGTGGTCAAGCGATTCGCCGGCTACCTGGCAGTCGACGACGCACACTTCGAAGTCGGAGCCGGAGAGTTCTTTTCCCTGCTCGGCCCTTCCGGTTGCGGCAAGACCACGACGCTGCGGATGATCGCCGGCTTCGAGCAACCCAGCGAGGGCCGCATTCTCCTCGAGGGGCAGGACGTCTCGCGGGTCCCCCCGTACCGTCGCAACGTCAACACCGTCTTTCAGCACTACGCCCTCTTTCCCCACATGTCGGTCCAGGATAACATCGCGTTCGGCCCCCGATCCCAGAAAGTCAGTCCCGCCGAAACCGATCGCCGAGTGAAGGAGTTGCTGGACATCGTTCGCCTCGGACACCTGGCCAACCGAAAGCCGGGGCAGCTGTCCGGCGGGCAGCAGCAACGGGTGGCCCTGGCGCGCGCGCTGGTGAACTACCCCAGCGCGCTCCTGCTCGATGAGCCCCTGGGTGCCCTGGACCTCAAGCTGCGCCAGGCGATGCAGATCGAGCTCAAGCGGATTCAGCGCGAGGTGGGAATCACCTTCATCTACGTGACCCACGATCAGGAAGAAGCGCTCACCATGTCCGATCGGATCGTGGTCATGAACGAGGGCCGAGTCGAGCAGATCGGTACCCCGGAAGAGATCTATCATGCGCCGGAGACGGTGTTCGTCGCCAATTTCATCGGCGTCGCCAACCTGATCCCGGCGAAGGTGGGCCGAACCGACAACGGCTCCTCCACCGCGGTCGTGAGCGGGGAGCTGGTTTCCGTCACCGCGGGCGCCTGGAAAGGCCAACCCGGTGACGCCGCCACTGTCATGGTCCGTCCCGAACGGCTCCATGTGTCCGCTACCCCGATCTCCGCCGGCGTTTCGATCGCGGTTACCGTCCACAGCGCGATCTTTCAGGGTCCCATCGTCCGGATAGGTCTCCGCGCCGCGGATGGCACCGAGATCATCGGCCATCTGGGTCCCGAGCACGCCGTTACGGACTTGCGGGTGGGTCAGTTCCTCTATGCCGGCTGGGACCGGGGAGCTGCCCGTCTGTTACCGCCCAGCCACCTGAGGCCCGCGCTCGAGCCCGACTTCGCCGACACCGCGGAGCGGGCCGCCAAACTCCCCACAACCGGTGAGAGCGATCCATGAGCCACGACGACAAGGATCCGATCGATGAGTTCCTCCTCCACCACAATCTGGACCGGCGCAGGTTCCTCGCCAGCTCGGCCCTGGCCGCAGGCAGCCTGGCGTTTGGCTCGTCGTTCCTTGCCGCGTGCAAGGGCAAGGAGACTGGCGCTGCCGCCTCGGCCGACACTGCCGCTGCAGCCAGTGGTGGCAGCAAGTCGGTCAAGATCTCCAACTGGCCGCTCTACATCGACAAGGAGACCGTTCCCAACTTCGAGAAAGCCACGGGGATTCATGCCACTTACACCGAGGACGTGAACGACAACAACGAATTCTTCGCCAAGATCAGCGAGCCGCTGAAGCGAGGACAGAGCATTGACCGGGACATCATCGTCCTGACGGACTGGATGGCGGGACGGATGATCCGGCTGGGGTACGTGACCCCACTCGACGAGGCCAAGTTCCCCCACAAAGCCAATCTGGAGGACGCCCTGCGGGGCGTGAGCTGGGACTCCGGCCGCAAGTTCAGCGTGCCCTGGCTTTCCGGCATGACCGGCATCGGCTACAACCCCAAGAAGACCGGCCGGGAGCTCTCCAGCATCAACGATATTTTCGACCCCAAGTTCAAGGGCAAGGTGACCATGCTGACCGAGATGCGGGACTCGATCGGCCTGGTCATGCTCGGCGAAGGCAAGGATCCCGCCAAGGCCACCAAGGCCGATGTCGCGGCCGCCGCGGCCAAGATCAAGAAATACCGGCAGAACGGCCATATCCGCGCGTTCACTGGCAACGATTACGCGGAGGACCTCGCCGCGGGCAACATCGCCGTGGCCATTGCCTGGTCGGGGGACATTCAGGGCCTCGCGGCCGACAATCCCGACCTCCGCTGGATTGCGCCCAAAGAAGGAGCGATGCTGTTCTCGGACAATATGATGATTCCCAAGACCTCGGAGCGGGCGGACGCGGCCATGGCCTGGATCAACTATGTGTACGACCCGGCCGTGTCGGCCAAGATCGTTCAGGCCGCGCCGTACATCTCTCCGGTCAAGGGAACCAGCACCGAGCTGGCCAAGATCGCTCCCGAGCTCGCGAAAAGCCCGCTGGTGAACCCCCCGGCCGAGCTGCGCGCCCGACTGCACATCTTCCGGGGGCTGGACGAGGCGGAAGATCAGGAGTTCAACAAGATCTTCCAGGACGCGGTCGGGGCGTAGGAGCACGTATGGCCGGCACTGCGTCGGCCGGGGTGAGACGGAGTCCGCTCGCACCCTACCTTCTGGTGGGGCCGGGCGTGATCTGGCTGATCCTGTTCTACGTGGTGCCCACCCTGGCCCTGGCCCGCACGTCGGTTTCCGGGGCCAGCGGACCGTGGTGGGGCGGTTACGCCCGCGCTTTCGCCGACTATGGCGACCATCTCGGCCGCTCGTTCAGATATGCCGGCCTCGCCACCGCGGCGGCGTTCCTGCTGGGCTATCCGCTGGCGTACGTCATGGCGTTTCGCGCCGGCCGGCTCAAGAACCTGCTGCTCGGCCTGGTGATCCTTCCCTTCTTCACCACCTTCCTGGTGCGCACCTTCGCCTGGAAAACCATCCTGGGCGATGGCGGCATGGCGGTGAGCGTCCTCAGCTTTCTCCACCTCCTTCCCGAGCAGGGGCGGCTCCTCAATACCAGCTGGGCGGTGGTGGGCGGTCTGACCTACAACTTCCTGCCGTTCATGATCCTCCCGATCTACGTGAGCCTGGAGAAGATTGACCGGCGGCTGGTTGAGGCGGCGCAGGATCTGTACTCCGGCCCACTGCGCGGCTTCACCAAGGTGGTTTTCCCCCTCTCGCTTCCCGGGGTTTTTGCCGGGAGCCTGCTCACCTTCATCCCGGCTTCCGGCGATTTCATCAACGCGGAGCTGCTGGGAAGCCCCAACCAGCGGGTGTTGGGATCGGTGATCCAAGGTCAGTTCCTCACCGTGCGGGACTATCCGCTGGCGGCGGCGCTGTCGTTCGTGCTCATGATCATCATCATCGCCCTGGTGCTGACCTATACCCGTGTGCTCGGCACTGAGGACCTGGCGTGAAGACGAGCGCGCGGGAAGGCGCGGTGGGCTCGCGGGTGGGCGGACGGGTGCTCGACGCCGTGGCCGGACTGGTTCTCTTCTACCTGTTCCTGCCGATCTTCGTGATCATCCTGTACAGCTTCAACAAGCCGGCCGGAAAATTCAACTTTGTCTGGAAGGAGTTTTCCCTCGACGCATGGTCTGATCCCTTCAAGTACCCGGCGCTGGTGGACGCCATGAAGCTGAGCCTCAAGGTAGCTGCCATCTCGACATTAGTGGCCACCGTATTCGGTACTCTCATCGCGCTGGCGCTCTGCCGCTACCGGTTCCGGGGGAGCGGGCCGGTGAACCTGCTCCTGGTGCTCCCGCTTACTACGCCCGAGGTGGTCCTGGGCTCGTCGCTGCTGGCGTTGTTTCTGCAATTCAACACCCCGACCGGGTTCGCCACGATTGTGATCGCCCATATCATGTTCTCGGTGAGCTATGTGGCGCTCACCGTCAAAGCGCGAATCCGGGGATTTGACTGGACGCTGGAGGAGGCAGCGATGGACCTGGGGGCGACCCCCTCCCGGGTCGCGACCAAGGTCACCTTACCCCTCATCGCGCCGGGCATCGTGGCGGCATCCATGCTGTCCTTCGCGCTCTCGCTGGACGACTTCATCATCACCCTGTTCAATGCCGGGAGTGAGGTGACCTACCCACTGTATGTGTACGGCGCCAGACGAGCCGCTTTTCCGCCTCAGATCAACGTGGTGGCCACCACCATTCTGCTGGGGAGCCTGATTCTGCTCGGGATCGTCGTGTTCTGGCAGGAGCGACAGTCGCGGATGGCGATGGCCGAGCCGGGGAAATAAGGGGGCGGACTAAAGCGGAGGGTAAGTCGTTGTGGGCAGAGTGCCCGAGGCGAGAGTCGAACTCGCACGAGGTTGCCCTCGGCGGATTTTGAGTCCGCTGCGTCTGCCATTCCGCCACTCGGGCCGGGGGTCAAACTTCGTACCGACGAGAGAGGGATGCAAGCCGGGTCCGGAGTCGGTACATTCCGCCTCTCGCCGACAAGGTTCCCTTATGCCGGTAGTACAGTCCCGCGGCTTCCACCCCTGGCACGACATCCCCACCGGTCCCAGGCCGCCGGCCGAGGTGACCGCAGTCATCGAGATTCCGACCAACGAGCGGAACAAGTACGAACTTGACAAGAAGCTCGGTGTTTTTCGACTGGACCGAGTCCTCCACAGCGCCGTCCACTACCCCGGCGACTACGGCTTCCTTCCCCGAACCCTGGGCGAGGACGGCGATCCGCTGGATGTGCTGGTACTGATGAAGATCCCGGTGTTCACCGGTTGCCTGGTGGAAGCCCGTCCGATCGGCCTGTTTCACCTGGTGGATTCGGGTGTGGCGGACGAGAAGGTCCTGGCCGTGCCGATGGGAGACCCCTATTCGGACGGGCTAAACGACCTCGGCGATATCCCCCAGCACTATTTGAAAGAGATCGAGCACTTCTTCCGGGTCTACAAGGATTTGGAGGGTACCCATACCGAAACCCGCGGGTTCGAAGGCGCGGTGGCCGCTCGCGCAGCCATCACCCGCGCCATGGCGTCGTACGAAAACCAATTCAAATGACAGGCCTTCCCAGCCTACATCGAAGACTGATTCCCGGAGTGACGCCGGCCTCCCCAACCCCTGTGGCCGTGCTCTTTCACCCGTTCCATGAAGCGTTCCCGCATGATGAGGAGTCGCGCCCGCTGCACCGGGGTCAGGTATTTCGAGACATCCTTCATCTCGTCCCGAGTGAGCTGCGCCGAGGACAGCTTGAGGTCGATCATGGCATCGGTGAGCTTGGCCACGCTGTCCTGATTGGCCGCTACACCGGGCTGAAGCTGCTTTGCCAGGGCCTCTCGCACCCGCATGGCGCGGTCCCGCATCTCCCGGCGCCGCCCGCTGTAGGCCTGACTGGTGGCCTTGAGCTTGGCGGTCTGCTCGTTGGTAAGGCCCAGCTCGGCCTGCACTCTGGAGGCAAACCGCTCCTCGATCCGCTGCCGCAGCGAGTCAGCCCGGCGAGGCTCGGTCGTATCGGCCCCTTGGGCCACAGCCGAATGAATTGGCGCCAGCAGCAGGGCTAGGAACAGGTAATACGTACGCATCATCCCTCCCAGGAATCGAGAAAGCCTTCGAGCTCGTCCAGCGTGGAGTCGGCTGGCGCCGGCTCATCTATGGTCTGGAGAACCGAATCGAGCTCCGCCGGCTGAAGGCCGTCCAGCTCCGGCAGAGTTATCTGAAGCCCCGCGACGACTGCCGGGGCGGGGTGCACGGGACGACTGGGGCGTTGAATCCAGACCACGGCCGCGATGGTGGCCGCCGCGGCCAGACCCGCAAAGCTCCACGTCCGACGCCGGAGTCGCTCCACCCGAGCGTGGTCCAGGTGCTCGAGTAGCGTCTCGGAGGTGGAGTCTGCATCCAGACCGAGACCGATCTCTCGTCCCAGGTGGCTGCTCCGCTGCACCACGTCCCACTCATCCTGGCACGACGGGCAGCCACTCAGGTGCTGGACTTCGTCCGAGGTCCATTCCGCCCTGCCCAGCGCCACCGCGGGCATCCTGTCAGAGATCCTTTGGCATCCGCTCATCGGATCAGCTCCTTCAACCGCTTCACCGCGTGATGGTAGTGCACCCGGGCCGCACCGGGAGTGGTTCCCAGCGTCACTGCGATCTCCTCGTACTCGGTTCCTTGCTGCGCCCGCAGGAGAAAGACCTCCCGCTGCAGGCGAGGGAGAGCGGCGATGCCCTCCCGCAGACGTTCCTCAGTATCACGCGCCGCGAAGTCGGCGTGGGGGTCGGCCCGGTCGGGAATCTCCCGTTGATCGAGCGACACGATCTGACGACCCTTCCGGCGGCGGAACTGGTCTCGCAACAGATTGCTTCCGATGGTCAGGATCCAGCTGCGGAACGATCCGTGCCCTTGCCAGCTGTCGAGCCGCCGGAATGCGCGGAAGAGGGTTTCCTGCACCAGATCTTCAACCTCATCCCGGTCTGCCCCGGCGCCATAGAGGAACTGACCTAGAGCCGCCACGTGGCGGCGGACCAGCTCCGAGGCCGCTCGCTCCTCACCACGGCTGTAGGCGGAGACGAGTGCCTCATCAGTGCTGGTGGCGGGTGCAGCGGATTGCGTCGTGATAGAGGCGCTCATCCGGACAAGTAGACGGCTCCGGCCGCACATTGTTAATTGGCCGGCGCAAAGGGACCGGCTATTTTAGGCCATGCGACGACCCAGCGTCATTGCCCATCGCGGCGCTTCGGGATACGAATACGAAAATTCGCGAGCCGCCTTTCGACGGGCTGTCATGCTCGACGCCGATGGCGTGGAGCTGGACATCCACGCGACCCGTGATGGCGGAATCGTCGTGCATCATGACCCCGACATTCC
>JBGQLP010000057.1:0-17995 GCA_041500125.1 Gemmatimonadota bacterium
GGAAGCGTCCCTGCAGCTCGGGGATGAGATCGGATGGCTTGGAGACGTGAAATGCGCCCGCAGCGATGAAGAGGATGTGGTCGCTCCGGACATAGCCGTACCTGGTTTGCACCGTCGAGCCTTCGACGATCGGAAGCAGATCGCGCTGGACTCCCTCCCGCGAGACATCGGGTCCGCCGCCCTGGCCCCGCTCCCCGGCGATCTTGTCGATCTCGTCGATGAAGATGATACCGTGGTTCTCCACCCGGTCGAGCGACTCGTTCACCACGTCGTCCATGTCCACCAGCTTCTTCAGCTCCTCGTCCACCAGGACCCGACGGGCCTCCGGAACCTTGACGGTGCGGCGCTTCTTCCGCTTGGGAAGCATGTCCTGCAGCATCTCGGTGAAGTTGATGTCGGTGCCCTCGATCCCCTGCGGGGGCTGGATCAGCTCCATCATCGGGTAGCCCTGTTGGGCGACCTCGACCTCGACCTCGCGGTCGTCCAGCCGCCCCTCGGTCAGCATCTCCCGCAGCTTCTCCCGGGAGCGGTGCCGCCGCTCCTCTTCGGGAGTCAAAGCCCGCTCCGGTTTCGCCTGCCCGCTCGAGGAAACCACGAACACCGAAGACACCTCCGCCTTCTCCGCCCTCTCCGTCCTCTCCGACTTCTCCATCGGTGCCGGCGCCGCAGGGAGCAGCAGATCCAGCAGCCGCTCGTCCGCCCGCTGCTCCGCCTGGGGATAGACCTCGTCCTCCCGCTCGGTCCGCACCAGGTTGATGGCGGAGTCCACCAGGTCGCGCACCATGGACTCGGCGTCGCGGCCCACGTAGCCCACCTCGGTAAACTTGGACGCCTCCACCTTGATGAACGGGGCGCCGGAGAGCCGGGCGAGCCGGCGGGCGACCTCGGTCTTTCCCACCCCGGTGGGGCCGATCATGATGATGTTGTAGGGGGTGATCTCATCCCTGATGTCATCCGGCGCCTGGGCCCGGCGCCAGCGGTTCCGCACCGCGATGGCCACCGCCTTCTTGGCCGCTTCCTGCCCCACGATGTACCGGTCCAGCTCCGTCACGATCTGGCGCGGCGGCATCTCCTCCAGCCAGGGCATGGGAGCCGTCGGCTCGGGGGTCTCCTTGGGTAGGGTCAGCTCTTTGGCGGGCTCGGTCATACTGGAAAGGTAAGAGGTGAGAGGTGAGAGGTAAGAGGTAAAAGGCCGATGGCTCAGCTCTTTCCACCCCTCTCACTTCTCACCTCTGACTTCTCACCTGGTAGCTCCAGAATCGTGATGTTTCGGTTGGTGAACACGCAGATGTCCGCCGCAATCTCCAGCGACCGTTGGGTGATCTCCCGGGCGGAGTGGCTCCGCTCGGGCAGCAAAGCCCGGGCGGCTGCGAGGGCAAAGTTACCGCCCGACCCGATCGCGACGATGCCGTCATCCGGCTCGATCAGCTCGCCGCTTCCACTCACCAGAAAGCTGTGCTCCAGGTCGGCAACCACCAGGAGCGCCTCCAGCCGGCGGAGGATCCGGTCGCTCCTCCAGTCCTTGGCCAACTCCACCGCGGCGCGGGGGAGGTTCCCGGGATAGCGATCGAGCTTTTCCTCGAACTTCTCATACAGGGTGAGCGCGTCGGCCACCGACCCGGCAAAGCCCGCCAGCACCTTCCCGCCCTTCAGCGCGCGCACCTTGTTGCCGTGCGACTTGAAGACGGTCTCGCCCATGCTGACCTGACCGTCGCCGCCAAGGGCGACGCGGCCGTCTTTTCGGACGCCAAGGATGGTGGTGCCGCGGAATTGAATCATCGATCCTCATATGTTAGAGGTAAGGGGTGAGAGGGCTGCCTCCCGCGATCCTCCTCTTCTCTGTTCCCCTCCTACCTCTTACCTCTTACCTCTTACTGTCCCTCACGCTCTTGGGTGCGCCTGGTTGTAGACCTGCTTCAGCCGCTCCACGCTGGTGTGGGTATAGACCTGGGTGGTGCTGAGTGAGGCGTGACCCAGCAGCTCCTGCACCGCGCGGAGGTCGGCGCCGGCGTCCAGCATATGGGTGGCAAAGGTATGCCGCAGCGAGTGCACCCGGAGGCCGTCCCCGCCGATGGCGTCGAACATCCGGTGAATGATTCGCTGAATGCCTCGGGGTGCGAGCCGCTTGCCGCGCCGGCTCAGGAACACCGCCCGGCGGTCGCCCCGAATCTGGGCCACCAGGGGCTCCCGCAGGTTAAGATAGCGCCGCAACGCGAGCACTGCCCGCGAGCCCACCGGCACGATGCGCTCCTTCCGGCCTTTGCCCCGCACCTTCAATTGGTCGGACAGGAGATCGAGGTCTTCCAGGTTTACTCCGCTGAGCTCGGCGAGGCGGATGCCGGTCGAATAGAACAGCTCCAGGATGGCCAGGTCTCGGGTGGGTCCCAGCTCGTCGCCGCCGGCGCGCGCTTCGGCCCACTGGAACAGATTCTCGGTCTGGCTCCGGTCGAGGTAGGTGGGAAGCCGCTTGTCCAGCTTGGGCACCCGGGCCGCGCGGGCGATGTTGTTGGGTACCCCGTGATGCTGCTGGAGAAAGCGGTAGAGGCTCCGGACCGCGGAGAGGGCCCGGGCGGCGCTGCGCTTGGAGAGACCTCGCCGCTGCAGCTCCCCCAGGAAGCCGCGGAGGCCGAGGCGGTCCAGCGTGGTCCACTTCCACTCGCCGTAGTGCCGGTCGCAGAACTCGGTGAAGGCCTCGAGATCGCGTGCGTATGCCTTCACCGTATGGGGCGAGACATCGCGCTCCTTCTCAAGGTGCACCAGATATTCGGTGATTTCACTACGTCTGTCCATTGAGTTCCCAAAAACAGTTCACCACAGAGGCACAGAGGCCACAGAGGGATCGCAAAGTCGAGACGTTCACGACATCGCGGGAGCCGCCATTATCACCAAGTAGTTGTGTTGTTGTGAACCAATAATCACTTACAAATGCAATAATGCCGTGAGGCTAGAGACGGATAGCCGCAATCGCGGTGTCGTGAGCTAGGCAGGCAAGTGATCCCTCTGTGTCCTCTGTGCCTCTGTGGTGAATTCTCGCGCCAGAAGTTCAGACTCGGTCATCCAAGCGCTGAAATCCGCCTGCGCCCGCTCGACCAGCAGCTCCTTCTTCCGGTCTTTCTTTACCCCTCGCTGCCCTCGGGGCAGGCTCTTACCAGGCAGCGGATCAAGTAGGCCGAAATTCGCGTTCATGGGCTGAAAGTGGCGGGGATCGGCTTCGCGAAGATAGCGGTACAGGCCGCCCAGCATGGTAGTGGGTGGAGGCAGGGCAACCGGCAGCTCCTGGAGCCGGCGGGCGAGGTTGATCCCCGCCATGATCCCGGTGCCGAGTGACTCGGTGTAGCCCTCGACTCCGGTGATTTGACCCGCAAAGAAGAGCCGGTCGTCGTCTTTAGCGGCGAGGCCCGGGCCCAGACTCGCCGGGCTGTTCAGGTACGAGTTCCGGTGAATGCTGCCGTACCGGAGATACTCGGCCGCCTCCAGTCCGGGGATCATCCGGAACACCCGCTGCTGCTCCGGAATGCGGAGTCGGGTCTGAAACCCCACCAGGTTCCACATCTGTCCGGCCCGATCCTCCCGCCGGAGCTGCACCACCGCGTGCGGCTCTCGACCGGTCCGTGGGTCGGGCAAACCCACCGGCTTCATCGGGCCGAAGCGAAGGGTTTCCCGACCCCGGCGGGCCATCTCCTCCACCGGGAGGCAGCCCTCGAAGTAAGGCACCTCGTCGAATTCGTGGCCGTGGAACTGGTCCGCCGCGATCAGCGCGTCGATGAACTGATTGTACGCCGCCACGTCCATCGGCGCGTTCAGGTAGTCATCGCCGTCACCCTTACCGTAGCGCGAAAGGGCGTAGAGCCGGCCGTAGTCGAGCGAGTCCGCCGACACCACCGGCGCAATTGCGTCGTAAAACGCCAGCGCCGCAGAGCCCAGCCTGGCGGCCATAGCCTGGCTGAGCCGCTCGGAGGTGAGCGGGCCGGTGGCGATCACGGCAGGCGAAGGCAGCTCGCCGACCTCCTGCCGCACCAGGGTGATGTTGGGATGGGCGCTTATCCGCTCGTGCACTGCCTGAGAGAAGAGCTCTCGATCCACCGCGAGGGCGGTCCCTCCGGGCACCCGCGCGAGATCGGCGCAGGGGAGCAGGACGCTCCCCAGCGCACGCAGCTCGGCCTTGAGCAGACCGTGTGCGTTGGTGAGATCCACTGATTTGAAGGAGTTGCTGCAGACGATTTCAGCCAGCCGATCGGTCTTGTGCGCGGCCGTCCGGCTTCCGGGCCGCATTTCGCAGAGGGTCACCCGGACACCCCGTTCCGCGAGCGCCCACGCTGCCTCCGAGCCGGCGAGACCTCCGCCGACGACGGTTGCCTTCACCCCAGAGCTACCTCCTCCGGCTCCGCAATCACGATCCGGTGCCCGCACTTGAGGCACTTCCGGGTCTCGCCTTCAGCCTTGTTGATCCGCTTTTCCATACCCAGCCAGCCGCAGGCGGGGCAGGTCTCCGGCACCGGCCGGTTCCAGGTGGAGAAGTCACATTCCGGATAGCGCAGGCATCCCCAGAACGACTTGCCCCGCTTGGTGCGCCGTTCGGTCAGATCGCCGGTGGGACACTTGGGGCACTTGAGGCCCATGGGAATGGACCGGGTGCCCTTGCACTTAGGGTAGGTGGTGCAGGCCAGGAACTCGCCGAACCGACCGGTCTTGATGACCATGGCCGAGCCGCAGAGATGGCACTTCTCGTCAGTGGGACGGTCGGGCACCTTCACCTTCTTCAGCGACTTCACGTAATCGCAAGTGTCCTTGTACTTCACGCACGCCAGATACGGCCCGAACCGGCCGGTCCGAAGCTCGATCGGTGAGCCGCACTTGGGACAGCGTTCCTTGGCCAGCTCCTCCGGCTTCAGGCCGTGGGCATCGGCGACGAGTGCATTCAGGTCTACGGCATTTAGCGCCTTCACGAACGGGCCATAAAAGTCCTTGAGGACCCGCTGCCACTTGAGCTCCCCGTCTTCGATCCGGTCCAGCTCCTCTTCCATTTCGGAGGTGAACTCGACATTGAAGATCTCGGGGAACTTGCCGATCATGATCTTCTCGACGGTTTCGCCCAGGTCGGTGGGGAAGAACCGCCGCTGATCCACCTTGACGTATTCCCGGAGCGACAGAGTCGAGATGATGGCGCTGTAGGTGGACGGGCGGCCGATGCCGAGCCGCTCCAGCTCCTTGACCAGGCTGGCTTCGGAGAAGCGGGGCGGCGGCTCGGTGAAGTGCTGCGAGGGAGTGATCTCGCGGACCTCGACCCGGTCGCCCACTGCCAGCGGCGGGATGGGCGGCAGGTCGTCCATCGTCTTTCCCTCTTCCTGCTCCCGGCCCTCGGTGTACAGCACGTGATATCCGTCGAACACCATCACCGAGCCGGTGGCACGGAACAGATATTCGCCCAGGTCGAATTCCACGACGGTCATGTCGTAGACCGCCGGGGTCATCTGCGAGGCGACGAACCGCTGCCAGATCAGCTGATAGAGCCGATACTGGTCCGGCTCGAGATGGGACTGGACCTGCTCGGGACGCCGGCGGACGTCGGTAGGCCGGATGGCCTCGTGCGCGCCCTGCACCCGGGCGTTCTTCTTCGGATTGTAGACGTTGGCGGCCTCGGGCAAGTAGGGCTTGGCGTAGTTCTTTTTGATGAAGCTCCGCACCGAAGCAACCGCGGTTTCCGAGACCTGGGGCGAGTCGGTTCGCATGTAGGTGATCAGGCCGACCGGGCCGTCTTCGCCCACGTCCACGCCTTCGTAGAGATCCTGCGCCGCGCGCATGGTGCGCCGGGAGGAGAAGCCCAGCTTCTTGGCCGCTTCCTGTTGCAGGGTGCTGGTGGTGAAGGGCGCGGCCGGATTCTTCTTCCGGTGCCGCTTCTCGACCTTGGAGACGATGAACGGCCGCGGCTGCACCGCATCTACGACGGCGCGGGCATCGGCCTCGCTGTGCAGCTGAGGGTTGTGGCCGCCGACCTTGGCGAGAGCAGCCTCGAACGTCTGGCCGTCCTTGGCACACAGCGCCTCGATGGTCCAGTACTCCTGCGGCTTGAAGGCCCGGATCTCGCGCTCCCGTTCCACGATCAGACGGAGTGCGACGGTCTGAACCCGGCCAGCCGAGAGGCCGGTCTTGATGCTCTTCCAGAGAATGGGGCTGGCTTTGTAGCCCACCAGCCGGTCGAGGATGCGGCGGGCCTGCTGGGCGTCCACCTTGCGGTCGTCGATCTCGCCCGGATCCCGGAGCGCGTCCTGGATGGCTTCCTTGGTGATCTCGTGGAAGAGAATTCGGTGGGTGGGGACGCCGACCTTGAGCTGATCGGCAACGTGCCAGGCTATGGCCTCGCCCTCCCGGTCCGGGTCAGTAGCGAGATAGATGGCGCTGGCGGCTTTGGCCGCCTTCTTCAGCTCCGAGAGGGTCTTGGTCTTGCCTTTGATGGTGACGTATTTGGGCTCGAACCCATTGTCGACGTCGACCCCCAGCTCCCGGGTGGGCAGGTCGCGCAGGTGGCCGACGGTGGCCTTCACGTCATAGCCGCTGCCGAGATATTTCCCGATGGTCTTGGCCTTGGTCGGCGACTCGACGATGACCAGCGCAGGCCTCCGGTCCCGGGCGCGCGCGCCGTTCCCGCCGGGGCTGCCTTCAGCCGCCTTGCGCTTGGCGCTCTTCGCCGCCACGGGGGTGAGCCTCGTGGGTTTCTTGGGAGCCTTTACCTGCCGTTTCGATCTAGTCGCCATAGTCCCAGTGTAAGTACCCCGGTAATCCGAGGATCAAGTCGGGAGGTAGCAAGAAACCCGCACCTCCCAAGAAAATGCAACCTCCTACGAGCGGGCAAACCAGGCGCCATGCCGTCGGGCCAGCTCCATCACCTCCGCCGCCACCGCCTCAGCCTTTCCGTACTCGGCGTCAACTTTATGGTCAGCCTGTACATAGAAAGGCTCCCGCTCTTCCAGCAGCGCCCGCATTCGTTGGGCGGGGTCCCCTCCGGCCAGCAGTGGGCGGGCCTCGCCCTGCTCACTCCGCTTGGTGGCTGTCGCCGCAGTGCACTTGAGATAGATGACCAGGCTCAGCTGCTTGGCTGCCTGGAGCTGCCCCGCCTGAGCCGCCCACCCACCACCCGGCACGATGACGCAGGGCTCGCGAGCCTGAGCCGCGTTCACCGCATCGCGCTCCATCTGCCGGAATCGTGCCTCCCCCACCATGCCGAAGATCTGGGTTACCGGCATGCCCATCTCGCGCACCAGCAGGCTGTCGATGTCGATCACGTCGGCACCCAGCGCCTCGGCAACCAGCTTGCCCACGGTGCTCTTTCCCGAGCCGGGCAGCCCAACCAGCAGAATGTGCCGCGGCATCAGCCCTCGGTAGCGCGGCGCAGAGCAGCCCAGCGGGAGCCGAGTGCGGCCACGTAGCCATCGTAGTTGCGCCGCATCTCGCTCAGGGAATCGCCGCCGAACTTCTCCAGCATGGCATCGGCCAAAACCAACGCGACCACCGCCTCCGCTATGACGCCCATGGCCGGCACGGCGGTCACGTCGGACCGCTCACTCACGGCCTTGGCCGGTTGGCCCGAAGCGAGATCTACCGTGGGGAGGGGGGACATCAGGGTGGCGATTGGCTTCATCGCTACCTTAACAACCACCGGTTCCCCGGTGGTGATCCCGCCCTCCAGCCCCCCGGCGTTGTTACTCGGGCGCCGGAATCCACCGCTTCTCCCTTCCCCGCTGCCCCGCCGCCCCGCTTCCCCCCCTTCTATCGGATCGTGGACCTCGGATCCGGGCCGCCGGGCCGCCTCGAATCCCATCCCGATCTCCACCCCCTTCACCGCGGGAATGGACATCAGCATTCCGGCGAGCCGCCCATCCAGCTTTCGATCCCAGCTCACGTGGCTGCCCAGCCCCACGACCACGCCGCGGGCCACCACTTCAACCTCTCCACCGAGGGTGTCGCCGGCTTGCTTGGCGGCATCGATGCGCCGGATGATCTCCGCCTCGACCGCCGGGTCCAGCACCCGTACCTCGGAACGGTCGGATGCCGGGTTGAGCGGCACCGGCAATTCGACCTGCGCCGGACGGATGCCGCCGATCGACATGACGTGACTTCCGACCTCCACTCCGAACTCGTCGAGCAACCGCTTGGCCAGCGCGCCGGCCGCCACCCGCGCCGTGGTCTCCCGGGCGCTGGCCCGCTCCAGGATGTCGCGGGCATCGACCCGATCGTATTTCAGCACGCCGGCGAGATCAGCATGACCGGGGCGGGGCCGGGTGACCCGGCGCCGGCGAAGCTCTCCGACCGATTCCGAGGCTTCGTATGCCATGACGTCTTCCCAGTTGGCCCAGTCGCGATTTTGAATGAGCATGGCGACCGGAGAGCCGAGGGTCTCGCCCGCCCGGAGGCCGGAGAGCCATTCAATGCGGTCGCGCTCGATCTTCATTCGCGCGCCCCGCCCGTAGCCCTGCATTCGCCTGGCCAGCTCGCGGTCAACCCACTCCGCCGTCACCGGAAGCCCTGCCGGCAAGCCCTCGACGATGGTGACGAGCGCCTTGCCGTGCGATTCACCTGCGGTCGAGAATCGGAGCATCACGACAGTATCCTTTGAGGAAGGAGGTCTGCCCTAGCCCTGATTCTAACGAACGAGCCCGGCCTGCGCCGGGCTCGTCGTTTCAGCCGGGGTCCCTGGTGCTCATTGTGATGGGGCCCCGTCGTCTATGATCCGGGGCGTGACCAGGATGATCAGGTCGCGCCGGTTTTCCTCGTTCCGGCTGAAGCTGAACAGCTTACCGATGATGGGCAGACCGGACAGCAGCGGGATGCCCGCGCGGGTGTTGGTTACCGAGGTGACGGTCAGGCCACCGATGACCGCAGTCTCGCCATCATTGACCAGCAGCTGGTTGTCGGCTCTCTGGGTCTGGAAGGTGAAGCCCAGGTCGGTTGCGGCCAGCGGCTGAATCGACGACCGCTCGGTGTGCAGTTCCATGGCCACCTGCCGATTGCTGGTGACGTGCGGGGTAACCGTGAGGCGGATACCGGTTTCCTTCATGGTCACCGTGGAGGTCGCGGCACCAGAATTGGACGCATCGATGACCCGGACCGGCGTCTCCTCACCCACGAGGATGTCGGCCTTCCGGTTGTCCAGTGTGGTGATGACCGGCTCCGCCTGGATGTCCGAGAGGTCGGCCCGCTCGACCGCGCTCAGGAATGAGGTGAGGGTGAACCCGCCGATGGCGGTGGAGAAGATCAGGTCGATGGCGGAGCCGGCCACGACGCCGCTGGCGTTGCCGATGCCGGACACCGCGTTGCCGCCGAGATCAACGACGTTGACCGTGGGGTCATAGCTCTTGCCGGTGGTCGGGTCGCAGCAGCGCTGCACCAGTCTGTTGAAGAACTGATTCCGGTTGCCCAGGTCGTACTTGACGCCCAGCTCCTCGATGTCGGTGCGGTCCACGAACACCAGCTTGGCCTTGATCGAGACCTGCGGGGTACGGATATCCAGTCCCTTCACGAAGTCGGTCAGATTTCCGATCCGGCTCCGGGTATCGGTGATGATGAGCGAGTTTGAGCCCACGTCGGCCACGACCTTGCCACGGTTCTTGGTGAGGCTTCCTTCGATGCTCTTCACCAGGTCCGATGCCTTACTATAGTTGACCCGCACCACGCTGGTCTCCAGCGGCTCGAGTGAGTCGAGCGACGCCAGCGCCGAGGGGTTGTCTACCCGGATGATGCCACCCGCCATCTCCTGGGCCGAGAGTCCCTGCGCCGCCAGAACAGCCTGGAAGGCCTGGGGCCAAGGCTGATTCCGAATCTCGGCGCTGACCTCGCCCTTGATGTCCTTCCCGAGAATGATGGTGCGGCCGCTGAAGGCAGCGAAGCCGGCGACCACGTCGGCGATGTTGGCCCGGTCCCAGACCACGGTGATCCGCGGCTCGGTTTCGGCCGTGGAACGCACCAGTCGGGTGGCCGGCAGCTGAACTTCGGGCTGGCCCCGGGGGGCGGCCTTGGCGGCCGGAGCCTTCGGTGACCGCGGATCGTTCGAGGACCAGGCCAGGAACGACTGGTCGGTGCCGAAGGAGACGCGGATGGCATCGGCGACGCGCTCCACGTGGTAGTCCATGGCGCGGTCGAGGTCCAGAACGATGCGGACCACATCCGGCTTGAATTGGGCAAAGCGGAGGTTGAGCACGCCGCCGCGCTTGACCCCGTCGTAGTCGCTGACCGGATTTCCCTTCAGCTTGGCGCCGACCACATCCAGCACCAGCCGGTTGGGATTCTCCAGCATGAAGTCGCGGACCTCGACGGCGCCGCGAACGTTGATGATGACATCGGCGCGTCCGGGTGCTGCCTGGACGCTGACGCCCGTGACCTCTCCGCTCGCGGGGCCGTCCGCGCGCGCCGCGGAGGTCACTCCGAAGATCGCGGCGGTGGCGACCATCAGGCGATAGAATCGGGTCATGGGGTTACGTCCTCCTGCTTCCGGAGAGAAAGGGTGTCCTGCCGTTCGAAGCCGAAGTCCTCGATCACGAATACGACGTCGCGGTCACGGATCTGCATCACTCGCGAGCGGCCGAGCTGATCGCCAGCACGGAGCTTGTGGCGCTTGCCTCCATCCTTTTCCCGGAAGACGGCCACACTGGCGTTGGGAGACCGCAGGTTCTGGTAGATGCCTACCAGCTGCAGGTCAGCCACTTCGGGGCCGCTCTTGGCCATGTTCAAGAGCGAGTTGAACGGGTCTCGGGGAGCGCCCGAATAGGCGAACGTCTCCCGGGACATTTCCATTTCCTTTGCCTTCCGGACCGAGTCGGCCCACGCGGCGTCCTGCGCCGGTGGCGAGACCGAGTCGGGCTTGGTCGCGGCAACCGCCGCCGGAGCTGGGGCCGCCGGGGCTGGAGCTGCCGGAGCGGACGCTGCCGGCGCGGGCGCCGGTGCCGCCGCAGCGGGCGTTGCCGGGGCCGGCTTGGCTGCCGGGCCCGGGGTCTTGACGCTGTCGGCCGGCTTGGCCGGCACGGCGCTGGTCGTGGCGATCGTCGTCGGCGGACCGGTCAGGTCATGAGTGCAGGCCATCTGCACCTGGGCGCCGATGAGATCCTCCGACGGCGCGCTCGCCTGCTTCTTCCGCTTCTTCTTGGCCTTCATTAACACCTTGGTCATCTCGGTGCGAACCGAGTCGGCACAGGCGGTGAAGCGCACCTGGGTCAGCGAATCGGTGACATGCCGGGCCTTGCGCAGGCTGTCGGTGCGAGCGCGCAGGGCGGCCATGTTCACCTCCGCCTCCTTGGGCTTCTTGCTGCCAAAGAAGGGCAGCTTGGTGGGCAGCTTCGAGCACCCGCCCAAACCCAACCCCATCAGGAGAGCGAGCGCAAAGGCGTTACGAGCCACTGGCCTCTCCTTCCGGATTGGGAGACTTGACGAAGGTGCGAATCTGGAACTTGGCCTCCAGCATGGCGCCCGAGCTGTCACCCAGCGCCTTGGCCGAGCTGCTGTTGGCGGCCGCCACCGTGAGATCGTACGGGACGATGATCCGCTGCAGACTGGCCACATCGGCCAGGAACTGGCCGATTTGATCGTATTTGCCGATGACCGACATGTTGTACTTGTAGGTGTCGAACGGTGCCGGACCCGGTTCAACCGGCTGCGGCACCACCGACGAGAGCGTGACCCCCCGGATCTTGCTCCGGGTGGAGATATCGTCGAGCAGGTTGGGCACCTCGTTCCGCTCCGGCACCAGGCGGCGGAGCAGCGCCAGGCTGGCGCGATAGGTCTCCAGGCGCTTGCGTACGTCGGCCACGGTGCCCCGGGCCAACTCCTTCTTGGCGCTGTCGGTGGCAGCTTCCAGGTGGACGATCGTGTCCTTGATGGCCATCACGCGCTCTTTGCGTGCGGCAAGACCCTTCAAGCCGACCATCTCGATGACGGCACCGGTGTACCCGATGTATCCCACTATCGCTGCCAACAGAATGGCGATGAGAGGCGTGGTCTTCTCTTTGGAGAGTGCCATGGCTTATCTCCCCCCCACCGATTGGCTGAATGGAGCCGTGCGGATGTACGCGGAATCCGCGGGGCTAAAGGACGCCCGGATGCTGAACGCAGTGACCGGCCGCTCCTTCTCCACGATGGTCTGGGCGGAGACCGGGGTCACGTTGTCAATCCAGGGCGATGCTTCCAGCTGCCGGAGGAAGCGGGTGTAGGCCTGGATATCGATGGTTCGTCCGGTGATCTGAAACGTCAGCGGCGGTTTGACCGCGGCCGCCGCGGCGGAATCGACTTTGGCTCCGGGCTTGGCCGGCTCGGTAGCCACCACCGGCGCGGCGGTGAAGCCGAGGTCCACCAGCCAGGTATAGGCCGGGAGCGCCTTGGTGATCTCGTCGAGCAGGTGAGGCCAGACGTAGCGATCGCCGTCCACCCCGCGGATGACGGTGATCTGAGCCAGCAGAGAATCCCGGATCTTCTCCTGGCGCCGCTTGTCGGCCAGGAACGCCTTGAACCGGCGGTTCTCGCTGCGGGCCTGCTCCAGCCGCGGCTCCAGGGTGTAGAGCTGCCGTACCGTGTTGAGGTAGATGAGACCGAGCCCGCCGACGACGCAGACCCAGGCGCCTACCGACCCCATCAGGAGGGGATCCTTCACGCGGCTGGCCAGATCGCGGAACACGCTGAACCCGTCGAGCAACCCCTTTAGGCTTAGGGAGTTGCCCGAGCGCTTGCGCTTCTGACCGGGCCGGAGATTGACGGTGATCATGGGTCGATGGATCCCTGGGTCTGGGTCAGGCTGCTGTACGCAGAGCGAGACCGATCGGGAGCATCAGCAGCGGGGCCACCTCGTCCACCTGCATGGTGTCGAAGACGCCCTCGGCGACCTGAAGCTTCTCGATCGGATTGGCCAGCTGGACCGGAATCTTGAGCCGGTCGCCCAACGCCCGGCTGAGCCGCGGAATCCGCGCGCCGCCACCGGTGATGAAGATCCTCGAAATTCCCCCGGCCGAACGGCTGGCCGACTGAAGAAAGGCCGCGGCCCGCTCGATGCCGACTGCGATCTCCTCGGTCCGGCTGTGAAGAAAGGCCTCCGGGATCTCGCCGGTGCCGCCCTGCAGCAGCCGCTCCGCCTCTTCGGCCGACTGGCCCCGCTCCCGCTGCAGATCTTCGCGGAACCGGCGGGTGCCGACTGGGATGTCGCGGGTCAGGACCGGGACACCATCGTCCAGGATGTAGATATTGGTGTTCTCGTGCCCGATGTTGACCAGGGCAACGACGCCGTTCATGGCCTCGGGATAATTGATCTCGAACGCGTTATGGAGCGCGAATGCATCCACGTCGATGATGCTGGGTTGCAGGCCGACATCGGCCAGCAACGACATCTTGTGGTCCACCAGCTCGCGCTTGGCGGCGACCAGGAGCACCGTCATCTGCAGCCCCTCGCCGTCGGGATCCAGGATCTGGAAATCGAGCTCCACGTTGTCCATGTCGAACGGGACGTGCTGCTCGGCCTCCCAGCGGATGACCTCGCGGGCCTCAGCCTCCTGCATGCGATCCATGGTGATCTTCTTGACGATCACATCGCGGCCACCCACCGCGGTCACGACCTGCTTGGTCTTGACCCCGGCTGATGCCATCAGCTCCTTGATCGCCTCCGCCACGATACCGGGGTCCATGATCTCCCCTTCGACGATGGCGTCGTTGCCGATCGAGGTGAACGCGACCTTGGTCAGGACCGGGCCACCAGAGGCGTGCGAGATGGCGACGAGCTTGATCAGCCCGCTTCCGATGTCGAGGCCGACCGTCGTCGCCTTGCGCCCGAAGAGTCCCATACATGTCCGCAGGTTAAGGAGGCGTCAGGAATATCTCGGCGGTGAGAGGGCAACCGATGTGCCACACAAATTGCAGTTTAGTAATCCTTTACGTAGCGGCCATTTAACCCGCGATTTATCAGTTGACTGCGGCCACTCCACTCGGGGGCATCTTCTCTTTCGCAAGCGGTCTCTCGGGATGCAGCAGTGGGGGTGATACACCTTGGGTGCAAGTTCTGGCAGTCAGTACAGTTGGACCCAACCGCGCTGGGCCAAAGGCACTACCCGAGGGGGGCCGCCGAGCGTATCCGAGACCAGGCGGACGAGCGCGCCCAGTGCACGGGCGGCAAGAGGAGAGCCGGCCGCGTCCTGCCGGGTGCCCCGCACCCGGACGAAGAACAGAGTTCCGGTGAGTCTCGATACCTGCCGCTCGACCCGCACGCTCGGGCTGAGGGTGCTGGCGCCCAGATCCAGTGGAGCCCCGTTCGCCGGCATTGCCACAAGAGTGCTTGCCGGCAGGAGCACGACCGCCTCCAGGAGGCCCGTCTCCGCGCCCTCGGCGGCCTGCCGGGCAAAGAGGCTGTATTGCCCGCTCTGTTGTTCCAGTCGTCCCACGAAAAAGTTGGCCGCCACGAGCGCACCGATGACCACCAGGGCAAAGATGGCTATGGCCAGTGCCATGCCGCGCTCATCGGTCCGGCGGGGACGGCCCCGGACCGCCGATCGTTCTGCTCCGATCATGGCCACGTTGCGTTGCGCAGAGCCACCTGCGTGGTCAGACTGTCTTCGGGCCGCAGTGCTTCGCCGCTACCGGATCTCACCGCTTCCGCGCTGACTCCCTGCACCGTGAACCTGATGTTCTTGATGGCGCTCAGGTCAGTCGTGGACGCACCGCGACCGTCCAGATAGTCGAGCTGGAAGCCGTTGCCCTCGGCCAGCGGACCCACGACCGGTTGCATGGCCTCGCCTCCGCTCACTGATCGCGCACCCAGCCACGAATGTCCTTCGGACTGATACAGCTTCAGTTGCATCACCTCGTAGATCCGTACCGGGGTGCCGACTGCCAGACCGGGCAGGAAGGCAGCGCTGGGAACCGTGAGCGTGATGCCGGGGCCGGCGGCACCGGGGCACGGGGCCGCGGAGGAGACGCGAGTGATGGCGAGGGGAACCCAGGCATCGTCAGCCCCGTTACCCGCAGCGCCTTCGACGAACACGTAGGCACTGTCCCTGGTAGCCTGGGGATCGCGATAGCCGGAGTAGTCCAGGCGGCCGATCCTGACTTGCGTGCTGCTCGGGCTTTGGCAGATGAAGCCGATGCCCCGCATGGCGCGGTAGGTGATGTCGCTGGGAGCCATACGCAGGATGTCGTTCTGATCTGGGCCCCCACCCAGCGTCGTGCTCAGCTCCCGCAGCTCGTTGGTCACTACCAGTGCGCCACTGCGGACGTTGGATTGGAGACTGACTTGCTCCACCTGGGCCCGCGCCAGCCGTTGGGTGGTCACCAGCAGCTGGTACGCAGCGCCTCCGACGATGAGCATGAGAACGGTGGCGACCATGAGCTCGGGCAGGGTGAGACCTCGCCGAGGAGCCTGCATCAACATTCGATTCCGGTCTCCAGGACGGCCGAACGGCCACCGCGGACGGTGAGATAGGTGACGGTGACCCGGACCCTTCGAATCTTCCCGCTAGGCGGCACCAGCCAGGATTCGGTGATGCCATCGACGAGCACCGGCCCGCCGGTGGCAAAGCTGGCAGCGGTACAGCGGGGCGAGGTGGAATAGGCCGCCTGACGCAGTATTTCGATTCGCCTCGAGGCGGCTTCCGCGGCGTGGGTCTCCGCCTTACCTCGCCCGATCATGCGGGTGACCATCCCGGAGGACCCGGCGAGCGCCACAATGCCGATGCCCAGCACAATGACGGCCACCAGGACCTCTACCAGCGTCAAACCCGATCGGGGCTGCCTCAATGGTTCCTCCGCACCGCGACGGTGGAGATGCACCCGCTGCCGGATCAGGAAGCTGGGCATCCCGACCCTGAGACCCGGTACCCGTTTACTGCCGGTCGAACCCATACCATCGGTGATGGCGGTCATCCCCGACAGCCTGATCCTGGATGCATATGAGCGAGGGCCATACCACTGGTACGCCTTGCCGGAGAGCCGTTTGGCTCAGAGGAGCGGAAACAATTCTGCAGCGGGTTGCACGGCTGCGCAGCGGGTTGCGCAGAGGGTCTTACGCGGCGGGTGGCAGCCTCCGCAGCTTGTAGAAGAGAGTGCGCAGACTGATGCCGAGGAGGTTGGCCGCCTGGCGACGGTTGCCATTCGAGGCCTCGAGGGCGCGCTGAATGGCTGCCCGCTCCACCGCCTCAACCTGGGTCTTGAGATCCAGCGCTCCGCTGGAGCCGCCGCTCTGCGACGCGGGGCTGCCGTTGGACAGCGAGAAGTCTTTGCAGTCCAGTAAACCACCCGCGGAGAGCACCGCAGCGCGTTCGACCGCGTTGCGCAGCTCGCGGACGTTGCCGGGCCAGCTGTGATGGGTGAGCGCGGCCAGCGCCGCCGGCGTCACGCTCACCGGATGTCCCAGGCGTTGAGCTACCTGGCGGGCAAAATGGGTGAGCAACTCCGGGATGTCCTCGGGGCGCTCGCGCAGCGGCGGAATGTGAAGCCGCACGACATTGAGCCGGTAATACAGATCAGACCGGAACTCGCCGCGCTCGACTGCCTGCTCCATCGGGCGGCCGGTGGCGGCAAGCACCCGCACATCGATCTTGCGCGACTCGCGCGCGCCAAGCCGGCGAATCTCGCTTTCCTCCAGCACCCGCAGCAGCTTGGCCTGGAGCGCCTGGGGAAGGTCGGCGATCTCGTCCAGCAACAGAGTGCCACCGTTGGCCAGCTCGAAGAGGCCCGGATGATCTGCGGTCGCTCCGGTAAAGGAGCCTTTGGTGTGACCGAAGAGCTCGGACTCTAGAAGCTGTTCTGGGATGGCGGCGCAATTGATGGCGGTGAAGCTCCGCTCGGCTCGCGGACTCATCCGGTGGATGGCCCGGGCGATCACTTCCTTGCCGGTTCCGCTCTCGCCGGTGATGAGTACCGTAGTATTGTGGCGGGCAACCCGGGCAGCCAGCTCGACGACATCGCGCATGCCCCGGCTCTGGGAAACCACCAGGTCGCCCACCGCGCCGACGCCCAGGCTCGACCGCAGAGCCTCGACCTCGTGGCGGAGGCGCTCGCGCTCTTCGGCCTTGCGCACCGTCAGGATCACTTCATCGGGCTTGAACGGCTTCTGCAGGTAGTCGTAGGCGCCTTCGCGCATGGCCGCGATGGCCGCGTCTTCGTTGCCGTGGGCGCTCATCATGATGATCAGCGCGGTGCCGCCCGCGCTCCGATAGCGCCGGAGGAAGCTGAGCCCGTCCATGCTGGGCATCTTGACGTCGCAGAGGATAAGATCGAAGTCCTCGGCGCTGGCGCGCGCAAGCGCCCGCTCGGGGTCGCCCTCGGCCTCGACCCCATAGCCGGACTCCCCAAGCAGCAGGGCGAGCGATTGCCGGAAACCGGCGTCGTCGTCAACGATCAGCAGCCGCATGGGCCTCACCCGCGATTGGTAGAAACACTTTGAACACCGCGCCACCTTCTCTCGCCCGGTCTACCCACACGGTACCTCCACTCTCGTGCACCGTTCGAGCGACGATCGCCAACCCAAGCCCGGTGCCCTGCCCGGGATCCTTGGTGGTGAAGAACGGATCGAACACCCGCTCCCGATCGTCCTCCGGCACTCCCGGGCCGTCGTCGGCCACAAAGAGCATGACCCCGTGAGACCCTGCTGGGAGCTCGCGCGGTTGAGGTTGTGCCACCCAGGCGCGCCCCGGTCCCGAGCGATGACTCTCACCATCGTTGCGTCGGGTCACGCCGCGGCGCCCATTCACCAGCGCCTTGGCCAGGGTGCCTATCACTACCCGGCCGCCAGGGCTTGCCTGGCAGGCGTTCACCACCAGGTTGACCACCACTTGCTCCAGCAGATGCCGGTCGCCTCGCACCAGCGGGAGGCCTTCCTCCAGTGAGCGCTCCACCCTCTGCTGGCGGAGCAGTCCCTGCGCCCCCAGGAAGTCGAGAACTGTCCGGACCGCCGCGTTCAGATCCGTGGTGCCGGGCCCGCCGTTGGTTGCCGCCGAGTCCAGGCCCGGTCGGGCATAATCCACGAGCCCTTGCACGA
>JBGQLP010000058.1:0-17948 GCA_041500125.1 Gemmatimonadota bacterium
CGTCTGCATGCACCACGTAAACGTGAGGGCCGGGCGTCTGCAGTAACCCGATCCCCAGAAAGAGGATCCTGGGACTGGGAAGCGAAGGCTGATGGGGATCCCCGCAGCCTCCGACCAGGGCAGCGAGTAGGAGCACTCTCTCTGCCTGCATTCTCATGGATTTCTCACCCAGCCAAACGTGGTCAAGTGCGCGGGTCATAGCCCATAGAGCTCCCGCAGCGTCCCCATGTGGTGGTTCACGTGGCCAACGATGATGTACGCCAGCGCCCGGGCGCTGATCGGCTTGCCGTTGGCCGTTCCACGGCGGGCCCACGACTCCGGCGGCAGTCCCTCCATCAGGGCGGTGGTGCTCAACCGGGTGGCGCGCAGCTCGTCCAGGAGCGCGCGCAATGGCCGCCGATCGAAATTGCCGGCCGGCACGTAGGCGTTCTCGTCATAGCCGGGGAGCGGCGTCGGGTCTCCCCGGGCAATCCGGAGCAGGCGGTAGCTGAAAATCCGCTCCGTGTCGCTCAGGTGGCCGACGACTTCCTTGATGCTCCACTTGCCATCGGCATAGCGGGCGAGTGAAGCGCGTTCGGTGACATTCTCGAACAGCTGCTCCAACTCCTGGAGCTGTTCGGTGAGCTGCTCCCCCAGGTTTTCACCGGGCACCTTCGCGATGTAGCCGTGATAGTACGGGATCGATTCGTCGGCCGATGGCCGGGGGATTGATAGTGTGCTCATGGTCTCAGCGGGTGACGGCGCGACGGGGCCGGCGCACCAGCTCGCCGCCGCAGTTGGGGCACACCTGCCGCATCTCCCCGGCACAGGCGGGGCAGAAGGTGCATTCGTAGCTGCAGATGAAGGCCGGATCTCCGGGCCCCAGCCCTCCGGTGCACTTCTCGCATTTCGCTCGCATCTCCAGCGCCATCGGCAGCCCTCGAGTGGATCTCAGAACTTACTGGGATAGAGTGTGCTGCTTCCATCCATGTCGCCGGTGTCGGCATACGCGAGAGGGATACTGCGACGGTCGAGGAGCTGACCGTCCGTCACCCGTCCCAGCACCAGCTCATGATCTCCCGCCGGCATGCTGCCGGCCAGGTCGCAATCGAAGTAGGCCAGCGCCGCCTGGAGAATAGGCGCGCCGCGGCGGCCTGGCCGCCAGGGGATGCCCGCGAGCTTGTCCTCGTCCCGGCCGGAGCGGGTGCCGAACCGCCGGGCCAGATCCAGCTGCTCTCGCCTCAATACGTTTACCGTGAAGCCACCCCCGGCGTGCAGCAGCTGATAGGAGGCATTGGTCGGGTTGATGCTGAGCGCCAGAAGCAACGGATCGAACGAGGCCTGCATCACCCATGCGGCGGTGAACCCGTCCCGGTTGGTGCCCTCGGCCACTCCGACGATGTAGACTCCGGCGGTGAGCCGGTGAAACAGTTCCGAAATCTCATTCATCTGCGGCTCACGGGCTCTCGAAATCCACAAAGAACGTGGCAACGCGCGGGTTCATTTGCTGCATCGGCGGAAGGGACGACGAGTAGTCCCGATCACCCAGCACCTGAGAGTAGGGCTTCGATTCGTACTGTGCCGATCCAGGGTCGAGATACAGTTTGATGCCGGCCAGCGAGCTGTCGAGTGTGCCACCTTTCGAGTCAGTGATCACTCCGGCGTAGTCCCAGCCGAAACCCGCCAGCGTGAAGGGCCTCCCATTCAGACGTTCCAGCTCCTGAAGATTGGTTCCCAGCGAGATGCTCATGCTTGTGGATGTCGTTCGATCAGGGTGAGTATGAGCCCCACCATCAACAACCCTGCCGCCGCCCCGGCCGTCATTCCGAAAATGAGCATGGCGGGGAGCTGCTGGGCGCGAACCCGGTCCCAGTTGTTGAACCGCATGCTGACGTCGTTCGGGGTCACCGCGCTGACGACCTGATCCCGCTGCAGTCGGAGCCGTCCCGCCGCCACCAGGTCATCCAGCTCGGCGCCCCCCACATAGACTGCCACGCGGTCGTGACTCTGCGCCAGGGGCACCATGCCTCCGCGAGGAGTCCACCAGATGTCCGGCCGCTGGTGGAAAAAGCTGTAGATGCGGACGCTCGACGTGAGAAGGAACGCGGCGGGCAGTACGAGAGAGAGGTAGCGGAAGATCGCGGTTTGAGCTCGCATGGAAGGCACCTCCCCGCTGGGTCAGTTGCCGCCCGATCACCGGTGATGGCTGCTCCCAATGTAAGGTCGTTCCCGGGATCCGGGTGGCGCTCGCGTCACAAACACCGCCCCGCCGCGCTCCATAGGTAGACCTTGTAGATCGTGGGCTCCCCCGGTGCTGTCGCCGGGGGAGCCCACGGTTTCCTACCGAGGAGAGACGCGTGGCCCGGCAAAGGCGGCGCACTCGAGCGCGGCCGCGGCGAAGATGATGACATAGCTCCAGCCCCCCAGGCGGGCGACCAGATCGAGCAGATACTGCAGGATCCTATGCGTCATGGACCTCCGGCACCCGGACATGCTCCGGCCGGACGCCGAGGCCCACCAGGTAGGCCGGGATCCGCTGCAGCCAGTGCCACCGGCGGAGAAGGCGGAGCGCGAGCGGAAGCGTAATCTGCTGTTGCTTGCTGGAGAGCACGTTCCGAATCACCCGGTTCTGCACGAACACCTGGACGCCCTGGGTGAGGCGGGTCGGGAGCTCCCGCCGCCGCTGCACCGCGCGGAGAGGCCCTGGAGTGGCGGAGCCATGCCTGAGGGGGAGCGCCAGGATATTGGCTGCGGCCACCGCGTCCTGTATCGCCAGGTTGATACCCACCCCGCCGATCGGGGACATGGCGTGGGCGGCGTCGCCGAGGCAGAGCAACCCGGGACGATACCACTGGCGCAGGCGGTCCACCTTCACCGTCAGCAGCTTCACGTCAGTCCAGTCCCTGAGCTCGCCGACCCGGTCCCGAAGAAACGGCGCCAGCGTGGCAATGGCCTCGCGGAGTGCGGGCAATCCCCGTCCCCGAATGTCCTCGAATTTGCCCTTGGGAATCACGTAGGCGCACTGCCAGTAGTTGCCCCGATCGATCAGCACCAGAATCTGGCCCGCTGCAATCCGGCCGAAGGTCTGTCCGGGGTCGTCGGGAGCCTTGGGGACTTGCATCCAGAGCGCGTCCATCGGCGCACCGAGGTCGATGATCTCGAGTCCGGCCAGCTCTCGAACTATCGAGCTCCTTCCATCTGCACCTACGACCAGATCGGCCTCGACTCTGAGCGAGCCCTGGGAGGTGCTCGCCTCGACGCCGGTTACCCGGCCACCCTCCAGAATCAGGCCGGTGACCTCCGTCTCCATTCGCAGGTGGAATGTCGGATAGCGTCTTCCCTGTTCGGCCAGGAAATTCAGGAAATCCCACTGCGGCATGAAGGCGATGAACTTGCACTTGGTGGGCAGGTGGGAGAAGTCGGCGATGGTCAGACGGGTGTCGCCGATCTGGGCGTCGAGCCGGGACAGTTCCTGGTGCGGACGGCGGAGAAACTCCTCCAGCAGTCCCAGCTCGTGCATTACCTCCAGGGTGGACGGATGAATGGTGTCGCCCCGGAAGTCGCGGAGAAAATCGGCGTGTTTCTCCAGGACCAGCACGTCGACTCCCCCGCGCGCGAGCAGGAAGCCGAGCATCATGCCGGCCGGCCCGCCTCCGGCAATACAGCAGCCGGTGCGGATCGGCTCGCCCGACAGGCGACGGTTCATGCCTGATAAGGTACCGCTGACTTCGTCGAACGGCCTGGTGGTCCAGAGCTATTGCAGAGCAAACACGGTAATGGTCGGGTTCGCCCTGCCCAGTTCGGGCGCGGCGGTGGTGTCAGGGATTCCGCTGTCTCGCGTCCTTGTAGACCACTCCTCCCTTCATGACAAATTTCACCCGCTCCAGCTCGGTGATGTCGGTGAGCGGGTCGCTCTCCACCGCAATGAGGTCCGCGTAGAGTCCGGGCGCGACCGCCCCGACCCGGTCCGACCAGCCCAGCAGATCCGCCGCCCTGGTCGTGGCCGATTGGATGGCCTGCATCGGCGTCAGGCCGTAGCGGACCATGAAGGCGAACTGCTTGCCGTTCCAGCCGTGGGGATACACCCCGGCATCCGTGCCGTAGGCGATCTTTACCCCCGCCCGGGCGGCTCGCCGGAAATTCTCCCGCTGTTGCTTGCCGATCTGGCGCTCCTTCTCCAGGATCTTCTCGGGAAAGTTGAGCCGCTTGTACTCGGTCATGATGTAGTCATCGTTGTAGATGTCGGCCACCAGATAGGTGCCGCGCTCCTTCATGAGACGGATGCCCTCATCGTCGAGCAGGCTGCCATGCTCGATCGATGCCACGCCGGCTCGCACCGCTCGCTTGATGGCCTCGGCTCCATGGGCATGCGCCGCCACCTTGCGGTCGTATTGGGCCGCCTCCTGTACCACCGCGTTCAGCTCCTCCTGAGAGTACTGGGGCGCGCCGGCCGATTGTTCCTCGGAAAGGACACCGGCACTGGCCATGACCTTGATCACGTCGGCCCCGTTCTTCACCTCGAAGCGGACCAGCTTCCGGATCTCATCCACGCCGTCCGCGATGCCGGAGAACTGGCCGAACTTGATGTAGGGCGAGAAGCCCACGATGTCGTTGTGACCGCCGGTCGAACCAATCGCGAGCGTTGCCACCTGCATGCGGGGCCCGACGACCAGCCCGGAGTCGATGGCCCGGCGCAACGCCACATCGATGAACTCGCCGCTGCCGACGTCTCGCACCGTGGTGAAGCCGGCCTCGAGAGTACGGCGGGCAAAGGTGGGGCTGGCCACCGCGTAGTCGATCGGGCTCCGGCGGAAGAGGCCCTCGTAGTAGTCGCCGGGATCGCCGCCGGTGATGTGGGTGTGGCAGTCGATGAGGCCGGGGAGCACCGTCGCCGTGCCCAGGTCGATCACGGTGGTACCGGACGGGATCGGCAGGTTGGCACCCACCGCCGTAATGCGCGTGCTGTCCACCAGGATGACCGCGTTCTGGATCGGAGCACCGCCTCGGCCGTCGATGAGCCGAGCGGCACGGATCGCGAGATGGCCGGGAGCGGCCGCGGAGCCGGCGTCCTGCGCTCTCGCGCTGCCGGCCGGCAGACAGAGGGCAACGAGCGTCAGAGCGAGGGTGCGCGGATGCATGCTCACCTCGCCGTGGGGAGCACGGCCACCGCTTCGATCTCCAGCAGGAGCTCGGGCCGCACCAGGGTTGCGACGATCAGCGTATTGGCCGGTGGATTCTGCGGATCGAGATAGCGGGTCCGGATTTCCCGCAGCACGGCGACGTTCTTCACATCGGTGACGAGCGTTGAAATCACCCTCGCCCACCACCTTCCCCGTGCTGTCGAAGGCCACCTGGCCCGCGATGTAGACGGTGCGCCGATCCGCCGCGAGCACCACGTGGGTGTAGCCGGTCGGTTTCACCAGGCCCGGCGGGTTGATGTAGCGGTTGCCGGATCCCTGCGCGTGTGCAGTGGCAACCACAAGGAAGCCAGACAGGATGGCCATCCGCAGTCCATTGAGCATGGGGCAGGTTCTCCTCTAACGGTTAGTCGCTGGCTCCGGCACGACCCGGCTTGTGCTACGCGGGCTGATGAATGCTCCACCACCGGGTCGCCTCCTCCTCGCTCCAGGGCTCGATCTCGATCTCGGCGAGCATCCGGTCCAGTTCGGTGGCAGTCTGCGGGCGATCCTGCGGGCGCTTGGCCAGACAGGTGAGCACCACCCGCTCCAGCCCGGGGTCGATCTCCATCTCGGTCCGCTGGGACGGTGGAACCGGCGGCTGCTGCATGTGCTTGGCGAGGAGCTGATAGGCGCTGGTAGCTTCGAACACCAGCTTGCCGGTGAGCAGGTAGTAGGCGACACAGCCCAGGGCGTAGAGATCGGCCCGGCCGTCTACGGTCTCCCCCAGCGCCATCTCCGGCGCCATATACGCCGGAGTTCCCGGAGTGAGTCCCGCGGCGGTGGCCATCGAGTCTTCTCCCACAGCCGGCTCAACCGACTTGACTAGGCCGAAGTCGAGCACCTTGACGAAGTCGTGGCGCAGGCCCACCCGCCCCACGTGGATGTTGGCCGGCTTGATGTCCCGGTGCACCAGTCCCGCCGCGTGGGCTTCCTCCAGGGATTCGCACACCTGCCGCAGGATGTGAATCACGCGCTTCTCCGGCAGCGGCCCCTCCCGACGGACCAGGGTCTCGAGCTCCATCCCTTCGAGCAGCTCCATCACCAGATAGAGGGTGCCGTCGTCGGTCACCCCGAAGTCGTACAGCTCCACCGTGTGAGGAGACCGAAGCTTGGCCGCCGCCTCGGCCTCGCGCCGGAAGCGCGCCACCGCCACCTGGGCGCTGGCCCGGTCGCGGGTGGCCAGCACCTCGGGGTGGATCAGCTTGATCGCGGCGGGGCGCGCGAGCATCCGGTGGGTGGCTTTGTACACCTCGCCCATGCCTCCCCGGCCGATCGGCTCGCCCAGGCGGTAACTGCCCATCTCCCGTTCCTTGGCCACCTGGCGGCCGAGCCGGGACACCACGTGGGAGATCACCACCGCTGCGCCGAGCAGCAGATAGCTGGGATAGTGCATGAACAGCGCGTTGCCCAGCGAGCCGAAGTTGTACACCCCAGCGGTGCGGGAGATCATCATGCCGAGTGGATCCATGGACACGGCCAGAAATCCGGCGAGCAGCATCTTCCCCGGCGGAGCGGGGACGAGCGCCGCGAACATCAGGACCACCGGCCCGATCCAGGTGATCATCGGAGCCAGCTCCACCGGCGTCAGGGTTCTGACTCGGTCGGGAGCCAGGCCCCAGTGCAGCATCATGGCGAGGGCAAAGGCTATGGCGATCATGTAGCCAAGAGCCAGATTCACCACGATGCCCGGATCGCGATCGTCCCGTCGGAGGTAGAAGAACAATGCCAGGGAGAGTGCCACGCTGGCCGCCGCAATCAGGTCGGTGCCGCGAAACTGGGTCCAGCGGGGGTCTGCCGGGTTGAGCCGGTGGAAGGCGATGTGGCCGAGGCCCACACCGGTGATCCAGAGCCCCGCCCCAATGAGGGCCAGAATCTGGAGCCGCCGGGAAACCTGGCGGAGGAGGTCCGCGGGGATCGTCGGGCGGCGGCCCGGGAGGCTTCGGAGCTCTACGGGCGTCTCTCCTCGCACCGGGCGGCCGATCAGTTTGGGTTTGGACATAGCTTGATTCTCGCTTCCACGACGCCGGTGCGCAAAGGGCGGTTTCAGTACGCAACCGGGGGGTTGCGCGTTCCCGAGCCCGGATCTAGCTTGTCATGCAACCAGAAGGTTGCCCATGAAATTTTATAGGAGGTTGGCATGAGTACCGCAAGCACGACCCCGGCCGGTTCGAGTACGGATCGGATTCAGAAGACGATCCTGCTCCGGGCGCCGAGGTCCAAGGTCTGGCGCGCGCTGACCGATTCCGCCCAGTTCGGCCAATGGTTCGGCGCTCGGCTGGAAGGCCCTTTCACCGCAGGCCGGCGGACCCAGGGTCCCATCACCATCCCCGGGTATTCTCATCTGCGCTTTGAGGCGGATGTGGAGCAGATGGAGCCGGAGCGGATCTTTTCCTATCGCTGGCAGCCGGGGGGAGATCCGGACAAGGATCCGGCTGAGCCGACCACGCTGGTAGTGTTCGAGCTGGAGGAGGTTCCGGAGGGCACCAGGCTCACCGTCACCGAGACCGGATTCGACCGACTTCCCGCGGCGCGGCGGGCCAGGGCGTACCGCGACAACGACAACGGGTGGGCCGGCCAGATGGAGAACCTTCGGAAATACCTTGACTCAGCGGCGTAGGAGTGCGGCGCCGGCGCCGGTTTTCGCCGCACTGGGCGACGAGATCCGGCTCCGGCTCCTGGCCCGGCTCTCCCACGGGCCGATGTCCATTTCCGGGCTCACCGCCGGCTCGGGTATCACCCGCCAGGGCGTGACCAAACACCTGCGGGTGCTTGCCGGGGCCGGTCTGGTCCGGGGGAGTCGTCGGGGGAAGGAGAGCGTCTGGCAGCTGGAGCGGCGGCGGCTGGAGGAGGCGCGCCGCTCGCTGGAGCAGATCTCACGTCAGTGGGATGTGTCGCTGGGCAAGCTCAAAGCATTTGTCGAGAACGGGTGAGCTAGTTCAGCTGCAGCTCGGGCGGCACTTCCGGATTCATCAGCGAGGCACCCCCATCGGCCACGATGAGCTGGCCGGTAATCCAGCCGGCCTCATCGCTACAGAGCAGCGCGACCACGTTCCCGATATCGGCCGGTGTTCCCAGGCGTTTCATGGGTGTCCACCCTCGGGTGTGCCAGTCCCGGATGGCGGTCTGCACCGCATCGGGCAATGAATTGAGCACGCTGTCTTCGGTCCAGCCCGGGCTGACGGCGTTGACGGTGATGCCCTGGGGCGCCAGCGTCACCGCGAAGTACCGCACCAGGGTTTCCAGCGCCGCCTTGGCCGCTCCCATCGCGACCCACGGCTGCAACCCTCCGGTCTTCCCGCCTGGGGCATAAGTGAGCGCAACGATGCGTCCACCATTGCGCATCAGCTTCGCCGCCTCACGGGCCCCGACCAGGAAGGCGGTGGCCTGGGAATGCAGGGCCGTGTTCCACTGGTCTACGGTTATCGTCAGGGGGGGTACGAAGAACTTCGGTGCCTCGGGGCGGGCATTGCTGACGAAGACGTCCAGAGCCCCGAACTCGGTGCGGATCCGATCGAACAGGCGAGTCACCTGCTCCACTCGGGTCACGTCGGCCTGGACCAGAACGCCGTCGGACCCGGCTTTTCTCAGCTTGGCCAAGGTGTCCTTGGCGGCGGCCTCGTTCTGATAGTAGTGAATCCCGACCTTCATCCCCTCGGCGCCCAGCTTCAGCGCGATGCCCCGCCCAATGCCCCGGGAGCCCCCGGTGACGAGGGCGTATTTCCCCTTGAGAGACATGGTGCCTCCTTCCAACAACTACCTCTGACTGTCGCCTGGGCGGCTGTCCTGCTAGACCAACGGCCCGGTTCCCTTGAAGTGAACCATGGTCGCGTCCGGCGTCCGGCTGTCGAAGTGCGTCTCGCTGACTCGCGCCAGGCCCTTCTGCCCGGTGTCCAGAGTGAAGGAGAGCCGCTCGTTCGGCAGGATGCCGTCAACGCTCCGCGACTTGAACTCGCCGCGCCAGGACTGCCGATCCGGACTCGCTCCGGTGATGGTCAGCTCGACTTCTACCCGATTGAGATGCTTGTGGTTCGAACGCTCGATGAGGGCGATGTGGCTGGGCAAGAGGGTCTTCTTTCTGCCGCGAGAAAGCCGTGGCAAGGGGGATAGAACTGCTTCTAATGGTACCCTGAAGTACGCCGCGGCGCTGCCCGGCAGCCTGGGCGGGGCTGCAGCCTGCTGCAGTTTGCTGAGCTTCGTAGATTCCCAGCCATGAACGACATCCCTCAGCGGCTGGCGAGCGCCCTCGCAGACCGATACCTCCTCGAGCGGGAGGTCGGCGCCGGTGGCATGGCCACCGTCTATCTCGCCCGAGACCTGCGCCACAAGCGTCCGGTTGCCGTGAAGGTGATTCGCCCCGAGCTCGCCGGGCGGGACGGCGTCGAGCGGTTTCTCCGCGAGATCGAGCTGGCCGCGGGTCTTCAGCACCCCAACATCCTGCCGGTGTTCGACTCGGGCATCGTCGAGGATGGCGACGGCGCACCGGTACCCTACTTCGTCATGCCTTACGTGGAGGGCGAGACGCTGCGGCAGCGGCTGGAGCGCGATGGACGGCTGCCGGTGGCGGCCGCCGCGACCCTGGCGGGTGAAGTCGCCGACGCCCTGGCCTACGCCCACGCTCACGGGGTGATCCACCGGGACATCAAGCCCGAGAACATCCTGCTGACCGGGAACCCATCGCGCGAACTAGGCGCGATGGGTGGAGGTCACGCGGTGGTGGCCGACTTCGGCGTGGCCAAGGCGCTCGAGCGTGGGACCGTCCGCGCCGCGGACGCATCTCCCAATCTCACCCGGGCCGGGCTCGTCGTCGGCACCCCGAACTACATGAGTCCCGAGCAGGCGACCGGCGACGTCATCGATGCCCGCTCCGACCAGTACAGCCTCGGCTGCGTGCTCTACGAGATGCTCGTCGGCGAGCCGCCGTTCACCGGTCCCAGTCCCCAGTCGGTCGTAGCCAAGAGCCTCAGCGCGCCCCGGCCCCATGTCAGCCGAGTCCGGCCCGAGGTCCCTCCCGAGCTGGAGCAGGTCGTGCTGCGCGCGATGGCGCTGGAGCCGGCGGACCGCTACCCGGACATGGGCTCGCTCGGTGCGGCGCTCGGCTCGGCGCGAGTGGCACCGAGCCGGGGCGCACGCCGGCGTGTCGTCGCTGTCGCTGCCGCTGCCTTGCTCGCCGCCGCGGCCGTCGGGGGCTGGCTGGCCAGTCGCTCGTCCGCTCACAAGGTGGCACCGGCTGCCGAGACGCTGGCCGTGCTCCCATTTCGTGCCTCGGGCCCCGGCATGGAGTTCCTGGGTGAAGGCATGATGGATCTCCTGGCCACCAATCTCCGAGGCGTGGGCGGGATCAACACGGTCGAGCCTCGGGCGGTTCTCCGTGAGTGGGGGACTGCGGGTGGCCGCGGCTCGGATGATCTCACCCGGGCCATCGCCGTCGGACGAGACCTCAATGCCGGCTCGGTGGTGCTGGGGAACGCGGTGTCCACCGGCGGGAAGGTCCGGGTGAGTGCCGATCTCTACAGCGTCCAGGGAGAGCTTCTGGGCCGGGCTCAGGTGGACGGGGCGGCAGATAGTGTGCTGTCAGTAGTGGACCGGCTCAGCGTGGCGCTGGTCCGCGACATCTGGCGCTCCAAGGAGCCCATCCCACACCTCCGGGTGGCGGCGTTGACCACCGACTCCATCGAGGCGCTCCGGGCCTATCTCCAGGGCGAGCGGTACTACCGCCGGCTGAATTGGGACTCGGCGATGGCGGCCTACACTCGCGCGGTGGAGGTGGACTCGACCTTTTCACTGGCGCATCTCCGCCGGGCGCAGGTCTACGGCTGGACCGGAGGCTATGGCAGCAAGGAGTCGCACGATGCCGTAGCGGCCGGAGTCCGCTTTGCCGGGCGCCTGTCTCCCCGTGACCGGCGGCTCATGGTGGGCTACCAGCTCTTCGACCAGGGCAAGCCTGCGGCCATCGATTCACTCGGAGCTTTTGTGGCCAGGTATCCGGAGGACGTGGATGGGTGGTACCTGCTGGGCGAGTCGCGGCATCACATCAAAAACACCAGACCGGTTCAGCCCGAATCAGTTTCAGCGCTGTTTGACAGCGTGATCCGGAGGGACTCGACCCTCTTTCCCGCATTCATCCATCCGCTGGACCTGGCGCTCATCTATCGCGACTCGGCTCGGTTCGCCCGCTACTTCCCGGCCTTTGCGCGGACGGCGCCGCCGGCCAAGGTGCGGGCGTTGCAGACGGCGGCCGATCTGACCTGGGGGCCGCCACCGACGACGAAGGCGGTGGCCGCATCGCTGGCCGAGTCATACTGGGTGATCGAGGCGGCAAACTCCTTCTACCACCAGGACGCCGCGACCTCGGACTCCGTCCTCCAAGCCGTCGTGAGAGTGCAGCGCGGGGTGCCGCCGGTTCCGCTTTACCAGGCGCGGGTACTGGGGTGGAAGGCACAGGTGCTCGCCGGATTGGGGCGCTGGGGTGAAGCTCGTGGGGTCCTGGACTCCCTCAAGCCCCTTGATCCGGGGAAGGCGTTGGGCACTAAGGCCTGGGCGGTGGCCCTCGGACTGGCACCGCCTTCCTTCCGCAGCCTGATAGATTCGGCGGTGAAAGCCGTTCCTCCGGGGCCGGAGGCCGAATACGCCAAGGCGATGGAACAGCTGCTCCAAGGGCGGGCGGCCGAGGCGCGGCGCAGGATCGCCCGGGCGCTCGCCACTCGCGACACGGCGATGCTGTCGCATCCGGTTCACGGGCTTCTGGTGGCGGCGGATGGCTGGGCAGCGATCATGCAGGGCGACTCGGTGGGCGGCATCCGGCGGATGCGGGAGGGACTGGAACTGGCTGCGGCGCCGAACGAGGAGAGCGCATTCTTGCGGCTGCAGTTCGCTCTGGCGCTTGCGGGTCGTCCGGAAACCAGGGAAGAGGGAATTCGGTGGCTCCGGTACGGCTTCGATCAGCAAGCGCTCTACCTGCCGCTGACCTATCTGGCGCTGGGGCACGCATACGAGTTAGGAGGAGAGCGCGACTCGGCAGTGGTGGCTTACAACAGGTTTCTGAGACTCTGGGACAAGGCGGATCCGGAGCTGAAGGGAAGAGTGAGAGAGGCGAGGGAGGCCTTGCAGGAGCTTACCCGAGAGCGACCCGGCTCACCATAGGGGCTGCTTGCTAGGCCACCACTCACGAGCTTTAAGTACTATGTAACTAGCTCCGGCGTTCGACTTGAGGTCACCAATGGCCGAGCCTAAAGCTACTAAGCGTGCCCCGAGCAAGAGCGAAGGTAAGCCTCGGCGTAAGAAAAGAGCGGCGGCGGAACCCCGCTCTCGCGGCATCGCTGCCGACGCCATCGGCTCCGGGACTCCGCCCGCAGCTTTGACCCGACTGGCCGAGGCGATCGAGGCAGACGGCGGCACCGTCCTCGCGCCCTACAAGGACCCGCTCGGCGGCAACTGGCAGCTCTTCGCCGCGCTGCCGATCGACCTGGTCGAGCCCACTCCGTTCCAACGCGATCTTTCCAAACCGCACGTCGACCGGCTGTCCAGCGCAATGGACCGGCTGGGGCGGTATTTGGACCCCATGATCGTAGTGCGAGGCGACCAGCCTGACGGGGAGAGTACCCGGCCGTATTGGACGCCCAACGGCAACCACCGCCTCGCGGCCCTGCGGCAGCTCGGGGCCCGCGCCGTCGTCGCGATCGTGGTGCCGGACATCGAAGTCGCCCACCGGATCCTGCTGCTCAACACCGAGAAGGCGCACAACCTGCGGGAGCGGTCGCTGGAGGTGATCCGGCTGGCCGAGCTGCTCGCCACCACCGAGGATCGGCCCGAGCGGGACTACGAGATCGAGTTCGAGGAGCCGGCCCTGCTGACCCTCGGGCTCTGCTACCAGCAGAACGGCCGCTTTGCCGGCGGCGCGTATCACCCGGTGCTCCGCCGAGCGGAGAAGTGGTCGGGAGCGGCGCTGCCCAAGGCGCTGGAGACCAGGCGGGAGCGGGCCGCCCGGGTCCTGGAGCTGGATGCGGCGGTGACCGAGGCGATGAAGAAGTTGAAAGAACGCGGTTTCGAGAGTCCCTATCTCCGGCCGTTCGTAATCGCCCGGATCAACCCGCTCCGGTTCAAGCGGGGCGGAAATCCGGACGTGGATGAGACCATCGAGACCATGCTCTCGTCCGCCCGACGGTTCGATGCCGGCAGAGTGAGGGCCGATCAGGTTGCCAAGGCAGGCGGAGCGCCGGAAGAGGGGTAAGTCCAAACAGATGCAATCGGCCTCCGAAGGATCGCGATTGGGGTCTGAGCGGTTGCGATTGGGGTTGAGGTCGTCGCGATTGCAGTTGGGGACGTCGCGATTGCAGTTGGGGACGTCGCGATTGCGGTCGGGGATGTCGCGATTGCGGCCGGGGACGACACGATTGCAGTTCGGGACCTCGCGATTGAGTCGGGGACGTCGCGATCGGGGTTTTGGAAGCCGCGATCCGAGTTTGGGACGTCGCGATTGCACTTGGAGACGTCCCGATTGCAGTTGGGGCGTCGCGATTGCAGTCGGGGACGCCGCGATTGCGGTTGGGGATGTCGCGATTGCGGTCGGGGAAGACGCGATTGCAGTTCGGGACCTCGCGATTGGAGTTGGGGGCGTCGCGATCGCGGTCGGGGATGTCGCGATTGCGGCCGGGGGCGTCGCGATTGCAGTTGGGGACGGCGCGATTGCAGTTGGGGACGTCGTGATCGCGGTTTTGGAAGCCGCGATCCGAGTTTGGGAAGCCCCGATCGGGGTTCGGGAAGTCGCGATCGGAGTCTGAATGGTCGCGCGCACACCCGGGACTAGACAGGCTTCCGCCCGTTCGGGTAAACTGTTTACCATGAGCCGGTCCCTCCGGCAGCGCCTGCACGCATTCCTCCTCCTGTCGTTCTTCGCCGGGAGCGGGATCGGCCTGCCCGCCCTGGACGAGCTGCTCTACCACATAGGACAGGACTCCCCCGCACCGGCCGGCGGCGCCCACTTCGACGCCCCCGGCGGCTGCGGCGCCCACTCCGAGCACTGCGCCCTGTCGGCCTCCGTCTCGGTCCGCCAGCACGCCACCGTTACCCAACCGAACCTCCGCATCGAGGTCGTCAGCCCCGAATCCGTTGTCTTCCACCCCGTCTTCTCCCTCAGATCGGTAGACCGCAGTCTCCTCCAGCCGTCCCGCGCTCCGCCAGCCGTAGCCTCCTGATCGGGCCCGTCGCCCGAACCTAAGCACCACGATCTAGCTGACTTGGCTCTGGTGCGCTCCGCACCAGGCCGATCTCACCTTTCGTGCTGGAGAGACTATGCTGGCAATCCTGCTCGCCGTCGCCCTGGCGTCGCGTGCTCCTGTCGTCCCGTCCGCTCTCCCCGGGGCCGGCGGTGATATCACCGGTGTGATCCGTGACAGCACCTCGGGCCAACCGCTCACCGGCAGCGATGTGGTCGTGCTCCACAACGGACAGGTTGTGGCCCGGACCGAGACCGACACCTACGGCCGCTATCGCATCCACAACCTCCCCGACGGGGAGTATGACGTCGAGGTGCGACTGCTGGGCTTCCGGCCGACCCGGACCCACATAACCGTCGGCCCGGCCGGCCGGGATACGGAGGTTTCCATTGGATTAGCGCCCTCCGCGGTGCACCTGGAGGAGCTGGAGATCACCGCTCCCGCACCGATTGCCGTCGATACCCGGAGCGGCAACCAGGTGTTCAAGCAGGACCGCTACCACGGCGCACCGACCCAGACCACCTCCCAGATCGTGCAGCAGTCGGTGGCCGGCGCCGCCCGCGCTCCCACCGGTGAGGTGCACATCCGGGGGCAGCACGCGGAGTACACCTACTACATCGACGGGGTGCCGGAGCCGGCGGGCATCTCCGGCAGCCTGAACGAGCTGTTCGATCCCAACGTGGTCAACCAGATCACCTTCCAGACCGGTGGGTGGGACGCCGAGTTCGGCAATAAGAACGCGGCGATTGTGGACGTGAACACCAGGATTCCGGCCGGCGGCCTCCGGGGCGACGCCTCGGCCTTCGGAGGCTCCTTCTCCAGCAACGGGCAGACGGTGGATGCCAGCCAAAACGTCGGCAAGTTCGGCTGGTTTGTCTCCGGCACCCGGCGGGAGAGCGACATGCGCCAGGAGCCGGTGGTCTTCGATACCGTCACCCACGACCCGATCAACTTTCACAACCACGGCACCGATCTCTTCGCCTTCGGCAAGGCCCAGTACGCGGCTTCGCCGGCCGACGTGGTGAACCTGGATCTCAACTGGTCGCGCACCCGCTTCGAGGTGCCCTTCGACTCGACCGGTGGCGTGATCCAGGACGATCACCAGCAGGACCTCAACAGCTTCGTCAATCTCAGCTGGCGCCACCAGTTCCCCGGCAGCGGCACGGCAGCGGGGTCCGACCTCTTCGTCGCGGCGTTTCACCGGCGGGGGAGTCTGGCTTACACCCCGGGGGTGGACGACACCCCCTCGTTCGTGTTCTTCCCCGACACCACCGCGTTCAATCTGAGCGAGGACCGGAACTTCAACACCACCGGGATCAAAGCCGACTACTCCTACCGGCTCTCCGAGCGGCTCCAGTTCAAAATGGGTGGTCTGGCATCGTTCACCCGGGGGCACGAGGACTTCCTGACCCTCGACGCCTCGGGCAATCCGGGGCCGGCCTCGAATTCGGATCTCCAGGGGAACGACGAGTGGGTCTACGTCCAGAGCGTGATCGCACCGACGGAGAAGTGGGAGTTTCGCACCGGCGTCCGCTTCGACAATCACGCGGCTCCCTTTGCCGGTAGCCAGAACCAGGTGAGCCCGCGGGTCAAGCTCAGCTTCTTCCCCGACGCGCAGACCAGCCTCTGGGCCTATTACGGCCGGCTGTTCATCCCGACCAACGTCGAAGACCTCCGCGCCATCACCAGCGTGGCCCAGGGCGGCGTGACCGCCCAGCCGACGCTGCCGGAGCGGGACAACTTCTTCGAGGTCGGCCTCACCCATCGATTCCCGGCCGGGCTGGTGGCCAAGCTCTCCGCCTACCACAAGCAGAGCTCGCCCGGGATCGACGACAACACCGTGCCCGGCTCCACCATCATCACCTCGGTCAACATCGATCGGGTCTGGATCAACGGGATGGAGACGGTGCTCGAAGTGCGGCCTCCTGGCCCGCTGTCGGGCTACGTCAACCTGGCGCTCAACCACGCGTACGGCCGGGGACCCATCACCGGCGGATTCTTCCCGGCCGATCTGCCGCCGGGGTACTTCGATCTGGATCACGATCAGCGGCTCTCCGGCGTGGCCTCGGTGAGCTACGCCGACCGGCATCTCTTCGCCACCGCCAGCGGGCTGTACGGCAGTGGGTTGACCAACGGAAACGAGCCGGACGCCGCAACCTACGGGCAGGGACTCTTCGACTTCAACCGCTCGATCCACGTGGACCCTAACTTTATCATGAACACGAGCGTGGGCTACCTGCTGGAGGTGGGCAATGTCCTACTGCGCCCCGAGATCTACGTAGAGAACTTGTTCGATCATAAGTACCTGCTGAAGGGCGCCTTCTTCAGTGGCGCGTCCGTCGGCCGGCCGAGGACCGTGGAGATCCGGCTGAACGCGGGGCTGTAGCCAGGCGGACAGGCGGACGGACAGACAGGCGGACGGAAAGGCTAGTCATTGCGAGGGCGTGTAACGCCCGAAGCAATCCAGCCGGCTCGTTCTCGGACCTGCTGGATCGCCACGCGGCTGGCGCCGCTCGCGATGACTGGCCTGCCGTCCGCCCGTCCGCCCGTCCGCCCGTCCGCCTGCCTACCCGCCTACCCGCCTACCCGCCTATACTTGCTCTCCCACTGAGTGGAGACAGCTCCCATGTTCCGGCACTACCTCACCCCTCTCCTGGCACTCTCGCTGCCCGCGGCTCTGAGCCTCGGCGGCTGCAACCCCCGTCAGCCCAACGACAAGGCCACCGGCGCCGTGACCGATACCTCGGCTGCCACCTCAACCGAGTCGAGCTCGCTGGCCCGTAAGGTCGGCGAAGTCGGCGGTCTCGAGCACCCCGAGTCCGCCCACTACGATCGGGATCTCAACGTCTGGTTCGTCTCCAACATCAATGGCGACCCCAGCAAGAAGGACAACAACGGCTACATCAGCCGGCTCAAGGCCGATGGCACTCCCGACACCCTCAAGTTCATCGTGGCCGGCAAGAACGGCGTGACCCTCAACGCACCCAAGGGCATCGCGATCGTAGGAGACACGCTCTGGGTGGCCGACATCGATGCGGTCCGGGGCTTCAACAAGCGCACCGGCGCCCCGGTTGCTTCGGTCGTAGCGCCGCAGGCCAAGTTCCTCAACGACGTCGCCGCCGGCCCCGACGGGACCCTCTATATCACCGATACCGGCGTCATCCCCGACCCCAAGACCGGGCTCAAGCATGTGGGACCCGATCGGGTCTATCAGGTGAAAGGGCGGAAGGCGACGGTCGCCCTCGAGTCGGCCCAGCTGCAGGGGCCCAACGGGATCGCCTGGGACCCGAACGACAGCGACTTCGTGATCGTCTCTTTTATGGGTCCCGGCATCTTCGGCTGGAAGCCAGGTTCCAAGGACGTCCGGCCGCTCGGCACCGGGCCCGGCCAGCAGGACGGGGTCGAGCCGCTGCCCGATGGAAGGCTGGTGGTGACCAGCTGGGCGGACTCCAGCCTGTTTGTGGTGGACAACGGGCGCACGACCAAAGTGGCCAGCGGCATAGCCTCGCCGGCCGACATCGGACTCAAGGACAAGACGGTGGCCGTGCCCCAGCTGATGGAGAACAAGCTCCAGTTC
>JBGQLP010000059.1:0-17236 GCA_041500125.1 Gemmatimonadota bacterium
CCCCTCGACCGTACGCTTCTGGGCGGAGTACCGGCCCCTCAGATACAGGGTGTACGCATCGAGCGCGGCTGTGGGTTGGCGCACCAGCTTGGAGGCCGGGCCGGCCTGGGCCAGCGGCAGCGCGGCCACGATCGCCTGGGATAGCTCCTCCTGCAGGCTGAACACGTGCTCCATCGTGCGCTCGTAGCTCTCGGACCAGAGATCACACCCGTCGGCCGCGTTCACCAGTTGGGCATTGAGCCGGATCCGGTTGCCGATCTTCCGAATGCTTCCCTCCACCAGGACGCTCACGCCCAGGCGCTCGGCGATCTGCCTGGCGTCGAGGTCCTTGCCCTTGAGCGCGAAGACAGACGTGCGCGAGACCACCCGCAGGCCCGGGACCCGGGCAAGCGCGCCGGCCAGCTCCTCGGTCATCCCGTCACTGAAGTACTCGTTCTCCCGGTCGGGGGTGAGGTTGAGAAACGGCAGCACCGCGATGGCGGGCCCGGTTGGGCCGGCGGACGACGCGTTCCGCAGCCGCTCCGCCGCGGCCGTCACCGCCGGATCGGGGTCGCTGTCGAATTCGTCTCTCAACCGCCTCCCGTAATCGCGGGCGAATTGCAGCGCACCCGCCTGCCCGGCGGCGACGCTCAGCGCCTCCATGTACGCCACCGCGGTCCTCGCGTTGAGCGGGTCTGCATCGGCCAGGCGACGCCACCACTCGGCCGATCCGTTCGCGTCACCCCGCTGCCCCTCGGCCACCGCGAGCGCCTCCAACGCTGCTCGGTACTTCCGGCAGTACTCCCCGCGCTCGCCTTCCTCCCAGCGCTCGAATTCGGCCGCGCCGCTGAGATAGAACCCATCCAGGAAAGGCCCCTGGTAGATGGCTACGGCCCCGCGGAGGTCCCCTCGCTCCAACGCGGCGGTGAAATCCTGGAGGTCGGAGCCGATGACCGGCGGGTTCAGGCGCAGGTCGTTCGACGCTCGAAACAGTGAGTCGACGTGCAGATCGTGGCGGAGGGCGTAGAGCAGCTGGGCCAGCCGATGCGCGGCCTTGGTGGGCTCGGTCTCCGGCCAGAGGTAGGCCAGGACCTTGTCACGGCTGATGGGACGTTCCCCGGCACAGGCCAGCAACGCGAGGAGCGCCAGGGACTTGGGCTGGGTGATGGCGCCGGCAGCGTCCGGGCGCTCGTCCTCGAGCGCCAAGCCGCCGAAGGCCTTGAGCCTCAGCATGCTCACCTGGCTGACGGGAATCTGATGGGAGGCTGATCTGCCTCTGACCCCCTCAGGGTATTGTAGGCCTCGTAACCGCAGGGAGCAAGACAGATCACCGATGGAAACGGAGGATAAGGCCATGTCACCACAAACGATTCTCAGGACGGTGGTAGCGACGTCTCTTCCGCTCGCTACTTTGGCCCTGCTGAGCTGGTCTTCCGGCTCGGCGCCGTCCAAGATCGCCGGCACGTTCGACGCCAAGTATACCGAGCAGCACCCCCTGTCGGTGCCCGATGCGGCAGGCCACGCGCTCGTGCTCGGCCGCGTAGAGGGGATCAACCGGAGCACCGGACCCACCACCTATATGGACAAGGGCGAGGTGACCAACTTCGAGTTTGGTGACCTGACCCAGGGAAACGGGCCCCAGCAAGGCTACATCTCGATGAGCCAGGGCGCGGACACCGTGATCTCGAAATGGAGCGGCAAGGTCACGACTACCCTCTCGCCCGACAAGACCCCGATCACCACCTTTCAAGGGACCTGGAACAAGGTCAAGGGAACCGGGCGTTACCAAGGAATTACCGGCAGCGGCAACTATAAGGGTCACTTCACCTCGCAGACCGAGTACACGGTGGACTGGAATGGCCAGATCGCCGGCGGGCCGTTGGCGGAGAAGTGAACTTGAGCCTCTGAAACGGAGCTAACTATGACGACTCTGAGCCCGCCGGCCGCCGGCAGCAACGCCAAGCCGGCGAGTCAGTCGGCCCCAATGCGGCCGACGACCCAGCGCCAGCTGGACGATATGGTGGCCCGCCTTCGGGAAGCAGCACCGGCGTTCGTGCATCTCTCCATGAGTGACCGCATCGCCCTCGCCCAGTCCATGCAGGCCGGGTATCTGCGGATCGCCCGTCGCAGCGTAGAGGCGGCCTGTGCCGCCAAGGGCATTTCGGCCGACAGTCCAGTGGCGGGCGAAGAATGGGCCACCGGGCCGTGGTCGGTCGTGCGGCATTTGCGGCTGATCATCGAGTCGCTCCGGGCGATTCACCGGACCGGCACCACACCGGTGGGCCGTATCGGGCGGAACGCCGATGGTCGGCTCACGGTCCGGGTCTTTCCCACCAACCGGATCGACGGCGTGCTGTTCTCGGGCCAAACCGTGGACGTCCATATGCTGCCGGGCGTCAGCGAGGAGTCGCTCGAGGCAACGCGAGCCTCCTTCTATAAGGGCCGCAAACACGACGGACGCACGGTCCTGGTACTCGGCGCCGGCAACATCGCCGCGATCCCCTCAATGGACGTGGTCACCAAGCTGTTCAACGAAGGCTCGGTCTGCCTGCTCAAGATGAATCCGGTCAATGCGTACCTCGGACCGTTCATCGAGGAAGCATTCGCCGAGGCGATCTCGCGCGGATTCCTCGCGGTGGCGTATGGCGGCGCGGAGGAGGGAGCCTACCTGGCCCGGCATCCCAGTATCGACGAGATCCATCTTACCGGATCCGCGGCGACCTACGACAGCATCGTGTGGGGCCCGCCCGGGCCCGAGCGGGAGGTGAGAAAGGCGCGCAACCAACCGGTGTTGACCAAGCCGGTGACGGCGGAGCTGGGAAACGTCTCGCCGGTGCTGGTGGTCCCGGGACCCTACAGCGAAAAAGAGTTGGCATTCCGGGCGGAAAACATCGCCGGGGCCATCACCTGCAACGCGTCATTCCTCTGCAACGCGGCCAAGATGGTGATCACCCCGAAGGGCTGGGAGCAGCGGCCTTCGTTGCTGGCTGCGCTGGAGCAGGTCCTGGCGAGCGTGTCGGCTCGTAAGGCGTACTATCCGGGCGCGGAACAGCGGTGGCAGCGGCTCACCGGCGGCCGGGACGAGGTGCGCACAATCGGAGCGCCGGCGCAGGGCGAGCTGCCGTGGACCATCCTCGCCGGCCTCGATGCCTCGGATGCGGGTGAGCCGGCGTTCACAATGGAGCCCTTCTGCTCGATTGTATCGGAGACGGAGGTCGGGAGCGACGATCCGGTCGAGTTCCTGGACCGGGCGGTGGACTTCGCCAACAATCGTCTCTGGGGGACACTGTCCGCCGACATGGTCGTGCATCCCAAGAGCCTGAAGGACCCACGAGTAGCCGACGCTCTGGAGCGGGCGATCAGCCGGCTCCGGTATGGTGCGGTGACGGTCAACAGCTGGACCGGTTTCATCTTTGCCTTCGGATCGCCGCCCTGGGGCGGATACCCCGGCTCATCGCCGGCTGATATCCAGAGCGGCAATGGGTGGGTGCACAACACTCCGATGCTCGAGGGGATCGAGAAGGCGGTGCTGCGGCATCCGCTCACGATCATGCCGAAGCCGGCCACCTTCCCGAGCCACCGAACCGCGCACACATTGCTCCAGCGGCTCACCGCGCTGGAGGAGCGGGCTAGCTGGTCCAAAGTTCCTGGGGTAGTCGCGGCAGCGATGCGGGGATAGTGGAGGAACCCACACAGTAGACGCCTTCTTCGGCTTCTATAACGGCAGCCCACGAAATACCATTCAGCGCCCCCAGCCGGTTCGGCCTCATGCCGGACCGGCTGTCATTGCGCCTTGCCGGGAGATGATGAATGAACGGGGAGATAAGCCGACGCGAGCTGCTCAAGGCCGCCGGCGGCCTGACTTTTCTTGCGCTGGTACCGGTCGCTCGGGGACGCTTTGCGTTGGAGCCGTCGGTTCGGTTCCGCGGCGACCTGCCGTTGTTCACTGCGTTGCCCTACGTGCAACCGGGAAACAATAGCCGGCTGGTCCAGGGTGAGGAGCGGATGGTGCTGGCGTGGCAGACCGACGCCAAGGCGGCCGATTTCACCGTGGTATACGGGACGTCCGCCAAGTATGGGAAGAATGCCGAGGTAGCAGTCCGCCGGCGCTGGTCGGGTGACGTGGCGGGTGGGGAGGCGAGGCTCAACTATACCGTCGTCTTTCCCGGTCTCCGGCTGAGCACCACGTATCAATACCGCGTCACCATGGGGCACGAGCGGATCGCGGACGGCTACTTCACTACCCGAAAGCCCCGAGGGACGTCCATCCGTTTTGTGGCTTTCGGCGACAACTCCTATGGCGGCAGCAGCGATCGCGGCATTGCCTTTCAAGCCTACCGGGCCCGGCCGGACTTCGTGATGAACACCGGTGACAATGTCTATGAGGGCGGCCTCGACAACGAGTATGCCCGTTTCTTCTTCCCGGTGTACAACGCCGACGGGGCCGGCCAGCGGATCGGCGCACCGCTCTTGCGTTCGGTACCGTTCTATACGGTGATTGCCAACCATGACGTGTCCCGCGAGACGGCCGACAAGCATCCGGTGGCGGACTTCGACCGGGACGCGGATTCGCTCGCCTATTTCACCAACATGCATCTGCCGCTCAACGCGCCGGTTCACCCTCAGGCAACCCCAATCGTCGGTGCCCCAGCCAGACTGGCAGCGTTCCGCGGGTGTGCAGGAGAGCGGTTCCCCCGTATGGCCAACTACTCCTTCGACTATGGGGACGCGCACTTCCTCTGTCTCGACTCCAACGTCTATCTCGACCCTACTGACACTACCTGGCAGGCCTGGATCGCCCAGGATCTCTCCGGCAGCGATGCCATATGGAAGTTCGTTGTGTTCCATCACCCCTGCTTCAACGTCGGGCTGGAGCACTACACCGAGCAGCACATGCGAGTGCTGGCTCCGATCTTCGAGCGGCACGGGGTGGACCTCGTGTTCCACGGCCATGAGCACAACTACCAGCGCACCCGCCCATTCCGCTTTGCGCCCTCAGGGCCCGGTGCCGCGGCTCGGCTGAACTCCAGCGATCGTTTGGTGCCCGGCGCCTTCACTGTTGACACCGAGTTCGACGGGCACAAAGTCACCCGGCCTCACGGCGTGATCTACCTTACGACCGGCGCGGGGGGCAAACAATTGTATGATCCGGATTTCACCAATTCGCCCTCGAAGTGGCTCCGCCCGGAAGACGGCAGGGCCGACTATGTGGACCGTTTGGTGGCTGATCGGCACTCGCTCAGCGTTATCGACATTGAGGGACCGGTCCTCACGGTGCGTCAAGTCGACGAGCTAGGGCAGGAGATCGACCGGGCGCGGATCACCAAAGGGTCGCTGCCGCCCCGCACGCCTGCCAGCACGGGCAGGTAATCGTCTGTGGCCCGCCCGCTCGAAGGAGCCGTAGCTCTGGTGACCGGCGCCAGCAGTGGCATCGGTGAGGCCACCGCGCGGGCGCTCGCTTCGGAGGGCGCCGAGGTGGCACTCGTGGCCCGGCGTAAGCAGCGCCTGGACGCACTGGCGGATGAGATCACGGCCAGGTGGGTGCGCGCGCTGGCCATCGAGGCTGACGTCACCGATCGAGCCCAGGCTGAGGCCGCCGTCGAGCGGACGGTTGCCGAGCTGGGCCGGCTCGATATCCTGGTCAACAACGCCGGTGTAATGCTCCTGGGGCCGATCGAAGGCGCCCCGCTGGCGGAGTGGGAGCAGATGATCCAGCTCAACCTCCTCGGCTTGCTCTACATGGCCCATGCCGCGTTGCCCCACCTGCTCCGGACTGCGGAGGACTCCCGCCGCGGCGTGTCCGACATGATCAACGTCAGTTCGGTCGCTGGGCGAGTGGCTCGCGGGGGCTCCGGGGTCTACAACCTCACCAAGTTCGGGGTCGGCGCATTCAGCGAGTCGCTGCGACAGGAGGTCACCGGCCGCCATGTGCGCATCGCCCTGGTCGAGCCCGGTGCCGTGGATACCGAGCTGTTCTCCCATGTGCGGCCGGAGGTTCAAGCCCAGCTGTTGAAGCGGTTCGAGGGGGTGGAACGTCTGCATGCGGAAGACATTGCGGAAGCCATCGCCTACATCGTGACCCGACCCCGCCGGATGGCCATCAACGAGATCTTGGTTCGGCCGACGGAGCAGCAGTACTAGTCGATGGCGGCATCTTAACGCCGCCTTAACAAGCCCGCCGCATTTTCTTACCCCTTTTTTACGCCTGCCAGACATAGGTTCGCATCCAGGCTTCTTACGGAGGCGGGATGCTCGATCTGGTGTATCTGCTCGCGACCTTGGCGTTCTTCATCGCCATGCTCCTCTACGTTCGTGGGTGCAACCGGCTGGGCCGCGGCAAGGGCCCGGAGGGGAGCTCGCAATGAGCGCGGAATGGCTGGTCACGGGTCTCGTAACTCTTGGGATCCTGGTCTATCTGATCTACAGCCTCCTGCACCCGGAGAAGTTCTGACGTGACCGCAAACGGATGGCTCCAAATCGCGTGCTTCACGCTCGCGGTTTTGGCGGTCACGAAGCCGCTGGGGCTCTACCTGGTGGCGGTCTACGAAGGTCGAACACGCTGGCTCGCGCCGGTGGAGCGCGTGCTGTATCGCACGGCGGGCATCGACCACACCGAAGACCAGCACTGGACCGAGTACGCCGGCTCGATGCTGATTTTCAGCCTGGCTTCGATGCTGCTGACCTACGCCGTTCTCCGGATGCAGCATCTGCTTCCCTTGAATCCGCAGAAGCTTCCGGCTGTAGTCGACCGTCAGGCCTTCGAGACCGCCGCCTCGTTTACCACCAACACGAACTGGCAGTCGTACGTCGGCGAGTCGACCATGTCCTACCTCTCGCAGATGACCCAGCTCGCGTTCCACAACTTCACCTCGGCTGCGGTGGGCATGGCGGTCGCGGTGGCTCTGGTCCGGGGCATTGCCCGGCGCTCCGGCGGCCGGCTGGGGAACTTCTGGGCCGACCTGGTGCGGGGAATACTCTACGTCCTGCTCCCGATCTGCGTAGTCCTGGCTCTGCTGTTCGTCCAGCAGGGTGTCATCCAGAACTTCCACCCCTACCTCGAGGTGACCACACTCGAGGGCGCCAAGCAGACGATTGCGATGGGGCCGGTCGCCAGCCAAGAGGCGATCAAACAGCTTGGCACCAATGGCGGCGGATTCTTCAACGCCAATTCCGCCCACCCCTTCGAGAACCCGACCCCGTGGTCCAACTTCTGGTCCATGTTCGCCATCTTCGCCATCCCCTCGGCCCTCACCTACCTGCTGGGAAGGATGGTGGGCAAACAGCGGCATGGCTGGGCGGTGTGGGCGGCGATGTTCACCCTCTTCCTTGCCGGCGTCACGACCGCTTATTGGGCCGAGGCGCGGGGTAACCCGATCCACGCCGCGCGGGGCGTGGACATCGCCGCGTCGGACATGAATCCGGGCGGGAACATGGAGGGGAAGGAAGTGCGCTTTGGGATCGCGAGCTCCGCGTTGTACGCGACGATCACCACCGATGCCTCCTGCGGCGCGGTGAACGCCATGCACGACTCGTTCACCCCCATCGGCGGCATGGTGCCTCTGCTCAACATTCAGCTGGGCGAGGTGATCTTCGGCGGGGTCGGTGCCGGGCTCTATGGGATGCTGGTGATGGTGGTGCTTACCGTATTCATCGCCGGGCTCATGGTGGGCCGCACACCCGAATATCTGGGGAAGAAGGTTCAGACCCGCGAGGTCCAGATGGCGATGCTCTACGTGCTCATCTTCCCCGCCACCATCCTGGTCCTCAGCGCGTTCTCATCGGTGATCCGGCCCGGCCTTGCCGGTCTCAACAACGCGGGACCCCACGGCCTGTCGGAAATCCTCTATGCCTTCTCCTCGGTCACCGGCAACAACGGCAGCGCCTTCGCCGGACTCACCGGCTCGACCTACTACTACAACACGATCCTCGGCATGGGGATGCTGGTGGGACGATTCGCCATGATCGTCCCGGCGCTGGCGCTCGGCGGGTTCCTCGCCGAGAAGCCATCGGCTCCAGAGACCGCGGGGACCTTTCCGGTGACGACGCCGCTCTTCGTGGCACTGCTCGTGGGGGTGATCATCATTGTCGGCGCGCTCACCTTCTTCCCGGCGCTCTCTCTGGGTCCCGTGGTCGAGCATCTCTTGATGCACGCAGGAAGGCTCTTCTGATATGGCTGCGGTGAAGCGTCCCCTGTTCGACCGCGCGATCGTGCGTCGCGCAATCTCGGAATCGGTCTACAAGCTGAGCCCGCGCCACATGGTGCGGAACCCGGTCATGTTCGTGGTGCTGGTGGGGAGCGTGGCGACGACCCTGGTGCTGGTGCGGGACATCTTCGCGGGACGGGGGGACTGGGGGTTCACCCTCCAGATCGCGGTCTGGCTCTGGTTCACCGTGCTCTTTGCCAACTTCGCGGAGGCCATGGCGGAGGGCCGGGGCAAGGCGCAGGCCGATGCGCTCCGGGGGCAGCGGCAGGAGACCCGGGCCAAGCGGCTCCGCGACCCCAGCTATCATCTCGACTTCCTCTCCGTCTTTGCCAACGAGCTCCGGAGCGGCGACCACGTGATCGTCAAGGCCGGCGATCTCATTCCGGCCGACGGGGAGGTGGTGGAGGGGGTCGCGTCGGTGGACGAGTCCGCCATCACCGGCGAATCGGCTCCCGTCATCCGCGAATCCGGCGGCGACCGCTCCGCGGTGACCGGCGGGACCCGGGTGCTCTCCGACTGGATGGTCATTCGGGTGACCGCCAACCCGGGCGAAACCTTCATCGACCGCATGATTGCCCTGGTCGAGGGCGCCAGCCGGCAGAAGACCCCGAACGAGATCGCGCTCACCATCCTGCTCTCGGGACTAACGATCGTTTTCCTGCTCGCGGTGGCAACCCTGGAGCCGTTCGCCGTCTATAGCGGCGGCAACGTGCCGGTGCCGGTCCTTATCGCGCTCCTGGTCTGTTTGATCCCCACCACGATCGGCGGACTGCTCTCCGCCATCGGCATCGCCGGGATGGACCGCCTGATCCAGCACAACGTGATCGCCATGAGCGGCCGTGCGGTGGAGGCGGCCGGCGACGTCAACACCCTGCTGCTCGACAAGACCGGCACCATCACCCTGGGAAACCGGCAGGCGGTCGAGTTTCTGCCGCTCGGCTCGGTGCGGGTCGAGGACCTGGCCGACCGGGCCCAGCTCGCTTCCCTTCCCGACGAAACGCCGGAAGGCCGCAGTATCGTGGTCCTGGCCAAAGAGCGCTACGGGCTTCGCGGACGCCAGGCGATTGCAGGCGACGGCCAGCCTGCCATGACTTTCGTTCCGTTCTCGGCGGCAACCCGAATGAGCGGGGTGAACCTGGCGGCTTGCCAGCTTCGGAAAGGAGCCGCTGATGCGATCACGCGGTGGGTAAGTGAGTCCGGGGGCACCATGCCGCCCGAAACCAGCCGGGTGGTGGAGTCGATTGCGCGCCAGGGCGGGACCCCACTCGTCGTCGCTCAACGGGAGAACGGCCAGACCCGAGTACTGGGCGCCATTCACCTGAAGGACGTGGTGAAGGGCGGGTTGAAGGAGCGGTTCGAGCGGTTTCGCACCATGGGGATCCGGACCGTCATGATCACGGGCGACAACCCGCTGACCGCCGCCGCGATCGCCGCCGAGGCCGGGGTGGATGATTTCCTCGCCGAGGCCACCCCGGAGGACAAGCTGGTGCTGATCCGGAAGGAGCAGGGCGGCGGTCGTTTGGTTGCCATGACGGGAGACGGCACCAACGACGCTCCGGCTCTGGCCCAGGCCGATGTCGGGGTGGCGATGAACAGCGGCACCCAGGCGGCCCGGGAAGCGGGGAACATGGTGGACCTCGACTCCAACCCGACCAAGCTCATCGAAGTGGTGGAGATCGGAAAGCAGCTCCTGATGACCCGGGGGTCGCTCACCACGTTCTCGATCGCCAATGACGTGGCCAAGTACTTTGCCATCATCCCCGCGATGTTTGCTGCCACCTATCCCGAGCTGAATGCCCTCAACATCATGCGACTGGGCTCGCCTCAGTCCGCCATTCTGAGCAGTGTCATCTTCAACGCACTGGTCATCATTGCGCTCATCCCACTCGCCCTGCGCGGGGTGACGTACCGTGCCGCCCCGGCAGGGGTCATCCTGCGGCGAAACCTGCTGGCCTATGGTGTGGGTGGTCTACTGGTGCCGTTCATCGGGATCAAGCTGATCGATGTCTTCCTCACCGCTCTGGGATTGGTCTAAGCCATGCTCCGCCGTCAACTTCGCCCGGCCTTCATCTTCACTCTGCTGCTCTGCGTTCTGACCGGAGTGATCTATCCCGGCATCGTGACCGGGCTGGCCCAACTCCTCTTTCCCTGGCAGGCAAATGGCAGCCAGGTGGTCTCGGGTGGCCGTACACTCGGCAGCGCTTTACTCGGCCAGGCCTTCAACCGGCCGGAGTACTTTCATCCCCGCCCCTCGGCGGCAGGAACTGGCTATGATGCCACGGCCTCAGGGGGAACCAACAAGGGCCCGACCGACCGGAAGCTCGCCGACACACTGCTCGCCGGCGCCGTGGAGAAGGTTGTCCACGAGGATGGCGCCGTCCGCGGACGGATCCCCGCTGACATGGTCACCGCCTCCGGTTCCGGTCTCGACCCGCATATCTCTCCCGCGAATGCGGAGCTTCAAGTGGCACGCGTGGCGCGGGCGCGCGGGATCAGCGCCGATACCCTGCGACTGCTCCTGAGCCGGCATACGGAAGGACGCCAACTGGGATTCCTGGGGGAGCCCCGGGTGAACGTGCTCATGCTGAACCTCGCGCTCGACAGCCTGGTACCCGGGCGGGGAGTATCTTTAGGGCACCCATGACACCTGCTGCCCGATGACCGTCCCGCGCCCAGATCCGGACGTTCTCCTCCGTCGCGTCCAGGACCAGGCGGCCCGGGCGCGCCGGGGACAACTCAAGGTTTTCCTGGGCGCCTCCCCGGGGGTGGGGAAGACATTCACCATGCTCGAGGCCGCCCGCGCCAAACGCGCGGAAGGCCTCGATGTCGTTGTGGGGGTAGTAGAAACCCACGGCCGGGCCGAGACTGCCCGCCTGCTTGACGGGCTCGAGCTGCTTCCCCGCGCGAGCCGCGAATACCGCGGTACGTTGCTCGAAGAATTCGACCTGGACGCGGCGCTCGCCCGCCGTCCTGCTCTCCTCCTGGTTGACGAGCTGGCCCACACCAACGCTCCAGGTTCCCGCCACGCCAAGCGCTGGCAGGACGTCGAAGAGCTCCTTGCCGCCGGGATCAACGTTTACACCGCAGTCAACATCCAGCATTTCGAGAGCCTCAACGACGTCGTCGCGCAGATCACCGAGGTCAGGGTGCGGGAGACCGTCCCCGACTCCATCCTCGAGCGCGCCGATGAGGTCGAGCTGGTGGACGTCTCGCCCGACGTGCTGCAGCAGCGGCTGCGGGAAGGCAAGGTTTATGTCCCGGAGCAAGCCGGAAGGGCGATCGAGCGCTTCTTTCGCAAGGGCAATCTGATCGCCCTCCGCGAGCTGGCGCTCCGCCGGACCGCGGAGCGAGTAGACGCGCAGATGCGCGGCTACATGGCCGAGCGGGGAATTCAGGACACTTGGGCGGCGGCGGAGCGGCTCCTGGTCTGCATCGGACCGAGCTCCACCCCGGCGCGGCTGGTGCGGGCGACGCGGCGCATGGCTGCCCGTCTCCACGCCGACTGGAGCGCGGTGCACGTGGAGACCGCGCGCGATCAGCGGCTGACCGCGGAGGAGCGGGAGGAGATCCTCCGCGCGCTGGAGCTGACCGAGCAGTTGGGCGGGAGGGCGGTGACGTTGAGCGGCCAGAGCGCCGCGGAAGAGATCGTCGCGTACGCCCGGGCCCACAACATCACCCGGATCGTCCTGGGCAAAGCCAAGCGCCCCCGATGGCGCGAGCTGTTTCAGGGCTCCCTGCTCGATGCCCTGGTCCGGACGAGCGGTGGGATCGAGCTGCTGGCGATCACCGGCGACGAGGAGGAAGGAGGCCAGCCGCGTACGGCCGCCACGCCTTCCGGCCAGTCGTCTCCGCGGGACTACCTCGCCGCGGCGGCGATCGCCGTGATCCCGACGGCAATCGGGGTTCCGCTGCGCCGAGCCGGTGTGACGATCCCGCCGATCGATGCCGCAATGCTCTACCTGCTGGCCGTGGTGGTAGCGGCGACGCGTTTTCGCCGGGGACCGGCCCTGGTGGCCTCACTGGTCGGTATCGCCTCGTTCGACTTTTTCTTCGTTCACCCCTATTACACTTTCTCGGTGTCGGATGTCCGTTACGTCCTCACCTTCGCCGTGATGCTCGTGGTGGCGCTGGTGATGGGAAATCTCACCGGAAGGATCCGGACTCAGGCAGAAGCGGCGCGAGAGCGGGAGCAGCGCACCTCGGCGCTCTATGCCCTGAGCCGGGATCTTGCGGCTGCGCGGGACCGTGACGCCATCCTGGCCGCGGCCCTGCGGAGTCTCCGCGATACCTTTGCGGTCGAAGCGGTATTCTTGCTGCCTGGCGATGGTGGCGCGGTCTCCCCCGCAGGTCCGGCGCCCTATGTTCTCGACGAGCGGGAGCGGGCCGTCGCCCAGTGGACCTTCGACCACCAGCAGGCAGCAGGGCGGGGCACGTCTACCCTCCCGGCCGCCGCGGCGCTCTACCTGCCCCTTTCGTCCTCCGATCGGGCGGTGGGAGTGGTGGGAATTCCGCTAGCCGATCCCGCCCAATTTCGCGATCCCGCCCGCAGGCGGTTGCTCGAGGCCCTGGCCGGCCAGACCGCGTCCGCCCTCGAGCGACTGGCATTGGCCGAGCACAGCCGGCAGACCGAAGTCGAGGTCGAGGCGGAGCGGCTACGTACCGCCTTACTGAGCTCCCTCTCGCACGACATGCGTACGCCGCTCGCTTCGATCGAAGGCGCGGCGAGCACGTTGCTGCAGGAGGCAGAGCCCGACTTGGCCGCCCGGCGGGAGCTCGCAGCCACTATCGTGCAGGAGTCTCAGCGGATGACACGTTTGGTGGCCAATCTGCTCGATATGATCCGGGTAGAAGCGGGCACGCTCCAGGTGCAGAAGGAGTGGCAGCTCCTCTCCGACGTGATGGGGGTTGCCCTGCTCCGGACCGACGCACAGCTCCGCGGCCACCCCGTGACGACGACCTTTCCCCGCGACTTGCCGCTGGTCGCGGTCGATGAGATCCTGCTGGAACAGGTCTTCGTCAATCTCCTGGAGAACGCCGCCAAGCACACGCCCCCGGGAACACCGATCGACGTGGGTGCCGAGGCCGGGACCGGAGAGGTGATCGCATACGTCGCCGACCGCGGTCCAGGACTTCTGCCTGGCGAGGAGGAGACCATCTTCCAGAAGTTTTATCGGGGTGGTGCAGGGAGCGGCGGGATCGGCCTGGGCCTTACCATATGCCGGGGGATCGTGACTGCGCACGGTGGGAAAATCTGGGCCGAGAACCGGCCCGGTGGTGGGGCGGTCTTTCGTCTCTCCTTACCGATCACCGGCACGCCACCCGAGCTCGTCCCCGAGGAAACGATCCCCGAAGGTCAAGAAATCGAGGTCGGCAGCGCGTGGACCGTCCGGCCCCCCTCGTCCTCCTGATCGAAGACGAGCCCCAGATGCGGCGATTCCTCCGCGCCGCGCTCGGCGGCCACGACTACCGTCTGGTCGAGGCCGCGACGGCAAAGGAGGGGCTTGCCCAAGCTGCCGGCAGAAATCCGGATGTGATCCTGCTCGACCTCGGGCTGCCCGATACCGACGGCCTGGAGGTGACTCGGCAGCTCAGAGAGTGGACCCGCACTCCGATCATCGTCCTCTCCGCCCGCGGCCGCGAGCAGGATAAGGTCGCTGCCCTCGACCTGGGGGCGGACGACTACCTCACCAAGCCATTCGGTGTCGAAGAACTGCTCGCCCGGATCCGGGTGGCGTTGCGGCATGCCTCACTCCAGCCCGGTGACGCTCCCGATCCGGTATTCGAGATGGGCGAGCTGAAAGTAGACTTGGCACAACGGCAGGTTTTCCGGGCGGGCCAGCAGCTACACCTCACGCCCACAGAGTACAGGCTTCTGGTTGCCTTGGTGCGGCATGCGGGGAAGCTCCTCACCCATCGACAACTCCTCCAGGAGGTCTGGGGCAGCAATTTCATTACGCAGACCCATTACCTGCGCATCTATATCATGCAGCTCCGGCAAAAGATCGAGCCTGACCCAACACGACCTCGCCTCCTACTTACAGAACCCGGGGTGGGCTACCGGTTCAAGGCAGATTAATCGCTCGAAGGTCAAGCTCTACAACAGAGGAGCCTGTGTCCGGTTCTTCACCACCACCCCAAACGCTCGCTCGGCGCTTCCGACGCCTGCTCGTGGGAAGGCCACGCGACCTTCGAGATAACCGGCTCTTTCACCGGCTGTCGTTGATTCCGTTCCTCGCCTGGGTTGGCCTGGGCGCGGACGGCTTGTCCTCGTCCGCATACGGCCCTGAGGAGGCGTTCAAGGCGCTCCGGGAGCACACCTACCTTGCCGTGGGACTGGCAATGTTGATGGCAACTACGGTATTGCTGATCTCGGCAGCCTACCGACGCATCATCGAGGAATTCCCCACCGGTGGTGGTGGATACGTAGTGGCCAGTAGCATCCTGGGACCGAGTGCAGGTGTGATCTCGGGCTCAGCCCTGCTGGTGGACTATGTCCTCACGATCACGATCTCGATAGCCGCGGCAGGGGACGCGCTCTTCAGCTTCCTGCCACCGGCGTGGCACGGGGCCAAGCTCGCCGTTGAATTCGGGTTCATCTTGCTCCTCACCACCCTCAACATACGGGGTGTCCGCGAATCGGTGATGGCGCTCTTGCCGGCCTTTCTCCTCTTTCTGATAACGCACGTCTTGCTGATCGGCTGGGGCATTTTGGGGCACCTGCCGGAACTCCCAGCGACGGCTCGGAGCGTGCAGGCTGGATTGAGCCACGGCGCCGCTACGGTCGGAGTCGGTGGCCTGTTGCTGCTCTTTATCCGGGCATATTCGCTCGGGGGCGGCACCTACACGGGGATTGAGGCTGTCTCCAACGGCCTCCCTATCATGCGGGAGCCGAAGGTGGAAACCGGGAAACGCACTATGCTGTACATGGGCGCTTCGCTCGCATTCACGGCGTCCGGCCTTCTGCTCTGCTATCTGCTGTGGCACATCACACCGGAGCCCGGTAAGACCATGAATGCGGTGTTGACCAAGCGTTTAGCGGCAGGCTTCCCGTTCAGTGGAACCTTCCTCATTCTGACGCTCATCTCCGAGGCGATGCTTCTAGTCGTCGCCGCCCAAGCCGGTTTTATCGATGGCCCTCGGGTCTTGGCCAACATGGCCGTGGATTCGTGGGTTCCTCACCGGTTTGCAGCCCTCTCGGAGCGCCTTACCACCCAGAATGGCATCCTGCTCATGGGCAGCGCTGCCCTGGCGGCGCTCATCTATACTATTGGCGACGTAGGTCATCTGGTCGTGATGTACAGCATCAACGTGTTTCTCACATTCTCACTGTCCATGCTGGCGATGCTGCGATTCTGGTATCGGCATCGGCACACTCGCCGAGAGTGGAGAACCCGCCTGAGTCTCTTTGCCGCCGGGTTCATGCTGTGCGCGACAATTCTGCTCACGACAGTGTACGAGAAGTTCGCCCAGGGCGGTTGGATTACCATGGTAATAACCATTCTGGTGATCGCACTCTGCTTCATCATTCGTCGGCACTATCGCCGTGTTTCTGCCACTCTCGATCAACTCTATCAGGAGCTCGGCGATCTACCCCTTACGGTACCGGCACGACCGAAATCGGCAGCAAGCCAGGTCGACCCTAAACAACCTACCGCCGCCGTTCTGGTGGGTTCGTACGGTGGTGTCGGCATTCACACCGTACTGAACATCTTTCGAACGTTCCCGGGCCACTTCAAAGGTCTGGTCTTCCTGTCGATCGGAGTGGTGGACTCCGGCGAATTCAAAGGGGAGCACGCGCTGGAGGAACTTCGGACTAAGACTGAGGAGATGCTGGGGAAATATGTCGCGTTAGCCATTGGGCTGGGGGTGCCGGCCACATCGCGGATGGTCATCGGCACAGAGGCTGTCGCGGAGGCGGAGAAGCTATGCCTGGCAGTGGCCCGGGAGTTTCCCCAAACCGTCTTTTTCGCGGGGAAGATGATCTTCCAGCGGGAGAAATGGTATCATCGGCTGCTGCACAACGAGACGGCGCTCGCGGTGGAGAAGCGGCTTCGCTGGATGGGGAAGACGATGGTTACGCTGCCAGTCCGGGTCCAGGATGTGAGGACGGGATGAGGCAGAGTGAGCGGCGACCTATGCCGTGGACCCGATCTCCGGGACCGAGCGGCTCACCATCACGGCGGCCAATCCCCCCCGCTGGGCCACGTTCACCACCTGCTTCTGCGACGCCCGCGCCAGGATCGCCATGCCGTGCTCACTCGCGGCGAAGCCCATCACCGTATAGAAGGGCTCGGCGTGAACCCGTCCTTCCGGTGTCATCACCGGGAACTCCCGCACCGGGATGCTCGCCAGCTGCTGCACCACCCAACGCTCTGAGTCGGCGAGCGCGGCCTCGATCGCCGCGTCCCACTCCGCCCGGGTCACCGAACAGCCGAGGATGATCCCTTCTCCCCCATAGCTGCGGTTGGGTTTCAAGACCAGGGTGTCGTAGTGCGAGCACACATAGTCCAACAGCGCCCCCGGCCGCCCATCCGGTAGTACGGTCCTCCGGTCCGAGAGTATCCGGGTCCAGAGGATGTGCCGCTGGAACAGGTCGTGTTCCTCCCCGGTGAAGTACTTCTCGGAGAGTACCGGGTCGGTGAGTACTTCCCAGCAGCTCTTCTGGTCCAGGTCCGCCGCGATGGAGGAGATGGCGCGGTTCTCCCGCAGCAGCGCGCGCATCGGGGCGATGTCGATCCCCTCCTCCTGCAGATCGATCAGGTCGCTCACGCTGTAGTCCCGATATCCGATGTCCACCTCGTTCCCCTCGTACCACACCTTGCCCTGGCGCAGCTCCAGCTCGGCCGGATCTGCGTGCATGACGGTGAGGCCGTGCCGCCGGCGCAGGTACTCGGCCACCTGGGCCTGCTCGTCGGGACCGTCACCCGCGTACTTGGGCTCGATCAAACAGAGTTGCCGGCCGGTGCCCATAGCGCGCATGTGGCCCATGATTTCCCGGGCCAGCAGATCTCGGATGTCGGTGACGGTCTCGAAGCGGAGCCCGGGGTCCTGGC